>JAGWRO010000063.1 GCA_028876495.1 Bacteroidota bacterium
GTACAAAACCATCATTATAATCAGTATGTTCCCCTATGATATTGATGCGGCCAGGTGAGCGCACGATCATTGGATTACCTTCGAATAATTCTGAATACTTTTTGGCTACTTTTTCCTTCATTCTTACTATAAGTTTTTAAACCTGATTAATACGTTATATCATAAATAATTGACTCTTGAGTAAAACAGAAATAAATTTATTTATGAGGTCGGTAACTCAAATTATTTTGGATCGATATTCTTTTATCTTTCTATCATATTTTTCTACCAGATTATAGCCTTCTCCTGGATCTTATTCAACCAATCATATTTATTTTGAATTAGTGTATTTAAATGCTTGGTTTTATAATTCTTTTAATAAAATAATTTAATATAAAATCTAATGTACCTAAAGGCTTTCTTATAAGAGCCGATTTAAAGTTTTAGTTATATGATTTTAAGAACGGGTTATAAATATTAGGTTTTTGAGTCCATTTAATATATTAGTTCTTAAATTCAGTACAATTTAAGAAATTAAAAAACTGAATACGAGCAAATAACATAGTATGAACAGAGAACCCCTCTAATTTGATATGTGATCCCAGCCTGATGCTTACAGAACATAACATTAGAATTAAATTTCAATTATTTGTTGGTTCACTACCTCTTTTAAACCAAATATTTGCAAATGATGTTTATAGATAAAAGTTTACATGCTGAAGGGAAAAGAGCTTAATGCAATAAAAATATACAATTAATATTCAGACAATTTTATAACCGACAGGTTTTAAATAAAGTCCCATTTTAAGTGCTAATCCCTTAATTGCTAAAACTATTTCAGTTTTGCTATATAGACAAAGAACTTTACCTTGATGAAGTAATAATTTAATTTCAATTTAAAGTGGTGTCATTAGAAACTATATTACCTGAAAAGGATTTTGTAGATACCAAACTTTTCCAATACGCCCCCACATCAGTAAGACTGAAATCGGGATTGACCTCCGGAACAGTATCTGGAAAGAAGTAAGAATACCTTTCTATATATGGTGTAGAATTCATCCATTCTGTGGACAATTTCATAAAATACTCATGAACCACCTTTGATGTTCGATTAATGTTAGCATTATATTCTGTAACCCAAATAGGTTGGTCCGGATATGCGTGATGAACATTTTGAACATAAGTAACAAACCTGTTGAAAATATTTTTAGCGGTTATTGAATCAGTAGGTCCATTGTTGGTTTGATTTCCCCAATCATACCAGTGAATTGGAATAAAATCTATCCTTACTTTTTGTAACTGGGCATTAGCCATAAAATTGGTTAACCATTTCCCATTACCAAAAACCTGGTTTTGTGTAGTGGCAGGTGCGCCCAGTCTCAAGCCCGTTTTTTCCATAATCTTATAACGTTGTATAGCAGTGTCAATATTTGGAATATTGGATTGACCTGTATTATCAGGTTCATTAAAAGACAATAAATGATCTATATCTTGTCTCTCAATAAGGTATCTCACATTATCATCTGTACAAGCGCCTTTTCCCCAGGTCATTGGAACAAATTGCTGACCCGTGAAAGAGGCTCTGTTTAAACTCCAGCCATAAAACCATTGTGCACCTAAAGCCTGAACAGTGGTGTCATTTGTAGAAGCCGTCCCTTTCTTGTCAGGATTCTTAATTGCGATATAACGGATATAAGAAATATTATTGCGCAACCTTTGAGGTAAGTTGGCATTGATTGCGCTGTCGAGAGCTACATAACAAACAGACTCTCCTGTCCCGTCAAAGTTCGCTGCAAATACAGCCATATACCCTTTTGGGAGGCGGAATGAAACAATCTTATCTTCATAACTGGCAGGCAAAGGCTTTACAAGCGGCTCCTGTAAATTATATGAAGTATAAACGGTATCAGGGTTAAGCTGAACCCACGGCGAACCAACTTTCTCTGTTTTAGAAATAGCGAGAAGATTTTCCAAATAATTTCCCGTCTGGTTATTATTATTATTATTCTGATTATTATTGGTTTGTTTTACCTCTTTTTTGCAGGCAATAAATGGAACGATTAACACCATTAAAAAAATTTTGAGATAGCGCATTTTCATTTTTCCTGTTTTAAAATGTTTTGAATAATAATTTAATATTGACTGCTCCGTCATTTAAAATTATTTTTTTATCAATTCATTTAATTCTTCTGATAATTCTTTTACCTCGCCAGGATTTTGATCTGCCACATTACGAACCTCTCCGGGATCTTTCTCCAAATTGTATAACTGTGGTGTAACTTGTAAGCCTGTAGGAACATCTTTATTCTTCAACCAGTCGGGTGTTTTGGCTGTTACAGGAGCTATATATTTCCAATCTCCTGATCTTAATGATAAGGTAAACGCTTCTTCTATCATCTGCTTTCTTCCTTCTTTTGATTTCCCTAATAAAACCGAAAGGAGATCCTTGCTGTCCGGAGCAGCTTTACTATGATCTACCTGCTCACCCACCAATTGTGCAAGGGAAGCATAAATATCTACCTGGCTGATTAAAGCATTGCTCTCTCCGTGTTGAATTTTTCCGAGCCAATACGTAATTGTTGGTACCCTGGTTCCTCCTTCGTAAGCGCTATACTTACCTCCTTTATAAATCCCGGCGGGATGATGATCGCCTAAAAGCTGTACTGCTTTATCAGCATAACCATCGTCTAATACCGGGCCATTGTCGCTACTGAAAATGACTAATGTATTATCTTCCAAACCTAATTTCTTCAGCGTCTTCATTACTTCCCCAGTCATCCAGTCCATTTGCACAATATCATCTCCCCTTGGGCCCATTTTGGTAGCACCTACAAATTTTGCATTTGGAGCCCTGGGTACGTGAATGCTCGGTAAGCTGTAATAAAGAAAGAAGGGGCCGTCTTTATGTTGCGTAATAAATTCAGTAACTTTATCATTTAATACTGTGGCAAAATCTTCATCCTTCCAATAAGCCTGATGTCCTCCTTTCATAAATCCTATCCGGCTGATTCCATTTATAATGGTTCCGCTATGCTGGCTATCTGCCTGCATTTTTAGCATTTCCGGGTGCTCCAGCCCAATAGGGTCATTTCCAACTCTTTGATTATAATTTATGGTAATTGGATCGTTTTTATCCAGGTTAACCACTTTATGATTTTCTACATAAACAGTAGGCACCCTGTCTGGTGTTGCAGGAATTAAAAAACTATAATCAAAGCCTATTTCCAGCGGACCAGGTTTTATTTCAGCATTCCAATCTGGTTTACCATCTCCCAAACCTAAATGCCATTTCCCTATCACTCCAGTGGCATAGCCTGCTTTTTTTAGCATTGAAGCCACAGTTCCCTTATTAGGGTCAATAATGAGTGGAGCATCTCCCGGAAGAATAGCTGCGTTATTTCTGAAAGCATAACTTCCTGTTAGCAGCGCATATCTTGAAGGCGTGCAGGTAGAAGCTGAGCAGTGGGCATCAGTAAACTTCAAACCGTCTTTGGCTAATGCATCCACATTAGGGGTTTGCACTGCAGTAGCTCCATAGCAACTGACATCTCCATACCCAAGATCGTCCACGTAAATAATCAAAATATTCGGTTTTTTTGCCACCACCGATTTCCGCCGATTTTGGTTACAGGAACAAATCAAAAAAAATATTGGAAAAGCTAAAAGATGTATCCGTTTCATATTTTAAATTTTATTTGTAAGTCAAAGGTTCAATAGCGCCCCGACATGATTTGGGACCAGCCAGGTGAACATGTCGGCGCAACGTGGAAGTCGGTTAACCGCACGCTCTCCTCCAAGTTGGTCAATGTTCGGAGTGCGAGGTGCATCATTTTAGTGATTGTAATAACTGAAATCACTGTAGCTCAAATCATTCGGCATGATGATCACTACATTGGGACGCTGTACCTGGCCCCCGTGGCTAATGCCGCCGTGAATGCCAGCAACAAAGTCAAGTAGATCGATTGTTTCTTCATGCTATTTTTCCTCCTATATGGTTCATTCTAATCAATGTTTAGTTAATGGGATTGTTCTTTCGCCGATGGTGTCACCTTCGCCGCATTATCCGCAATCTGGACACAGACAACGGAAGCAATTTTGTCAGGTGCTACAGACGGCAGATCGAGCGTCACGGCAGCATCGGTCTGAGTGAACTTTAGTTCCTGGTGGTCGGCCAGCAGGTAGGCCTTGGTGACTTTGCTTTCAAGGCCGGGTAATTCAAATTTCCCATCCTCCGGCCAGTTGAAAATTATGATGTAAAGTTTGCCCGGCTTGGTCGTGCAACGCCAATCATTGCCTGATGAAACCATAATTTCCTTGCCATACCCGCTCCTGCCCTTAACGTCCTTGCCAAACTCGACGCCAAACGCTGTAGGGCCGGCGCCATAAATCGCTTCGCCATTTTCTTTCATCCATCGGCCAATGGCCGCCAGCCGTTCCACCTCCGGCGAGGGAATGATACCCTTCGAGGTCGGACCAATGTTCAGCAAATAATTGCCGCCCTTGCTCGCGATGTCGCAGAGATTGCGAATCAGGATTTCAGTGGATTTCCAGTTCTCGTCATCGCGCTTGTAACCCCAGGTGTTGTTGATCGTCATGCAGGTTTCCCAATCTTGACCAGGGAAACCTTGCGGGGGGATTTTTTGTTCCGGCGTCTTGTAGTCGCCTTCGAATCCGCCGCCGAGGCGGTTGTTCATAATGATGCCGGGTTTGAGGGCCTCGACGGCATCGTAAAGTTTTTTAGCACGTTCGGGATTCATGTCCAGTGGAGTGTCCCACCAGAGCACGGCAGGGACATCCGAACCGTAATTCGTCAGCAGTTCCTTCACCTGCGGCACAGCAATTTTGTCAATGTAATCATCCATATCGTGCTGTTGCGTCGAATCCCATTTACCACCGGCGGCCGCGCCGCCGTTGTTCCAGTCCTGGGCCTGCGAATAATAGAAACCCAGCTTGATGCCGTATTTCCGGCAAGCCAATGCGAGTTCCTGCAAAGGGTCATGGTGCCACGGGGTCGCATCGTAAATGTTCCATTTGCTGACCTTGGTAGGCCACATGGCAAATCCGTCATGATGCTTGGCGGTAATTACAATGTATTTCATCCCCGCATCCCTGGCGATCTTTACCCATTGGTCGGCATTGAAATCTGTCGGGTCAAATTTCTTGGCGAACTGCTGGTATTCGGCCATGGGAATCTTGCCTCGGTTCATGATCCATTCGCCGATGCCTTTGACCGGCTGGCCGTGGTAATATCCGGCAGGCACTGAATAGACGCCCCAGTGGATGAACATTCCAAACTTCGCTTCGCGCCACCATTCCATCTTGTCTGGTTTACCTTGCGAAAAGAGATTGAACAAAAGAAAAAAAGAGATAATTGTTAATACAATTCGTTTCATCTGTAAATAATTTATAAACTTCTACTTAAAAATCTAATTCGAATTTTTGAACCGGTAATATTATAGCGATTTGGAAATATGGCCACCGTACCAAAGTTTGTAATGATTGAACAATATACATTTGGTTTCAATTGAGGCATAACCCATTGTCCAATAATTTCATTGCCTGAAGGCAAACCCTCCCACCAATTTGAAGCTGGTGTTATCATGGGCATGCCCCGATTGAAAGATGGGCTTTTAATATCTGCCATATCTGTGTTTTTAGAATTATTACAACTCAGCAAAATCAATAATATAGCTATCCTTGATAATAAAATTCGAATTTTCTTCATAAGCCGGTTATAGTTGAATTAAGTGAGTCAGTCAAAGGTTCAATAGCTCCCAAACCCGGTTGAGTTGGAACAGGATGACCCAAAATATCTTCTTTCATGTTTAGCCCATGCAGTAAACCAAAGTAATCTCCCTTTAGGTAAGGAATCTTTATGCCTTTATTTTTAACCAAATTTATTTTTAGAGGCGTGTAATCACCAGGATTTAAACCGCCTGGATTTTTAAAATCCGGATCTCCATAAATTGGTTTGCTATCTTTTATTTTCATTCCCCGGGGCCAGGAATCGGGTTTCAGAAATAGATTATTCTCAAAAAAAACATTCCCCATTTCTTTATTTGATTTTGTATCGGGTTTATATTGATCTCCTAAAACCAATTGAGATGGATTAGCTAAGTAAAAGATATTATTAGCAATCAGCACGCCATTACTGGTGTTATCAAAAGCCATTTTTGAGTGAATGGTTTCGTCAGCATAAATGGTGTTATTATAGATGTAAGTATTCACCGGCCCCTTCCTCTCATTTTTACTTCCCTGGAAACCGCTTAGCCAAAGTGTTTTACCATCCTGAAAAGCTCCATCTACTCCTTTATTTCGATATCCATCATTTATACTGATATTATACCTGTAGGTACAGTTGTAATTGTTACCTAATATTTCACAAAATCCGCCGGCATTATAGCCACTTAAATTATACTGAATGACAATATTATCGCATCCAAAATCAATATGAGCTCCGTCAGAATCGCCAGGGCCATTGGCATGTAAAAATTTGTTTTTTTCTATCAACACGTCAGATGAGCCCCAGGTCCATAAGCCGCTTCCTCTTCCCCATTTCCTGCTATCATCGTTACTACCGGAATACTGTATATTATTATTCGCAACATAAACGAATTGTACCCCAGACATTTGTATTCCCGGCCCCCCTGTTTTTAATACTTTATTATTCAGTATGTTCACCCGTTTAATATTTTTCCCGCTGCCAGTAAGTTTAATACCTGTATGACTCACATCTGTTATGCTGCAATTCTGAATGGTAATGTTTTCCATTACGTTTTCAGGATGATTATTGATGAGTTTTATTCCCCATCCATATTTTTGTGTTCCATTGGCACTTTTCACTTCTTCCTTGCCCCTTTTAAATCCTTTGTTTTCGAAGTAAACATCATTAATTGTTAAATGCTCAAGAAGGAAAGACTGCATTCGTTTTTTCTTATCTGAAAGAAGGAGCACTGCACATCTTTGATAAAAATCCTGTTGACCTTGCGTATATCCATCTCCCGTTAAATGAATATTGCTGATTTTGATAAAACTGCAATCCTTCAATAAAATCCCGGTTTGCAGGTTTTTAAAATCTATAACAGCAGGAGCATCTTCTACTCCATCCCAGCTTGTTGATTGAACTTCGATGTAATGATCGTTGTTCCCTTCCTGGTTGACCAGTTTTAAACTACCGGGGTAAACCTGGCCGTTAGCCAGCATTATTTTATCCCCCGGCATGAGATGTATCTTTTCAATTTGCTGCAGCGTCTTAAAGGGATGCTCTTTTGATGTACCAGGGTTATGATCATTTCCTAATTGAGGGTGAACAAAATAGGTTTTAGATAAAGTATCTGACTTTAGATTAGACACGTCATTGGCTGAATAGGAATAGGACTCAGCAAAGCTACATTCCAGAAGTATTAGAAGAGATATTGCTAAGAAGATCAGCTTTTTCATCTATCATTAATCATTAATTAGTTTATCCAATCCTTCGCAAACCTTAACTGCAAGTTTCTGGTAACCTACTGCTTTATAGTGAACGTTATTGTCGCCCAGGCCATCATCTTTGTGTATTTGTTTAGAGATAGAATATAAATCATTTACAGGAATGTTATTTTCTTTCATTACCTGTATAGCAATGGCATTGTAGTCCTGAACATCTTTATCGTATCGTCCGGGTTCATTATCCGGAACACAGGTAGTCGTTACAAAAATCAGTTTTGCTTTAGTTTGTTTTAAGCGACTTATAATTGCTTCTAAATTTGCTTTGTAGTCCTCCTTAGTAGTGTTAATTTTGCCATTAATTTTATCTCTGTTTGTATAATCAACAGGCTTATTGGGATCTCTGTAACAAATATCCCAAAGTCCCCAGTTAAATTGAATAATATCCCAATGTTCATTTCCTAACCAATCGTTTAGTTTGGTTAATCCGTAGGAACTATATTGCGCATTTCCTTTACAATGGAAAACCAGAGCCTTATTTTCTAATTTACTTTTCACAAAAGGTGTATAACCAATAGAAATAGAATCACCAATAATCAGAATTTTCGGTTTGGATGGTTCGAAACCAAATAAAACTGCTACCATGGAAATGCATACCAAGAAATTTTTTAAGCGCATATACTTAAATTTTAATACTGACCTGACCTTACAGAGATCTTAAGTTATGATGATAACAAGTGCAGATGATGAGAATGAAGCAAAATATTACAACAATAGAATACCGGATATTATTAAACTTTAACTACTTCTTTGCTCGCCATCATGCACTTATATCATTTTTCCTATTTCCAAACCGGATTTTGAACCAGATTAGTATTCGCATCTAATTCAGATTGCGGAATTGGGAAAATTTCCGATTTTGGCCCTTGATAGGATGGATTATAACCGGGAATATTATCATCCGTTGCCCGTTGGAAGGCTTGTTGAACCTCACCCCAACGTTTCAAGTCAAAAAATCTAAGCCCTTCAAAAGCCAACTCCACGCGTCTCTCATGTCTTACTATCGTTCTTAACTGATCCTGACTTAATGATGTTCCTTCCACACTTTCCACACTTGGCATACCCACTCTGCTTCTTACCTGGTCTACCAAACCAGGTACATCGCCAAGCTGATTCAATTCTACCATAGCTTCAGCTCTCATAAGTAATACATCGGCGTATCTTAACACGATAAAATCCTGACCACCCGGAGCATATGTTGCTATTCCGGTAGATGAAGCGCTGTTTCGGATGTATTTTTTCAACCCATATTTTGTAGCTGTGTTACCGATAAACTTCTTATTAATATCAATCATGAATGTATCATTCTTAAAATATACTGAAGATGTTAACCTTGGGTCTCTGTTGGCCTTTTCATTGGCAGCATTATACAATGGAGATTGTGTAATAGGTAAACCGTCGGTACAATAATAGTCCTTAACCAGGTTTGGCATTGGCTGTTGATCTACTTTTGGAACTGCGGAATAAGTGGATGAGAAAGTCTCTCCGTTATTCGTGGCATCCTGAACAAATCTTACCGAAAAGATAATTTCAGGAGATTGCTCGCCCTGCAATGTAAACAACTGTGCATAACTTGGATTAAGGCTGTAACCCAATCCCATGATAGTTGTTGTAGCGTCTAAAGCATCCTGGTAGTCATGATTATATAAATAAAAACGAGCTAAAAGTCCTAAAGCGGCGCCTTTGGTAGCATACCCGTATTCTCCGCTCGGATAAGAAACAGGAAGGCCATCGGCAGCAGCTTTCAAATCTTTAATTATTTGATCGGACACTTCCTTGTAAGTGTTTTTTGGAACGTATGCCTGATCAAGCGTTTGTACTTGCAGTATTAACGGCACATCCCCATAATAAACAGCCAGGTTAAAATAAAATAAAGACCTTAAGAACAATGCCTGACTGATTAATTGTTGTTTTTCAACATCAGAAATATTGGCAGCGGGGATATTGGGAATATTTGCCAAAGCAGTGTTTGCCCGGGCGATACCTTTATAGCATGAAGTCCACATATCAGTAAAAAAACTGGTGCTTGGGTTAACATTGGCAATCATAAAATTGCCAGGTCCTTCATACTTCCAAGCATTATAGGCGTTGTCGCCAAAATTATCGTACATAGGTATACCAGCATCACCATTTAAGTTTCCGCTATATAAAACCCGGTCCTGAAGAACATTATAAATACCATTGATTCCCAGCAGGGCATCCTGTTCAGTTTTCCAAAAATTATCCTGCCCGATCTGAGTTAATGAACTTCTATCCAGGAAGGTTTTAGAACAGCTTGATAAGCTTACAGTAAATAAACAAATTATTATTAATTTTTTCATGAGAATCAAAATTTAAGGTTTAAACCAAAAGTGTAAATTTTATAAAGAGGAGTCAACTGATCAGTACTTCCACCGTTTTGTCTTTCAGGATCAAAATTTTTGAGCTTGGTGAATGTCAGAATATTTTGACCACCGAAATAAAACCTTACAGTTTGCAATCCGATTTTTTGTGTAAGAAGCGTTGGCAATGTATAACCTACCTCAAGATTTTTTAGACGCAAATAAGAGCAATCCTGAATATAAAAGTCAGAGACTATAGTGTTATTCTGACCACCAATCCTGGGTAAAGTGGTTGAAGGATTTTTAGGAGTCCACCTGTTAATCCAATAAGAAAGAGAGTTGTTCCTATCCCCTGCAAAAGGTTGTTCTCCGTTCATATTCAAAATCCTATCAATTCTCTGAACCCCTTGAAAAACAACATTTAAATCAAAACCTTGATAGCTTGCACTGGCCACCATATTGTAGGTCCATTTTGGATATGGGTTACCAATCACTGTTCTGTCATAGGCATCTACAACGCCATCCGGAACTCCGTTTGGTCCCGATATATCCGCATATTGGAAATCACCGGGGGCAGTTTTGTTACTTCCAAATTGCTTAGGAGCATTATTCACTTCATCCTGGGTTTGGAAAATTCCAATAACTTTATATCCGTAAAATGCTCTAAAAGGTGCTCCAATTTCTATTATGTTTGATCCGTTAATCGTTGGTGCCCCTTTATCTCCAAGACCGGTTACTTTATTGTCTGCGAATTTGCTTACGCTTCCCCCAATACTAAAATTGATTTTCCTGATATGTCCACGGTAGTTTACCGAAAGCTCCACTCCGCTGTTCACCATGCTCGCCGCATTTTGTGCTGCCAGGTTCGTTACCCCGATAGAGCTGGGAATAGGGAAATTCGTATAAAGGATATTAGAACTGTTGCGCTTAAAATAATCAGCAGTCAGGGAAATATGATTTGCGAAAAGACCTGCATCAAGCCCAATATCGAACTGCTTTATTGTTTCCCAGGTAATATTGGCATTAGCCAAACTGGTAAGGGCTACAGCTCCTACATCAACACCGTTACCTAAATTATAACCCAGATTAGAATTGTATGTTTGCTCATAAATGTAGTTCCCTATATTATCATTACCGGTAATACCCCAACTGCCTCTCAACTTCAATTCAGATAACCAGTTCACATTTTGAAGAAATTTTTCCTGGCTGATTCTCCATCCCGCTGATGCAGATGGGAAAGTTCCATAGCGGTGAGTCGGACCAAATCTTGACGAACCATCTCGCCTGATGTTAAATTCGAACAAGTATTTGTTATCGTAGATATAGTTCAGCCTTCCGAAAAATGATTGCAAAGCCACTTCAAAAGCCCCTCCAGAAACTTTCGGATTCAAAACGCCTCCTCCATCAAACTCCTGTACCGCGTTAGATGGGAACCCTGATAATTGGCCGGTAAACCCGTCGTTTTTGGTATAACTTGCTGATTGACCCAATAAAATAGAAAAGTCATGAACATTATGAAAAACCCTTGAATATCTGAGAATATTTTCATTTAATAAATTGTAATTTATGTTCGCAGTATTAGTTAATGTATTAACCAAATTCTGTCCAACCAGGTTTCCTGCCCAATCATATGTTGAATAGGTTGGAATAAAATTTGAAGTATTAAGAAACCCTAAATTGATACTACCACTGGTTTCAAAAGATAATGATTTCGTAAAATCAACTTTAACACCCAAACGGTCTGCTATGTTAATATCATCATTTTGATAATCTCCGAGTTGACCAGTCATAAGCGCATTTGTTGCACCAAAGCTAAAATTCACATTTTGATAGGCCCCATCAACAATGCCATATTTCCCATTGGAATAATAAGCAGGTATTGTGGGTGCCGACCTTTGGAATTGGTTGATAATCCCCGTCTCTCCGGTTATTGCGTTTGGCCCGCCGGCTGGTCCCTTAAATTTATCCCAGTAAGCATTGGTTACATTTGAAACTGTAAGCCAATCATTCACCTTAGAATTAAGATTAAAACTTAAATTATATCTTTCAGATTTGAATTTGCCTTTAACTACGGCTTGTTGATTTAAATATCCCACCGATAATCTATAGGTGGTTTTTTCATTTCCCCCCGAAAAGGACAAATAGTGATTCTGAACCGGAGCCTGCCTCAGAATTACATCAGACCATTTTGTATTAGCAAACTGATCAGGGTTTGAGCCATCAATGATGGCTTGAATGTCGGCATCTGAATATCTTATTGGAGCAGTGGGGCCGTTGGTATTTATATCATATTCATTTCGCAACCTGGCATAATTTACGGCATCGAGGTATTGAGGAACTACGGTGACTTGTTGTATTCCGCTGTACCCATTATAAGTTACCTGCATTTTACCACTTTTTCCCGATTTGGTGGTAACTAAAATAACACCATTTGCTCCCCTCGCTCCATAGATAGCGCTGGCGGAAGCATCTTTCAATACAGAAATAGATTCAATGTCTGAAGGGGCAAGGTTATTGAATGCTCCCAGTCCGACATACTGAATGTTGTCAATTACTACCAGGGGATCAGTAGAACCAAAAGTACCTACACCCCTTATTACAACCGATGATGCATCGGAACCGGGGAGACCGCTTGACTGAGTAATTTGTACTCCAGAGAATTTCCCGTACATCAATTGGCCGGTGTTGGTTACCGGTTGATTAACGGCATCATCAAATCTTACGGTTTCAGTTGCACCGGTTTGGTTTACCTTCTTTTGTTTACCATAACCTACAACAACAACCTCGTCTAATTGAGATACATTTTCATCGAGACTAACATTTATTACTTTTTTCCCTTCGACAATAATAAGTTTAGGTTTGAAACCTGAATAACTAAATCGAAGGGCTTTAGTTTCATTACCTAATTTAATCTGGTAATGACCATCGGCGTCAGTGAGCACACCAATTTTTGGATTTTGGCTATCCTCCACAGTAACACCAGCAAGAGGCTTCCCGTCTTTTGAAGAAATCACTTTCCCAGTTATCACTTTGTCTTGTAGAGGCTTTGCCTGTGATTGACCAATTGAAAAGGTCAGTAAAGCAAAAATAAAGACCAGCTTGAACAGACTAGTCTCAGGTTTGGAATGTTTCAAAATTCTCATATCAAATTGTTTATTTTAAAAAGCTTAAAATTTGTTTTGTGAAAGTTCGATTTTTCACAACTCAATATTCGCTGTTTTTACTAAACCCAATAGGGGAAAATCAGTTCAAAAGAGGAGTTCTTTTAGTTCAAAAGGTGCAGTAAACAGAGAAAAACTGCCTTTTTCTATTTTGCAATTACTTATTTCTCATTTTTTATGTACTGAGAAGGTGTACAACCAAATTGTTTTTGAAAGCTTTTTCTATAATTTTTTAGATCGTTAAATCCTGCAGTATAAGCAGCCATGCTTACTGTATATTCTCCAGACTTTAATAATTGAGCACTTCTTTTAAGTTTTATAAGGCGAATAAAATCTGAACCAGACATACCAGTTAGCGCTTTTAATTTTCTGTAAAAAGTTGATCGGCTCATAAACAGTTGGTTAGCCAGTTCATCAATCGAAAATTCGTCTTCGCCAATATTTTCTTCAATAAAATGTATAGTATTTTTAATAAACTCTTCATCAAAGGAACCCACTTCAACTTCGCCGGGCTCCAATTTTAAACGTTGGGCAAAAAGTTCTTTAAGTTTTTTACGCGATTTTATTAAATTCTTTACATGCGACAATAAAATAGCCGGCCTGAATGGTTTGACTAAATAGTTATCTGCGCCCAACTTCATCCCTTCAATATGAGAAATGTCGTCTGACTTTGCCGTTAATAATATGATTGGAATATGAGAAGTCCGGTTATCTTCTTTCAAAGTTTTACATAATTGGTACCCGTCCATCTCCGGCATCATTACATCACTTACCACCAAATCAGGAATCGCTTGAAAAGCCTTAGTTACCCCTTCTTTTCCATCTTTTGCTGATATAACTTCACCGACTTTAGAAAGCGTTTTAACGA
Source organism: Bacteroidota bacterium (assembly GCA_028876495.1). Taxonomy (GTDB): domain Bacteria; phylum Bacteroidota; class Bacteroidia; order Chitinophagales; family Chitinophagaceae; genus Ginsengibacter. The sequence continues at coordinate 13,815 of JAGWRO010000063.1, forward strand.
GATACTGGTTGAGATCCTCGTTGTCTTCTACTACTAATATTATAGAAATGTCTGATTCATCCTGCTCATCAACACTAATGTTTGTTTCTGCCAGATAAAACTCTTCAGTTAGAGATTCTTTTTTCATGGAAATTTCTTCAGCGGGTAGTTCAATTTTAAACCATGAACCCTGTGGGACATTGTCTTTTAAAACGATAGAGCCTTTATGAAGTTCAACTAAATCTTTCACAAAAGCCAAACCAATACCGGTTCCTGCATATCTGCCTGGTTCAGCTTGTGCAGCCTGGTAAAATCTGTCAAATATTCGTTCTTTCTCTTTTTCATTAACCCCTTTACCGGTATCAGCCACAATGATCTCACACGTTGGCTTTATACTATTAAGGTAATTAATCTCAAACCTTATTTCGCCACCATTAGGAGTAAACTTAAACGCGTTGGAAAGTAAATTGTATTCAATACTTTCAATTTTATCTTTATCAACCCAGATATAAAATTCCTTAATGTTTGATTTAAATGAAAAACTGATATCCTTTCGCCTGGCCTCATCGGCAAAAGTGTCTGCAATAGTTTTGGAAAAGGAAATTATATTCTCGTAAGTTGGATTCAGTTTTAATAAATTGTTTTCTGCTTTATTAAAATCCAATAATTGATTTACAAGACTCAGCAATCTTTTCGATTGATTTTGAACCTTTTGAATCACATTTTTAACCGGTAGATCAATCTTTTCATCCTCTTTTAAATCTTCCAAAGGGCCCATCATTAAGGTAAGGGGCGTCCTAAATTCGTGTGAGATATTGGTAAAAACCTTACTTTTAATTTGAGCGATCTCATGCTCCTTTTCGTAATTTAAATTAGCAATTGCCAACTTATTTTGCAGACGAATCCGGTTTAAGGTTATATGACGGGAGAACCAAAGTAAACCCAAAATAATACTTGCGTAAATGAGATAAGCCCACCAGGTTTTCCATGGTGGTGGTAAAATTTGAATGTGAATAGTTGCGATTTTATTACTCCAAATCTGGTCACTATTGGACGATCTTACCTGGAAAGTATAAGAACCTGAAGGCAAACTTGTATAGGTAACTGTCCTTTTGTTTCCGGCATTTACCCAGTTATCATCAAAACCTTCCAACTTGTATTGGTATTGATTTTTATCTGATGCGTGATAATCCAGTGCCGCAAAAGATAAAGAAATTACATTTTCTTTGTAAGAAAGTTCAATTTTATTGGTAAGAAATAAGGCTTTGGTAAGAATTTTATTATTGGTAATTACTGATCCTACCCCTACATTTTGATTGTTAATTTGAAGGCTTGTAATATAAACGGGAGGCTTGTAATGATTTAAATAAATACTGTCTGGATTAAAATAAGTAATACCAGAAATACTACCAAAAAACATTTTACCATTTCCATCTATAAAAGAGGCGTTTTCTGAAAAAGTATTAGATGATAAACCGTCCCTTATGTCAAAATTTCTAAAATTATTAGTATGGACTTCAAATTTTGTAATCCCTTTATTAGTACTCAACCATGCATCATTCTCCTTATCAATTAAAATGGCATCAATATAATCATTAGGGAAGCCGTGATTTTGATAATAACTGGTAATTTTAAGTTTGCCATCCTCACTAAAAGTTAATTTATTCAGGCCCTGCTGGGTACCTACCCAAATATTACCATAATTATCTTCGGCAATAGATAAAATAGTATTATTGGACAATCCATTTTCGATCCTGACATTTTTTTTGATCACCTCAAAATTATCTTTCTCCCTATTATATAAGTGCAGTCCGTCGTAAGTACCAACCCAAAGCCGGTTACTTTTGTCTACAAGCATGCAACTGATTCTATCATTTTGTAGAGCACCACTAACGCCAACCTGCTCCGGATATCTTTTGAAAACCGGTATATCTTTTTTAAAAGATATCACCCTATTTAATCCATGCTCCTGGGTTCCAACCCAAATAATTCCACTTTTATCTTTAACTATAGATGTAATTTTTGGTCCGCTTAAAGATTGTGAATCCTTATTTGACCATCTTACTCTTATAAATTGAAGATTGGGCGAATGTTCGTAATCTTTAATAATCACTAAACCATCACCGGTTCCTACCCATAAATCCTGTTTGTATTTAAAAAAGGAACTGATCCTGAGCGTTTCAAAACCAAGATCTTTTGTAATAAAAGTTTTTTTATTAGCTGAATAGTTTAGTCCTCCACCTTTTGTTCCTATCCAGAGTCCGCCCTTGTTATCCTCATAAATTGCGGTAATGTGGGTATTGTCTAATACAGCTTTGTCTTCATCAAAATTAGTGATCGATTTAAATTTTTTTCTATAAGGATCCAGTTTACTAACACCTCCACCATCTGTACCAATCCATAGAATACCTGTGCTATCCTGGGTAATCGATAAAATGATATCATAATCTTTATTAAAAACATGATAGGGTTTTATTCTTATTTTCTCAAAACGCTCTGTTTGAATATCAAATTTGTTTAATCCCCCTCCCCAGGTACCCACCCAAAGATTTTGATTTCTGTCAAGAAAAACCCTATAGGTATCTTTATTTGTTAAGCTTTCGGCACTTTGGTCAGGTAAGTATTTCTTAAAAGCCCCACCATGAATTTCATATTTCACCAGTCCGTTTCCCCAGGTACCCAGAAATAAAGTTTCCGTTTGGTTATTTATAGCAATGGAGGTAACATCAAATCTTTTTGAACCAAGATCGATCTGTTCCAGTTTGTTAAGCTGAGGATTGTATAGGGATAACCCTATACCAGATCCCACCCAAATCCGCCCCTTTTTATCTTCTGCTATTGCATAAACAGTAAGTTTATCATTTACAATACTAAATTTCCCATCCCGGAAAATATAGAGACCATGTAATGCACCTATAAATAAGTTGCCGTTCTTTTCTGCAAGTAAAGCTTTAATCTCCTGTATCTTAACTGATTTTGGTGGGTCATAATGCGTAATAGAGTCTGTTAAGAAATCGAAGCTGTTTAATCCACCGGTTTTATTACCAATCCACAAGGTGTTTCTATATTCTGCAATAACTTCTACCGCCTGGTTACTTAAGTTATTGGATGACCCGGGATTAGACCTTATGGTATTAAAATCATAACCATTATATTTATTCAATCCTCCCCTGGTTCCAAACCAAATAAAACCAAATCTGTCCTGGTGAATAGCAGTTACTTCATTGTTGATCAGACCATTATCTGTAGTAATGTTATTTTCGGCATTCAGTTGGGAAAAAGAAGAACCATACTGTAGCAAGCCCAGCAAAAAGAATATGCTAAATACAGAAATGGGGGTTTTATTTACATCAAGCATGTGGTGATTTCAATTTCTACGTTGAAGATTGCAGTGAGAAAAACAAATAATTTCTGACTTAAAGGACTACCAGGTTTACTATGTCTTAAGCACTTAACTATTACTAAAAATACGAAAAAACCTAAATAAACCATCCAATTACCCACCGGGTTTTGGCGATTATGATTTGATTGTGCCCCTTATATGACGAGATACCCCCTTACTCATCATCAAATATATTCCAACTTTGAAAATAGAAAAGAATAAGCCCATGCATCTCCTGATTATACACCTAACGTTAAAAAATTAAAAACTATAGCTTGAAATATCTTTTTATTACATCAATTTTAGGATTCGTACTGATTTTCACGAACTGTAAAAAAACATTTGCACAAGAAAATGGCAGGAAGATAAAAGAATTAAAGTCGGGTTGGTTATTTATTCATAAAGATATTCCTAACGGTGCCCAACCCTTTTTAGATGAAAAAGGCTGGCAAGAAGTGAATATCCCACACGATTGGGCTATAAGTGGTCCTTTTAGCGAAAAAAACGACCTGCAAACCACAAGAGTGGCTGAAGATGGAGAATCAAAAGCAATGCTAAGATCGGGTAGAACCGGAGGGCTTCCCTACGAAGGGGTTGGTTGGTATAGAAAACACCTGTCCTTTGGCAAAAAAGACAAAAGAAAAACCTTTTCTTTAGAATTTGATGGGGCTATGAGTCATGCAAAAGTGTTCTTAAATAATCAGTTTGTGGGCGAATGGCCCTATGGTTACTCTTCATTCAGTTTTGACATTACCCGGTTTATTCATTTTGGACAGGATAATTTGCTGGCCGTTAGATTAGAAAACCAGACTGAATCTTCAAGATGGTACCCGGGAGCAGGTATTTACAGAAATGTTCGCCTGGTAGAAACCAATCCAATCCATATAGCACATTGGGGTACATTCATCACTACCCCCCAAATTTCGGCAAGTAAAGCTTTGGTAAAGATTCAAACCAAAGTTGAAAATCTTAATAATAAAGCCGAAAGCATCCGTTTGGAAACAATAGTCTATAATCGGGAGAATAAGCAAGTTGCATCCATTTCAAGTTCGCAGCATATTACAAAAAACAGCACATTTATCCAGCAGATAACCATTCCTCATCCACAATTATGGTCGGCCCAAATTCCGAATATCTATTATGCTGTCAGTACAATTAAAGAAGGAGAACTTGTTATTGATCAATATAAAACCGAATTTGGAATAAGACAAATTACTTTTAATCCTGAAACAGGAATGACGGTGAACGGGATCCCAACCAAATTGAAAGGGGTTTGCCTTCACGATGACTTAGGCCCTTTGGGAATGGCTTTTAATAAATCAGCGTTGAGATATCGCTTAAATCTGCTAAAGAAGATGGGATGCAATGCTATCAGGGGAACTCATGATCCTCATGATCCTGAAATGCTGGAATTATGCGATGAGTTAGGATTTTATTATATTGATGAGGCTTTCGATGAATGGAAGGCCGGTAAGGTTAAGAATGGCTACCATACCCTTTTTGATCAATGGGCAAAAAAAGATATGGAAGCGATGATCCGAAGAGACCGGAATCATCCTGCATTGATCATGTATAGTATTGGCAACGAAATTAGAGAGCAGGAGGAAAAAGACGGGGCTAAAATTGCAGAATATCTCACCTCAATATGCCATAAGGAAGATAATACTAGACCAGTAACCGCCGCTTTTAACAATATGAATTCCGCCATTAAAAATGGCCTGGCTGGTGTGGTTGATATCCCAGGATGGAATTATAAGCCAAAATATTATTCAATTATTCATCAAAAACATCCAAACTGGGTGATATACGGCAGTGAAACCGCTTCTACCGTAAGTTCAAGAGGAGTCTATAAACTGCCCGCAAAAATTGAAATCATGAAAGTGTGGCCGGATAATCAGTCTTCTGCTTATGATTTAGAATATTGTAGCTGGTCGCAACTACCAGATATGGAGTGGAAAGCGCAAGAAAATGAGTCTGTTACAGGTGAGTTTGTTTGGACAGGTTTTGATTATTTAGGCGAACCCACACCATATAATGCAAATTGGCCTAGCAGAAGCTCATATTTTGGTATTATCGATTTATCCGGAATCCCAAAAGACAGGTATTATTTATACCAAAGTCATTGGAGTAATAAAAAAGTACTGCATATTTTACCTCACTGGAATTGGAAAGGCCATGAAGGTGAAGTTGTACCTGTATTTGTTTATACAAATTATCCAAGCGCCGAAGTTTTTATCAATGGTAAAAGCTATGGTAGAAAAACCTTTGATCAGAGCAGTTTACTGGATAGCTACCGCCTGAGATGGGAAAATACAATTTACCAACCAGGTGAATTAAAAGTGGTAGCTTACGAAAAGGATGGAAAAGTTGCTGAAACTAAAGTAATCAGGACAGCAGGCCCCCCCTCCACCATCGAATTGAAATCCAGCACCACTCAATTATCTGCCAATGGCGAAGATTTAGCCTTCGTTACCATTAGCATTAAAGATAAAAATGGAAATCTTTGCCCCCTGGCGGATAATATGATCCACTTCAAGGTAATTGGAAAAGGCAAACTCAGAGCGGTAGGCAATGGAAATGCAGCTAGTTTAGAGCCGTTTGAAGCAGATTATCGAAAAGCATTTTACGGTAAATGCATGGCTATTATACAGAGTGGCCACCAGAGAGGAGAAGTTACGATAGAAGCAAGCGGAGTTGGATTAAAGTCCTCGAGTTTAACCCTTGAAATTTCTAAAAAATAAACGGAATAATCAGACTACAAGTAAAATAAAATAAGCTAATGACAAAATCTAAAATTTTCTTATTAATTCCTTTTGCATTACTTCTTGGTGCAAAGGTTTTAGCTCAGCACAGTTCTAAGCCTAATGTAATTATTATTTATTCTGATGATGTAGGCTATGGAGATATAAGTTGCTATGGTGCAGATAAAATACAAACCCCAAATATCGATAAAATTGCTGAGCAAGGAATCAGATTTACCAATGCTCACGCATCTTCATCTACCTGCACGCCTTCCAGATATGCTCTATTAACCGGTAAATATCCCTGGAGAAAAAAAGGTACCGGAATTGCAGCGGGAGACGCGAGCTCCATAATCGATGAAAATCAATTCACTTTAGGTGATTTATTTCAAAAGGCAGGCTACCGAACAGGGGTTATTGGAAAATGGCATTTGGGTTTGGGCGGCCCATCCGGTCCAAATTGGAATGGTAGCATCAAACCCGGCCCAAATGAGCTGGGGTTTAATTACTCTTTCATTATTCCCGCTACTCCTGACCGGGTTCCTTGTGTTTACGTAGAAAATCATCATGTAGTTAATTTAGATATTAAAGATTCTATTGAGGTAAGCTACCAACATCCTATCGGGACTGATCCCATTGGAACATTACATCCGGAATTGCTTAAAGTCAAAGCAGACTTACAACACAGCGGAACCATAATTAATGGAATTAGCCGAATAGGATACATGAAAGGAGGGCACCAGGCCTACTGGAAAGACGATCAAATGAGTGATAAAATTACCGATAAAGCTCTAAAATTTATAAAAGAAAACCAACTACAACCCTTCTTCTTATATTTTGCTATCCAGGATGTACATGTTCCCAGAGTACCTAATGAACGTTTCAGAGGAAAAAGTGGTATGGGTGCAAGAGGGGATGCCTTATTAGAATTAGATGAGAATACCGGAAAAATACTTCACCTATTAGACAGCCTACATCTAGCGAAAAATACAATTGTGATTTTTAGCAGTGATAATGGTCCGGTTTTAAATGACGGCTATCAAGACAGTGCAAAAATGCTGTTAAATGGACATCGACCCTCAGGTCCGTATAAAGGCTGGAAATACAGCAAATTTGACGCCGGAACCAGGATTCCAATGATGATTAGATGGCCCGGAATTATTAAAGAAGGTGAGGTTTCAGATGCTTTAATTGGCCAGATCGATTTTTTGGCTTCTATGGCAAATCTGCTCCATTTCAAACTCCCTGAACATGCTGCCCCCGATAGCAAAGAGCTATTAAAAGTGTTATCAGGCAAATCCAAAAAGGGGAGGAAAAGTATAATTGAACAGGGCTTGCCGGGCTTAGCCATTCTTAAAGGAAATTGGAAATATATCCCACCTTCCAAGGGAGCAGCGGTGTTGAAAGAAAAAGACAATCTGGAAACAGGAAATAGCAACGTCCCACAGCTATATAATTTAAAAAATGATTTAGGTGAGACCAAAAATCTTGCTTCCAAATATCCTAAAAAAGAAAAAAAGCTGTCCAATCTTTTATTTCAAATACAAGAAGAGGTTAAGTGATCTCTCTTTAAAACCGTTAAATATCATGAAAAGGAAAAATCTTAAATTTCTTGTCTTAATTCTATTATCAGGCACTTTCAAATTCAGTTTTGCCCAGGCACATCATGCTACAAAAGTGCAAAAAACCCAACCAAACATCATCGTTTTTTTAGTGGATGATATGGGATGGGAAGATACATCTGTTCCATTTTATAAAGAAAAAACTCCTTTAAACAGAAAGTATCACACTCCTAATATGGAGCGTCTTGCGGCTATGGGTGTAAAGTTTACCCAGGCATACGCCAATTGCGTGTGTACGCCCTCAAGAGTAAGTTTACTAACCGGCATGAACGCTGCCCGGCATCGGGTAACCAACTGGACTGATTTCTTCGAAAATCATCCAACTGATTCTAAATATCCAAATATTAAATTACCTGAATGGAATTATAACGGCTTAAGCCCGGTACCAGATACACCACATACCGTTTATGCCACCACTTTAGCCGAGATATTAAAAGAGCATGGCTATTTCACTATTCACACCGGTAAAGCCCATTTTGCTTCCTATCCTACTTTAGGTTCAGATCCAAGAAATCTTGGATTTGATATTAATATTGCAGGCAATGCAGTTGGCGGACCTAAAAGTTATTTAGGAACAGAAAATTTCGGTAATGAAGTGAAAGGAGGTTATACTCCAAGGGCCATACCTGGTTTAGAGTTGTATCATGGACAGCATATTTTCCTTACTGAAGCATTAACACTCGAAGCAAAAAAAGCATTGGATGATGCCCGCTATCTTCAAAAACCATTCTTTCTTTACATGGCCCAATATGCCGTACATGCGCAATATAAACCCGATGACCGCTTTTATGGCCAATACATTAAAGAAGGTTTAGGGCGTGAAGAAGCGGAATATGCTGCACTTCTGCAAGGAATGGATAAGAGCTTAGGCGATTTAATGGATTATCTAAATAAATATCATTTAACGAAAAACACCATCATCATATTTATGTCAGATAATGGAGGATTGACACTAGTTCCTCCCCGTGGAGGCAAACCATTTACTCATAACTTACCTCTGAAAGCCGGTAAAGGATCTGGCTATGAAGGTGGAATAAGAGAACCTATGATGGTTTACTGGCCTGGGGTAACAAAACCTAATACAGTAAACAAACAATATCTGATGATTGAAGATTTCTTCCCCACTATCCTGCAAATGGCAGGAATCAATAATTATCAAACTGTACAAAAAGTAGACGGTAAAAGTATTGTTCCTTTCTTAAAAAATCCGGCTTTACAAGATACCACAAGAGCATTAATTTGGCACTTTCCTAATTACTGGCAGGAAGGGCAGCAAAGAGCCAAACAATACCAAATACAAGGCGAAAGTGAAGGTATGGGGCCTTACAGTGCTATTAGAAAAGGTGATTGGAAGCTGATTTATTTTTATGGAACAAAAAGTACTGAACTTTATAATTTGAAAACAGACATCGGAGAGCATCATAACCTGGCAACTCAATACCCATCCAAAACCCTGAAGTTAGTAAACCTCCTAAATCAAAAACTAAAGGCAGAAAACGCCCAGTTCCCAATTGATGAAACTTCAGGAGTTACCTTGTATCCTGCCATCTCTCCAATTAAATGATCATTTACCAATTGCAATTAAGTCATAAAAAGGTAGAAGGGTTCAAATAAAGTGGTATAACTGTTCAACCTGTTAAATGAACTATTATTCCCAAAATTTTTTGTTGAAATTAGCAGTCTAACAAATAAATCTAAAAAAATGAAAATTTATTTCAATCATATCATGGTATGCACGATGTTGTTTACCATGCCTATTTTAGGATGCAAAAAGAATTTAAAAAATCCTGAATCTCCTTCAATTACAAGTGATCTTGCCAATAAGGGCAATTTCGGACAAATGCTTACTATTTCAAAAGTTGCCAACCTTGGGATGCCAAAGATTTGGCTATATCCTGATACAGTTTATACATCATTGAGTATCGATGGCCCGATCTTTAAACCATTTCCAAGTGGATACGAAGACCAAATTGTGTCATTTAGATTACCGAAAGGTTATATGGCTGTATTTGCTGAAAACAGCGATGGAACGGGTGAGTCTGTTTGCTATGTAGCCACAGATAGTGCAATAAATGCTAATTTACCTGAAAGATTAAAAAATAAAATTTCTTATATAAGATACATACCTGTAAATAATCCCGAAAAGAAAGGTACAGCCTCCACAAGTGACCAAACAGTAAAGGCATTTGATACCCAATGGTTTTATGGGTGGAGTTTGTCAAGGTCGTCTTTTCCAAGACAACAATTTGTGCCTATGACCTGGGGAAAATGGACTTGTTCACTGGCAAATGTGGACTATTTGGTAGACAGGACAGATGTTGATCACTTACTTTCTTTTAATGAACCTGATAACATTTCCCAATCAAATATTCCCAATATTGATACCGCTGTAAAACGGTATAAAATTATGCAATTGACCGGGCTTAGGTTGGGAGCACCAGCGACAACACAAAATCAAGTTTTTGGAGACGGTAAATGGTTAACAAAATTTATGGCAAAAGCCCAGGAAGAAAAAGCAAGAGTAGACTTTATACCCATACATTGGTACGATTGGGGAAACCAGTTTAACAACAAGGCCACAGATTCACTTACTGCCGAGGGTGTATTTAAACGATTTCAAACTTATGTAGAAAACGTTCATATCGCATACCCCGATCAGACCATCTGGATTACTGAGTTTAATGCCAACCCTAACAGACATTCGGTATTGATCCATAAGTATTTCATGAAACTATCCACAGATTGGATGAATAATACATCATATATTGAGCGTTATTCCTACTTTTTTCCAAATACTGTTCCTGCTGTTAACAATGATTTCACTTTAACGGATGCCGGACAGTATTGGCACGACCTTAATTCGACTCAGTCGTTTTCGGGCAATATTGTATCTGCAGATACACAATTAAATGTTGAATAGTTTGATAACCGGATTTGAGGTTAAACTTAAAAGGAAGCATTTATGTTATTCGAAAGCTTGAAAAACAATAATCGTAATATTCGATTTAGAAAATGTAATTTGACAATTGTGTGTTTTGCCTTTTAGGAGTTACGGAGAAACGAATTATTTTTTTAGCAGCCGGTAATGAATCATTACCGGCTGTTTTCTTATATTCTTTTACTGTAAATGATCTACTCCAATTTATTCAACAGGAAGCACCAAATGTTCTTCTTCCATCTTAAGTTTAACCGATTTGCCGGGTTCTTTCACCGCGATGATGGTTATGAACGCGGAAAGGAATAATGAACCGGACATAAAAATGTAGGAGGCATCAAAACTGCCGGTATTGCCATTTAAATATCCAACGAGGTAGGCACCGGCAAACGAACCTAATGCGCCAAAACTATTTATCAGCGCAATTGCTCCACCTGAAACATTTCGGGGTAAAATTTCGGTAATGATGGCAAAGAAAGGACCATAAGGCGCATACATGGCTCCGCCTGCAATAATCAGCAGCACAAAAGAAAGCCAGAAATGATGAGCGCCGGTTAAATAGGAAGCGTAAAAAGCAACAGCGCCAATTAAAAGGAAAGGCCACACAAAACGCTTTCTTTTTAATGATTTATCAGAAAAATAAGAGGTGCCCACCATAGCAATAATAGCCAGTACGTAAGGCACAGAAGCAAGCCACCCTGTGGTAATCATATTGCTATTGGGCGCAGAATTAATTATGGAGGGAAGCCACATTACGAACCCATAAACCCCGATGCTCCAAAATGCATATTGAAGGCATAGTAAAACCACTTTTTTCGACTTAAATGCTTCTCCGTAATTTTTTACCGGGCGGATGCCTTCCTGCTCGTGTTGTAGTTGTTTCTCTAAGGCGTCCTTTTCATTTTGGGTTAACCATTTTGCATCTTTAGGCCTGTCGTTTACCATCCGGTACCAAAAAAAAGCCCAGATGATTGCGGGCAATCCTTCAAAAATAAACATCCAGCGCCAGCCCACATTACCTACGAGGTAGCCTGATAAAACAGACATCCAAAGTATGGTTACCGGGTTACCGAGAATTAAAAAAGTATTGGCCCGCGAACGCTCAGCCCTGGTAAACCACCTGCTTAAAAAGAGCAGCATAGAAGGGAAAACCGCGCTTTCTACTACTCCAAGCATAAAACGGATGATGATCAAAAATTTTACATCACTTATTATACCTGTGGCAATGGCCAGCAATCCCCAAAAAATCAAGCACCAAAAGATCAGTTTCTTTGCACTTTTATTAGCCGCATAAATAGTTCCGGGAATTTGAAAAAAGAAATATCCCAAAAAGAACAAAGACCCCAGCAATGAAGACATTGAGGCAGAAATATTAAGGTCATTTGCCATTCCGCCCGCTGCAGCAAATCCATAATTGGCGCGATCTAAATACGCCAGGCTATAGGTAATAAAAACTATAGGTATTAAACGAATCCAACGTTTTTTTGCAATACTTTTTATCATATCTCTTCGCTTTTATGAGAGTTTAAAAGGGAAGTTCATAATGCTAATCTAAGAGATTTATGATATAGGTTCTCAATTATTTGATGGAAACCTTGGCAGAATGTACAGTAAACGAACAAATTTTCAGTTTTTTAATTTTCTCTTTTTCATTCATAATCGGTTGAGACAATTGTATTTTTGATGAATGAGTTTAAGCATGGCATTACTGGAAGTACAGCACATCGGCAAAAGCGGGCCCGACAGAATCATTGTTGATGATATTAGTTTTCAGCAGAAAAAATTTCAAAAAATAGCGATCACCGGCGAATCCGGTGCAGGCAAATCAACATTGCTAAAGATGATCTCAGCGCATGTGCAACCTGATAGTGGTACGGTGATTTTTAATGGCGAAAGAGTAACCGGTCCTGAAGAAAAATTATTGGCCGGCCATAAAGATATTGCTTACTTATCTCAGCATTACGAACTGCATAACAATTATGTGGTAAAAGATTTAATCTGGTTTCAGATTAAAGTTGACGAAACCGCAGCAACACAGTTATTTGAAATATGCAGGATCAGCCATTTGCTGGAACGCAGGACCAACCAGCTTTCCGGAGGAGAGAAGCAACGAATCGCCTTATGCATGTTGCTGGTGAAACACCCGAAGTTGCTGGTACTGGATGAGCCGTTCTCCAATTTAGATCCGATCAACAAAACGACCTTGAAGGCGGTGTTGGAAGACATCACAGAACGATTGGAGATAACCTGTTTACTTGCGTCGCATGATCCGAACGATACGCTTTCGTGGGCGGATGAAATCATTGTGATGAAAGAAGGGAAAATGGTACAGCAGGGAACACCGAAGCAAATTTATTATCACCCGGAGAATGAATATGTAGCGGGAATGTTTGGTAAATACAATTTATTTACACCTGGGCAGGCTTTACAGTTTGGAATTAATTCTAGTGAAAAAGATTTGATTTTGCGGCCGGAACATTTTCGTATAAGCAATACCGCTAGTGATGGCAGAAAAGGGACGATAGAAAAAATCAGTTTCTGGGGAAGTTATTATGAAGCGGAGGTGTTAGCTGAAGATTTAAGAGTTGTTGTAAGATTAATGAATAGCGATTTCGAAGTTGGTGAAGAAGTTTGGCTCCAAAATTCTCATAATCCGTAACTTACGCCTTTCTTTCACCTTTTACAATGCTTAATATGAATTTAAAATCCAAATTTTCTGCACTGCGCAGTTATGTATTGCTTTGTTGTTTTACGCTCATTAGCCTCAATGTTCTGGCCGGTGATTCCATCTCCATCATTCCGAAGCCACTTGTGATGCATGTGCACAATGGTCATTTTGTTTTGAATAATGCAACAATCATTTCAAGCAACTCTTCAGACAAGGAAGTTGCGCAGTCAATCAACTGGTTTATTAAACAAATTGCTACTTCAACCGGCTATCATCTTTCAACAAAAAGATCGTCTAAAAATGACATCAATCTTGTGCTGAATAAACGTGCAGATACTTCTTTGCATGATGAAGGTTATACTTTAAAAGTTTCCTCTTCAATGGTAACGATTACTGCAAACAAACCCGCAGGACTTTTTTACGGACTGCAAACTTTGTTGCAATTATTGCCACCCCAAATTGCCAGTGTTTCAGAAGTGAAAAATGTTAGCTGGACAATGCCGTGTGTTGATATAAAAGATGCACCCCGTTTTGGTTGGCGCGGTTTGATGCTGGATGTAAGCCGTCACTTTTTTACCAAGCAGGAAGTGGAAGAATATATCGACCAGATGGCGCGCTATAAATACAACATCCTGCACCTCCACCTTGCTGATGACCAGGGCTGGCGCATCGAAATAAAAAGTCTTCCTGAACTTACCAAAATAGGCGCATGGCGCGTGAAACGTACCGGCCGCTGGGGCACTTTTCTTCCCGCATTAGCAGGAGAACCAACACCTGACGGTGGCTTTTATACACAGGAAGACATGAAGGAAATTATCAAATATGCACAGGACCGATTTATTTCTATTCTTCCTGAAATTGATGTGCCCGCGCATAGCCTTGCCCTTATCGCTTCTTATCCAAATTTAAGTTGTACTCAATTGCCTTACTCAGTTAATGCCGGAGGTAAAGGCTATGAAAGAAATGACAATGTTTTGTGCGTAGGTAACGATTCTACCTATACCATGCTCGACAAAATATTTACAGAGATCGCGGCACTTTTCCCTTTCCCCTACATACACATAGGCGGTGACGAAGCGTACAAAGGTTTTTGGGACCAATGCCCGAAATGTCAAAAGCTAATGGCCGACGAGCATTTGAAAAATGTGGATGAATTGCAAAGTTACTTTGTGAAAAAAGTAGAGAAGATCGTGGAATCGAAAGGAAAAAAATTAATTGGCTGGGATGAAATTTTAGAAGGTGGGTTAGCGCCGAATGCCACCGTTATGAGCTGGCGGGGAATGAGCGGCGGAATTGCCGCAGCAAAAATGGGCCACAAAGTGGTAATGACGCCGTGGGATTATTGTTATCTCGATCTTTACCAGGGCGAACCTGAAGGCGAACCGCCAACTTATGGTTTGTGTCGCTTATCAGATTCTTACAATTATGAACCCGTTCCGGATAGCGTGAACGAAAATTTAATCCTTGGCGGACAAGGAAATTTATGGACAGAATCGGTTCCAAATTTTCGCCATGCAGAATATATGACCTGGCCAAGAGCCATGGCGCTGGCTGAAGTATACTGGAGTGCAAAAGCCAATAAAAACTGGAGCGATTTTGTAAACAGACTGGAAGAACAATTTCCGCGTCTGGATGCTGCGAATGTAAAATATTCTAGGAGCATGTACAATGCGATATTTGAACCCGCACGTATTAAAAACAGCGACTTTGGTGTAACACTTACCACCGAAGTAAAAGGACTGGATATTTATTACACTTTTGATCAAACTAATCCGGATAATTTTTCTCTTAAGTTTGACGGAAAGCCGATTCAGTTTCCTGTTGGCGCTACGCAATTGAATGTGATTACCTATCGTGATGGAAAACCGATTGGCGAGCAAATCAATATGCCGAAGGATGTTTTAGTAAAAAGACTGGATGAAAAACACCACGTTTATTAACGAATAGCGAAACAAAATTGTAACGGGCGATCATCTTTTTTGATCGCCCGTTTTTTTATATAGACGATTGGGAGGTTATTATTGGCTATCCTTTCTAAAGGCAAGGCTGTATTCTTCCTCCTGTTTAGATATGCCATCACAAATTGTGATGACATAGATTTTTTTAAGGTTTCAATTTGCAACCTAAAATGAATCTGAAAGAATTAACCCTTTAACGAAGATGATAATCAATAGAAAACAGCCCTTTTGTTTAATGCTAGTTTTAGTTAATGACACCTGTTCTTTCAGTTTTAATTGATAGGCAAACTCCAATGGTAGTTAATGTCATCCAAAAAAACATAACTCCGAATTGACGTTCTATTTCAATAGAGAATTGCTTTGATAAAATATTTTCAGTCATTAAAATCCAAAACGGTACTGAAAAACCCGAAAGAAAAAATGTCAATGCAATTGTTTTGAAATTGGATTTTATAGTTTTGATTAAAAGTCCGTTTATTCCTAAAATTGCCACTCCTGCAAGGCCAGCCAGAAGTCCAGGAAAAATATATTTATCAAAGTCAAAACTTAAGGCAGTTAAAATTGACATTATAAAGATTGCAATCGAAACAATGATAATCACGATTGTCTGTCCTATTTTTTGTTTTAAGGGCTGATCAATGTTAACTAAAGGAATACCAAGGCCGAAAAATATTGGAATAAGGATTATCCAATTTGTCAAATAAGAAATTATCAGCCCGATTATTGACAAGGTAAAACTTATCAAAAAGGTTAAATATGGTTTTGATATTGTCATTCAGTTTGTCGTTTAACTTACCCAACGTTCAGCTTGGCGCAAACATGACAGAATTGCTTCGTTAATTACAATCATTCATATCTTCTTTCGAAATCCCATTAGAAGTAAAGTTTAGTTCAAATATATCTTTTTCGCCATCGGCGTAATAAAAAATATCCTTATAGTTATGATTCATATTAATTTCAACGTACACGGTTATTAGAGTTGGTTTGTAACTTCCAGAAGACATTGTTGCAATACCGTTTTTGATTTTCAATGCATTTTCGTTTTGAAAGTAGTAGAAACTATCTGTATTGCTGTAATCTAATTTTATACACAATACAGAATAATCTTTCCCAAATATTCATTATGAACTACTTTGTAATTTATCACCCTTCCTTTAAAGGATATTTTGCCTAATACTCCCGTCCGGATTTTTTGAAAATATGGATCATTATAATGATCATTTTTAGGTAATTGCAACACAATTACTATTGCAAATGCAACGAAGATGATAAATAAGAATAAACAGCCTTTTTGTTTCATTTTTGACTATTAAAATATATGAGTCGCCCAATTCCATCCAAGTCCCACAAGCTTCTGTAGGTGTGCAAAACACTTAGATCTCTTTAATCTTTATATTTCTAAACCTCACTTTAATACCTCCGCCCTGGTGAATTTGCAAAGCAATTGAGCCGCTTCTGCTTCCTATTTTTTCGTCATTGAGATCAATCATTTGTACGCCATTGAGCCACGTAGTAACATGATCACCGACCACACGGATCTTCATGGTATTCCATTTGCCCATTTTCAAAACTTTCTCTTTTGATGAATCGGGGATAATGAGCCAGCCTCTTCCATAAGATTCATAAATACCGCCGGTATGAAGTCCGGGAGGCGCTACTTCTGCCTGCCATCCGGAAATAGTGGTTCCATCTATTGAGGAGTGAAAAAATACACCACTGTTGCCATCGGCTTCCTGCTTAAAATCTATGGTCAGTTCAAAATCTTTGTATTGATTGATGGTGCCGAGATATCCATATTTTTTTTCAGGGCCACTTTCGCAAACCAAATCGCCTTTATCAACGTACCACTTTTCTGTTCCATATATTTTCCAACCGGAAAGATCTTTACCGTTAAAAATCGAATGGTATTTTTTCTGCGAAAAGCCGGTAGTTGCTATTGAGACGAAAACAATAATTGCCGTAACGGTTTGAATGTATTTCTTCATGATATTTTTTAAAGTAACTAATCAGTAAACGAACCAATTCTCTATATTCTTATTTTCATATTTACACCAGTTTCATATTCACCGGGTCCCAATGAATGATCTTCTTTTGAAAATAACTGAGGTTGCAGGCAATTGCAGGTGCAGCGGCGCGTAAACCAAATGTGGCATCTTCCACCACCGGTTTTCCTCCCTGCATCGCATTAAAAAAATTATGAAAATGATCTACATGCTCGTCATAGCCTTGCGGGGCAGAATACACAATATCAGGTTCATTTTTTACCGTACGTGTAGACGGCGGATATTTTTTATCGTAGTCAGCAATGTACGCTTTCTGCATTTCATTTGAAAAAGTATCCAACGAATCCCATCCGCCATAGCCGGGCGCTTCCGGCAACTTGTTCATCTTAACTTTAAAACTATTGCCTGACATTTCGATCATGCCTTCTGTGCCGATCAGCCGGGTATATTCGTCTTCACCGCCACCATCGGCGAAATTTACACTCAGCATCAGTTGGAACTTCGGGTGTGTTTTTGTTTCGGGATAATCCATTATTGCAGTCATTACATCGGGTACATTGCGGCCATCTTTCCAATAGCTTAATTCGCCGCTGGCTAAAATTCTTTCAGGACCGAGGGAACTTGTAATAAAATGCAAGCCTGTTAAAAGATGAACGAACAAATCGCCGGGAATGCCGGTGCCATATTCATTATAATTTCTCCAGCGGAAAAACCGAACCGGATCAAAAGGCACTTTTTTAGTATTCTTCAGAAAAGTATCAAAGTCCATTGTTTTTGGAGAAGCATCGGGTGGAATAGAATATTGCCATGCGCCCAATGCATCGTGGCGGCTCATCTTTGCTTCCACCAAATTGAGTTTGCCTATTTTTCCTGACTCATAAATTTCTTTTGCTTTTTCAAATGCAATGCTGCTGATGCGCTGACTACCTACCTGCAGCACCTTTCCGGTTTTCTTCTGAGTGGCGATCACTGCATGGCCCAGGTCAATATGCTGCACCATTGGCTTTTCGCAATACACTGCTTTGCCTGCGTTCATCGCATCAATGGAAATGGTATCGTGCCAGAGGTCGTGGGTGGTAACGATCACTGCATCAACATCTTTCCTATTTAAAATTTCGCGATAATCTCGCGTAGTGAAAATGTCTTTTCCATATAATTCTTTCACGTGAGTCAAGCGACCATCATATAAATCCGCAGCCGCTACCAATTCTGAATTAGGAACTTTTAAAGCGGTGGCCGTATCGTTATAACCCATAATGCCCATGCCTATTGTCGCAAACCGTATTTTATCATTAGGGCTGATACGATTTTTGGGTTGCAGGATTTGTTTTTTCTTCAGATCTGCAGCATTTGATAACAAAGGACCTGCTGCTGCAAGCGCCGCGGTGGCGCTTAATTGTTTAATAAACTTCCTGCGGGAATTGTTGGATTTTTCTGCCATGATTAATTTTTTGAAAAATGAAAGGTTTGGTTAAGCAATACGTTATGAGAAATAAACAGAAGTTGAATTTAGCCGTTAAAAACGAGTTTACAAATAATTATTTTAGTTGAACATCCGGCTGGTGGTCAATTATAAATCGAATGGCGTCTTCCGGTTCAATTCCTACACGAAAACAGGCATCTACAATCTCTTCTCTTGAAACGTTGGCTGCAAAAGATTTTTCCTTCAATCTTTTTTTCACACCTTTCACTTCCATGCCTTCATAACTATTCGGCCTCATTAAAGAATAGGCGTGTATCAAACCCGACAATTCATCAAAAGCATACAACATTTTATCCATCTTTGTTTCGGGCTGCACGCCAAAATGGTTTGGACCGTGAGAGGCAATTGCATGAATAATTTCCGGATCAATATTTTGTTGTTCCAGTTCTTCAATTATTTTTTTGCAATGTTGATCGGGCCATTGATCCCAATCCGCATCGTGAAGCAAACCCGCCATTTCCCAACGCCACTGGTCTTCTTCATCAAGGCTTTCTTTTTCTTCAGCCCAGCATTTCATCAGGTGCGCTACCTGCAGCATATGCAAGCGTAATTTGTCATTCAAAACCCATTCGTTCAGCAGTAAATGAGCTTTTTCTTTAGAAAGTGATTTTCCCTTGTTGGCGGGATCTCCGAAAGTGGTTCTGTTTAATAATAGGCTCATTTTATTTAAAATTTATTATCACTAACAAAAAGAATTCCCTCCATCCCAAACTGGCTGATATTGCTTTCCTGTTTATAAAAATGCATATTTTTTAAAACAATTTTAGCTTTCAACTTTGAATTACCTGATATCAAGGTCATTTTTTCGGATGGAATTGAATAATACTCGCTGACATAACTCTTTTGTAAGTTACTTATGAAAGCATTAATGTCAAACACTAATGCCGAATCCTTTTCGCTTTCATCAAAAACCTTTAATTGTTGTTTCTTAGAATCAAAGCATACAGAAATTTTGTTTTCTCCTAAGAGATATTGGTTGCACGCACTTCCATTATTGTTTTCATAGAGATTAAAATCAGTAATAACGTTATCATATCCGCCAATGTTAATGAATTGATTTGAGTTTTCTGTATAGAAATTAATGTATTTATTGTCACTTAAATCTTCATTCATTTGATAGTCTGGAATGTAACTAAGATTCATCATAGAATGAATTTTATTAACTTTTGAATAACTATAATTATCATTCTTTTCCTTTTTCAATGCCGAATCCAAATTTTGTACAAAAAAGGGTTGCAAGGTTTTGTAACCATGAACTTCAACCAAATAATTTATAATAGAACTGATTTGTTTATGGTCTTTAAATGGAATTTGGCTTTTCACTGTAACAATCTTTCCCTGAGAAAGCATAGAATTTTTTTGAAGTAGTTCTATTAAGCGATGCTTCTGGCTAGCCAAAGAAACTTTGAATGCACCCCAAGGTCCAAATGAAGAAATCAGTGCCAGCAAGCATAATGAGATGGGAATAAGTTTGATATTCTTAGTTTTTGAAACAAGAAAATAAATGGCTATAAATAAAAGCCATAAGGCAAGTACGAAAAGAAAATAACGTTGTTCAGTAATTCCATAATCGCTGATCCTTCGTTTAACAGCAAAAAATAATAGCACTACTAATGGGAATAATGCAAAATAAAAAAATCTTGAAAAGATTAAAATCCATTTGTTGTTCTCATCATTTCTCACCGGGTAAATGAGCAATAAAGAAAGTATTCCCGCAATAGAAAATCCAATAACCAAATAAGAAACCCAGCCGACCGGCCATTGCCCGCTAACTATAATCTTAAACATATAGGCATATAAAATACCGAGGTAAACGGTTACCAAAGGAAGCAAAACATATTGGGTAAAAATTTTCAATCCCTTTGGATAATCTTTTATTTTTTCAAGACTTTCAAAGTTTGATGGAAAACCTGCCAGGAAAAACCACGTATTAAATATTCCGGTTAGAATTATCCAGAGATCTAAATAAATTTTATTGTCAAAATTTGCATTGAACAACTTGTCAGTGGCAGCAATAGCCAATATCAGTCCCAGGTAAAGAACAATAGTATATAAAGCCGCAGTAAGAATTCTTAGAAAAATAGTTTTGTTGTAATTCCAAAAACCATTAATTCCACCATTATTGATAAAGGGCATAAATGAAATTATTAAATGTAAAACAAGGGTAAATAAGATGAATCTTGTAAGACTGATTGTCAGAAATTGTTGAGGAAGAGAAAAATAATAAGCAGCTACTAGAGCAATAGCAGCAAGTCTTGCAATTGTTTTCAATTTGCTGCTCCATCGCATTTTTTCGCTAAAAATGGTAACAGAAATAGACAATAACATTCCGAGATAACAACTTCTGACAATATTTGAATAGAAGTAAGAATCACTTGCATTATAAGGTAAACGAGCCCAAGAAATACAATAGGCGGAACCCATAAAAGCGAAAAGGATAGCAAGGGGAAATCTTTTAAATGTTTCGGCAGCATAATCAATAACTGAGAAAAATGATGGTAATTTCATGAAGTTTTTTTAAATACTGGCAGTTAAAAGCAGAATAGTTTCTTTAAAGATGAGAAATATTTTTTAAAAAAGATTCGAAAATAAATTTGGATTAAAGGTTGCCAACCTTGCGTGTCAATGCACACAATAAAGTACAACTAATTGAAGGTTGGCAACCTTAGCCAAAAAGATTTCCACTTATCAATAACTTTTCACTTTTTAACTCACAAAATTCTTTCCTTTGCCGGGATGTCTTTATTTATAACTTCTCTTAATTCAGGAAGCAACGGCAATTGCTATTATGTAGGTAACGAAACCGAAGCAGTTTTGGTAGATGCGGGCATTTCATGTAGGGAAATTGAAAAAAGAATGAAACGGTTGGGCTTGCTGATAGAGAAAGTAAAAGCCGTTTTTATTTCTCACGAACATTCAGATCATATCAAAGGATTACCGGTTTTGGTAAAAAAATACCGAATGCCGGTTTATATTACAGATACTACACGGCGAAACGGAAGATTGGAATTTGAAATCAATTTGATAAAACTTTTCAATGCACACGAAGCGGTAAACATCGGTAATTTATCCGTGACCGCTTTTCCTAAATTTCATGATGCAATCGACCCATATAGTTTTGTGATCAGTTGCAATAAAATTTGTGTAGGCGTTTTTACTGATATTGGAAAGCCGTGTAAAAACGTGATTAATTATTTTAAGCAATGTCATGCTGCCTTTTTGGAAGCCAATTATGATGAAGAAATGCTGCAAAACGGCAATTATCCTTTTCATCTTAAAAAGCGCATCTCCGGCGGCCTGGGGCATTTAAGCAATAAAGAAGCGTTGGAACTTTTTATTACGCATAAGCCGCATTTTATGAGTCATTTGCTTTTGGCGCATCTTTCCCAAAACAATAATTCGCCTGAACTGGTAGAAGAAATTTTTAATGCACAGGCTGGCAATGTGCAGATAATGATAGCTTCGAGATTTCGTGAAACAGAAGTTTTTCATATCCGTTCAAACCAAGTGTCACCAACTATTCCTGGTTTAAAACGCCATAAAAAGCCGGCTCCAACACAACTCTCTTTTGGTTTTATTTAGTGCTGAGACTGGCACAATATTTAATAGTTTAAGGTTTTTAAAACCATTAAAATAATGATCATGGAAGAGAAAAATAGTAACCAACCCAAAAAAGATCCGGTGATAAAAAATCCGGAAGAACACAAGAAGAACCTGGAAGCTTTTGAGCAGGCAGAAGAAGATATAGAAAAAGATCCTTCAATGGATTTAGGTGATGAGCCGGATCTGGATGAGGGCGAACTCGCAAGAAAAGAAGGTCATCCTTAAAAAACTTTTTTAGAATATTTTCTTCCCTTCAAATTTTTTTTGTGAAAATTAAAGCATGATTTTCCCGGACAGATTTTGCGTTCGTAAATTTGTTTAAAGCAGCCAGGGTTTTCTTCTGCCTTCTTGTCAATAATTATTCATGAAATTACCTCCTTCACTCAGGGCATTAAATTATAGGAATTTCCAGTTGTTTATCAGTGGCCAATCCGTTTCCCTTATCGGAACATGGATGCAAAGAATTGCAGTAAGCTGGCTGGTTTACGAGATGACACATTCTGCGTTTATGCTGGGTTTGGTTGCTTTTTCCAGCCAGATACCGATGATGTTTTTATCTCCGTATGCAGGCGCTTATGTAGACCGCCACAGCCGTTACAGAACTTTGTTGGTTACCCAATTTGCTTCCATGTTGCAGGCTGGTTTGCTGGCATTGGTTGTTCTTACCAATCATTATAACATAGTTATCATTATAATATTGAGCATTATGCTCGGCATCATTAATGCATTTGATGTGCCTTCGCGGCAAGCATTAATGATCGTGCTTGTTGAAAACGGACCGGATTTACCTAATGCTATCGCGCTCAATTCCACTATGGTTACACTTGCGCGCTTGGTTGGCCCGGCAGTAGCAGGAATTTTGCTCAGCACAGTGGGTGAAGGAATTTGTTTTCTTATTAATTTTTTAAGTTTCATCGCCGTTATAACCACATTGCTGATGATGAAATTAAAAATACCGGAAAGAAAAAAGCATGTGGAACCGATTTGGAAAAATTTAATGCAGGGGTTTACTTACATAAAAAGAAGCCCCGCCTTGAAACATACAATTATTTTAATGGCCTTGATGAGCCTGTTCATTATGCCTTACCTAACGCTGCTACCTGTATACGCAAAAACGGTTTTTAAAGGTGACGCAACTACATTTGGATGGCTCAATGCTATTTCAGGATTGGGCGCAATGATGGGTGCGATTTATGTTGCCAGGCTTCACGCCGGAAGAAATTTATTGAAAGTAATGATCGGCGCGGGAATGCTGGTTTCAGTGGCTCTTATGCTGTTTTCTTACGTTACTTATTTACCGCTTTCTTTGGTTATTCTTATGGCAGGCGAAGCAGGTTTGTTGGCCTTTATTGCTACCACCAATACCTATTTACAAACAAATGTTGAAGAAAACATGCGTGGCCGGGTAATTAGTTATTATGCAATGGCATTTGGAGGAATGCTTCCTGTTGGTAGTTTGATCGTTGGTTTTTTAGCGCATTTAACCAGTGCGCCTTTTACCGTTTTGGCAGAAGGAGTGGCCGGAATAATTACTCTTCTTTCATTTATACCAGCCTTTAAAAAAACAAGTAAAAGAGCAAAAGAAAAAGCCAGGAGATTAAAGCTTGCACAATAATGATATCAACTTAAGAAAAGATAAATGATTAAGGAATCGGCAAAAGACAAAAATATTTGGACGATCGGCCATTCCACGCGCACATTGGAAGAGTTCGTCAACCTATTGCATTCTTTTGAAATAGAAACGGTAGCAGACATAAGGAGTTTTCCGGGATCGCGAAAATTTCCGCATTTTAATAAAGAAGTTTTAGAAATCTCTTTGCCTGCAAACGGAATTGAATATGTTCATT
The DNA here is from genome assembly GCA_028876495.1 of Bacteroidota bacterium. Lineage (GTDB taxonomy): Bacteria > Bacteroidota > Bacteroidia > Chitinophagales > Chitinophagaceae > Ginsengibacter. Next base: position 38,036 of record JAGWRO010000063.1, read on the forward strand.
TAAAAAAATTAGGCGGAAGAAGAAAGGGAAACCGTGATTCAAAAAATACTTCATGGCGTCACATCGCTTTTCGCAGTTATGCCGATTATATGGAAACCACGGATTTCGAAGAGGGAATCAAAGATCTTGAGGAAATTGCAGCAAAGAAACGAGTTGCTTATATGTGTTCGGAAGCTGTTTGGTGGCGTTGTCATCGCTCAATGGTTTCTGATTATTTAAAAAATCGGGGATGGAAAGTCTGGCATATTATGGGAGTTAAAAAGGAAGAAGAACACCCCTACACGCAGCCGGCAAGAATTGTAGATAGCAAACTAACTTATCAACCTGAAGTAAAACAGTAAAACCACAAATATTACAAATTGCTATTTTATAAAAACATTCTATCTCACCTTAGTAAAACAACAATCAATTGGAATTTTTCCTGACTTCCGCACTGGGACACCGCAATTTAAAAATTGAATAATCTTGCTAAATCCTTTTGTTCTTGAGTAAGCAAAAGGGTTTTTCTTACTTTGTTTTTTGTTATGGGTGATTCGATTTGTATTTCAAAGATA
>JAGWRO010000064.1 GCA_028876495.1 Bacteroidota bacterium
ACTTTCCGGTATGCACATCGTAAGCCCTGATATAGCCGGGAGCCGCATCCGCTTCTTCGGAAACACGGGCTCCGATAATGATCAGGTCTTTATAAATTATTCCGGGAGAAGTAGCTGCTATATAATAATTGGAAAAGTCCCTTCCGAGATCATTGTGCAAATCAATTTTCCCATCCGTTCCAAAAGAAGACACCGGTTTTCCGGTTAGCGCATTAATGCAATACAGTTGTGAATTCGCTGAATAAAAAATTCTTTTGTCATCCTTCCCGTCTGTATAATAAGTAACGCCCCTGCAAACATTCATACTAAAAAATCCGGGGCCTTTTGCTTTGACCGCGCTGTCATCCATTGGATTGAAAACCCATTCTTCTTTTCCGCTTGCGGCATTTAAAGCAAAGAGTTTTAATTTGGGAGAAACGCCATATAAAACCGAATCAATCACAATCGGATTTACCTGTATTTGTGTCATGGCGCTATCGGCATCATGTGTATGATAAATCCATGAAACCTTCAGCCGGCCAACGTTTGAAGTGTCAATTTGGTTTAATGAAGAATAATGATTGGCTTCTTTATTTCCCCCATAAACCTGCCAGGTCTCGTATTTTTTTGTTGGTTTACAGGAAGCAATAAACAAAGAAATCAGAAACAATAGCGATGCACATTGCAATAAATTTTTTACACCATTTTTTCTCATGAGCTTTACGTATTTGAGAGGTAAATAAAATAAAAATTCAGACATCCAGCATCCAGCATCCAGTATCTGCCATCCAGCATCCCGCCCGCCTATTCCACCGGTCTTATCACAAACGAATAACTATAATCTTTATACTCCATCCGGTATTGTTTTAAAGGCCATGTCCCCCAGGAATTAATACCACCGACACCAGTTTGTTCCAAATCAATACTCAATGTAGTTAAATCCCTTTGCTTTAATTCACCTGGATGGGCGTTATGTTTTTCAAGCCCTTCATCAAGGTCTTCATCCAGATAATGCCTTGCTGAAATATTTAAAACCGTATCGCCGGCGATCATCAAACCTCTCCCTTTTTCATTAGTAAGTTTTACCCACCGCACGTCTGTTTTATTGCCGGTTTCCTGCGGCCTTACGTAATTGCCAAATTGTTGATCTACTGTTTGATTATACACCCCAACAAAAGCCGCATCTTTCCTGTCCCAATAATTTTCAGAAGGGCCGCGACCATACCACTCCATGTTGCTGTATTCTTTCGGCAACATCATTTGCATACCAAATTTAAACAGCATCGGTTCCTGCTTTGACGGATCAGCATGCATGCATTCTTTTACTTTAATAATGCCATCGCCATTCATTTCATAACTGATATCCAAATAAGCGTACACATCCGGTAAAGAATAGTGCATATCTAATTTGATGTTTTTACTATCGGAAGAATCAATAGTAAAACCAAGAAGCGTATAAGTATGGCTGGCTCTTTTCCAGTTGATCAAATGTTTCTGCAGGTTAGCGCCAAAGTCATTGTCTGTTGGCGGTCGCCAGAAATTCGGTTTTAAATCGTAACCCTCTTTTATAAATTCATTCTCATCAACTATGTATTGATGCAACAATCCATCTTTGTGATTAAAAGAATATTTTACTTTATCATTGCCAACATTTATCGAACTATCGGTAACGTGCACACGCAAATCACTTCCTTCGGGAACTTCTATATTCTTTTCCAAATGGCTGTATAAAGTCAATTGGTCTTTGGCTATTTCCCAATTGGCAGGAATTAAACCTTCGGCTGATTTCGTTTTATAATATACATCCAAAAAGATTTCTTTATAACCAACTTTTGGCAGTTTATAATTCAGGTTTATGGTTGAAGTCTCATGCGGCCCAACTCTTAAGTTGTCAACTTTGCCTTTTTGAATCACCTTTCCATCGGCTACCAATTCCCAATCCATGTATACATCATCCAGGTTTTTAAAGAAATTTTCATTGTACACTTTAATCTTTCCAACCATCACATCTTCCGGTAGAGTAAAAATATTTTGATATTCCTTTTTTACTTCCAGTATTTGCGGATGCAATGAACGATCAGGCGCTACCAGCCCGTTGCAATTGAAGTTCTGATCACTCGGCATATCTACTCCATAATCGCCGCCATACGCCCAGATGGAATCGCCCCTGTCGGTAACTTTTAAAAATCCCTGGTCTACAAAATCCCAGATATATCCTCCCTGCATTTTGGGATAATATTTTCTGATGGTATCCCAATAATCATTAAAATTACCATCGGTGTTTCCCATCGCATGTGCATATTCCACCAGGATAAAAGGCTTGTGATTGCTGGCCGAATCGTATTTTACATGATGCACCATATCATCCGGCGATGGATACATCGGGCAATAAATATCAGAAAAATCAGTAGCGCTTGCAGGCTCGTATTCCACGGGTCGTGAGGGATCGCGGTGTTTGATCCATTCATAACATTTTTCAAAATTGATGCCCATTCCAGCTTCATTTCCCATCGACCAAACAATTACCGAAGGATGATTTTTATCGCGTTCCACTGCTCTCGAATCTCTTTGAAAATGTTGTAAAAACCAATCCGGCTTCCTGGACAAAGAATTAGCGCCGAAACCCATTCCGTGCGATTCAAGATTGGCTTCATCTACTACATACAAACCATATTTGTCGCACAATTGGTACCAATAAGGATCATTGGGATAATGCGAAGTCCGCACCGCATTAATATTGTTTTCTTTCATGATCCTCACGTCCTGCTCCATTCGTTCTTTACTGATCACCTGCCCGGTAATGGGATCCATTTCATGACGGTTAACTCCTTTTATCAGAATCGCCTTTCCATTTACATACAACGCACCGTCTTTTATTTCCACTTTTCTAAATCCTGTTTTTTGCGGAATTACTTCAATCACTTTTCCGCGTTTATCCATTAACGTAGTAAGCACGGTATATAAATAAGGTGTTTCGGCAGTCCATTTGTTCGGATCCTTTAGATAAATATTTACATTTTTAAATTTTACAGAATCAGTAAGCGAAACGGATTTTTTCTTTATCGTTTTTCCGGTTGCATCCAACAATTCAAAAGAAGCTTTATAATTTTTTAGCGCGGGATCATTGTTGTTTAAAAAATCAAGACTGATATTCAAGTTCCCGTTTTTATAATTATCTGTCAAATCAGGAATGATCTGCACATCACGAATATGAACTTTGTTTCGCGCATACATATATACATCACGATTTACACCTGCCAGCCGCCACATATCCTGGTCTTCAATATACGTTCCGTCGCTCCAGCGATACACCTGGAAAGCAATAAGATTTTTTTGCCCCGGCTTCAGGTATTTAGTAATATCGAATTCCGCAGGCAGTTTACTGTCTTCGCTGTAACCCACCCATTGGCCATTCACCCACAAATAAAAGCAGGAACGCACTGCGCCAAACTGGATATAAATATCTTTCCCATCCCAGCTTTTATCCACCATGATTTCTTTGCGGTAAGATCCAACAGGATTGTATTGATGCGGAACGTGCGGCGGATCAGGATTCATTAAATATCCAAAGTCATATTTTATGTTGGTATAAATAGGAATTCCATAACCGTTTACTTCCCATGTTGCAGGCACTTTAAAATTTACCCAATGGCTGTCATTATAATCCGTCTTCCAAAAACCCAAAGGGCGATCAGCCGGTTTGTCTACCCATTTAAATTTCCAACTGCCATCCAGCGACTGAAAATATTTTGATTGCTGCATGCTATCTTGTAAAGCGAGGTTTTTATTTTCAAAAGCAAAATAAGTAGCGTGCATCGGTTGCCGGTTGTATTCATTAAGTTTTTCATTTTCCCAAAACTCAGGCGGTTCCTGCGATTGAGCGAAAACTTCTCCTAAGCACATAAGTAAAAGACCAAGTACAACTATTTTTTTCATTGATGGTGGGTTTTGTAAATCATAAAAGTATCAGCAAAAATGTTTTAGTGGATAAATGTATTGAATTTTGCTTTTTAGGAGTAAACAAAGTTTTTTGAGGGATTTTTATTTTGGCTGTTGGTCGGACCATAAGGGGGCACCTCTTCACTCGAGTTGGTAAAAATCTGAAATAAGTAACACCGGCGAAGGAGCAGTACAATAACAGGCACTTCTGGTGTCAAATCTCACCCATCATCATTTTATAATGTTCTGGATGTCCCATTTGAACAAATATCTTTCTAAACACTTCAAAATATTTTTCAACCGTTGAGTCGTTTTGTTCAACAAATAAGTCATCAGGTATACTATGTGAGCCATCATTTATCCAACAAATGAGAGACCTACATATTTCTTGCTCTTGGTGGTTTTCAAAATGTTTTATTAAATCATCATCTCCGTACTTACCTAAAATCTTGAAATAGTTTTCAATGATTCTACGCATTGTGTTTTGAATGGTAATCCCGGATAAGTCTTTCCTATTCTTTAATTCGTTCCAAAGTAACTCATAAGAATTGTGTATAGGGTTTTTCATTTCATAAGGCTGAATTGCTGAAGTATTTTTATTCCTTCTTAGAATCCAAAAGAAGGTGTCGACATTTTCGGGTGTTCTTCCGTCAATAAAAGATACCTCTTTATGAAAATATACATTATGTGTTAGAAGAATCAGTTGTTTAATGTTGCCTTCATCTTTTTTTACTTTCTTAATGATTTCCTTGATTAATGAACTTACCACAAAAAGAACATTACTATCCAAACTTGAAATAGGGTCGTCTACTATTAAAACTCGTTCTTCTGTTATTGTTTCTTGTGCAGTACTTCCTTTTGATAATTGAAGGAAATATAAAAATGTGATAAAAGTAATTTCACCTTCGGAGAGTGTCGATTCTGCGATAGTTCCATCTTCACGATGAATCTGGTATTGATTTTTTTCGGTTTTAGAGGGAACTATTTCAAAATTCAAAAAACCATATGACTTTAGTGTCTTGTTGATTTCGTCAACAGAAGGTTGAACGCTTGTAACATTTTTATTTGCCTCTTTTATTTGTTTATTTTTTGCAAGATAATTTGTCTGTAATTCTTGATGCTGCTTCTGCAAAGCGTCAATGCCTCGTTGTAAGCCATCTACTTTCTTATTGAAAGTTGAAATTTTTGTGTTGTTTTCTTCAGCCAGGTATTTCCAAATCCCTTTTATCAAATCACTTCTTTCTGTTGTGTAATTTGTAACAATTGTATTGTGTTCATTGATTAGAATATTGGCATCTGTTATTATTTGCTGAATATTTTCTATCTGTTCCTTAACCGATATTAAATCAACGCTTCTGCTTGGCTCTTTTGCTTTGTTATTTAATAGTTCCTTGTTAGAAATGAATTGGCTTGATACTGTTTTTAAATAAGCTGAAAATGTTTCAATATTTAATTTGGTTTCAGTATTTAACTTTTCGGATGATTCAATTTGTTGCAGAATATTTGAAAGATTTAAAGCAAGTCGATTGTATTCTTCTGAAAGTGTTTTTACAATTCCAGTATCAGTTGTAAACGATTCATCAAAGTAATCTTCCAATTGGGTTCTAAATTCCTTTGTGATTGTTTGCTCTTGGCAAAATGGACAGGTTTCATTGTCTTGCAAATATGTACGTCCTTCATTTACCCAATCATTTAGACTTAGTTTTTGAATTAGTTTTGCTATTTCTATATCCGCTTTTCCAATTATTTTCTTTTGCCAAATTTTATTTTCTTCAATTTCGATTAGTCTGTCAAAGTTAATTGCTGTAATTAAAGGAATGACGGTTGGTGTTTTTCCAAATATTGTCTTTGCTTTTTCTTTAAGTTCTTCGTAAGTTTTTAAAGCCGTTTTATTGCTTTTAAACTCTTCGAGAATTTTTGTTTTAAATGATTCCTTTTTTAATACTCCGACAAATGCTTCCTTAAAGTCGGTTTCGTATTTTTTATAAATCTCTACCCAAACAGCTTCTTTAAATTCGTTTTCCAGTTCAATTTTGTCATTTAATAATTTTGTTAGAGAATCTTTTTTCTTGATCCCTTTATCTTTAATTTCAGAAAGTTCTTTTTGCATTTTTTGGATAGCTTCAATTTCTTCTTTCGTAGCTTGTCCTAAAGTAAAAACGCCGTCAATTGTTCCTTTTCCGAAATTTTTATCCCGAAAATCTTTGTTATAAACTAATACCTTTATTGGGATTCCGTTCTTCCAAATAATTGAACAATTAGCGTATAGAGTGTCTATTGGATTGTTGGCAACTTTGGTTATTGTTGTTTTGCCACAACCATTTGCACCGTAAATAAAGTTTATCTTTTTCAGGTTGGTCAATTGGACACCAACCTCGTCAAAAGTCGCAATATTTCTTATAGATAATGAGTCGATCATTTGTGATGGTTTATTATCTTCTGTTTCTAAATTAGTAGGCTGCTTATCTCTTCTGCGAATACTCGTATTGATGGTTATAACATTTAATACCCAAAACCACAATTCATTTTGTTTCTGCGGTCCAAAAACATCACAACCAGTAAACCAACAAATTCCCTCTATTTTTATTTTGGATCAACAGTTAGTTTTCAATCGTGAGGATCTCAATAAGCGTCAAGGTATTTTTTACTACGATAAAATTAAATAAAAAATATTCACAGGTGTTGAAAACTTGAGTGTCATTCCGTATAAAAGCTTCCACTAAAAGAAAAAAAATACAAAAAAATATTTGCGAAACCGAAAAGTTGCACATATATTTGCAACCGAATGATTTCTTAAATAAAATTTACCAATGAGGCGCGATATATTCCAGGCGATAGCAGATCCTACAAGGCGGGCGATTATTGCACTGATTGCCTTACAGGCGATGACTCCCAACGCCATTGCTGAAAACTTCAACACCACCCGGCAGGCAGTGTCGAAACATTTACGCATCCTCACAGAATGCGAACTGGTAAAACAGGAATCGCAGGGCAGGGAAATTTACTATTCTCTTGAAATTGAAAAAATGAAAGAAATAGATAAATGGCTGGAACAATATCGTAAGATTTGGGAAACCCGGTTTAATCAATTGGACCAGGTATTATCAAACTTAAAAAAACAAAACAAATGAGTACTAATTCAGAACTGGATTTTACCGTTGACAAAGCAGCAAAAACGGTAATTATAAAAAGAGAATTTGATGCCGACCTTTCGCTGGTATGGGACGCTTTTACCAAAGCAGAATTACTTGACCAATGGTTGCCACCTAAACCAATGACCGCAAAAACGAAATACCAGGATTTTAAAGTGGGCGGAAAAAGGTTTTATGCTATGATAAGCCCTGAGGGACAAGAGCATTGGGCATTACAGGAGTATACTTCCATCACCCCGAAGACCAACTTTAAAATGTACAATGCTTTTGCAGATAAAGATGAAAACCCTCAATTGCCCGGCTCTGAATGGGATCATACTTTCACCGAAAATGGCCAAACCACAAAAGTAAACATCACTATTTATAATGAATCGCTTGAAAGGTTAGAGAGGATACTTGAAGGCTTCACCATAGGAATGAAGATGTCGTTGAGCAATCTTGAAAACCTGCTGGCAACTTTATCCAAAAAATGATTTACCTTTTTAAAACTTCTGTTGAAACAAAAACGCAGGTTCACGCTGTTGTTGGCGTCCCCAACAACAATCTTGTTAATAACATTCATTTTTTAAAAAACAACTTGAGCATTAGCTTTTGGCAGGGACGCCAACAGCCGCAGAAAAAAAATAAATAACCATTTAAATAACAAAAACTATGGCACTTATCAATCCTCACATCAACTTTAACGGAAACGCCGAAGAAGCATTTACCTTTTACAAATCCGTATTTGGCGGAGAATTCGCAACAGTCGTGCGTTTCAAAGATCTGTCAGGCGCCGAAATTCCGATCGCAGAAAACGAGGCCAATAAAATAATGCATATCGCTTTGCCTATCGGCAACAACACTCTAATGGGCAATGACGTTCCGGAAATTTTGGGAAAAACAAATGAAAACGAAAACAGGTCTAAAATAGCCATCAGTGCAGAAAGTAAGGAAGAAGCAGACAAATTATTTAATGGCCTTTCGGCCGGAGGTCAAATTGAAGGACCGATTGGAGACAGTCCGTGGGGTTCTTATTTTGGATGTTTTAGAGACAAATATGGTATTGAATGGATGGTGGATTTTGATCCGAATGCTGCAGGTAAAAATAATTGATGGAAAGCCTCGGAAGTCCGGAATTATCAAATGGCTTTTGCCGCGCGCCGGCAAGGAAAAACGCGCGGAGCGATCGGGTTTTCCTTGATTTTTTGTTTCTTTTGCATCAAGGCAAAAGAAAAAGCAAAAGCATTCGACGAACCTGAACAGTTTGGCAAAGTTTTTTAAGACAAGATAGAGTATAAGGTGGCAGACTACTTGAAGTAGCCAGCCACCTATTGTTGATAATTAAGATCATTTATTTTTCGCTAAAAAAACCTGCTGTTGTTGGCGACTTCGCCAATGGCTTTAAGAATAAAAATTTATGTTTTAACTCTTTTCACTGCAAAGAATCAGACTAAATATGAATGCACAACAACAAATCAAAGAGTATATTACCAGCCAGCCCGAACCAAAACGCAGCGACATGCAAATGTTGCACAGCCGCATTCTGCAGCTAATGCCCGGGTGTAGATTATGGTTCCTTGATGGTAAAAACAGTGAAAACAAAACCGTTTCCAATCCTAATATCGGATACGGATTTTACACGATGAAATATGCCGATGGATCCACGAGGGAGTTTTATCAGATTGGTATGAGCGCCAACACAACCGGCATCTCTGTGTACATCCTTGGTGTTGAAGATAAAAAATACTTAGCCCAAACGTATGGGGAAAAATTGGGCAAAGCGAATGTAACCGGGTATTGCATCAGGTTCAAAACTTTAAAGGATATTAACCTTGATGTACTTGAGGAGGCCATAAAATATGGGGTTGTGGCTACGAATGAAACCGATGATCTGATGAAATGATAAAAAAAATATAACTAACCGGAACGAGAATTACAATATTTTATTCAAACTAAAATCTCCATTCCTTCTTTAGCGAATAATGAGTTGGGAAAAACTTTTTGACACTTTTTTTCAAGGTCATCAAGGAATTCATCATCGTGGTCAGGATCGTGATGCGTGATAATCAATTTTTTCACATTGGCCTGTAACGCCACCTCCACGGCCTGTTCCCACGTAGCGTGTCCCCACCCTTTAAATTTATTTTGGTATTCTTCTGTAGTAAATTGTCCGTCGTGGACTAATACATCCGCATCTTTTGCAAAGGCTATTATAGCCGGGTCTATTATTCCATCTACATATTCCAGATCGGTGCATACTACTAATGAAGCCCCCTCGTCATCCAACCTGAAACCATAAGAGCCTCCGGAACGTTTATGAAATTGTGGTATCGATTTTACGAAAGCGCCCTGGATCACCTCCTCGTCGCCATAAGATAAAAAATCGAATTGCGCCCCCATCCTTTCCATTTGTATGGGAAAATATTCTTCCTGCATTTGCTGTGAAAAAATTCCTTTCAGGTCATGCGCCTCGCCCTTCCTGCCTATTGCCAGTATGCCAATTTTTTGATTAGGATTATAGGCCGGCAGGAAAAACGGGAATCCCTGGATGTGATCCCAATGGAAGTGAGAGAAAACAATGTTTATTAACGGTTGGTTTACGCCTTCTTCAATTATTTCTTTTCCTAATTTCCTGATGCCGGTCCCCGCATCCAGTATGGCAATCCGGTTCACTTTTTCGCGTAGTATCTTTATACAGGTTGTATTACCTCCATATCTTTCAAATTCTCTGCCACATACAGGCAGTGAGCCACGTACGCCGTAAAATTTTACTTTCACTTTAAGAAAAGTTTTACTAAAGGTCAATAAAAGTTTTGAGAAAACAATCGGAAATTATTGTTGGCAAGATTATAGAAAAAAAGACCTGCTGTTGTTGGCGAGGACGCCGGCAGCAGTAGGAAAATCAATGGCAGCCTACATTATTTCAACATTTCATTCAGCCCTTCCTTTTCAAATAATATGCGGCCTATTTTTAAATCTGACCAACCTTCTTTCAATTTATAAGTGAACGTGGGTATGCCTTCCTCTAACTGGCATTCAATAAAACAAGTCGCCACCTTGCCATTATTGATCTCTTCCATTGCTTTTAACTGATGCAGATGAGTGGAAATAAAAAAGTAAGAGTTGGTAAATTTGGTAAGGCCTTTTATGGTAGCCATACTTATTTCCAGGGCATCTTCAATATTGGTTCCGCGGAATAATTCATCAAAAACTGCAAAGCATTTTTTGCCCTGCAACGCTTCTTCCACCACATTTTTTAAAGTAATAATTTCCGTCATAAAATGGCTGTAACCGCTTACGATACTATCTGTGAGGTTGATGGCCACTGAGATGTTATCAAAAAAAGGAATAACCGCTTTGGTAGCCGGTACGGCAAGCCCGGCATGGCCAAGGTAAACACACAAACTAACTGATTTTAAAAAAGTGGATTTGCCCGACATATTTGGTCCGGTCAAAAGAATTACATTTCGGGTAGCGGTTATGTCATTCGTGACCGGATTTTTCAACAGCGGATGATAAAGTCCCTGTATGGAAAAGGCAGAAGTTTCAAAAGAAGGAAATACAAATCCGTGCGCTGCAATGCCTTTGCTTATAGAAAGATAAGCCTCAAATAAAAACCAGCGATTCCAAAATGATTCCACCTGCCCGTTAGTTACTTTTTCAGTGATGATAGCCATCAGTTCCACAATGTGAACCACCTGTAAAGTTTTCTTTTTCTCATAAATCTTTTCGTAATGCGCTACATTAAAATCTAACAAAAAGCGATTGAGCAAATCCAGTTCAGCAGCATATTCCGGGGGAAAAAGTGTAGTGTCAATTTTACCAAGGTAATCTGCCTGGATCTTGCTAAAAAGCCGGACAAGCAAAATGAGTCTTCCTCTTCGTTGGGCCCGTTCCTTCTCAGAAAACCTAAGCTTCCATTTCATATTTTCTGCGGAAAAATCACCCTCGCCAAAGGTTTGAAAGAAGTCATATATTTCTGCTAAATTGAAACGCGAAAAAGAATAGTCTTTCCAAATTTCGTAGTTGGCAATATATCCTTTTAGTATTTTGTGCCGGTACAATATTTCTTCCATTTTGCCCGGCGGCTCCATGATTAACCTGCGCACCGCTTTACCGGAGAATACATTAAAAGTAAAATCAAATAAGGGAAGTATTTCATCTTCGATATGCAAATCGGCGGTATTGGCCATTTTATTATTCTTGAATTATTTAGCCGGACTATTTTATTGCTTAGATCACAAACTAACCTTCTGTCTTCCGCCATGCAATGCAATTTCTTTTCCATTCCATATAAACCTTCCGGTTAGTTTTCCAGGAAGAATAATTTCTCCTTCAATTCCGTTTTTATTTTTTCGGGTAAGCGTTACTGTTATCATACCATCGGGCACAGGCATTGTTCCTTTTACTTCCGTCAACTCTCCCAGTGCAGGCTCGATGCGAACCTTTTTAAATCCTGGCGCATCAGGCATAATACCACAAATAGTAGCCAAAAAATCATATTCAGGGCTGGCTGACCATGCGTGGCAATCAGATCTTGTAGGATCAGGTTTTTCAGCAAAAGTGGTGAGGCCGATCTTTAGCATATCGCGCCACGGCGTTAATTGAGAATAATACAAATCCGCCATACCGGCTTTAACCATGGCTCTTGTTAGATAAAAGCGATAATAAAAAGTTGCCTGGCTTAAGGAAGTGTCGTACAAAATATTTTTCATCACTTTTTGTTCGTCTGCTGCAGGAATAGCATCGGCAAGTATCGCCATGATCGAGGCATGCTGACTGTAGGAATTTTTCTCAGGCGTATTGGCCATTTCCATTTTAGTTTTATCAAAACAATGCTGATAAACACTTTTTGAAAGTTCGTTCGCGAGTTGTAAATAATGAGCGCCATCTTCTTTTCTCCCAAAATAATTAAACAGTTGTGCAGCCTGCCGGAGCGTATAAGCATATTGCAAAGAAATGACTGCGGAATGCCCGTCGTTGGCGCCGGGCGGCGTTCCGCCGGGGAAGGCATCGTTCCAATCAACAAAACTCCACCAATCCATTGGGCCAAGCATTTTATTAGCTGGGTCGATATGCTGTTCGTACCATTTCAAAACCAAATTAGCAGCATCTAAATATTTATTTAAAAATGCATCGTCCTGCCTGATCATCCAGTAATCGTGCAACATCGAAACCCAGAACAATGAAAAAGGCGGAATTACCTGTAGCCTACTGCTCGGAAAACGGCCTTGAGTAAGGCCCGTTGGTACCCGCGAAATATAAAAATCATTAATCGCTTTTCGCATCAAACGGTCATCACCGGTGTTGTACAAAGAGATCAAAGATTGAATACGTGTATCGCCTTCGTACTGCAATTGCTCGTAGTAAGGGCAATCGAAATAAGTTTCACCGGCACACAATCTTGCCGTGCGCCAGCCGACTTTCCATATATCTTCAAGAGAAGAATCGTTGGATGCAAAAGAAGCTTTTTGCACAAAAGGGTAACCGGTATAAATTCCGTAAAGATCATCCAAAGTAAGAGGCTCATCTCCTGTCTCAATATCCAATTGAATATAGCGCCACGTTCTTAACCACAACGGACTGAAAGATCTCTCCTTTCCTCCGTCGGGATAAAAAATATCATACAGACCTTTCATCGTTTTTCCTTCAACCACATTGCGGTTTCCTTTTTGTCCTTTTGAATCGAATAACGCTTCTGCATAGGTCAGTTTAATTTTGGAACCGTTGCCTCCGCTTACTTTCAGCACAGGATAACCAATCGTTTCAAAAGATTGGTCGATCAAAATACTTATTTTCGAGTGTGCGGCAACCGTTAGTGAATTTCCACCTTTTAGAAAATCAGAATTCTCATTATTTCCTTGTTTACTGCGCACCACCGCCATCCGCTGCATTTTTTCTTCCATTTGAGGAATACTTCCCGGGGCAAGTGTCCAGATGTTGTCAGAACCATAACCTGCGGTAACCACCGGCGTATTTACCACTTCGGCATTTTGCCATGCACTGTCATTATATCCCGGTTCTTCCCAATTCCATGGATAAGCATTTGCATGTACTTCGTCGCCCGGCCCAACTACCATATAAGTATGCAACTCGGCGCCCATATTTGTAGCACAAGGCGCATAAGCGGTATCGTGCAAAACCTTCCAACTGTTATCTGAATTGGCTACTTCTTCTGCATTCTTATCGGCCTGTAATAAAAAACCTGTCTGTGCAGAAATTTGTGCAACAGGTGCATATTCTCCCATATTCCAAACCAGCGCCGCTATTACATTTCTTCCTGCTTTAAGAAAGGAGGAAATATCATACGTGCCGAAATTCCAATTGTATAAACTACTTCGCGCCGGCCCACGTCCTACTTCTTTTCCATTTACAAATAAAACATAACGGTTATCTGCTGAAACATGAATAATAAAACGGGAAGGTTGTTCACGCAAACCAAATGTTTTTCTAAAATGATACACACCATAGGCTTTCGCAGGTACACCGGGACAAGTAATCCAATGTGCATTCCAGTCACCTTTCAGGAGCTTTGGATTAATCGGTAAATCCTGTGCATTTACCGATAATTGACCGGCCACCAACAAGAATAAAAGTGAAGTTTTTCTCTTAAAAAGAAAGTTTTTTAGCATATCAAAAGCCATACGTTGCAACAGTTTTGAATGAAAGAATTATTCAATAAAAGTACTTGATAATTACCATGCGTACCAATTAATCTCAATATCCCACCGCTCCGTCATCTCCCCTGTAATCTGCAACAGCAATGATTTTTTTATCCTTAACCTCAATCACTTCTGTTCTGCCGATAGAGCCTCTCACAGAAATTTTATACCCCATTTTTTTTAATTCTTCTATTGTATTTTTATTAAAATCCTTTTCTACAAAAATTACATCAGGCAACCATTGCTGGTGAAATTTGGGAGAATCAACTGCCTGTTTGGGTGACATTTTAAAATCTACCATGTCGACAATCGTTTGGTAAACACTGGTAGGAATCGTTGTTCCTCCTGGAGTGCCAACAACAATATAGGGTTGGTTATTTTTTAAAACAATCGTTGGCGTCATGCTGCTCAGCATTCTTTTATTTGGAGCGATTGCATTGGCTTCACCTCCGACGGCACCAAACATATTAGGAACGCCCGGTTTGGCACTAAAGTCATCCATTTCATTATTCAATAAAAAACCGGCACCTTTTACCACAATTCCGCTTCCAAAACCACCATTCAAAGTGGTAGTAACAGAAACCGCATTGCCGTCTTTATCCACCACATCAAAGTGCGTGGTTTCTTCACCTTCGATAATATATCCTTCTTTGGTATCCTTGCTGTTTCCGGCTTTATTTGGATCGTAATCGCTCATCCTTTTTTTAAGATAGGCATCACTCACCAAAGTCTTTACGGGCACTTTCACAAAATCAGGATCGCCCAAATATTTGGCCCTGTCTGCAAAAGCACGCCTTTCCACTTCTGACATCAATTGAACAGAAGCTAAGGTTCCATAATTCATTTTGCCGAGATTTTCCATCGCGCTCATCTTCAACATTTGTTCTAAAATAATTCCGCCGCTGCTTGGCAAAGGCATTGAAACCACGGTGTTTCCTTTGTAATCAAAAACAATGGGAGATCTTTCTTTTGCCTGGTAATTTTTCAAATCTTCTTCGGTGATCAGGCCATTGTCTTTTTTCATTTGCGCAGCAATTAACTGTCCCGTTTCTCCTTCATAAAATCCTTTGGCGCCATAATCCCGCATTCTCTTTAAAGTATTAGCAAGGTCTTTTTGAATTAAAGTATCACCGGTTTTCCACGGCGAATCCTTTACATATACAGGAGCCACGGCATTCATTTTCAGCAAGTGCTCTTTAATATCATTGAGGCTTTCAGCTTCTCCCTGCGCAAGAACAAACCCGTTTTCTGCAAGGTCAATGGCAGGCTGGATCAGCTTTTTAAAGGGAAGTTTTGCATACTTCATACTGGCAAAAATTCCGGCTACAGAACCGGGAACACCCACTGCAAGCGGGCTGTTTTGAGACAAGTTCAATTGGGCATTACCGTTAGAATCAAGGTACATATCACGGGAAGCTCCACCCGGCGCTTTTTCCCTGAAATCAATAGCAATATTTTGACCTTTTTTTAAATGGATAATACTAAACCCGCCACCACCGATGTTTCCCGCACTCGGATGGACCACTGCTAAGGCAAGTTGGGTAGCAATGGCGGCATCAATAGCGTTTCCGCCCTGCCTTAAAATACTTACACCTACCTGGCTGGCAATTGGGCTTGCAGAAACTACCGCTCCGCGCCTTACTTCAATTTCTTTCCTGGTTTCAAAATGGTAACCATTTATTTTTTGCTGATGGCCGCAGGAGGAAATCAAAACATACATTAAAATCAGGAACACCAAGGTTTTCAATTGGTTCATAATAACTAATAAATATTAAAAAAATATATTCTATTGTGTTTCAGATATTGTTTGTAAAAATAGGGATTAAACCTTCATTGTTTACCCGTTTGCGGCTCAAAACAAAAATTGTAATTATTTATGGGTTTACTGTAATTTTCTTCCAATCGCCACTTATTTATTTGTTGCTTTACTAATTTAGTTGTTTTTTTACGTTTCAATTCTAAAATTGAGCCGATTAAAAACGCCTTACCAGCCCATTTAAATTTCTATCGCTAATTTCTATAATTTTAACTCATAATGAGAAATAAACCTAAGGGTGTGTTTTGTTTGGAAGGATTTTGGTATGGCGATCACAGGGATTTAATTTCTGTTACTCCGGTACTTGAATTGGTAGGCAAGCACAGTAACATGCCTTTTATCCACCACAGGTGCAATACCAAAGCCGAATTTGAATATTCGATCAACCGTTGGAAAACAAAATCTTTTTGCAATAAATATCCCATTCTTTATCTCGGTTTTCATGGCGAACCTGGTTTTATAAGAGTGGGAAAAGAAAAGATTACATTGATCGATCTAGGAAATTTAATCGGCAGTACCTGCTCACGCTCTATCATTCATTTTGGAAGCTGCTCCACTTTAAACCTCAGCAAAAAAAGAGTGCAAAATTTTATGGACCAGACAGAAGTGCTGGCAGTAATGGGCTACAAGCGTGATGTAGAGTGGCTCCCATCTGCATCGTTCGAAATTCTTTTATTGGATTTACTGCAAAACAACCCGTTTGATTCCACCGGCATAAAGGTTTTTAATAAAATAGTGCAATCCGAATGTAAGAGGCAAGTGGCTGAACTTGATTTCAGATTACTGATCAATGAGAACAAACACTTTGTACGAAGAAGGCAAAAACCTGCTGTATATGCGAAGTAATAATTTTTTCAGATAATTTACCGGCCCCTTTTCTTTATTTTTTTATAACTCAAATGCCCTAATAATTACTGCATAATAATTATTAGGGCGTTAACTCTTTTGCATCCTTAAGATCAGGCTAAAAACAAACATTTAACTTCGAAAGAAAAAAATAAACGTATAAAATGGAAAAAATAATTAAAGCAAAAGAATCATTGGTTTTAAGAGGCATTGAAAAAGCCGATATTGGAATTGTATTAGGAACCGGGCTTAACAAGATCATTGATTTTGTAGAGGTAAAAGAAACAATTCCTTATTCAGAGATTCCGGGTTTTCCGGTATCTACCGTAGAATTTCATAAGGGCAACCTTGTTTACGGAATGATTGGTGAGAAAGAGGTATTGCTGATGCAGGGGCGCTTTCATGCGTATGAAGGATATTCACCCGACCAGATTGTTTTTCCTTTGCGTGTAATGAAATTGCTCGGCGTACAAAAAATATTTTTATCCAACGCGGCCGGTGGTATTAACCTGGATTTTAAAAAAGGTGATTTGGTAATGATCGAAGATCACATCAATTTGTTGTATGGAAATCCTTTAACCGGCAAAAATTTTGACGAACTCGGCCCTCGTTTTCCCGACATGAGCGAACCTTATGATCCCGCATTGGTAAGTCTTTTGCAGAAAAAAGCCGGCGAACTAAATATTGAATTGAAGAAAGGAGTTTATGTAGCAGTACATGGGCCTAATCTTGAAACAAAAGCTGAATACCGCTACCTGAAAATAACCGGTGCAGATATGGTGGGCATGTCAACTGTGCCGGAAGTGATTGCAGCTAATCACATGGGGATACCTTGCATAGCAATTTCCGTAATCACCGATGAATGCGATCCCGATAATTTAAAACCGGTAAAACTTGAAGAAATTATTGCCGTCGCCAATAAATCGGATGAAAAACTTTCTCGGCTTTTTTTAGAAACCATAAAAAGTTTATAATGAAAGAGGTGTTGATAATTTTCGCAAAAAATCCTGAATACGGAAAAGTAAAAACAAGGCTTGCAGCAACTATCGGTAATGAACAAGCGCTTTTTATTTACCAAAAACTTATTGAGCATACGATTGCTATTACAAAAAAAATCAGTGCTGATAAAATCGTTTTTTATTCTGATTCAATCGTTGAAAAAGATACGTGGGAAAATAATATTTATCAGAAAAAATTACAGTCAGGAAACGATCTTGAAGATAGAATGAAAAATGCTTTTAAAAGTTCTTTTACTGCCGGTTATGATAAAGTGATCATCATTGGGACTGATTGTTTTGAATTGAATGAAGAGTTTATCAGTATTGCTTTCGAAAAAATGAACGACGATGATGTAGTTCTCGGGCCGGCAAAAGACGGAGGTTATTACCTGTTGGGAATGAAGAAATTTTACCCTTCACTTTTTGAAAATATTGAGTGGAGTTCTGAAAAAGTTTTAAAACAAACACTTAGTACTGCCATGCGATTAAATCTTTCCGTTTTTCTTCTTCCTCCATTATCAGACATTGACCGGGAACCGGATTTGAAAGATTATTCGGCCTTGTTTACAAAAAATAAAAAATGATCAGTGTAATTATCCCAACCTACAATGAAGAAGCAGGTATCAGAGAAACAATTCAATGGATAAGAGAATATGATGAAAGAAATTTGATAAAAGAAATTATTATTACCGACGGAGGAAGTACAGACAACACAAAAGTGGAAACACAATTTCATCATTCAAACTGGAAACTGCCCTATAAATTTGAAAACCGATTGAACCAATTAATTGTAACACCCCGAATGCATGGAATCCATCATTCGAATGTTAAGCAAAAAACCGACAGTAATTATCCGGTGATTTTTTCTGCATGGGACAGAATTCACAACACACTTGATTTAAACAAACCGCAAAAAGGAATCGTGATGGGTGTTCCTTCTTATAGTAATCCTGCCGAATTAACCAGTGGCTTTTTACTGAAACTTCCTTTTACCCATATTCGTCCGTGGAAAGAATAATTGTTTGTTTAGCTAATAAGAGTTCAATAATTTGCAGGGCCAACAAAAATTTCAAAATCTTTCGGGATGTAGCGCAGCCCGGTAGCGCGCTTCGTTCGGGACGAAGAGGCCGCTGGTTCGAATCCAGTCATCCCGACCAAAAAAAAAATTCATTGTCCATTTAAAAAAATCGCATCAATTCAACTGTGGTGACCATTACCTGGTTACTCTGGAATATCAACCACTATTATTTCGTAACCAGGTGATGCGGTAAATCCTCTACTCTTTCACAACAAATTTGTTGCATCACTTGTTGAAGTTGGGTTTTTAAAATAGCGATCGTATGATTTCCACCGTCCTTGCCGAGAGCCGCAACTCCATACATAAACGATCTTCCGAGGAAAGTAAATTGAGCACCAGAGGCAAGTGCTCTTGCAATATCCGGCCCGGATCTCAAGCCGCTGTCTAACATGATCTTTATTTTATCCTGGTAATCTTTTGTAATCCTCGCCAGGGAATGAATGGAAGATTGGCCGGCATCAAGCTGCCTGCCGCCATGGTTAGAAACAATTATTCCATCAACACCCAGCTTAATGGCTTTATCAACATCGGCTTCATTTACGATACCTTTTAAAACCAACTTCCCTTTCCATAAGTCACGTATGGCAGCTATTTTTTCTTCATTCAACCTGCCATCGAAAGTTTTATTCATAAACAATCCCAGGTGATGCATATTCATTCCTTTTGGGATATAGGGCTTTAATGTCTTGAATGAAGGTTGGCCGTGAACAAGCGTTTTGAGCGCCCAATCCGGTTTGCCCATTATTTGAAGCATATTATTAAGCGTCATCCTTGGCGGCATTGCCAAACCATTTTTTATCTCTTTGGAACGATATCCGAAAGAAGGAACATCACTGAGAATAACCAGCACGGGACATTGTGCAGCTTCGGCTCGTTTTACAAGTTGGTCACGAAGACTATCTTCTGCAGGATGATACAATTGAAACCATGCTCTTCCTTCGGTGATTTCGCTGATGCGTTCAATACTACTTGTGCTTACAGTACTTAATGTAAATGGAATATTATGTTCAAACGCTGCCTTGGCCAGTATTTCCGGCGAGTTGGGCCATATCAGTCCCTGTAAACCAATTGGAGAAATCCCAAAGGGGGCATCATATACGTGGCCGAACAATTCTGTTTTCATATCTACGCCACCATATTTTTTTAAGTATTCAGGCATGAGTTCAACTTCCCTCAGTTCGGCTGTATTCTTATAAAGATTAACTTCTTCATTGCAGCCGCCATCAAGATAATCAAAGGCAAACTTTGGAATTCTTCCTTTGGCTTTTGTTCTTAAATCATCGATAGACGGATAATCAGGATTGAATTCAAATTTCATGAATTTTTTTTTGCTTTTTAAAATCTCTGTTCAAAATTCTTTTAAATAACGGTTATGCACATGCGCAATATCACGAGATCGAATGACGGGCAGATGCATAATATTTCAGATCAATAATATCATTGGGTAAGGATTTTTTATTCCAGGAGGTATGCATGGAAAGCGCAGCACCCAATGCTGTTGCCTGTGCCATCGAGGCAGCAAACACTTCAATGTCAGGAAAAGCATCAGCAAGCAGATGCATGTAAATTTCATTTTTCCCAAAACCTCCATCCACAAAAATTCTTTTTACATGGGTACCTTCTAAAACCAATTGGGTTGAATAATATTGCTGCGAAACAATATCCAGCAGTAGCTGGTGATAAGCTTCTTCATAAGACTGAAAACCGGTTAACGCTCTTTTTTCAAATACAGATTGCTGTAACATTGCGGTGCTGCCTTTGCTTTTTTGCATATCAATTCGTTGAAGACGATTTAAACAGGATGGATTATACTCAACTTCAGTATAATAATTCACCTCCTTATTAAAATGGTCAGCCAATTTTTTTATTTGTTCTTCATGTTCATTACCGGCAAATAACCTGGAAGCCTTTACAGGCTTTCCTTCGAAGGTTAAATAACATAAACAATCATTTTGCAATTCATGATCAGTAAGTGTGGAATGATTAAATGGATTTAAGCTAATACACCAGGTGCCGGTAGATAGTAAGATAAACGGCTCAGGGAATAATTTAAGATAAGGTATTAATGCGGCAGAACTATCGTGCAAACCGATACCAACAGATATTTTATTCGTCCCGCTTACAATATTCTTAGCTTGATCAAAATTGTAAATCGGTGCCAGTTTATGTTGTAAATCTTCAGCAACTACCCAATCATGGTACTTATTTTTTTCAAAATTCCATAGGTGAGTATGACATCCTACACTGGTTATATCAGAGGCCATAACTGAAGAAATTATAAAGCTCAGGTATTGCGGAAGATGAAGTGCGTACTTCAATTGTGAAAACAGTTTAGGCTGTTCATACTTTAACCGATACAATTGCAACCCGGAATTTAAACTGCCCAGCACAGGCGAAGCAGTTTGCTTTGACACCAGGCTTTCTCCTCCATAAGTTTTATAAAATTTTTCCTTTAGTTCTTCAGGAAACGGTTTCAAATAACTGTACAATGGGGTAATGGGTTCGCCGGTTTCGTTTATATTGACCATACTGGCGCCATAACCGGAAAAATTTACCCCACGTATATTGAAGTCATCTAATGAAGATATTTTTTCAAATTCTGTATTAATCCATTGGGTGAGCGCATGAACATTTTCGCATTCAAAATCATCTTCATCTTTTATATTTTCAAGTCTTGTAGATTCTTCTGATAAAATATGGTAATTCTCATCAAACAGAAATAGTTTCTTATTGGTTTTGCCCACATCAAAAATTGCTATTACGTTTTGTTTGCTCATAATAATTGCGGTGACTCACAATCCCGTTGCCATTGTTTTCATTCCTCTCTCTTTTATCAATTGCTCTCTCACCTTTTCTTTTCGATAAACTGCCAACGGATTCAAAGCGCCGCCGGCACGCAATCTCGCCTCTGCGACCAATGCACGCACATCAGTGCGGAATGCCGCTTGTAAAATTTCCTGCGCAGTTACCACATCATTATTATTTTGAGCTTCTTCTAATTTTTTTCGATCTACGATCAATGCCTGTACATAAGAGATCATGATCGCCTCTACAGATTGCAGCAAATCTTCCAACGGATCTTTTACATTATGTGACGCATCAATCATCCAGGCGAGGCTGTTTGCATGATTCATATTTTTTGCATCCATTCCTTCCAGCAATTCATTAAAGATGAGAAACAACTGGTATGGTTTAATGCTGCCAACAGTAAGATCATCATCACCGTATTTTGAATCATTGAAATGAAAACCACCCAATTTTCCTTCCATCAACAGTAAAGCAACAATTTGTTCAATATTTGCATTGGGCAAATGATGGCCAAGGTCAACTAATGTATAGGCTTTCTTACCAAGTTTCGAAGTATAAAGTAATGATTGTCCCCAATCGCCAACAGTGGTAGAATAAAAGTTGGGCTCATACGCTTTGTATTCAACAAACATTTTCCAATCGTCAGGTAATTGAGAATATACTTCCTGCAGGCTTTCTAAGGTATTTAGAAAAGATTTTCTAAAATTAAGTTGTCCCGGAAAACAAGAACCATCACTTAACCAAACAGTGAGGGACTTTGAACCCAGTTCAACTCCGTATTTTATCACTTCAATATTATGTTCAATCGCCTGTTTACGCACTGCTTTATCCACATGCTGCATTGAACCAAATTTGTAACTCAATTTTTGATTCGGCTGATCCTGGAAAGTGTTTGAGTTCATGGCATCGAACTTCAAATCATATTGAGCTGCGAGCGCTTTTATGTTCGTCGCATTTTCAGGAATATCCCAGGGAATGTGAAGAGAAATAGCGCCACTTGACCTGTTCAATGCATGTAGCAAACCAATATCTTCAATTTTTTCTTCGAGATTTCTGGGCTCCCCACCGCCGGGGAAACGGCCAAACCGCGTGCCTCCTGTTCCCAATGCCCAACTCGGAATAGCTATTTGAAAGTCAATCAGTTTCTTAATTATATTTTCTACATTGCTTATGCCGGCAGCAATAAACTCAAAATTGCGTTTATGATTTTGTAAGGCAGCGTCATTGGTTTTCTCAATAATTTCTTTGTTTACTATCATATCAATCTTTTAAATTAATTGTATTATTCCCAATTTAGGATAAATAAAAAACTTCTTCCAATGGAATCGAAACCGGTGAATTATCATCATTGGTTTCCATAATATCCTTCATATAATTCCACCATTTTTTCATCACAGGATGGTTAGGCAAATCATCCAAAGCCTTTAAATTTTTTGCAGTCATTACACCAAACAAACTGTACGTGGTTTCATCCAGAAAAATAGAATATTCACTTATGCCGGTTACTTTCAAAAGTTCTTTTAACTCTGGCCACAAAGATTCATGCCGTCTTTTATATTCCTCTTTAAAGCCTTTGTGCAACTGCATTTTAAACCCCATTCTGTGTCCGGCTTCATTTGTGTTCTCCTGATCCATAAACATAAAATTGTCCAATTAAAAAAAGACCAAAAGGTTAACCGATTAGAAAACCATTAACGATTTGATCGCTTGATTATGAAAAGATCATCTTAAAAAGGCCGCGGCCACTCCACCATCGACATTCAATATATTACCGGTAGATTTATTCAGCAATCCACCTACAAAGGCAAAACATGCATTTGCAATATCTTCCGGCAATATGCTTTCATTCAGCAAAGTTCGCTTCGCATAATAAGCCGGCAATTCTTCTACCGTTATTCCATACGCTTTTGCACGGCCTTCCGCCCAACCGTTGTTCCAGATATTACTGCCGGATATAACCGCATCGGGATTAACCACGTTTACATGAATTTTATCCTTACCTAATTCAGCCGCATTCAAGCGACTCATGTGTAATTGCGCAGCCTTAGCAGCGCCATAAGCTGCATTATTAGGCCCACTTACCAACGCATTCTTGCTTACTATATTTAATACATCGCCACCAATTGCCTGCTTGCGCATTATTTCAACACCTGCCTGCGTAACAAAAAATTGCCCCTTCACCAATACGTCATACAATAAATACCAATCCGCTTCCGTGTGCTCTTCAATTGGTTTAGAGATGGAAAGACCGGCGTTATTGACAATAATATCTATTCCTCCAAAAGCAAGAGCTGCCAGGTGAAATGTCTTTTGAATGGTAGTAAAATCCGTTACATCCAACTCGCTATGCGCAAAGCTATCTTTTCCAAACTCTTTATTAAATTCATCTTTTGCCAACCCGAGTCTATCGACGTTATTATCAGAAAGAATAACACAAGCTCCTTCCTCCGCGAATTTTTTTGCAATCGCTTTTCCAATTCCGCCACCGCTGCCTGTTACCAGGGCAATCCGCCCTGTCAACGCTTTCGGCTTTGGCAACCGTTGCAGTTTTGCTTCTTCCAGCAACCAATACTCAATATTGAATGCTTCCTGCCGCGGTAGTGATGTGTATTCAGAAATCGCTTCTGCTCCTTTCATTACATTAATGGCGTTGATATAAAATTCAGCGGCGACCCGAGCTGTTTGTTTGTTTTTTGCAAAAGTGAACATGCCGACTCCGGGATATAAAATCACCACCGGGTTTGCGTCCCTCATTGCAGGACTGTTTGGATGTTTACAGGTGTTGTAATAATCGGCGTACATTTTACGATACGCTTCAAATTCAGGAGCCAATTTTTCCTTAATATCTTTTACGTTACTTACATCTTCGGATGCATCCAATGGCAGAACCAGCGGGCTTATTTTTGTTCGTAAAAAATGATCGGGACAACTGGTGCCAAGTGGCGCAAGCCTTGACAAATCCTTTGAATTGATATACTCAAGCACGCGTTCATCATCGGTAAAATGGCCGATCATCCGAGACTCTGAAGAACAAAATCCACGTAATACCGGCGCTAAAGTTCCTGCCTTCGCAAGCCTTTCCTCTTTTGGCAGTGATTGAATTTTTGCTCCACCAAATACAGGTTTTGTTTTACCGATATTTTCATTTAAATAATCGGCACAACGATCGATTACCGCGAGTGTGTTGATATAGCTTTCATAAGAGGTATCACCCCAGGTAAATAAGCCATGAGAGCCAAGCATAATTCCGCGGATGCCCGAATTAGCATCTAAACATTCTTTTAATTTCAAGCCCAGATCAAAGCCAGGCTTCTGCCATTCTACCCAGCCAATGGTACCTTGAAATAATTCCTGTGTTATCTTCTTCCCATCTTTTGCGGCGGCAATCGCAATAGCTGCGTCAGGGTGCAAATGGTCAATATGTTTAAAAGGCAGAAACGCATGAAGAGGCGTATCAATTGAAGGCGCTTTTGATGCAAGATCATAAATACAATGATTGAAAAGTTCCACCATTTCATCTTCATATTCTATTCCCCGGTAAATATTTTGGAGAGCACGTAGCTTGTCAACGTATAATGCCGCCAAACCGTTTCTTTTCATCGTGCCTAAATCTCCCCCGCTTCCTTTAACCCACATCACTTCCACATCCTTTCCTGTTAACGGATCTTTTGCCATTGCCTTACAGGAAGTATTTCCGCCTCCATAATTCGTTAAGCGCAAATCGGCTCCCAGTAAATTGGAACGGTAAATCAAAAGAGCTACTTCGTCACCCTTCATGGATGCAACTTTCTCATCATCCCATAAATAACTTACATTTTTAAATTCTTTTGTTGAAACACTCATATTTTTATTTTTTCTTCTTCTAAAAAATTGGCCTCACCCCAACCACTCTCCAAATGGAGAGGAAGCGCTCCGGGGCATTTCCATGATTTCACTTCTTTTTCGTTTGTGGATGCCTGTTATGTTTTAATAAACAAACAAGTATTAAATATTTTTGCATTCATATTTTTTAAAAATTCAAAACGATTTATTGTCCATTCACGACTAACAATTCACAACTCACCTCTATTTAATTGAATTGCCATAACCGACAAGTATAACAGAAGCTATAATTGTAACGATTCCTATAATGATGGTTACCAATGTTTTTTTACTAACCCCTTTCCATTCTTTGAGTGCAAATCCCCACATATTGGCTACCAATATAATGAAAGACATATGTAGAATCCAGGAACTCGCTCCGTTGCCCAGTTTACTTTCACCCATTCCATAAAAGAAAAACTGGAGAAACCAAAGTGTACCTGCTAATGCACAAAAAAGATAGTTGCGGAGAAGTGGCGTTTTTTTATCCGTATAATCCCCGAAGGTTTTATTTCGAATATTCAAAAACATGGTCCAGATGAAGTTGGTAGTAAGCCCACCCCATAAAAGGACAATGTAGATAACATTATTACGGTATAAAAAATTACCGGTTTCTGTTGGATTAGCCGATTTCCACATGGTATTGGCCACGTCCGCCATTTTAGAACCGGCTTCGATCCCATAATTAAAGCAGGCGCTTAATATTCCTGCAATAATGCATACAATCAATCCTTTTACCAGGTTAAATTCTTTTACACTCTCTTTCTTTTTTTCATCAGATAATTCCTTTTCTTTCAAAACACCTGCTCTTCCACAGATAAAAATTCCGAGCAAACAAAGTACTATGCCAATAAGTACAATTCGTCCCCATGAAGTGGTAAGCAAATCATTGAAAGTGGTCTTGCCTGCCTCCGGATGAAAGTTGTAATAAATAGATGGCGCCAGTGCGCCAAATGCAGAAGTAAAACCAAGCAACACAGAATTCCCAAGCGACATTCCGAGATAGCGCATACCGAGCCCGTACATTAATCCGCCGACGCCCCAAAGCACACCCCAGAAATAAGTCCAGCCAAACGTTGACATATCCGTATGCGAGATAATATCAACAAAATGCGGCACGGTAAGCCACGCAGCAACCGGAGGAACAATTAACCAGGAAAAAAGCCCACCAACAATCCAAAAACTTTCCCAATGCCATCCCTTTACTTTTTTGTAGGGAACATAAAAGCTACCGGAAGCAGCGCCTCCGATGAAATGAAAAAAAATTCCGTATATTATTTGCATTCCTTTTGATTTGTTAGATTCATTAAATTCTAAGATGGCTTTCAATTTGAATTCGCAATCCCAAAACAGTAAACAAAACAAAAAACAGTTTTCTTATTTTGCAAACGCGAAATTATGAACAACAAGTGTTTCCCAATCTCTTTATTAATCTTTAACGCTCTACTCCCATTACCTGCACCGGCCCTAATAAACCTGATGGCAACAATTTAGAATTGGCCTGGTAAAAAGGCATGGTGGTGTAAGTAATTTTATTAGTAACGCCAGGTTGAGCATCGCCGATTAAGCGGTTTACCCAAAGATTCGTAACTTTAATTTCGACCTTGTTCTGCCCTGATTTTAACGCATTGGTTACATTAATACGGAAAGGATTTTTCCAGATAATTCCGAGCGATTTTCCATTCACTATTACTTCTGCAAGATTTTTTACATCACCAAGATTTAACCATAACTCCGCGTCTTTTGTAAACCACGCTTTATCTGCTGTTATTGTTTTCGTATAAGTGGCTGTACCCGAAAAATATTTTATGCCCGCATCCGTATTTTCAGTGTATGATTCCAGTTTATCAAAAGTTGCCTGTGAAGGGGCACCGCGGTCTTTTTGAAAAGCAACATGCCATGAACCATTGATTGTTGCCAACTGCTTTACTTTAACTGCCGGTAATTCTACCGAAGTTTTTATAGCCTTGTTTTTGAACACAACAAATAATGCATCATTCGGTTCCATATGCAGTTTCACTTTTGTAACCCCATTTGAAATACTGTAAGACAAAGGTTCAGTTTTACCACTTTCTGCAAACCACAATTCAGGAACTTTTCCGGCAACACGAAATGTTGCTTCAATATCCTGCACGCTGTTGTTCCTACTGTCTACCCAATAAATATCACTTCCCGGTAATTTACGATGCACATACATCAGTTTTGTATCGGCAACAGGCTTGCTGTATGAAAAATCCGGTTCGATGTTCAATTGATCAAGAACTTCTTTTATTGTTTTTCCGGTAAATACTTTTGGATTTCCCGAATGCCAGATTTCCTTTACTATATTATTAAATTCTGCCTGATAATCTGAAAGACTTGGGGTACTTTGTGGTTCCACGCCACTGATGGTTGCACCCTCTTTTACCAATTTTTCAATTTTCTTTAGAACCGGTAAAGACATTCTTATTGCATTACTATCGAGCACGAGTAAACGATAACTCATTCCGCTTGGCGTAACCAACTTTCCGTCTTTTACTGACAAAAGATTGATTAATGCATCCGGGTTAATAAAATCGTAGTTATAGCCTTCCGGCACATCCGGTAATTTTCTACCGAATAAGGAAGTGATATTGTTGTCTTCCCCATAATAATACACTACATCAGCAACAAATTTTCCTTGTTGCAAAAGGTAACTGCTGCGGGCAAGATAAGTTGTCCATGGCTTGGCTTCTTCAGCCCAGGTTTCATGACGGGTAAACCATTGACCAAAGGGGCCGAGACCAAGACCAGGAATTTTATCATCAGTTGGCTGATGAACCGAACAATGAATCACAAAACGGTTTAAACCACTTGCCAGTTCAAGGTCTGCGGTTGGTTTTAAATTTTCCGGTGCATACGACCATGCCTTTTCGGGAAGCCCCAATGCGGTGAGCGATTCTGCGGCAACCAGATTCTGGCCATAGATATGCGCAACAGAAGCAGATTCTCTTATATCAGCTTCATAGCCGGTCTGGTTGCCTCCGTTTATAAATTCATTTTTAGTCCACATTGCAGACATAGGAACGGCGGCTTTTCTTTTTACATCCATGCCATCGGCTATCAAAGCACGGCCACTTTCATGCGACTCTGAATATCGTTTCATGCCATATTGAGCAAGTATTTTAGTTAAGGCATCGTAATGATATTCCGCTACCATTTCGCTCAACGTATGCCTGAAGTCATATAAAAACTGTTCACTCGCTTTAGAACTTTTTACGATTTGCCCGGTTAATACAGGCATCCATGGAATCATACTATAGCCGCGGCGTTTCTGAAATTCTTCAGGAAGGTTTGCGGTCCAGTTCTGTGCACCCGCTTCCCAACTATCCGTGATCATAAATTGAAGGCCGCCTTTTTTACCCATTAATCCTCCTGTTGCACTTTCATATTGATTAAGATAATTGGTAAAATAATTTCTTACAGCAACAGGATCGAGTTTATCTACTTCCGGGCCGGTTGCTTCCGGGGATGCGGGATGATTGGTAATTCCCAACAAAGAATATCCGAATCGAACAACCTTCCACTCGCCGGCCGGAGCAGTCCAGTTTAATGTTCCATCGGCATTCATCTTATCCGTAAGGTCAATAATATCATTGGTTGCTACCACATCATTGGTTGGTACTTTCATTTTTGAATCCAAGTCTTCAACAGGTGCAAAAGCATCCTTTTCTTCAAAACGATTAATAACATCTGCAGTGTGCAAACATATTTCTGCGATTTCTGTTCCTGGCGGAGAAACGGGAGGTGTATTAATGCCAACCATTGCCGCAAAACGATTGCCTTGTGGTGGCGGGTTTTTAACCGTTACCCGAAAATATTTTGCAGTAGTTTCAGGAACAGGAATAGTTTGTTCTAAAATAGCACCGGGCGGTATGTTGCAAATAAATTTAAAATGAACCCCATCATCACTTGCTTCAAGTCTACGCGCATCAGCTGCAGATGCTCCCCTGCCAAAACTACCCGGCTGCCCCCCGCCTACCATGCTTATTGCTTTTATGGTTTGTGGTTTTGGAAAAGCAAACTGTATCCATGAATAACCCGCAACAGAATCTCTTGGCAACAACACACTTGTATTTAGATCTCCATCTGTTAATTGTTCAAGAGTAAAATCACCACCGCTCGAGGTTACAATTGCACCCAGTTCCTTCAACGATTTATCTTCAACAGGTAATTTGTAAGCAATTACGGCAATGTCTTTATAAAACACAGGAAATTTTGAAGTATCGTTTGTTCCTCCAAACCTGGCTTGCATAGGAATATTTTGAAATGGTCCGGTTATCCCTGGTTGTGCCTCAATTTTAATATTGGATTCCCCGCCTTTAACCCGCTTCTCTGTCCACACAATTTTTTTCATGCCGTCTTCAGGCTTAACCCAGGGACCACCACTTTCACTCCAACCCGGAGAGCCCGCTATGGCCATTTCCAAATGCAAAGAGTCGGCAAGCCTCGTGGCAAACTTAAACGCACTTTTCCAGTCGGGTGTCATATATGTTAAACGTTCCTTTACGATTTGCGGCGTATTAAGGCTTGCGTCAAAATTCTGAAAGCCACCAATGCCTATGCGATGCATCCAATCGAGGTCTTTACGAATACCATCTTTAGTGATGTTGCCATTCATCCAATGCCACCATACACGAGGCCGCGCTGCATTGGGCGGGTTCATAAAACCATTCAACAAGTCACCTGATTTTTGTGCATAAAGGCTGCCACAAAAAAGGATTAAAAAAACCAGTGTGGTTAGTTTTGAATATTTTTTCATTTGTCTTTTTTTATTACTTCAATTTGAAAAAAGTTCGATAAATAGAAAGATATCATCCTGCAATCCAATTTCTAAGCAACGTAAATCAATACGTTTCTGCAGATGTTTATGCAGTAACTTGTGAAACAGTTTACAACCTTACCCTACAAGCAACAGTTTTTAAAATGTAAATCCCGTGAAAGGATTCATCCTGTTTACTGCAAATTAATAAAGCTTCTTCAAATTCACCATCCTGTTCTTTCGGCTACTGTCCTGAACTGTCCTGCCTTTGTTCTAATAAAAAAAAGAAATTATATTTATGCTTTGCCTGAGTATGACATCAGAAAATATATACCGTATAATTAAAATAGATGACCAATCTATTACTCCTAAATATATTCAACTTGCTAATTCAGTATTGAGGGCTATAGAACAAGAGACACTGGGAAAAGATTACATGCTGCCATCCATTAATGATTTAAGTTATGAGTTGGAAATATCCCGCGACACTGCAGAAAAATCTTACCGGTATTTAAAACAATTAGGAGTGATAGGTTCTGTACCCGGCAAAGGATATTTCATTGCTCAAACAGATTTTAAGCAGGCGAGAAAAGTTTTTCTGATTTTCAATAAACTCAGTGCTCACAAAAAAATTATTTATGACTCATTTGCAAAAACTTTAGGGGAACACGCTGCTATAGACTTTTATATTTACAATAATGATTTCAGTTTATTTAAAAAGATGTTGCAAAACAGGAAGGATGATTATACGCATTATGTAATCATTCCGCATTTTTTGGAAGGCGGAGAAAATGCAGCAGAAATCATTAATGAATTGACGACAGGTAATTTAATTTTACTGGATAAGATTATACCAGGTATCAGGAGAGAGTATAGTGCTGTCTATGAAAATTTTGAGAAAGATATTTTTGAAGCATTAGAAAAAGCATTGCCTCAATTGGAAAAATATCAAACACTAAAAATAGTTTTCCCGTCTTACACTTATTTCCCTGTTGAAATCCTCAAAGGTTTTCAGTCCTTTTGCAATGAATATGCTTTCAATTATAAAGAAGTACATAAAATTGCAGATGAACCTATAAAGGAGGGCGAAGTATATATTAACCTGATGGAAGATGATTTGGTTATACTGTTAGAAAAAATACAAGCAACCAAATTAATTGTTGGAAAAAACATTGGTTTAATTTCTTATAACGAAACTCCATGGAAAAAATTTATACTTGACGGTATCACCACTATATCTACTGATTTTAAAAAAATGGGAGAACACGCTGCATCAATCGTATTGTCAAACTCAAAAGAACAGTTTGAAGTACCTTTTCACATTACTATCCGTTCATCTCTGTAACAGGTTTTAATTCTTTTTATTTTCAATCAAGAAAAAGCAAAGCATCCAAAATAAAAAAAATCAATAATTATTGCTTTACTGTTCTAGCAAATCATCTTATAACAAACCATTTTTTTCATGAATCGCTTTACTGCTCAATTATAAAATGATATTCTCCTGAACCGGTTTCTACTTCAACATAACCATCCTTTGCTTTATTGATTTTAATTCCTTTTACCTCTGATAATTTTTTCCCGCTTTCCTGAACGTTATCTGCATTTGCAGCAGGCAAATAAATCGTTGCTTTTGTATTTGCAGGTATGTCGACATCCATCAATATTTTATGGTTTTCAACTTTCCAGCTATTGCTCACCTTGCCATAGTAAGTTTGCAGGCTTGCAGATGCGAAAGTAAAACCTCCTCCAATGTGGGGCTGTATCTTTATATGTTTATAACCAACTCCATCTTCATAAGTATCAATTCCCACCATCTTACGGTACATCCAATCTCCGATCGCACCATATGCATAGTGATTGAATGAATTCATTCCGGGATTTTCAAAGGTGCTGTCTGGTTTTTCTCCATCCCATCTTTCCCAGATCGTTGTGGCACCCATTGTTACAGGATACAACCATGAAGGATAAGTTTTTTGCAATAGTAATTTATAAGCCACACTATCATATCCAAAACGGGTAAGTACATGGCAGAGATAAGGTGTACCCAGAAAGCCGGTGGTTAAATGATCATCATAACTTTTTATATTTTCAACCAACCGTTTAGCTGCTTGTTCTCTTAAGTTTTGTGGAAGCATATCGAAATTCAAAGCCAACACATAAGCAGTCTGGGTGCCGGATACAAATCTTCCGTTTGGCGTAACATATTCTTTTAGAAAAGCTTCTTTTATTTTTTGCAACAGGTCAGTATAAAATGTAACATCATCGGTTTTGCCCAATACTTTTGCTGCATTGATCAAGAGTTGGGTAGAGTGTGCATAGAAGCATTGTGCAATTAAATATTTATCGGTTACTGCGGCACGACCATCATTATCATCATCCGGGCGATAGAAAAGCCAGTCACCAAAATCAAAGCCTGTGTTCCAAAGATTATTATGACTTTGCTTGTGCATATATTCAACCCAGGCCTTCATGCTGCTATACTGGTTCTCCAGTATTTTTTTGTCGCCATAAGCGAGGTACATATTCCATGGGACAATGGTTGAAACATCCGACCAACCGGCAGATCCTCCCGCATCCGCACCAAGAACATTGGGAACCACGTGAGGCACTCTTCCATCTGCAAACTGATCTGCTGCAACATCCTGCATCCATTTGTCGAAAAAATTATTCACATTCATATTGAAAGATGCGGTACGTGAAAAAACCTGTGCATCACCGGTCCAGCCAAGGCGTTCATCCCGCTGCGGACAATCTGTAGGAACATCTAAAAAATTTCCTTTTTGTCCCCACTGGATATTATGTTGCAATTGATTGATCATTGCATTCGAAGTGGAAAAAGTACCGGTGGGTTTCATATCAGCATAAATCGCAACTGCTGTAAAATCTTCCGGGTTTAATTGCCCTTTAATCCCTTCAATTTTAATATAGCGGAAACCATAGTACGTAAAATGCGGTTCAAAATATTCTTCTCCTTTTCCATTTAAAATATATGTTGAAGTAGCTTTAGCTGCGCGAAGATTGTTAGTATAAAAATTTCCCTCTTTATCCAAAACTTCAGCATGTTGGATAGTAACGGTATCGCCCGCGTTACCTCTCACTTTCAACATAACCCACCCCACAAGGTTTTGTCCAAAATCGATAACCTTTTCTCCTTTGAGAGTGGTAATCACTTTTACCGGTTTAAAAGTTTCATGCTTTTTTGCCGGTTCATTGATGGTAGCTATTAAATTATCATTAGAAAAGTCGGCAACTTTTACATCATTCCATTTTGAGTCGTCGTAGCCAGGCAATGTCCAGCCTGTTTTATGATCCCGGTCATCAATCGTTTCTCCATCATAAATGCTTGAGCTGATAATGCTGCCTGTCGATGATTTCCAACTTCCGTCTGATACAATTGTTTCGGTCGTACCATCGCTATAAGTAATTATTAATTGAAGCAGGAGCGAAATATCTTTTCCATAGATATTCTTATTGCTGCCCCAGGCAAGGTGTCCTCTATACCAACCGCTGCCCAGTGTAACACCGATGGCATTACTTCCCCTTTTTAGAAGATTGGTTACATCATATACCTGGTACTGGAGCCGCTTATTATAGCTGGTCCAGCCAGGCGTAAAATAAGCATCCCCAACACGCTGACCATTTATCTTTGCTTCATATAATCCATGGGCAGTGATGTACGCAGTAGCTGATTTTATTTTTTTCTTTGCAGTGAATTGCTTTCTAAATAAGGGACTTTTTCTTAAAACCGGATCTTCTGTATAGCCAGGTTGTATCCATTTGGCTTTCCAATCATTTGTATGTAATAAAGCGGTTTGAAAAAAAGCAGGTTGGCTCCATGAAGAGGCATTACCACTGTTATCCCACACTTTTACCTGCCAGTAATATTTTTTGTTAGATTGAAGTGAAGGCCCGGCATAGTTAATATGCACTGATTGATCTGAATTGACTTTCCCACTGTTCCATTGCAAACTTTTTCCCTTCTTCAATAATGAAGAATTGCTGCTCACTCTTAATTCATAAGCCGTTTGCATAACATCTCTCTTATCAGATGTAATTTGCCAACTGAATTCCGGATTAGAACCTCCTGTCCCAAAAGGGTTACTAAGATTATTACAAAGCAGTTCAGTTACTTTGTTTTGAGAAAAACCAACAGAAGAGATAAATAGCAGTAGTATCCAGGCAATGTTTTTTTTCATAAAATGATTTGAGAAGATTACAATGTGGTGAAAAGATAAGCAATAAAAATGCTTTTAAATTAAAATTGAAAATATGAAAATTTGTTCGATTACTGCAACTGCTTTCCATTGGGGCACTTTTCAAATTGTCGCCGGTTGGTGAGTGACACCAACCGGGGCAGCCCTCCGTGGGCGGTGTGCCCACCGCCCACAAGCAATATGAAAATTTGTTCGTTTACTGCAACTGCTTTCCATTGTTCATCATGATGGTCGACAAAATAATTTCTTACATTTAAATTATTATTTGATAAAAAAGAACGGACAATTTTTTATCTTTCCCGTCAAACATTTTACAAATTCACTTTTCGTAAACTTTTATGTCAAAAACCGTATCGGCATTTGCCCTTTTCATAGTTTTATTTTGCTCCTGCAGTCCTACCCGTCAAAATCAAAAAACAGCCGCAATTCCTCATCTAAAATTTTTAAACGAATATATCATTCCTTTCAATTACCCATTCCAAAATACCACTGTTGGCGGACTTTCAGGTATTGATTACGATCCTAAAAAAAACGAGTATTATTTTATTTCTGATGATCGTTCAGATAAAAATCCTGCAAGATTTTATACCGCAAATATTTTGATCAGCAACAATAAAATTGACAGCGTCATTTTTCGTAACACGATATTCTTAAAAGATAAAAGCGGAAATTTTTATCCCAATTCAAGACAAGACCCTTTTCATACACCTGACCCTGAAGCATTGAGGCTTGATCCGAAAACCAATACATTCATCTGGAGCAGTGAAGGTGAAAGAATTGTAAATCCTCAAAAAACAATTCTTGAAAATCCTGCAGTTACAGAAGCAAGTTCGAAGGGTAATTTCATGGATACTTTTGAATTGCCCTCGCAGGTAAAAATGAGTGCCAAAGAATATGGACCCAGGCAAAATGGCGTTTTTGAAGGACTGACATTTACCGATGATTATAATTCTTTATTGGTAAGCGTTGAAGAGCCATTGCTCCAGGACGGCCCTGCAGCAGGAACCGGAGACTCCAGTGGTATCTGCAGGATAATTAAGTTCAATATGGCAACCAAAAAAGCAGTGGCTGAATATGCCTACAAAATTGATCCGGTAGCGCACCCGCCATTTAGGCCGGGGGGCTTTAAAATCAATGGCATCCCTGATATCTTATCATTTGGCAACAACCAGTTGCTGGTGCTGGAAAGATCTTTTTCTACCGGCAATTTGTCTTGTACCATAAAAGTTTACCTCGCAGATATTTCCGGGGCTGAAAACATACTAAATGTGAATTCATTAAAAGACACAACCGGAATAAAAATCATCCCGAAAAAATTATTATTGAATATGGATAATCTCGGAATTTATATTGATAATATTGAAGGAGTTACTTTCGGCCCTACTCTTCCTGATGGAAAAAAATCGCTTCTTTTTATTGCAGATAATAATTTTAATCCACTGGAAAAAACACAAGTGCTTTTATTTGAAATAGAGTAAAATAAAAATCTGCAGTAATTGTTTGTTTACTGCAGATTACTAATATTTTTAATCAAGGTAAAAAAGTATTCTTTCCTGTTAAAATCCCCTGAACTGAAATAATTATTAGTTATTTGCCGGAGGTGCTGGTGGTGCCGGTGGCATTGGAGGGCGATTTTGCTCCATATTCATTGGTGGTTTATTTTTGGGATGTGCCTCACCGTGGTGACAGGTATAACAGGTAACATATTTAAGCATATAACTTACCGCGGCAGTGTCAGAAGAAACAGCCATTTTATCATCATCATGTTTCATCATATCAGCAATTTGCTGAAAATGATTCTTGTTGATATCAATTGACATCAACATCATTTTGCGCGCGATTTGTTTTTCAGGTTTCTCATCACTGGCAAAATCCATCCTGTGTTCTGCCGGATTTCCTGCATGGCAGTAATTACATCTTACTCCAAGAGAAGCAGTAAAATGATGCATCACGCTATCAAGGCCATCTTTGGAAATATCCTGCGGTAATATTTTTAAATTCTTCCACTCAGGCTGGTGACGAGTGGTAAAAGCCTGGAACGCAAAAACGGATATTAAACATCCGATAACAATCAGGGTACTTTTCTTCATATGTAGTATTTTGTATTTTAGTTGTCGAAAGTATTACAAAAAATTAATCCGCTCCAATTTTTTTTAAACGCTAAAGAAGTTTTTAACATTTTTATTTTAATGTGAATAAGTAAATTAGTCTATTAAGATATCTGTTTTTTATATTTGATTACAAATGGACTATATTTCTTAATCTATAAAAATAACCCTATTGACAGAAACGATAATAAACCTCGAAACCGTTAGCCCTATTGAATTCTTTGGCGTAAATAACGGAAAGTTAGATATCCTTAAAAAGAAATTTCCACGCCTCAAAATCCTTAGCCGCGGTACCCAAATCAAACTAAGTGGCGCTCCCGAACAAATCGAAAATGCCAGAGATAAAATAAACCTTGCCGTACAATACCTGGAAAGAAACGGCAACATGAGTGAAAACTATCTTGAACAGATTTTAGGTGGCGATGATGAAAAAGTGATTGATTATTTCATTGAAAAAACTCAAACGGATGTTTTGGTTTTTGGCCCGCATGGCAAAAGTGTAAGAGCACGCACTTCTAACCAGAAGAAAATGGTGCAGTCAATTGATAAAAACGATATCGTATTTGCCATTGGCCCTGCCGGTACCGGAAAAACGTATACGGCTGTTGCGCTTGCTGTACGGGCTTTAAAAAACAAGCAGGTAAAAAAAATTATTCTTACCCGCCCTGCAGTGGAAGCAGGAGAAAATCTTGGCTTTCTTCCCGGTGATTTAAAAGAAAAAATAGATCCGTATTTAAGACCGCTTTACGATGCACTGGATGATATGATTCCTGCTGATAAATTGGGTTACTACATGACCACGCGCGCCATTGAAATTGCACCATTAGCGTATATGCGTGGCCGTACGCTCGATAATGCATTTATCATTTTGGATGAAGCGCAAAATGCGACGGACCTTCAGTTAAAAATGTTTCTGACAAGGATTGGCGCAAGCGCAAAAGCAATCATCACGGGTGATGTAACGCAAATAGATCTTCCACCGAAAGTAAAAAGCGGCCTTGAAAAATCAGTACGCATTCTTGCCAATATTGACGGCATAGGGCATGTAGTTCTTGACGAAGAAGACGTAGTAAGGCATAAGCTCGTAAAGGCGATCATTAAGGCTTACGATAAAGAAAAATTAAAAGAATTGAATGATTTAAAATAAACAGGATTAGGTAAAATCGGGACAAACCTTTTTAGAACGAAATTTAAATTGTGAGTTTTTTTAAAGGCGGCATTGATGTCGCCTTTTTATTTTACCGGTAACCATGCTTTTTAAAATAAAATTTACTTTTGCCAAACAATTAAATAAAAATGATATGAAGAAGATTATCGTATTAGCTGCTACTGTATCCCTGGTAATTCTATCGGGTTGTAAATCTGCAGGAAAAGGAAATCCGAAAGAGGTGCTCCACAGTTTTTTGACTGCGCTGTCACAAAAAGATTTTAAAAAAGCCAAAACCTTAGCAACCCAGGATAGTGACGGTATGATCAGCATGATGGAAATGGGAATGCAAAACATGCAAAACATGAACAACGGAGGGCATGCAGATAAAATGATGGAAATGATCAATAATATGAAAATGGGTGATGCTGTAATTGAAGGCGACAAAGCCACTGTTTCTGTGACTGATTCAAAATCAAATGAAAGCACAGATTTTCTTTTGAAAAAAGAAAATGGCGATTGGAAAGTAGCTTTTGATATGTCAACGTTAATGGAAATGGCCAATAAAAAAATGAAGGAACACGGAATGAACGGACTGGGGAATATGGATAGTGCACAAATGAGACAAGGAATGGACAGTGCCATGAGTAATATGCGTAATATGGATCAAAGCGCACCTATGAAAGACAGCAGCAATCAATAATCAAAACAAAAAAATATTTCTGAACTAAATAAAAAAACACCTTCACAAAAGGTGTTTTTTTATTTTGAACTTAAAGATATTTACCTTCATCCTTAAAAGAAGAAATGAAACGTGCATTCATCATACTATCTGTAATAACCCTCTTTGCAACAAGTTGCAGCAACAATGAAAAGGTGGACAAAAGCGATGCCCTCACTTCCGGAAGAGGATTTATTGAAGCTTCGTTAAAAGGTGATTATAAAAAAGCTGAAAAATATTTACTGAAAGATAGTACGAACATGGAATACTTCCAGGGGTTACAGGACTTTAATAATAAAATGGATGCAGAAACGCATCGTGGCTATAGTGAAGCAAACATTATCATTGATTCTTCAATTGCAAAATCTGATTCAGTAGATATTATTTATTATACCAACAGCTATAAAAATAAACCGTCAAAAATTAAACTGGTAAAACGAAATAAGGATTGGCTGGTCGATTTTAAATATACATTCACAGATAATTAAATACTGATATTTAAAAGCAAATTTAAAAATGAAAATAATACTGGCTATCGGATTGGGAAGTTTTATCGGAGGTATTGCGCGTTACCTGATCTCCATATTCATTCAAAATAAATTTCTCTCAACTTTTCCTTACGGTACTTTATTTGTAAATATTTTAGGCTGCTTTTTGATCGGCGTTATTTATGGTTTGAGCGACAGAGGAAACGTTTCCCCGGCCTGGAGGCTTTTCCTGGCAACAGGAATAATGGGCGGGTTTACCACGTTCTCTACGTTTTCGAATGAAACGGTAAGTATGCTTCGTGATGCAGAATATGTGCCTGCATTTTCGTACGTGGCCTATAGTATTATTCTCGGATTGGCAGCAACTTTCGGAGGAATATCTTTAATAAAATATTTATAAAATGATCAACGATCCCAATGCGAAACTTCTTCGTATTTTTCTTGGAGAATCAGATAAATATCACCAGCAGCCGCTGTATGAAACCATAGTTTTTGAAGCAAAAAAACAATCGCTTTCGGGGGCAACCGTAACAAGAGGTATCATGGGGTTTGGGGCAAACAGCAAAATTCATACAGCCAAACTTTTTGATATTTCTTCCGACCTTCCGATAATTGTTGAAATAGTAGATACGCTCGAAAAAATAAATGATTTTATAAAAATCGTTGAGCAACTTTTTGAGGAATCAAAATCCGGAGGACTGATAACGATTGAAAAAGCAGAAGTCATCAGGTACAAATCGGGAAAATAGTTTTAGTGAATTTATTTAATAAATAATAAAAATAAAAGTATGTACGTTCTACATCCATGGCATGGCGCCTCTTATGGTGAAAAAGCTCCGAAAATCGTAACTGCGCTCATTGAAATTCCACAGGGCTCAAAATCAAAATATGAAATAGATAAAAAAACAGGTTTATTAAAATTAGACCGTATCATTTATTCTTCCTTTCATTACCCGGTTAACTACGGATTTATTCCGCAAACTCTTGGTAAAGATGGCGATCCGCTTGATATTTTGGTGATGTGCTCTGAACCGATTCAGCCTTTGTGTTTGGTAGAAGCTTTTGTGATCGGCAACATGCAAATGATAGATTCCGATTTGATCGATGATAAAATTATAGCAGTTGCGGTAAATGATCCTACCGTTAATTATATAAAAAGCCTGGATGAAGTGCCGCCACACATTTTTAAAGTTTTAAAGAATTATTTTGAACAATATAAAGTGCTTGAACACAAAAAAGTAGAGATCAACGATTTCCAGGATAAAGAAATTGCCTTTGATATTATTAATGAATCTATCGAATTTTATAAAGAGACTTACCCAAAATGAAATGAATGAAAAAATTGCTGCTTACGGTGATCATCTTTACGGGATTTGCCTGTAAGAAAAATAAAACTACTTCTAATAAACCAACAGACCCGCCGGGCATTACGCTAAAATGTGGAACCATCTTAAACACTCCCACACTCGATAGTTTTGTTTATCCTACTTATTATATTACAACTATAGTAGCGTTTCAGGAAGGAAACGAGATCGTTCATTTTCACGACAATGTAACCGGAGATCATGATAGTTCGTGGTATCTGCCGAAATATGCTAAAGACAGCAGCTATTGCACAACCGTTCCATAGTAATCCAACAAATAGTCACGATTTTTATTTTCTTTAAACCCAGGCCAGGCAAAGGTTTTCAAAAAACCGGAATTCAACGATAAGATCGGTTCTTTCGTCTTTTTCAAAATGTGCATTTATAAAACCTTGTTCATTTTCAAAAGATAATTTATTAAGGCTCATATTATTTTTAAAACTCGCTTTCCCTTTTCCATACCATTTATAAATTGCTTCTTTGGCGCTCCAGAAAAGAGTGAGCAACTCCGGCGTTGGATCTGGCAAAAGATTGATTTCATCCCCGCGCAAAAATCTTTCCTTCACCAATTTTATTTTTTGGGTAACTAATTCCACATCAATTCCTACCAAATTATTTTCGCTCACGATGGCGGCCGCATAATCGCCGCAATGCGAAACAGAAAAATGAAATTCTTCATTGCTCAATAAAGGCTTTTTTGAATCAGCAATTTCAATCAAATGAAAAGGAAAACCGGGTTGCAAAATTTCCAAAAGATAACGTGCGGCAAGATGTTGCAGTCTTTTATGAGGATGAGAAACTTCGGTTTGAAGAGGCACTTTTTCTAAAAAAAAATACTCACTTTCTGTGATATGCCAAACCGCCAGTTTGGTGTTGTCGTTGATATTATGTTGATAAAACAAAGGCATGAACAAAAAATTATGTGTCTTTTTGTAATTTGATGAATTATTTTGCAACCATAAAAATAACCGCAATTAAATGATTTTATCTGATAAGAGAATTTTGGAAGAAATTGGAAAGAAAACCATCATCATAAAACCTTACGACCGGGAAAAATTAGGCAGCAACAGCTACGATGTGCATTTGGGAAAAAACCTGGCGGTTTATAAAGACAAAATCCTTGATGCAAAAAAACACAACGAAATTCAACATTTCGAAATCCCCGAAGAAGGCTTCGTTTTGCAACCGAATGAATTGTACCTGGGCGTTACCGCTGAATACACTGAAACACACGCCCACGTTCCTTTTCTTGAAGGAAAATCTTCTACAGGCCGCCTGGGTATTGACATTCACGCCACGGCAGGAAAAGGAGATGTTGGTTTTTGCGGACACTGGACGTTAGAAATTTCCTGTAAAATACCTGTAAGAGTTTATGCAGGAATGCCCATTGGCCAACTGATTTACTTTCCGGTAGAAGGCGAAGTGGAAGTTTCTTATGATTCAAAAAAGAATGCGAAATACAGCCATCAACCCAATAAACCGGTGGAAAGTATGATGTGGAAAAATAAGTTTTAGGCGGTTGTTAATTCAATCACTGTAATCTCCGGCATTATCCCTACCCTGCCGGGATAGCCGATAAAACCAAAGCCAGGGTTTACGTATAATTTTTGCTTTCCTTCTTCATATAAGCCATCCCATTCTTTATAAAAATATTGAACCGGGCTCCATTTAAAACCCGGAATTTCCACCCCAAATTGCATCCCGTGCGTATGGCCGCTTAGGGTAAGATCAACGTCACTGTAATCGGGCTTTACCTGGGCATCCCAATGACTTGGATCATGACTGATCAAAATTTTAAAAGGATAATTTTGGGCACCGGCGTAGGCTTTTTTCATATCCCCATGTTTGGGAAAACGTGCTTTTGCACTCCAGTTCTCAATACCAATCAGGGCAATTTTTTCTCCATCTTTTTCAAGAACTACATGTTCATTCATCATCAGTTGCCATCCTAATTCTTTATGGACTTGTGCCAAATGAATTAAATTTTGCTCCCTCGTAACCCCTTCATACGGCCACTTTACATAATCGCCATAATCATGATTACCCAAAGTAGAAAATACGCCCATTGGCGCGGTTATCTTATTAAAAACGTTCATGTAATTTTCCATTTCGGTTGCCCTGTCATTTACAAGGTCGCCGCTGAAAATAATGATATCCGCTTTTTGTTCAATTATCTTTTTCACACCCTCTTCCACTGCCTTTTTATCCATAAAACTTCCTGAATGCACATCACTGAAATGAACAATTTTTAACCCGTTAAAAGCAGGAGGTAAATTATCAAAAGGGAGCTTTATGTGTTTTACACGGTAATTGTATTTATTGGTAAATCCATATACCAGGCTGCCGAATAAAGTAGTTCCGGCGGCCAAACCGACCCAGTTCAGAAATACGGACCGGGGAATATTATCTCCTTCAATTTGCGCGACAACTGTATTTTTTGTAACTATTTTTTGTGCAATCCATTGTATAATGCGTCTTACATCATCTACCATGAAAAATACGGAAGATAAAATTTGTGCAAAAACAAAGGCCAAAATAGTAGCAAAGAGGTAAGTTCTTACTTTTTTTGTCATGAAGGTGGCGTCTGTAAAAATAAATAACACCAACCCGGCAATCGCCAAAATAGCTACCATCCAATAAATACCATAAATGATGGTTCTGGTATTTTCAGAAGCAGATGCAGTAACAGATTGTAAAGCAGAAAAAACATAAAAATCCAGCAGGATCATAATCGAGACTATGATAGTAGTTCCCAGGGGTGTACGCATATTTTAAAAAGTTTTCACAAGATTTAATAAACAATAAATTCATCCAGTTGGTGATTAATGGCTTTCATGGTTTCTTCGTTGAAATGACCTTCGTTGTCCATCACTTTGTCGATAACCGAGATCGGCAATTTATTATAAAACACATTCATTTTCATAAAATGCAACGTATCAGAAAGATGATCCATACCACGAAGGTTCCCGGCTCTTCCTGTGGCTACGCCGGTCAATAAAGCTTTCTTATAATTCCACACATTTTTGGTATCGCTGTTATCAATCAGCGCTTTTAAAACGCCCGGATAGGAACCATTGTATTCAGGAATGATAAAAATAAATTTTTGAGTAGGTATAAGAATTTCGGCTTCAGCCTTTTTAATTACTTCGTTGCGGCTGAGCACATCAAGACCAATTAAAGAAAAAATTTTTGCTTCTATATTTTTATTTTTTAATATCTTTTGATATTCCCTTGCCGCCTTTTCAGTATGGCTTCCACTGCGGTTGGTGCCACTTATGATCGTGTACATAGTATAAAATTAATTGCTTTTATCCTTATTCATTTGTAGAAATAACAAATTGTTAGAAGTTAGGGGATTAATAAATGCTTTTTAAGCTGCATTATATGCGAGAATATTATGCCTAATAATTAAATTTGCCAATATGG
The DNA here is from genome assembly GCA_028876495.1 of Bacteroidota bacterium. Classification (GTDB taxonomy): domain Bacteria; phylum Bacteroidota; class Bacteroidia; order Chitinophagales; family Chitinophagaceae; genus Ginsengibacter. The sequence continues at coordinate 43,367 of JAGWRO010000064.1, forward strand.
CTTATAATTCTGAATTAAAAAGAAGTTCTTTGCCAAAAAGCAGGAAAGGCCAACATTGTTGTCACTTTTGAAATCATTGCAACAGTAAACCAATAAATAAGTAAGATTTTTATTCAGGTATAAGTAAAGGAAAGTTAACCGAAAAGGAATTATGGGAAAAATTATAGGAATTGCCAATCAAAAAGGTGGGGTAGGTAAAACCACCACTGCCATCAACCTTGCCGCAAGTCTTGCTGTGCTCGAATTCAAAACATTGCTGGTTGATGCAGATCCGCAGGCAAACAGTACCACCGGCGTTGGTTTCGATCTGCATAATGTAACTACAGGCTTGTATGATTGCATGGTGAATGAAACCCCTGCAAAGGATGTAATCTTAAAAACAGAAATTCCATACCTCGACCTGATGCCTTCGCACATTGACCTGGTAGGTGCAGAAATTGAAATGATCAATTATCCCGACCGGGAAAGTGTTTTAAAAAACGTTTTAAGGCCCCTTAAGGATCAATACGACTTTATCATTATTGATTGTTCACCATCGCTTGGATTGATAACTGTAAATGCTTTGGTAGCGGCAGATAGTGTGATAGTGCCGGTTCAGGCAGAATTTTTTGCTTTGGAAGGATTGGGGAAATTGTTAAATACCATTAAAATTGTTCAAAACAGATTAAACACTGAATTACAAATCGAAGGCCTTTTAATGACCATGTACGATGGAAGATTGCGCCTGTGCAACCAGGTGGTGAACGAAGTAAGGCATCATTTTGATGAAATGGTATTTAACAGCGTTATCCATCGCAATACCAAATTAAGTGAAGCGCCCAGTTTTGGTAAACCGGCCATTTTGTATGATGCCGACAGTAAAGGCTCCATCAATTATTTGAATCTTGCAAAAGAAGTGCTGCAAAAAAATAATATGACCAGGATGAACCAATCAGACAAAGTTTTGGAACATCCGTAAAATTTTGAAATAAAAATATCCATAGAATAAATGAAAAGTACAACCAATAGAAAAGAGGCATTAGGAAAAGGAATCCGCTCACTTTTACAAAATATTGATACAGATCTTTCGCTAACAGAAAAAAGCCTGATAAAGGATTCTTCAGATAAAACCAACGCTGCTAAGGCCAGAATTCCATTGGAGCAGATCGAAGCCAATCCCGATCAGCCACGACATGATTTTGACGAAAACGCTTTGAGTGAGTTGGCAGCTTCTGTAAAACTTCATGACATCATCCAGCCAATAACCGTTACAAAAGCGGCCAATGGAAAGTACAGGATCATCGCTGGTGAAAGAAGGTTTCGCGCAGCAAAAATTGCCGGCCTTGCTGATATCCCGGTTTATATAAAAGATTTAAAAGATTCAAAAATTCTTGAACTGGCGTTGCTCGAAAATCTTCAACGCGAAGACCTGAATGCGATTGAAATTGGGCTTAGTTATAAACAACTGATGGAAGAGTTGGATTATACGCAAGACCAGTTGGCAGAGCGGATGGGAAAAGAAAGAAGTACAGTAACCAATTATATCCGCCTCTTAAAATTACCACCCGATATTCAGGCAGCCGTTCGAAACGGAAGCATCAGTATGGGACATGCAAGGGCTCTGATCAATGTTGATGTAGTGGATAAACAATTGTATATTTTTAATGAAATCAAAAGCAAAGAGCTTTCTGTACGGCAAACAGAAGAACTGGTGAGGCGATTGTATACTCCCAAAACCGCTGTTAATAATTCGGTAAAAACCACGCTACCACCTTCTTTGAAAAAAATTGAAGATAATTTAGCATCCCATTTCAGCACAAAAGTGAAAATGACACACAGTAAAAAAGGAACCGGCAGCATTACTTTTGATTATTTTTCAATCGAAGAATTAAGTTCACTTTTAGATAAGATGCAGGTTTCGGTAGATTAATTATGGTACGTTCAGGCATTTTTATCATTCTCTTTTTACTCCTTTTATCGCCGGGAACAGCCATTTTTGCGCAGCAAAATGGAGACACCCTTCATACAAACGGTCGTGATACTTTGACCGCCCTGACCGATACACTCCATCTAAAAGAACAACTTAAAAAAAGCGATACGCTCGTTGTAACCAGCTCTGCGGCGGGTTCATCAAAAAAAGACGTGCTGGCTCTTGATACCACCGTGAAATACAATCCCAAAGTAGCCATGCTACGTTCTGCCATTTTGCCGGGATGGGGACAATGGTACAATAAAAAGTATTGGAAAATACCAATTATTTATGGGGCGTTGGGTGTTAGTGCAGGAGTGTTTTTTTATAATTTAAAGACGTACCGTCTTTTGCGCGAAGCGGTAATTTTACGATCGGATACCATACCTGGCAACGATGCGCTTGTTGATCCGCAGTTTATAAATTTATCAACCCCATCATTAAGGTTGTATAGAAATTCATTCAGGCAAAATATTGATTATTCAGTTTTGGCTTTTCTGATTCTTTGGGGATTAAACGTGGTGGACGCTACGGTGGACGCACATTTGAAGGCTTTTGATGTATCACCCAATATAACTATGAAAGTGCGTCCCTCTATTAATTACATGACAAACGCAGGTATTTCCCTGGTTTTTTCTTTAAAAGATAAAAGTTTAAAACCTTTATTACCACTTCCCTAAATCAATTTCAAGTACTTTTATAAATTTTTATTCTTACTTAACTCACAACTCACTATGAAAATAGCTTTACTGGGATATGGAAAAATGGGCCATGCAATTGAAGAGATCGCCGTACAAAGAGGCCATGAAATTGTGCTGAAAATAAATGACCTGAACCTCGAAGATCTTACCAAAGAAAATATTCGAAAAGCAGAGGTAGCCATTGAATTTACCAACCCTGATAGCGCATTACAAAACATTTTATTTTGCCTGAATGAAAAGGTGGCAGTAGTTTGTGGAACTACCGGTTGGCTGAAAAACGTAAAAACGGTTGAGGATAAATGCAAAGAAGTAAACGGAAGTTTTTTGTATGCCAGCAATTTTAGTGTGGGCGTTAATATTTTTTTTGAATTAAATAAAAAACTGGCAACACTTTTAAAGCCGCATCCTTCTTATGATGTATCGATCGAAGAAATTCATCACACACAAAAAAAAGATGCCCCCAGCGGAACGGCAATAACGCTGGCAGAAGAAATTATAGAAGTATCGGGCAAAAAGAATAAATGGATCAATACTCAAAGTAATCATGAAAATGAACTTTCCATTATCAGTAAAAGAATTGATGAAGTTGCAGGAACTCATTCTGTAAAATATACTTCTGCAATTGATGACATTGAAATCATTCACACCGCTCATAATCGTAAAGGGTTTGCCGAAGGCGCTGTTTTAGCGGCTGAATTCATCGCTGATAAAAAAGGAATTTTTTCTATGAAAGATGTATTGAACTTTTAGGTAAATAAATATCCCGTTTATTTCTTGGTTTTCTATCTCCAACTTATAAAAAAAGCTTCCATGGAGGAAGCTTTTTTTATTTGAGTTACATTTGAATTAAAAATTGTAAGCAAGCCGAATACCTATTGTACCAACAGTTACACTGTTTTTACTAAAAGCGAGATACTTGACAGAACCATCAAAATTAGGGCTGAAATAGTAGCCAATACTTGGGGCATAAGCAAATGCGCCGCCTCCTCCTTTTGCTGTTGAAATACCATAACCCAATTGCGCATGCCCATAGGCTTTTTCTCCAAAATTAAATTTTACACCTCCCAATAATGGAATAAATCCTGAGTTACCGCCACCATATTTAGATTTTACAGAAAAATCTTCGTAGCCGGCGCTGGCAGTAATTTGCGTACCAGACGCTACCGGAAAGCCTGCCTGCAGGTCAACACCCCAGGCCAAAGAATAAATAGATGGGGATGAAGTGGGAGCACCGATGTTTACACCAATACTTAAATTAGTAGATTTTGCATCATCCCTGTCCTGGGCTTTCGCGCCAATTGTTGACAAGGCAACAATCGCAAATACAAAAATTAGCTTTTTCATTTTTCTTAAGTTTTAATTTAGAAAATAGTTTTTTTGAAATTTCAAATAAATTCAAAATCACAGTACAAATATCAATAATATTTTGATTTCGTTCAGCTATTTTTTATTCTGTTGAAAATTTTCCTTTTCCAGGTTTTCAATCATATCGGTTGTGAGAGCGGCAAGATCATATTTTGGTTTCCAGCCCCAGTCATGCCGGGCAACCGAATCATCAATGCTTTGCGGCCAGCTTTTGGCAATTTGCTGACGGTAATCGGGTTCATATGAGATGGTAAAACCAGGAAGATGTTTTTTAATTTCCACTGCAATTTCTTTAGGCGAAAAACTAACCCCGGAAATATTGTAAGAAGTACGAATTGAAATTTTTTCTGCCGGCGCTTCCATCAATTCAATCGTTGCCCTTATGGCATCCGGCATATACATCATCGGCAGATAAGTACCTTCTGTTAAAAAACAATCATAATGATTTTCCTCTATGGCGTCGTGAAAAATTTCTACTGCATAATCGGTGGTGCCGCCACCAGGCTCGCTTTTATAACTTATCAGCCCAGGGTAACGCAAACTGCGAATATCAATCTCAAAACGCTGATTAAAATAATTGCACCAAAACTCCCCGGCAAATTTGCTGATACCGTAAACGGTTATCGGTTCGATTACCGTTTGTTGAGGACAATTTATTTTCGGAGAAGTAGGGCCAAAAACGGCAATGCTGCTGGGCCAGTAAACTTTACGCACATTTTCATCTTTGGCAATTTCCAGCACATTTAATAGGCTGGTCATATTGAGATTCCATGCCAGGTTTGGATTTTTTTCTCCCGTAGCCGAAAGTATAGCCGCCAATAAATAAATCTGGGTAATATTTTGGCGGATCACCTGCACGTGCAACATTTCTTTATTCATTACGTCAAGGCTTACATAAGGGCCGGTGCCTTTTAATAAATCATTTTCAGCGCGCAAATCAGAAGCGATCACATTAGCGCCTCCATATATTTTTCGAAGTTCTAAGGTAAGTTCAACACCAATTTGCCCGCAGGCACCGATAACCAAAATCTTTTCTTTGATCATATTATATTTTTAAGACAAAATAAATTCCAAAAAAAACAAGTTGCAAAATTGAGCAGTAAACGAATAAATAATGAAGATTTTTATTTTACTCTTTTTGCATCCGCTAACTAATGATCTTTCCGTCTTTCATGTGAAGAAGCCGGTCGCTAAGCTGTGCCAGTTCTTCATTATGAGTAACAATCAGGAAAGTCTGCTGAAAACGGTTCCGCAGGTCAATAAATAAATTGTGCAATTCTTTTGCGTTAGCCGAATCCAGGTTTCCTGTTGGCTCATCCGCCATCACCACCGAGGGATTATTGATGAGCGCACGAGCCACGGCCACCCGCTGCTGTTCACCTCCTGAAAGCTCTCCGGGCTTGTGTTCGCCACGATCTTTAAGGTTTAATAATTCCAGTAGTTCTCCGGCTCTTTTTTCGACTTCCTTATTTTTTTTACCGGCGATCCATGCCGGAATGCATATATTTTCAACTGCAGAAAATTCAGGTAGCAAATGATGAAACTGGAATACGAAGCCAATATGTTCGTTTCTGAAAGCAGCCAGTTTTTTACCTTTTAACTGGCTTACCTTCACATTGTCAATGATCATCTCCCCTTTATCAGCCAGGTCGAGCGTTCCTAAAATATGCAACAAAGTGCTCTTTCCTGCGCCGGACGAACCTGCGATGCTCACAATCTCCCCTTTGGAAATTTCAATATCTACGCCTTTCAAAACCTCTAAAGAGCCGTAATTTTTATGAATATTGGTTGCTTTTAACATGATTAAATGTAAGAGTAAAATTGAAACTGAAAAATTAAAAAAAAATAACCTCAACTATTGCAATATAATGACGCAAAATCCGTAATCTACTGACAAATGGGTTGTTAAAAAACAATATTTGGTTTTCTAAATATAACTTTTACATTTGCGGAAAATTAGAAAGCCCGATTTTCAGTTTGATAACTAAAAATAAAAGATTAAAAATATGTTTTGGACATTAGAACTTGCCTCACACCTCGAAGAAGCTCCGTGGCCTGCAACCAAAGATGAATTGATTGATTATGCAATTCGCAGCGGTGCCCCGTTGGAAGTGGTTGAAAATTTACAGGAACTTGAAGACGAAGGCGGTGATATATATGAAAGCCTGGAAGACATCTGGCCCGATTACCCCAGTCAGGAAGATTTCTTTTTTAATGAAGATGAATATTAAGAAAGAAAGTTTAAATGGTTTAGAAAGTTTAGATGGTTTAGATTACGATTAAGATCACCTTTTTATACTTATAAAAAAGACCGCTCTCTTTCAGAGCGGTCTTTTTTATAAGTAACCCAAAGCAAATAAAATGGTTAACTATTTTTCCATTTGTTCTATTACATCGTGTGTTACCCCGGTAGTAGAAAACCCTCCGTCGTGAAAAAGATTTTGCATGGTAACATATTTGGTAAGATCACTGAAAAGTGTCACCACATATTTCGCACAATCCTCACCGGTAGCATTTCCTAATGGGCTCATTTTTTCAGCATAATTAATAAACCCGTCAAATCCTTTCACGCCGCTACCGGCAGTAGTCCGGGTAGGAGATTGCGAAACAGTATTTACCCTTACTTTATTTTTTAATGCATAATGATAACCAAAGCTACGCGTAATACTTTCCAATAAAGCCTTGGCATCTGCCATTTCACTATAATCCGGAAACACACGCTGAGCTGCTATGTAAGTAAGAGCCACTACGCTTCCCCATTCATTTAATGCGTCAAGTTTATAACAGGTTGCCAGTAACCGATGCAGGCTTGTCGCTGATATATCCATCGTTTTTTGATTAAAGCCATAATCAATTTCTGTGTAAGGTTTTCCTTTGCGCATATTAAGGCTCATGCCCACAGAGTGCAAAATAAAATCGAAGCTTCCGCCAAAATGTTCTTTCGCTTTCGTAATTAAATTCAACATATCCTCGTTGCTGGTAACATCGCAGGGAATAACCGGTGCATTTATTTTTTCAGCCAACTTGTTGATCTCTCCCATTCGCATCGCAATCGGTGCATTGGTTAAAATAATTTCAGCACCTTCGTCATAGCACTCCAAAGCAGTTTTCCACGCTATCGATCTTTCATCCAGCGCTCCGAATATAATTCCCTTCTTTCCTTTCAATAAATTGTACGACATAGATTTTTATTTTTTTACAAAGTAAGTTTTATTGGTGAATTGATTTATTGTCGAATTGTTCTATTGTTCATAACTATCTCACAAATACTTTTAGTGAAAAAAAAAGCAACTTTCTACTTTAGATCGTGTGCTTTCACATTTTCACATTTTCCCATTTTCACATTTTCACATTTCAAACTGTCCCTTCTTCATTAGCACATTAGCTAATCAGCTAATTAGCAAATTAATTAGCCATCATTTCCCTGGCATTCTCAAATGCAGCAGCAGTAGGCTTTTTACCGCTTAGCATGGTGGCTATCGCTGTTATTCTCTCATCCGGGTTTAATACTTTTATCGCCGTGATAATTTTATCTTCTTTAATTTCTTTGTACACAAAAAAATGAGTGTCAGCCTTTGCTGCTATCTGTGGCTGATGGGTTATAGAAATCACCTGGTGAGCCGATGAAAGTTCTTTGATAATAATACCCACCTGTCGTGCTGCTTCGCCGCTAATGCCAGAATCTATTTCATCAAAGATCAGGGTTGGCAGTTGCACACTTTTTGCAACTAATGATTTTATGCTTAACATTAAACGGCTCAATTCACCGCCGCTGGCCACTTTACGTAGGGGTTCAAACTGGCGGTTGCCCGATGAAAGGTTGGCATTAAACAAGAATTCAATTTTATTATTGCCAAAAGAATTCAATGTTTCTTCTTCATTTATTTCTACTTTGATCTTCGCGTTGGGCATACCTACCTGGGATAAAAGCTGATTCACCTTTTCTTCAAAAGGCGAAATTTCATTTTGCCTTTTCCCCGAAATGATTTTTGCTTTTTTAAACGCCTCTTCAAAATATTCTTTAGATTGTTTTTCCTTTTTTTCAATCGCTTCTGTAAGATTGGTTACTTTTTCCAGTTCTCCTTCAAGCCTGTCTTTTATTTCAATTAATTCAGCAGTAGTATTTACATTGTGTTTCTTTAAAAGAGCGTAACCCACAGCCATCCTGTCATTCAACTGGTTGATCTTTTCTTCATCGTAATTCACCTTGTTATTAATGGTATCGATTTCAGAAGCAATGTCTTTCATTTCGATTTGCAAAGAGTTCAACCTCTCATTCAAAGATTGGATTTCAGGATACACTTTCAGGAGGCTTTGTAATTTCTGGTTAACTGCTTTTATCTGCTGAACCATGGGCTGTTCACTTTCTTCCATCTGGAAATAAATTTCTGAGAGTACGGATTTTATATTCTCAGCATTACTCATCAATTTCAATTCAGCATCAATGTCTTCAATTTCATTTTCAGCAAAATTGGCCTCGTTCAATTCGTCAAATAAAAATTGATTGTAGTCCAATTCTTTATTGGCAGCCAACTGCTCTTCTTTTAATCTTTCCAGTTCCTGCAATTCCTTCCTGTATTTTTTAAAAATAGCCTGGTATTCATCAAGCAATTTTCCATTGCCTGCCAGCGCATCTATTACTTCACGCTGAAAATCATTATTGTTTAATTCCAGGGTATCAAACTGCTGGTGAAGATCTACCAGCAATTGGGATAATTGTTTAAGCTGGGTAAGTGTTACAGGCGTATCGTTGATGAAAGCCCGCGATTTGCCGTTTGCTGATATCTCACGCCTGATCAGCATTTCGGGTTCGCAATCCAAATCGTTTTTTGTTAGAAACTCTTTTACCGCAGAATAATTGGTTTTAAACATTCCCTCAATAAAACACTTTTTTTCTTTATCCAGCAAAACAGAAGTATCGGCTCTTTCACCCAAAATCAAATTCAGCGCTCCCATCAGGATGCTTTTTCCGGCACCTGTTTCCCCGGTAATAATATTAAGATGGTTAGAGAATTTGATCTCAAGCAAATCGATGATAGCGTAATTATGTATATGTAATTGCTGCAGCATAAAAAAGGCAAATTACAATATTCTCTTGTTTTTCCGGATAGTTACGTGTCCAAAATTTTCTGGACTGAAGTTTATCATTCGAAAATTTTAAAAATAAAAAATAAAAAAAGGGTACTTTTTGGTACCCCTTTTTTATTTTTTATATAAATCTGTTTATTTTACTTCAATAGAACTTTCAAGATCATCATCCACTAAAATGCGTCCGCAGTTTTCGCAAACAATGATTTTTTTGCGTTGTTTTACTTCACTTTGTTTTTGAGGAGGAATAGCATTGAAACAACCCCCGCAGGAATCTCTTTCAACCGGAACAACGGCAAGACCATTTCGGTAGTTATTACGGATCCTGTCGTAGCTGGTGAGCAATCTTTCATCAACGGCGCTTCTTGCAGCTTCCTGTAATTTTCTATAATGTTTTTCTTCTTTATCAGTTTCTTCAATAATTTTTTCCAGTTCGCTTTTCTTTCCCTTCAGGTTATTTTCTTTTACACTGATCGCTTTTTTTGCCAATTCAAGTTGTTTCGCTTTTTCTGAAAGATCTTCAGTCGCATCTTTGATATGCTTTTCTGCAAGTTTTACTTCCAGGGTTTGCATTTCAATTTCTTTATTGATGGCTTCAAACTCGCGGTTATTTTTTACATTATCACTTTGCTTCTCGTATTTTTTAATAAGCTCCTGCGATTCTTTGATGGCAGTTTTTTTATCTTCAATAAACTGCTGCATCCCGTTCATTTCTTCCTCAATCCGGTTCTGTCGGGCATTTAATCCGGTAATTTCATCTTCAAGATCGCTGACTTCAATCGGCAATTCGCCTTTTAAAATCTCAATACCATCTAATTTGCTGTCTACTTTTTGAAGCTTTATAAGCGACGCTAATTTTTCTTCTACAGAATAATCTTTAACCTGTGCCATATTTTATATGATAGTTTTAATTTTAAACGGCCTTCTACTTCCTGCTCAGGTAAAATAATTTACAGGATTAGTATTAATTTCCGTTTTTTGGACGGCAAAGTTAGTGAATTTCTTCTGCAAAAATTCAGTTAATAGTTCTATAGTAAACTGCTCGCTTTCATAGTGCCCGATGTCAGCCAGGAATATCCGGTTATCCGCATCAAAAAACTCATGATATTTAACATCTCCTGTAATGTAAACATCTGCTGATGCTGCAATTGCTGTTGGCAAAAGGAAAATTCCTGCTCCCCCGCAAACGGCTATTTTATGAACCGGTTTATTAAGAACTGAAGTATGTTTTATTACCGTTAATTTAAAAGCTGATTTCAAAATCATCAACAATTCATTTTCTGAAACAGGATTGGGCAATTCTCCGATAAGTCCGCTCCCAATGCTCTCCTGTACATTTTCAAGTGCCTGGATATAATAAGCCACTTCCTCATACGGGTGCGATTCTTTCAGGGATTGAACAATTTTAGCCTGCAGAAAAGAAGGAAAAACGACTTCTATCCTCGTTTCTTCTTCAGTGTGTAGTTCCCCGATTTTGCCCACGTAAGGATCACTTCCTTCGCCCGCTCTGAAAGTGCCGGTTCCTTCTACATTAAAGCTGCATCGGTCATAATTTCCAATAGCACCTGCTCCGGCCTTAAATAGCGCTTTTCGTACTTCTTCTGCATTTTTTACCGGGGCGAATGTTACTAATTTTTTCAGCGTACCTCCTTTTGGTAAAAGCGTTTTGCAATTTTGAAGCTGCAACTTTTCCGCGATCTTTTTATTAACTCCTTCCAAAACATTATCAAGATTAGTATGAATGGCGTAAACAGCAATATCCTTTTTTATGGCAGCAATAACTGTTCGCTCCACATAATTTTTACCGTTCAGTTTTTTTAATCCCTTGAAAATTATAGGATGGTGCGCTACAATCAAATTGCATTTTCTTCGCACCGCTTCTTCCACTACTTCTTCTGTTACATCCAGCGAAGTAATGATACCGCTGCATTCAGTATCGCTGTTGCCGATGATCAATCCTGCATTATCATAACTCTCCTGCAAACTAAGCGGCGCAATGGTTTCAAGAAATTGAACGATTTCTTTTATTTTCATTTAATGATTTTTAATTCTTTTCCAGGCTAATTAAAATGAACTTAAAGGTAGGAGTAAATGAAGACTTTTTTGGTGACGGGCAAAAGAGGAATTCAAATTATTTGTCGGTTTACTGGTTATCAACAAATATCGAATATCGAACAAGGAATATAAAATGAGGCAGTACCAACGCTAAACTTTCTAAACTATCTAAACCCTCTAAACGATAACCTAAAATCTCGGGCATCTTACCGCGTTGCTGGAAGAATTATCCCTGTCGAGAAATTTTTGATAAGAAAGAGAGAGCTCAAAGCCTCCGCGGGATTGGCTGGAAGTTTTTAAAGTAGAAATGTTTACGTCGTAGCTTAAGGCAAAGGTTAATGGCTTTAGCTCCATTTTTACTACCGGTATAAAAGCATCGTTCCATCTTAAAAAACCGCCGCCCGAAATAATATATTGCGGATCATCAGGATAGGCATCTAACTTTAAACTGTAAAGCATGCCCCCGATCATTTCTGAATAAGCGCCCTGGGTAGAATAATCTGCATAAAAAGTCATGTAAGCATAGTCATTCAAAGTGGTTTTTACGCCCGCAGAATAAACCCACTTTGGATAAATCTTTACAGCCGCATCATTATAAAAAGAAACCTTTGCCGATTGATTAAAATGATGATACCCAACGCCAAAATAAAGATTGTCATCAGGATTGCTGCCTATCTGCGAATTGAAACTTAAACCGGCGCTGCCATCAAAATATAAAAAATTATTAGCGCTGAAATTTTCGCCTGTTGCAAGGGTAGCATCTCCTCCTACGCCGTTGTACTGGCTGTTGGTGGTCATTTTGGAAGCATCAAACCTTCTTTGCACCATTCCTGCAGAAAAACCTGCAGAGAGGTACATATTCCTGTCTTCACTCAAAGATTTATGGTAATTTAAAACAGGAAGCACACTGGTAGAAGTAAGACCGATCGTGCCGGCTTTGTCGTATAAAATGGCGCCGCCTATGGTAAGAAAATCGTCACCATGGCCTACCGGTAATTTATATTCTGCATTTAAGGAAGACGTCTGAAAAGGAACCGTAACCGAATTCCATTGATTTCGAAAAACCCCTTGTATCCTCAGGTCGCCACTAAAAATGCCTGCAAGCGCCGGGTTGCGGAGAAGTGGTGTTTCTGAGAATTGAGAAAAGTGAATGTCTTGTGCCTTACTATTTGTTTGAAACATACAGGCAAAAACAAGGAAAATAATGGATTTGAAGATATCGGATTTCATGGGAGAATCTTTCTGTTTCTCTAACGTTTTTAAAAATGTTATATTATCTGATCAGGGCTATATTTCCTTTAAAGGTGAGGGTGCTGTTGTTGTCACAAACCACCTGCAACATATATACAAATACATCAGGCGGCAGTTGATTTCCTTTAAAGGTTCCATCCCATCCTGCCGAGGCATCGTTGGCATTGAAATTTGATTTTTCAAAAACAATTTCACCCCAACGGTTAAACACTTTTAAATTTAAAATCTTAAACACACCACTTCCTCTCGGGTAAAAAATATCGTTAACTCCATCACCGTTCGGTGTAAAGGTATTAGGCACAAAAATGTTAGCATTGTTACATAACACGTATACTGAAACTTTATCTTCAGCTACACATCCTCCTGCATTTTTAGCCCGTACGGTGTATTCCACCGATTCGGTCGGCTTTACAGTAATGGAAGGATACTTTTGAGAAACGATGCCGATAGATGGTGTCCATTCAACACTCGTTACGTCCGGCGAAATGGTTGGAATGATCTGGGTTTGATTACCCACGTTAATCGTTTGATCAGCACCTGCATTTACTTCCGGATAAGGGTAAACTTTCACAGGAATATAAGCGGTATCCTTAAAACAACCTTTGGAATCAGAACCGATCACCTGGTAAGTAATGCTGTTGGAAGGTGATGCAGTTGGTGATGAAACAGAAGGATTGTCAAGGCCGGTTGCAGGAAACCATGAATATTTATCAGTTCCCTGCGCATACAATTTTATTGATCGGCCAATACACAATGTATCAGGTTTGCTGAAGGTAAGCTTGAAAGGATATTTCACCACCAATGAAACCGAATCTACAGAAACACAACCTTTGCTGCTGGTGCCTGTTACATAATATTGGATTGCAGAATCCGGCGTTGCAACAGGCGCTGCACAATTGGTACAGGAAAGATATTTTGAAGAACTCCACAAATAAGTTTGAGCACCCGAAACCTGTAAAGTTTCAGATGAGCCATAACAAACAACTGTATCCGCAGAAATTACCAAAGCAGGTATCGGATAAATTTCGATCGGTTGTAAGGCAGTATCATTACAACCATTACTGCTGAATCCTATCGCTTTTACAGTAAAATTTCCTGAGGTTGGATAAGTTTGATCAGCAGGGTTTTGCAGCGTTGATACATTACCGTTAGCAAAATCCCATTTCCATGAAACAGTTGATGTATCAGGATTGGCAACCGTTCCTGAAAAATGCATTACCGCAGGAACACAGGCGCCCGCACTTCCGTTAATTACAATTTTAGGACTCCGGTTTACTATTACCGGTTCAGGATTTTGAATCGAATCCATACAACCATTTTTTGTAACTACTTTTAGTGAAGCTTTAAATGAACCGGGGCGGTTATAAAGATGACTGGGTTGTGGTGCAGTAGAAGTAGTACCGTCACCAAAGTTCCAAAAATAGCTGGCGATCGCATCATTGGTTATGCTGGTGTTGGCAAAACTTACTGATCCCGAATCGCACACCAAAGCGACATTGCGATCAAAAGAAGCAGTAATATCATAAACACCGATAGAATCTTTGCCGGTTACCGCTACCTTGCAACCATTTACATCTTCCAGTATCATTTTAGGCAAATACTTCCCGGGCGCAGTGTAAGTGTGCACCACATTAGAGTCTTTGGTAGCAATAGTAGTTCCGTCGTTAAAATCCCAAACAAAAGAAATATTCTTTTTCGTATGCGCCTGGAAACTAGTTTGAAGCGGATTACACCCGGCCATATTGGTATAAGTTAAAAGGCCTGAAGGGCCGTTCACTGTTATTCTTTGAGTTTTTTGTGAAGTACAACCAGACACGCTATAAATAGTAAGCACCGCATTAAAAGTTCCCGCAGTTGAATAGAAATGGGAAGGATTGCGCTCTGTGGAGGTACTTCCATCGCCAAAATCCCAACTCCAACTCGAATAATTTACCGAGTTGTTGGTAAAATTCGCGATCAATGGCGGACAGGTTCCAATGGTATCACTTACTGTAAAATCAGCTTTAGGATTTCCTATTCTTACGTAATCAGGTTTTGAAATATAGCTGCTGCAACCATATTGATCTTTGATGGAAAGGCTTACAGAATAAGTTCCTTCAACGGGGTACAGGTGTACAGGATTTTTTTGGGTAGAAACGGTTCCATCGCCCAAATCCCACGTATAAGCAAGTCCGGGGCCCGAAGAAGAATTCACAAAATTTATGGGTTTACTGGTACAGGAGAGTGTGTCAGCGGTAAAAGCGGCTACCGGTTTTGAAATGATAATAGCGTTTGTTTTGCTGAGCGTATCAGAACATCCTCCTGAATCAGAAACGACTAAAGAAACCGTATAATTTCCGGGAGCTGAATAATTGTGATTAAAAGGGCCGGAATTTAAATTTTGAGTATTCCCATCACCCCAATTCCAACTCCATTGCTGAATAGGATGCGTTCCATCGCTATAAGAACTGTCGAAAAAGTTTACGGTGTTATTTAAGCAGGTACCTGCTACCGTAGAATGAAAAACAGCCGTTGGTCCGTTTACCCGGACTGCAAATGGTTTGGTAACCGAATCCATACAACCGTTGATGTCTTTTAAAATTAGTGTAACGTTGTATGCCGAAGCTTTATCGTATTGATGGCTGATGGAATTGGTTGAATCAGAAATAAAAGTACCATCTCCAAACTTCCAGGTATATAAACTAACATGCCCCGGAATACTGTTGATGGCATCAAAAGTAACAGGCGTATTTCTACAGGTTTGTGCATTACTCAAATTAAAATCAGCAATTTCCCAGATGATCTGCACCGTTTCAGTTTTGGTTTCAGAACACCCGCTTGCCTGGTTGGTAACGGTTAATGAAACATTATACACACCTGCGCTAAGATAATTATGCACCGGGTTTTGTTGGGTTGAAGTAGTGCCATCTCCAAAATCCCAAAGCCAGTAATCGGCACCGATAGATTGATCAGTAAAGATCGCCTGGCGGGGAACCGAACAGGTTTTCACATAAACAAAACGGGCTATCGGCGGATGAATATGAACCTGGTTCTTATTGGTTATGGTGTCGGCACAACCATTATTAATAGCGATTAAGGTTACCGAAAAATAGCCGGTATCATTATATAAATGGGAAGGGTTTTGATTTACAGCACTGCCTCCGTCACCAAAAAACCAAACCCACTGATCAGGATTGCCCCCGGTTTTATCAGTAAAATTTATTTCTTTATAAGCGCAAACATCCAACGGATCAGCAATATAATTGGCCGAAGGCTTTGATCCTACCACAATACCATTTACCTTCTTTACAGAATCCACGCAACCGCCGGCTGTAGTGTAGGTCAATGTTATGTTGTAGGCCCCGGGTGTGGTATAGATATGGGTTGGCGTGGTGGAATCTGAAAAATTTCCATCACCAAAATCCCAATGATAATGGGTTACGGGCTCTAATGAATTTACAGAAGAAGTAAATTGATGAGATAAGGGGCCGCAACCTTTTTGTGGCAAACCATTAATGGAAACCTGTGGCGCTTTTATTCGTACGTAAGCTGTTTTCACCAGGCTATCAGTACAACCTGAAGCATTGGTAACCAATAATTTTACCGTATAATTTCCTTCTTTAGTATAAGTATGCGATGGATTTTGCTGATCCGAATTGGTTCCGTCACCAAAATCCCAGTAATAAGTTTGAGCAGCAGCATTATTAGCAAAACTACTGGTACCTGAAGATTGATTCAAAAAGTTAACACTAAAAGGAGCCGCACAGGAAATAGTATCAGATGCAGAAAAAGCGATAACCGGTTTTGCAATAACACTTACGGTTTTGGTAACAGAATCCAAACAAGCGCCATTATTACTTACCATTTTGATATTGTAATTGCCTGCCTTTGCAAAAGCCTTTATAGTATTAACAGAATTGGAAAAAGTACCATCTCCAAAATCCCATGAAGCGCTAGCCGGGACAGGGTTACTTGTATTGGTAAAAATCACCGGCGTTTCGGCACAAACCAATTTAGGAACTTCAAAATCAGCTTTGGTGCTTCCAACTGTTATCAACTTCGGTTTTATCAATGTATCCGTGCATCCGGTTGTATTGCCAACGATAAGGCTCACCGTATAACTTCCGGAAGAAGTATAAGTATGAGAGGGATTGG
The DNA here is from genome assembly GCA_028876495.1 of Bacteroidota bacterium. Lineage (GTDB taxonomy): Bacteria > Bacteroidota > Bacteroidia > Chitinophagales > Chitinophagaceae > Ginsengibacter. The sequence continues at coordinate 59,909 of JAGWRO010000064.1, forward strand.
CTGCGGTGGAGGTAGTTCCATCCCCAAAATTCCATTGATAGTTTAAAATTCCTGTACCTGAAGAATGATTGATAAAATTTATGGTTGACGGGGCATTGCAGGTATTTGAGGTGGAATTAGAAAAATCAGCCTTAACCCCTGTTTGAATATTGATATAATCCTTTATTGTTTTTGAAGTAACACAACCATAACTATTGGTAGCCTTCAAAGAAACATTAAAGTTTCCTACAGCGGTATAAGTATGTTGCGGATTTTGAACATTGGAGAAATTGCCGTCACCAAAATCCCATTGCCAGGCACTTATACTGCCACTGCCTGCTACACTGCTATCGGTAAATTGCGTTGTCAATGGGAAACAACCCGTTACATCCGAAGCAGTAAAATTAATTTCAGGAGAGGAGTAAACTGTAATAAATTGAACTTTGGTAACCGAATCAATTCCCAAAGAATTTTTAATGGTCAGTTTTACGGTATAGTTACCGGGATTAAAATAAGCTACTGAAGGATTTTGCAAAACCGAGGTCGTACCATTTCCAAGATCCCACTTCCAGGCAGAAGGGCTTCCGGTAGAAGAATCAGAAAATTGTACCACAAGGGGAGCACAACCTGCTGTTGGAGAGGCATTAAAATCAGCCTTTATTTGTGCCTTTACTAAAAATCCCGAAAGTAAAAACAGGAAAAGAAAAGCAAAATGCTTGCAGGCTTTTTGTAAAAAATGATAGAAGGTTAGGGTCTTCAAGGATTAGGATATTTAAAAAATCGGATTCACTAAAATAGTAACCTTTTAAAAACGAAAACAGCACCCCTTTTATTGCCTGAAAAAAAACAAAAAAAGGTATCTGTATTTTACTAAAGATTAAGGGGGTAACTGTCAGTTTTTTAAATAAAAAGAAAAATTTATTGGCGTGTCATGTACAGCACCAAAGGATCTGTGCTGCCCCAGGGAGCGAGTTGCAAAGTAGGATTTTCTTTTTTGGTAAACCGCCAGCTTCTTGATAAGAAAGGGAACCCGGGAATGGAATCAGGCAAGGCTATGGTCAGTTTACTGTAATCGCTATTGGTTTCCCATGTACCATAATATTCATTTGAGCCGTTGGTAGCTTTTAGGGGGCCATGGTACAGATCAGTTTCCAAAAGAACAAATTTATAACCGCTGTACATGGGAGTAAGATCAGAAGTACTGTCTTTCGCTAGCGTCACTACAAAATCACTTCCGATAACATATTTCTCAAAATATTTTTCCAATATGGATTGATTAAGGTTTTGTAACGTTTTTTTACACGAAAAACCCAGTACCATTGAGACTAAAAAAATAAAAGTAAATAATTTTTTCATGGGTGATCTGATAAAAGAAAACATATCATTTTAAACGATATTAAGGCACTAAAAGTATAAATTAATAAACAAAAAAATAGTTACCGGTTCTATTAGGTCGCCGTGGGCGACGTCATCACCGTCCACAAGTAGCACGGCAATGTGATAATTTGAAATGCCCGGATCTATTGCATTAAGGTAAAGAAAAGTTTTTAACTGGTATTAAAAATATTCCTCTTCGTTTATGGATAAAACATTTTGCTATCTTTATTTTAGAAAACACAGCATGTTTTATATACGAAGATCCCTGTTAGTATTTTTTTGTACCCTCCTTGTTACCTCGTCTTTTTCGCAAATATTTGCGGGGGATCCGCCCTCCATAAAATGGGAACAAATCAACACTTCTGCATCAAGGGTAATTTTTCCTCACGGTCTTGATTCGGTTGCACGCCGGATCACCAATATCATATCGTTTATAAGACAACCAACCGAAAAAACGATTGGCAACCAATCAAAAAAGATAAATATTGTTCTTCAAAATCAAACAGTGGTTTCTAACGCTTATGTAGGTTTAGGGCCTTTCAGAAGTGAATTTTATCTGATGCCCCAGCAAAACAGTTTTGAAATGGGAAGCCTCCCATGGCCCGACCAGCTTACGATTCATGAATACAGGCATGTTGAACAGTACAATAATTTTAATGTAGGCCTTTCAAAAGTGATGCGTATTATTTTTGGAGAAGAGGGCCAGGCTTTGGCCAATAACGCTGCCATACCTAATTGGTTTTATGAAGGTGACGCAGTTTATAATGAAACCAATTTAAGTGCACAGGGTCGGGGTAATTTACCCGCTTTTTTTGATGCTTACCGGTCGCTCTGGAAAGCCGGCAAAAATTACAGTTGGATGAAATTAAGGAACGGCTCGCTAAAAGATTTTGTGCCTGATCATTATGCCCTGGGCTATCTGTTAGTTTCGTATGGGCGCGAAAAATACGGGGATGATTTTTGGAAAAACGTAACCCATGATGCGGCTGCTTATAAAAGTTTGATCTATCCTTTTCAGCATGCAATAAAAAAATATACAGGCGAAGACTATGTAACCTTCAGAAACAATGCTTTTAAGTTTTTTAAAAATGAATTTCAAGAATCAAACCGGCAGAAGATCGAAGCGGGATTAGGAAGTTTTCGTGATGAACAATTTCCTTCTTTTACTGAAGACGGATCCGTCCTGTTTTTAAAAAACACTTCACAACATATTCCTCAATTCGTAATTCAAAAAGGAGATAAACTTCAGAAAATAAGAACCGAAGATTATACCCTCGATGATTATTTCAGCTATCGGAACGGTAAAATTGTATACACTTCCTATCAACCTGATAGTCGCTGGGGCTATCGCGATTACAGCAATCTTAAGATGATAGATATTACTAACGGTCATGAACAAACGTTATCAAAAAAAACCAAATATTTTTCGCCCGATATAAGCGAAGACGGCCAAACGATAGTGGTGGTAAATGTGCCGCCAACAGGCATATGCAATCTTCGTTTGCTTAATGCAACTACAGGAAAAGTAATTAGGCAACTTCCCAATCCTGTTCATCTTTTTTACACCTATCCTAAATTTTACGGTAACCAAAAAATCATTTCAGCAGTAAGAAACTCTGAAGGCAAAATGTCATTGGCAGAAATTAACCTGGAAAATAATGAGATAAAATACCTGGTTCCCTTTACGTATCATGTTGCCGGTTTCCCCCGCATTTTTAATGATACACTTTACTTTTCATACTCTTATAAAAAGAATGACGACCTTTTTGCTTATACATTTTTGGATCAAAAATTATGGCTCATTGAAGCTGCCAATCCACGGGGAATAGGAAAATATCATCCTTTTGTAAATGCAGATTACATAGGATGGACCAGCTTTACCGCCGAAGGTTACCGGATTCAAAAAACCTTAAAATCCTCTGTTCGTTTTAAGGAAATAACTACGGGTGATTTAGAGGAAAAGATTTCAAATTTCGGAGTAAATGTAATTGATAAAACCAATGCCGGCTTGCTTTACGAAGTTCCCAATGATTCATTTGCGGTAAGTAAATACCGCAAAAGTTTTAAACTCTTTAATTTCCATAGCATAGAGCCTGCTGTCAGCGATCCTCAGTATACCCTCAGTCTTATAAGTGAAAATATTTTAAATACACTTCAATCAGATGTGTCGTTTACTTATGACCGTGCAGAAAAATATAAAGAACTCACGTTTAATACAACTTATGGCGGTTGGTTTCCTTACCTGTCGGCGGGAGTAAATTATTTCGTCGACAGAAGTAGCTTGTTCCGCCAGGAACTGGTTCACTTCAATCAATTTGAGCCTTACGGCGGATTTAATATCCCTCTAAATTTAAGCAAAGGCCGGTCATTTACTTATCTCAATTTTGGTTCTCAATATGTATACAGCCAGGGAACTTATAAAGGAAAATATAAAGACATCTTATCCTCATCGTATAGTTACATCAGTAATTTTTTATCCCTGAGCCATGAAATACAAAAAGCTTCCGAACAAATTTTTCCTTCGCTGGCGCAATCCGTTTCACTCTCTTATAAAACACCGGTTCAAAATTTAAAAGGTTACCAGTTTATGGCAAACGGGAATCTTTATTTTCCGGGCTTTGCAAAAACACACAGCATTGTTATAAATGGTGCCATGTTACGAAAAGACAGTTTGAACCAAATTAATTTCTCAAGCGGGTTTCCTTTTTCACGCGGTTACCAGTCTGTAAATTTTTACGAAATGTATAAATGGGGGGTAAATTACCATTTACCCGTAGCCTTCCCTGATAAGGGTTTTGCCAATATCTTATATTTACTTCGTGTAAGGGCTAATTTATTTTACGATGATACGGAAGTAAAAGATTTTGATGCCAACAAAAATTCCTACTCACAAACTTTTCGTTCTACCGGAACAGAAATTACTTTCGATTCCAAATGGTGGAACGAAGTAAATGTTTCTTTTGGGGTAAGGTACAGCCGCCTTTTGGATAAAGATTTATATGGAGGAACAGGATATAATCGCTGGGAAATTATTTTACCGGTAAACATTCTCAAACAATAGAAAATAAGAATTTGCCTCATTGGTTCGTTTACTATCAGGCAACTGTAATTAAAGGAAGTACCCGGTTTATTGTTTGCGGTTTAACTCGCAAAATCATAACCATAACTTAAGAATACCTCTTTTTTTTAATAGCCTCTTTTCTTAAATTGCAACATAAATTTTCAATCAGGGAGATGAAAAAAAATAAAAATAAAAAAAATAGTAAAGGCTGTACACCATTTTATTTCCTCGCAACAACCGTAGTAGTTGCTGCTGCTGTTTATGCTACCATAAAAGAAGGCAGGCGTATAAAAGAAGAAAATAAATTATTAGCTTATGAAGTGTGGTAGTGTTAGGTATGAGGCAGAAGGTATGAGGTAGCAGGTATGAGGTAGCAGCCTTAATCGTACAGTATTCAGTATCCCCCAATTAACCATTCCACCAATCAACCAATTAACCAATTAACCAATCAACCATTCAACCAATTAACCAATCAACCAATTAACCAATTAACCAATTAACAATTCTCAAAAACCATCGCTGCCCCCTGTCCTACTCCCACACACATGGTCGCTAACCCATAACGGGCCTCCCTTCTTTTCATCTCGTACAATAAAGTAGTTGCAATCCTGGCTCCGCTGCATCCCAATGGATGTCCTATGGCAATAGAGCCTCCGTTTACATTTACTTTTTGAAGATCAAGCCCCAGATCATAAATACATGCAATCGATTGTGAAGCAAACGCCTCATTCAATTCAATTAAATCAAGGTCACTAACGGTTAAGCCTGCGCGCTTTAATGCTTTTTCGGTAGCAGCCACAGGACCAATCCCCATAATGGCAGGATCAACACCTGCAACGGCCATGCTTACCACTTTAGCCATGGGTTTAAGATCATATTTTTTTACTGTGGCTTCATTGGCCAACAACAACATCGCTGCTCCGTCATTAATTCCTGAAGAATTGCCCGCGGTAACCGTTCCGTCCTTTATAAAAGCAGGCTTAAGCTGCGACAATTTTTCAAGCGAACTTTTCCTGGGATGCTCGTCGGTATCAAAAAGGATCTTATCCGTTTTATTGGGAGTGATTTCAACCGGCACTATTTCTTGTTTCCATTTTCCCGCAGCCAGTGCCGCAAAATATTTCTGTTGGCTTTCAAACGCAAACTCATCCTGCGCACGTCGTGAAATCTTCCATTGCTTTGCCACATTCTCAGCCGTTTCGCCCATAGAATAAGGATAATATTTTTCGATCAATTTTTTATTCGGAAAACGCCACCCGATGGTGGTGTCGTACAGTTCTTTTTTCCTGCTAAAAGCACCTTCAGATTTACCCATTACGAAAGGTGCCCTCGTCATGCTTTCTACTCCGCCTGCAAGAAAAACATTTCCATCGCCACACATAATTGCCCGGGAAGCATCCATAATAGCCTGCAATCCGCTGGCGCATAAGCGATTTACGGTATTGCCGGGAACAGAAACCGGCAAACCTGCTAATAAAGCAGACATGCGTGCCACATTACGATTGTCCTCCCCCGCCTGGTTGGCATCTCCGGCAATCACATCTTCTATTTCAGTTACCTCAATTTTACCATTTCTTTTCATCAAAGTTTCGATAACATCAGCAAGAAGATCGTCAGGGCGAATAGAGCTCAAAGCGCCGCCATAGCGCCCTACGGCAGTCCTGATTGCATCAATAACGTAAACAGTTTCCATTATTTTTCAGTTAAAGGATATGCAAGATAAATATTTTCATTTTTCCACCTTCAGCTTACCGGTCTTATCTTTGCACGATGAATGCGAAAAAAAATATCCGCACCCTTACGCTTGATGAACTTACTCAATATTTTTTATCGATAGGCGATAAAAAATTCCGGGCAAAGCAAGCGTGGGAATGGCTTTGGAAAAAGCATGCCCAAAGTTTTGAGGATATGACAAACCTGAGTAAAGAGCTTCGTGAAAAGCTTGCTGATGATTTTTCACTTCCTTCGCTTAGGAATGACGCTTCCCAATACAGCAGCGATGGAACGATAAAAACAAGATTTAAAACCGTTGACGGGCACCTGGTAGAGGGTGTTTTAATTCCCGTAGAAAGCAGGCAAACCGCCTGTGTTTCTTCACAGGTGGGTTGCAGCCTCAGTTGTAAATTTTGCGCCACGGGTTTTATGGATAGAAAAAGAAACCTTCATTTCGACGAGATTTATGATGAGGTGGCTTTGTTGAATGAAATGGCAGAAAAAACCTACGGAAAAAAATTAAGTAATATTGTTTTTATGGGAATGGGTGAACCATTGCTGAATTATAAAAATGTACTTAAAGCCATTGAACGCATTACCGCCCCCGATGGTTTGGGCATCGGATCAAAAAGAATTACGGTTTCAACTTCCGGCATCTCAAAAATGATCAGGCAATTGGGTGATGACGGGGTAAAATTTAATCTCGCCTTATCGCTCCATGCAGCCAACGATAAAAAAAGAAGTGAGATCATGCCCATCAATGAAACCAATAATATTAAATCATTGATAGACGCATTGAATTATTTTTATGAAAAAACAAAGAACGACATCACGTTCGAGTACATATTATTTAAAGGAGAAAATGATTCGATACAGGATGCAGATGACCTGATAAAAATCTATAAACAGGTGCCGGTTCACCTGGTTAATATTATAGAATACAATCCTATTGATGAAGTTGATTTTGTAAAACCGGAAAAAGAAGCTACGCAAAAATTCATGGATTATTTGGCTGCCCACCGTGTAAATGTAAGGCTCAGGATCAGCCGTGGTAAAGATATTGATGCGGCATGCGGGCAATTGGCCAATAAAGACCTGGATGAAAAAAAAGCGACTGCCATTCAGCATTAAGAAATCAAAAATGAGATAATGAAGGTGTTTAAATTCGGTGGCGCAAGTACCAACAGTTTTGACCGCATACAAAACCTGGCGCATATCCTCGAAAATCATAAAGACGAAAAAATCCTCATTGTTATTTCAGCAATGGGAAAAATGACCAATGCTCTGGAAAAAGTGGTGGACGCCTTTTATGAAGAACGAAAGGAAGACGCACTTCAACTCTTTTACCAGGTTAAAAATTACCATCTTGATCAACTAAAATACCTGGTTACCCTACAATGGCAAAAGGCCACTGACCAATTAAACGATTTTTTTACTGAAGTGGAATGGCTGCTTCATGACAAGCCTGTAAAGGATTACAACTATTATTACGACCAGGTTGTATGCACCGGGGAGTTACTTTCTTCTACCCTGATATCGTTTTTTTTGAATGAAAAAAAAATTAAAAACCAATGGATAGATGTAAGAGATCTTTTAAGAACGGATGACACTTTCAGGGATGGAAAAGTTGACTGGATCGTTTCAAAAAAACAGGTAGACGAAAGATTAGCTCCGCTGTTTCAGCAAAACAATTTTGTGGTAACCCAGGGCTTTATTGGCAGTACAGATGAGAACGAAAGCACCACGCTCGGGCGGGAAGGAAGTGATTTTACCGCCGCCATTTTTGCTGAGTTACTCAATGCCGAAAGTGTTACCATATGGAAAGATGTAAATGGAGTGATGAATGCGGATCCAAAAGAGTTTACAGAGGCCGTTACTATTGAAGAACTGAGTTACAAAGAAGTAATAGAAATGGCGTATTATGGTGCTCAGGTAATTCATCCCAAAACCATAAAACCCTTACAAAACAAAAATATCCCGCTGTACGTAAGATCATTCTCAGATCTGCGTTTAACTGGTACCGTTATAACCCAAAAATCTACCTCACAATTACCTCCGATGATCGTGTATAAACGGAGGCAGGTGCTGATTACCTTAGAAACAACCGATTTTTCTTTTGTGGAAGGAAAGCCAACTGCTTTCTTACATAAAATTTTAGAGCAAGTGAATGTAAAACCCAACCTTACACAAAATACCGCTATAAGCCTCATGATATGTATAGACGATATTCCTGAAAAAACGGGGAAAATTGCTCTTGCTGCTTCAGAAATTTTTGAAGTTCAGATTCAAAAGGATTTACAGCTTCTTACCATCAGGCATTATACGACAGGGATCATTGATCAGCTTTCAAAAAACAAAGAAGTAATCCTGGAACAAAAAACCAAAGAAACCATTCAGCTTCTGATGATAAATGAAAAATAACTTTTGGATTAGTCGATTAGCCGTGACTTTTTTCGTCTAATCATTACCGGTACAAAACAAGAATTTAAAATATTGGTTGGTTTACTGTAATTCATCTTTGGTCGAAGACCAAAGATTAGCCACGAATTACACAAATTGCCACGAATTGTCGCGAATTGGTTTGCCACATATTACACCTATTCGCACGGATTTTTACAGGCTTTTAGAACAGTGCAGCGGCCATTAACTTTGCTCAACGTCCGAAGGCTTTTGCCGTGCGCCGGCACGGAAAAACGCGCGGAGCGATCGGGTTTTCCTTGAACTTTTTGGTTACTTTTTCTTTCAAGAGAAAAAGTGACAAGCAATCATTAACAGAATAACTCTTAACCTGTTTCAGATATTTTTCAAATATTCATGATCGGCCCTGCCTACACGACGAGCAGCTAAGTGGCAAAAAAATCGCAGCTTAATCAATCACATAATCTCCTTTCCTGTCAATCATAACAATGGGTACTTCTTTAGTAGCTTCAAATTTTTCATAAGCGGCTTTGAGTTCCAATTCAAATTTGGCGAGAGAATGATTATTTTTGGTGTAAGTATCAAAATATTCAAGCGACTTCTTCTTGTTATATCTAACCGGGAAAATATGAACAGGAATAAAATCTTCTCCGTTGGCTTTTGCAGAGCTGGCTATAATATAGATCTCTTCAATATCACTATCTGTAACCGGGATACAACCAACAGATACACAGCTTCCATGAATATAAATTCCATTACCCGGGCGTAACGAATCACTCAAAATTTTATCAGACGCGTTGGGGTAATTAAGCCCTAAAGCAAGATGATAAGCACTGTGTGGATTAAATTCAGTAATATAATAAAAGCCTTCAGGAACCTGGAAATCTCCCTGCATCCTCTTGGGGCCCATGGCACCACTTAACAAACAAACCTTATATGTCTTAAATAACCGATATTTTTCCTTACGCTGATTCTTTACCCAAACTTCCAGTTGCCCGTCGTATTTAAAACTACGGATATACATATACTTCACAGGCCATTCCAATCCTTTTGCTTTAAACTCACTTGCCAAAGAATCCTCCCGGGCACCTAATCCCCCCGGCATTTTAAAAGAAACGCTCCGGGATTCAATAAATGAATTTTGTGCAAAAGTGAATGTACCTGCAAATGAAATAATAAGAACAAGAAGATACCTGGATATATTGGAAGCCATTTTTTATGACAGTTGTTCAATTATAAAAAAGTAAAAATAAAAATTTTGTTTAAAAAAGTAAAATTCCTGTTCTTTCTTAACGAAGAATTATTACTAAAGAAAAAGCGATTTCCCAATAAAAAAACTTAGCCACAAAGTCAGCAAGTCCTGAGTAACGTGAGCTATTACAATTTTTACCCGACTTTTATTCTTTGTGAAACTTAGTTTCTTTGCGCCTTTGTGGCAACTTACTATTCTACAAATTTCCCCTTTCAGCCTGCTCCCTTTCTATGGCCTCAAACAAAGCCTTAAAATTGCCTTTACCAAAACTTTTGGCGCCTTTGCGTTGAATAATTTCAAAAAACAAAGTAGGCCTGTCTTCCACAGGTTTTGAAAATATCTGCAGTAAGTAACCTTCTTCATCCCTGTCAATAAGAATTCCCAATTCACTCAGCGGCTTAAGGTCTTCATCAATATGGCCTACCCGATCCAGGACAGTCGCATAATAACTTTCAGGAATTTTTACAAACTCAACACCGCGGTTTCTCAATTCAGTTACTGTTTCAATAATATTATGGGTGGCAAGCGCCACATGCTGTACCCCTTCGCCATTATAAAATTCAAGATATTCTTCTACCTGGCTTTTCTTCTTTCCTTCGGCAGGTTCATTGATCGGAAATTTTACATACCCGTTTCCGTTGCTCATCACTTTACTCATTAAAGCAGAGTATTCTGTTGAAATATCTTTATCATCAAAACTCAGGATATTTTTAAAGCCCATCACTTCTTCATAAAATTTTACCCATGGATTCATTTGGTTCCATCCAACATTTCCTACGCAATGATCTACATATAAAAGTCCTGTACCGGTTGGATTATAAACGCTTTCCCACTTTCTGTAACCGGGCATAAACGGGCCTGAATAATTTTTTCTTTCAATAAACAAATGAACCGTATCACCATACGTATGGATACCGCTCATCACCACTTCACCATCATCGTCTTTTAAAGTAGCAGGTTCAAGATAACTTTTGCCACTGCGTTTAGTAGTTTCTTCCCAGGCGCTTGTGGCATCCTCCACTTTCAAAGCAAGCACTTTAACTCCATCTCCATGCCTGGCGATATGGTCGGCTATTTCATTATTATTTTTGATCGGTGTGGTAAGCACAAACGTTAATTTGTTTTGCCTTACTACATAACTTGCCCTGTCTTTTACGCCCGTTTCCGGTCCTGCATACGCCAATGATTGAAAGCCAAAAGCGGTTTTGTAATAATGCGCTGCCTGCTTTGCATTCCCTACATAAAATTCTACATAATCCGTTCCCTGCAAAGGAAGGAAATCGGTTGGTGCTTCAGCGCTCCGGGAAGGAGAAAAGGTTTCAGTAGCCATAAAATTGATTTAGTTCAAAGTTACAAAAATTGATAGAGAGCCTTAAAACACAAAAGACCCTGAAATCACAATAAACAAATCGTCGTTTGTGATTTCAGTATCCAGCATCCAGAATCCACTATCCAGCATCCAGAATCCAGTATCCACTATCCACTATCCAGCATCCAGCATCCAGCATCCAGTATCCAGCATCCAGTATCCTCTCCTACGAAATCTCCACCAACTCAATATCAAAAATCAATTCCTTTCCTGCCAGTTCATGATTGGCATCCAATATCACTACTTCTTCTTTTACTTCGGTTACAACAACCGGGATAGGCTGTCCGGCCTGGTTTTGCAACTGCAATTTCATTCCGGGTTCAAGCTTCATATCTTCAGGAATATTGGATTTTGGAAATTCAATAATGGCTTCGGCATTCTTTTCACCATACGCATTTTCAGGAGCAATACTGATGGTCTTTTTTTCGCCGGGTTCCATTCCGGGAATGGCATCATCAAAACCTTTGATCATCTGGCCTGCACCCACTGTAAAAGAAAGGGGCTCCCTGCCTTCGCTTGAATCAAACTGCTCGCCGGTGGTTAATTTGCCTTTGTAATGCACTTTCACATTATCGCCCTTTTTTGCTTTGCTCATAATTTTTTATTTTGTTAAATTAATAATGGAAATACTTATTATGAAAATGTATTTCTTGTATGGTAAAGTTGGCAATAATATTTTATTTATGGGCATTAAATCGTGAAAAGATTAATTTTTATAATAATTTTATCACGTTTCATCCGCCTGTTTACGCTTATTTTTACTTTTTTTACTTCTTTCTTAAACTAAAAAATGATAAAACAAAAATTTACCTTATTTCTTGGTTTACTATTAGTAACCCTCTCAGTCTTTTCTCAAAAAAGAATTATTCCCGGCGCAGAAAGATTGGATCAATATCTTCCTTTGTTGAAGGGAAAAAATGTTGCCCTTTTTGCGAACCAAACTTCGATGGTGGGAAATACTCATTTGGTGGATACGCTGATGAAAAGAGGTATAAAAATAGTGCGCATTTTTGGTCCTGAACATGGATTTCGTGGCAATGCCGATGCAGGTGAAAAAGTGGGAAACAGTATTGATAAAGAAACCGGGATTGAAGTAGTCAGCCTTTATGGGAAACACAGTAAGCCTACTGCTGAAGACCTCAAAGGCGTGGATGTGATGCTGTTCGATATCCAGGATGTGGGCGTTCGTTTTTACACCTTTATTTCTTCTTTACAACGTTACATGGAAGCGGCATTCGAGAATTCGATTCCGTTGATCATCCTCGACCGCCCCAATCCAAACGGCTTTTATGTAGACGGACCGGTATTACAGGAAAAGTATAAAAGTTTTGTAGGCATGCAGCCTATTCCGATTGTTTACGGACTTACCTTAGGCGAATA
>JAGWRO010000065.1 GCA_028876495.1 Bacteroidota bacterium
CAAACAGGCGGCCTTTTATTTAAGAAATCCGGCAAGCCATCATTCTTTAGCCTTTGATGCTATTTCATTGTCAACTTCGCCGGGCTTTACCTGCCTTACCCCACCTACGATTTGGGTTTGGCTTTGGTTGTACTCGCGCGCGCAACCGTCCCCCGGTAACGGACAAAGGATTGAAGGATCTGTAACCTGGGTAGTGGTAACATGTCCCGATGCATCCATCAAAAACCAATAGGTGTTTTCTGCTTTGGCAGCAGCACCCGTGCCTGGTGCGGTAAAAGCGCTTGTTGCAACAGCCATAATTATGGCAATAATTGCAACGAAAGAAACTTTAAGTCTTTTCATTTTTTTGCTTTTTAAAAATTAATAAATAAAAATACCGGGGCCGGCCTTGCCCTTTTTGGTACCCTGCCTGCAGAACGGGGTACCTTATTGCAATATATTTTCAGGCCGCTTTATGAAAGTGGCTTACTGTTTTTTTCTTTTTTTCTAATAGGGCTCCTGTAGCTGCAAGCGCCATAAAAAATAAATTGAACAGCAAATGCTGCTTCCAGCTTAAGGCCTGTAATACGCCGCCACACGAGCAGGGCAGGTGTACAGGTGATAAAAGCATCATCTCTATATAAATAGTAAATAAGAGTAAAAGAATAAAGGATAGTAAGAAGCCAATTATTCGTATATTCTTTACCGTTAGCATGACGGCAATTCCCAATTCAACCGAGGGAAGGAGCCATGCTATTATTGGTGCAAAAGCGGATAGAAACGGCGAAGCCTTTAACTGCGTTACAAAAAGAGTATAATTTAAAAGCTTGCTGGTTGAGGCATACACGAATAACAGGATGAGCAACACGCTAATGATTTCTATGATTACTTTTTGCTTCATGCATAGTGAGGTTAAATGCTTTTAATTTTCTATCACAAAGTTCAGGGGCATTTATGGGCAAGCCAAGGGAAAAAGAATATCGTTTTCTGCAATTACCTATCCTTTTCTGCAATCATTTTAAAAAATAGCCCGGCGGATGATTGTATTTTCTTTTAAAGGCCCTGTTGAAGGTGCTCCTTCTTTTATACCCGGTTACGTACATAGCTTCTTTAATTCTTTTTCCTTTTAGGGCTATCAGTTCAAAAGCTTTCTTCATACGGGTTTCTTCTAAATAATGGTGATAAGATTGCCCCTGGTTTTTTTTAAAAAGGTGTTGTAAAGAGGAAACACTTAATTCAAATTTTTGAGAAACTACGGCGGCTCTTAAATCAGTTGAAAGTTTATCAGTGATATATTCTTTTATTCTTTCGTGCCGGCTTTTTTCGAAAAGCTTGCTGGTTTCCTGTATTTTATTATGGCCATCCATATCCTACTTCAGGGCATTTAAAATAAGTTGAATAATTATCAGAAAGAAGGCTGCAATTGCAATAGTAAATAAATTGGTAGCCCGAAGGTGGCGGGTAAGCTAAAATAGGTTATTGATGCGCATATTTAGCGTACCAATACGCAGTTGGTTTAGAATATAACTGCATAGATTGCAAGCCTAAAACAATTTATATGAGTACCATCACCAACCATGAAATTTCATTGCAATCAGCGATTGACATGACAACCCATTACAGGGCAAACCGCCCCTCCAACTTTCCGATATGCGAAACCTTTGAGAAAGAGGCCATCCAAAAGCTCCTGGATACTACCGGGTGCGCTTCCTTTCGCATTTATTACGGGATGAAGGCAGATGACCAGGTTGACGCCATACTTGTTGCAGCCGACGCAGAAGGCAATGATATACTGCCCCCTTCAGCGCCAGCCGTTAGTGGCACCGATGATCCGGTAATTCTTGAGGATGGTTACCGCTGCCCTGATGATTGCCCGCCTTCTTCAAGTTTAAACAGTTAATTAATGAGCCACACCCTGTTTACTATTTTCTTTAATCATTCAATAATCATAGCAGCAGCTATCTCTTTCTTCAGGTTTAAATCTGTTTCGGGTGATTATTACCCTTTTATTTTCCTTATTTGGCTGGGCTTATTGAACGAATCAATAAGCCTGGCTTTGCTGTATAACGGTAGTACCAACGCGGTTAATTCTAATATATTTGTATTGCTTGAGTACCTGCTGATTCTTTTTCAATTTTATAAATGGAATGAAAGCAACGTTTCCAAATATTACCTGCTGGCATTTCTTGGTTTATTGGTTTGGACAAGTGATAATTTTTTCCTGAATTCCATCCGGCAAAACAATTCTGTATTTCGCGTATTTTATTCTTTCGTGATCCTTTTCTTTAGTATCGATAAGGTAAACAAAATCATCATCCTTGAAAACCTGCGTTTAACCAGGAATGCGATGTTTCTTATGTGCATTACTTTTATTTTTTACTATGGCTTTAAAGCATGTGTTGAATCGTTCAATATGATCCACCTCGGGTTAAGCGTCACTTTTTTACGAAAACTGTGGTTTATCCTTTATTTTGTAAATTTCATTTCCAATTTGCTTTTTGCACTGGCTGTTTTATGGATACCAACGAGACAAAAATTTATATTACGCTATTAACGGGGCTGGCTGTTCTGGCTATCCTGATGGCTTTTTTTGTGGTAACCATTTTTCGTTATCAACGAAAGAAAGCTGCCTATCATGCACAAAAGCTTAAAGATGATTTTAATTTTCTTGACAAAGAAAAACAAAGAATTTCGCTCGACCTTCATGATGATCTGGGTGCTTCGTTATCTGCAATAAAACTAAGGTTACAAATGTTAACCAATCTTGGTGCGACAGCAACAAAACATATAGATGTATGCGAATTGCTGCTGGATGAGGCAATGCAAAAATTAAGGAGAATATCATTAAATATGATGCCCGGTATTTTGAAAAGAGAAGGCCTGGATGCGGCCTTAAACGATTTGATCGGGATTATGACATTTGGTTCGGGAATTAAATCCAATTATTATTGTGAACCAATAAATTTTAAAGAAGAAACCGCGATACATATATACAGGATAGTGCAGGAGGTAATTAATAATATTATAAAGCATTCGAAGGCCACTTCATTTGATCTTACCATATATCGAAATGAAAATAAGATTTGCCTGTTTATGCACGACAACGGAATAGGCTTTGATGATAAAAATTTGAAAGAAAAGAGTGGATTGGGCTTGCATAATATAGCTGCAAGAGCAGGGCTTTTACATGCTGATATTTATATGACCAATACTAAAGGTGAAGGAGTTGAATACCTAATTGAAATACCTGCTTATGATAAAAAAAATAAAAGTGCTCATCGCCGATGACCATGATGTATATCGTGATGGTTTGAAAATGCTTCTTCAATCTGATGGTACTATTGATGTGGTTGAAGAAGCGCGCAATGGGCTTGAACTATTAGAAATGGCGCCGCAATATTCTCCCGATGTTATTATAACAGACCTGATGATGCCCGGGAAAAGCGGTGTAGAAGCCATAAAAGAATTATTTGAATCAGGATATAAAAGGATTATTGCGATTTCAACTTTTGAAAGCGAACAATTAATTGTAGATGCCTTACATGCAGGAGTAAGCGGGTACATTATTAAGAATGCAAAACGGGGTGAGATCATCCAGGCTGTAAAAGAAGTTTACAGTTTTAATAAATACTATTGCAAGTCAACCTCCTTAAGGCTTGCAGGTATGATAGACGAACTAAAAGTAAATCGTGCAACCAAAGAAAAACTGGATCTCTTTTCAGAAAAGGAAAAGGAAATCATCCGTCTTATCTGTGAAGAAAAAACAAGCGAAGAGATAGCCTCTATTCTCTTCATGAGCAAAAGAACCGTTGATGGTTTTCGATCGCGTATTTTGATAAAGATGAATGTAAGAACTGTTGCCGGTGTTGCGCTTTATGCGATCAGGAACCATATCTTCCTTCCCAAACCCGTGGATTCACCCGAGTAGCCACCAAGAGTGGCAAGCCATTCTTTTTTTACCATTTCCAATAAGTCTAACTGAGTATCAATACCATTTTTCTACGTATTGATGCTGTTTAATGGCTTGAATGGCAACCCAGCTGCAATTATCCGGATGTTGCCACCGTTCCCCTCGTGCTTTCTGCCGATGTATACAGAATTTGCAAAAGAAGCAGCAAGCCGGAATTTTTATTATTTAACCCATAAAAACCAAAAACCATGGGAACAATTAACAAAGGAATCCTTGGCGGATTCTCAGGGAAAGTAGGAACAGTTATAGGCGGTAACTGGAAAGGCATAGACTATATGCGCAGTAAGGGCAACCACCGTAACTTAAAACCCAGCGAAAAACAACTGGAGCAACAAATGAAGTTTTCGCTTGCCATGCGGTTTGTACAACCGATGGCCGGATTGCTTAACATCAGCTTTCGCGATTTTGCTATTAAGATGACGGGCATCAACAATGCGTTTGCCTATACCATCAGCAATGCAATTACGGGAGTGTATCCTGCCTTTGCTGTTGACTATCCGGTAGCATTGGTAAGCAGGGGCGACCTCCCAAACGCCCTCGGGCCCGCGGTTACCTCGGGCGCAGGTAGCCTTGTAACTTTTAGCTGGACGGACAATACAGGCGTAGGCACAGCTAAAGCAACCGACCAGGCTATTTTGGTGGCGTATTGCCCTTCGTTGAGGCAGGCAATATACACCACAGCAGGTGGACCACGAAGCGGCCTTACCGGCGAACTAAACCTGCTGCCTTTTGCAGGCCTTGTTGTTGAAACCTGGATCGGATTTATTTCCGAAAACGGTGTAAGCGTTGCTACAAGCTCGTTTACAGGCGAGGTAACAGTGAGCTAAGGCAGCAACATTAAGGGCCGGCTTAAGACGGCCTTTATTGTATGTTAGGCATGTATATCAACTATAGGGTGGAAGTCCCGAATGCGCCGTTACAGTCGGAAGCATTAGCCAAGAGCAAGGGTGTCCATCGTGAGGTGGAATCTGAAAGAAGCTGGCGGCAAAAGTTCGAACCTACGAA
>JAGWRO010000066.1 GCA_028876495.1 Bacteroidota bacterium
TGATGTTGACCCACCATTCCGCTCATGTTGACCCACCTGGGAAGCAGGCAATAAATGAAAGAGCTAAATGATGATTAAAAATACAATTCGTTATTTATAATCAGTTACTTTTTTTCTTCTCAGCGATTCTCCTTTCAGTTCTATACGATGTGCGCCAGCTGTCAGTCTGTCAAGGATTGCATCGGCGAGAGTCGGGTCATTAATATATTCATACCATTTGGCTACGGGAAGCTGGGAGGTAACAATAATGCTTTTCTTTCCATACCGATCTTCGAGTAATTGCAATAGAGTAAGCCGAACTTCCTGGCTCATATTCTGCAATCCAAAATCGTCCAGGATAATCAGTGCCTGTCGTTCCAGGTAGTTTAATAGTTTGATATAAGAACCATCGAGCTTGGATAGGGTGATCTTTTCTATCAGCCGGTTCATGCCCAGGTAAGAGGTTTTGTATCCCTGCAGACAAGCCTGATGCCCTAAGGAACAGGCAAGATAACTTTTACCGCACCCGGTAGATCCTGTGATCAGCAGGTTTTCCCCACTATCAAGATAACGACCTTCGGCCAGGGTTGCCAGTTGCTGTTTGGTAAGGTTTCTGGCTGGTGAGCATTCGATCTGTTCAATGCTTGCCGGCAGACGTAGTTTAGCCAGTTTCAGATACATCGCTGTTTTTTCCTGTGCCCTGTTGAGTTGCTCTGATTGTACCAGTTGTGCAATCAGGTCATGGCCTTCCAACTGCTGGTCCATTGGAAGCTCTAGTTGCGAGCGATAAGCCCGGTACATGCCTTGAAGGTGTAGTTGCTGCATTTGTTGCAGGGTTTCTGTTGTGTTCATTTTCGTTTTTTGTTGATTAAAAATTTATTTATTGATAGTTGTCTTTGCCACGGATATTTTCGTGAGTAGGTAAAGGTGATTGTTGCTCTAAGAGGCAAAGTTGTTTGTCGAGCCCTCTTTCCAGGATATTTTTTATCATCGTGTAATTAATGCGGCTACCTTGTAGGGCTCTGCCGCAGGCAGCTTCAAGCCGTGGGATCCCATACCTTTTTTGAAGCATGAGCATCCCAAAGCAGGACTTATAATTCTGTTCTATATAGATGCTGTTTTCAAGTATGAGTGAAGCTGCCTTCAGCGTATTTACCCCGATGCGTTCGGCCTGTTTCAAAAGATCTTCCTTATTAAAACCTTTTATCTCATGCATGTGCCGGTGATGTGGTGGCATATGTTCTGCTATAGTCGTGTAAGCTTTACCGTGAGGTTTTCTGATATGAACAGCAATACGACTATGCTCATAATACACTTCTACCACCCGGCTGTCATAGAGCACTTTTACTTTCTTCCCTACATATTGGTAAGGCACACTGTAGTAAAGACAATCTTCCCGGAGTTGCACATGATAATTACGCTGAACAGTAAGTACCGTAACTTTCTTAGGCGCAAAGGGTTGCGGTGGTAATAGTTTTAGCAGTGAACGTTCCTGTTGTTCATAAAAATACAGACGGCTGTAAACGGTATCTTTATAGGGCTTATTATTGAGTAATAACAGTTGCTGATGCATGGCCTCATTAAGCGATTTGAGACTGGTAAACTCGCAGGTGCGCAATGGCGCATAGACATGCGCATACACAATACGAACTGCTTGCTCTACCATCGCTTTATCTTTAGGACTATAAGGCCTGGCAGCGCTAAACGTAGTGGAGTAATGTTCTGACAACTGGTAACATAAATCAGTAAATACCGGTTCATAACGGTCTGAACGGATAACTGCGGTTTTTAAATTATCACATAAAATAGTAGCGGGCACTCCTGCATAAAACCGGAGCATTGCATTGATACAAGCGGCAAAATCAGGTGTCTTTTGAGATAATACCGCCTGGCAAAAGATAAGGCCGCTAAAGGGAAGTATCCCAACAAAGACCTCGCATTCGATGCGTTCACCTGTAGAGATATCAACATAATATTGTTTCTTTCCGGCAAAATCAACCATCATTATATCTGCCGCATTGTATTCCAGGTGCATGGACACATCCTTATGCTTCAGATAGCTTTTAAACTGATCGCAGTACTGGCTATAGCCATATCCACCAGGATTTTTTAAAAGATATTCATTCCAAAGCAGCAGGCGCGTAACACCGGTTTTTGCCAGCTCTGATTCTGCATATCTGAAGTGTTCAAGAAGTTGAAGCTTTCTTTCAGTATTGGTTTGAAGTTGTTCATTGTTATAAGCTTCATCAGCCAGTTGCTTATCGGATAAGTTATCTGTACCCGCATCAAAGCGTGAAAGATACTTACGCACGCTGTTGCGGCTAATGTGCACACGTCGTGCTATCTCACGGATACTGATACCATCATTTTTAAGTTGTAAAATTTGTTTTAATTGTTCCATTGCTATCGGTTTTTGTGCCATTGCTCTTCTTTATTTTTTAAGAGCAAAAGACATCAAAAGCTTCCAACAATTATTGCCTGCAATAGGTGGGTCAACATCCCGGAATGACACAATCTATTTCCCGAAACAGGTGGGTCAACATGCCGGAATGACACTAACTTCAGAAATCAGAATAAAATTATTTTCTGGTAAACAGGTGGGGCAACATCCCGGAATAAATTAAAACAAGCAACAAAACACTCTGATACTCTTGTTCCAAGTGGGTGGGTCAACATCACCGGAATGGTGGGTCAACATAAATCGGAACGGTGGGTCAACATGTTCCGGAATCTACAATAAATATTTGAGCTTACTGCAAAACCGGTATTATTTATAAAGAATATATCAACCAGGGAAGATGAATCAATAAAGTTCATTTTCTGCCAACCTGCAGAAAGTGTGTCGTTGGGAACAGGAACAGGCGGCGGTGTTGGATGGTTGTCTTTTTTGCACGACGCAAAAAGTACCAAAGAGGTAATTGAAATGATGAGCAGTAGTTTCTTCATAATTTAGAAATTCAACATGGAAACGGAATATGAAATTACGCTATTACGTGCAACCCTCCTGTGGATGTTGCGTCATTGAACCATTAGTGCAAAATAAGGATGCTGCTCTATCCTTCACGCAACGACTCGGAAGAATTTAATACAGGTTTAAAAAACAACGACGGAGACGTTGCTTCGAATCAAAGTACCTTATATTGCTGACCTTTTTAGTTCCCAAGCTTTGAAATCATCATTTCCTAAAAACTCAAATTTCTTTTCAAATAGAATTGCCAGGCGAACATTTGCAGTAGCAAAAAAGATTTGTTTATTCTCCTTGAGTACAAAGAATCTTAAATAATCAAGAAAAGAAAGAATATTTAAGTCATCAACAAAAGATACAGGATCGTCAAACATTATTAGATTTGGACCTTTTTTTAATTTCCTATTTAATGTAATAAAAAGTGAAAGAGCAACAGCCGATCTTTGCCCTGCACTAATTTGAGATAATAATCTTACTTCACCTTTTTGGGTTATTAGATTCAATGTATCTCTGTTGAATTCAACATTTTTAAATTCATTAGGCGAGTGAATTGATTTAAAAATATCAAATACTTCTTCAATATTTTGTTTAAAAAAATTCTCTATATTTTGATCATCTCCCTCATTTAAGTCTTTCAATGTAGAACAAGCCTTCTCAAGTCTTTTCGCTAAAACTTTATTTTTTGATATGAAATCTTGATTTAAAGTTATTTGCTTTTTAGCTAATTCTAATTCTGACTGGCTTTGTAATTGTAATTTATAAGAATTAATATTTTTAGATAGATTTTTTGAAGTTATGTCAATATCATCTACTCTTAATTCACGATTCAATTCAATTATTACAAATATCTTCTCAAAATAATCTTTTAATTTTTTAATCTCTAAAAGATCATTTTGAATTTTATCCGTAATATCTTCAAATGAATTAATATTTGGATCATTGAGTTGTAATTTCAACTTAAGTTCCAGAATTAATTTTTCTTTTTTTGTCTGTAAATCACTAATATTTTTCCTTTGAGTTTCAATAGAAGTTTTGGTTCTGCTTCTTCTATCATCAAATTTTTGTTTACTAGCAAATTCAAATATTAGCTCACCATGAAAGATTTCATTTAATTTACTTTTTAGATACTCAAATTCTGATTCTGTTATATTAAAAGAGCTAATAAGTTTTTGTAAATTTTCTAATTCTCGTTTTTGGGAAATGTGATCTCTTGTGTTCATCAAGAAAGAACTGATGAAACCTATCATTTCCGTTAAATTATAATCACCATTTTTTGCGAATGCTACTAGATTATAAGCAACATTAATTTTATCCAGATCATCAAGAAATTTATTGATTTCCAAAATCTGAATTTTCACTCTATTTTCATTATCTCGTAACTTAATTAAATCCTCCACATCTGCTTCAGAATCTGAAATACTTTCAATTCTTGCTTTTAGTTCTTCTACCGAAAATTGAGTATCACATAAAGGACAGTTAGTAGCTTTCTCATTATTTTGTAAATAGTCTTTGCCAAGTAATTTAATTTCTTTAATAATTCTCTCAACTTCTCCCAATCTTTCTATAATCCTACGACTTTCAGCCTCGAATTCAAATAATTCTTTTTTTAGATTTTGAATTGCAATTTCATTGATTTCTTTCAAATAACTTGCAGTCTCGTTTGAGTGAAACATGTTGAAATCTATACCCTTAAGAGAGGTTTCAAGATGTTCTTGTTTTATGATAATATCATTAATAGTATTTACTTTCTTTTGTAAGCCTTCAATTGAAAACAAATTGCGATCTACAAAAAATTTATCAGCTTGTATAAGAAGTGCTTCCTCGGCATAAAGTTCTCTTAACAAAATTTCAGAATTATCTAGAGTTTTATTAAGTTCTCTAATCTCTATTGAAGCTTTTTTTAGAAGGTCTTCTATATTATTTGCTTGAGCAAGATACTCATCAACATCTTTTAAATTTGAAATAGAACCGAACGGATTTTCAAAAACTTTATCAACTAAAGTTTTAAGTTCATTATTAAATTGCTCAATTAAAGTGTAATCATTAGCAACCTCAAAACTTTTATGTATAAATTTTAAAGTTTTACAATTATCATCAATTGCTTTTTCCAAACTTAGAGTTGATGATTCGTTACTTTTTTCTTTAACAACTTTTTCCGCTTCTTTGATGTTCGAGGAAGCATCATTGATTCCACTTATCAGTCTATTAAATTCTTTTCGAAAATCCGGATAAAGTTTTCTTATTCTTTCTACTATATAATTATATTCTGCGCCAAAAACAATATCATTTAATGCTTTTTTAATAGTTTTTTCATCAGAACTATTGGAAAAGGTGTAAGCTGCATCAGAGTTAAAAAAATTATACCTATTGAATGATTGATATAAATAGTTATCTCTGGAGTATGATCTGGAATACCACTCAGCATCCCGAGCCTGATATAACTTGTTATCGGAGGTAAACTTGTTTTCTATAATTGAGTCATTAAATAATACTTCGATGCATGAATTCTTTTCTTGATAACCTGGGTTTCTAAGTGTCCGTCCACAAATAATTAATTCAATCGCCTCTAAAATGGAAGTTTTTCCAACTCCATTAATTCCTTTAAATAAATTAACCTTACCAAATTCAAAAACTCTGGGACTTATAGGATGTTGTCTATAATTTGCGCAAAGTTTTAGTTTATTAATTAAATTTATTTTTTTTGGATCAAGGTTTAAAGTATTAGATTCAACAACCCTTCCAAGTTTTAAAGATTTATTTCTAACAAAATTTTCTAAGGTTCCTGAAAGTGTAACTTTGCCATAAACTTCATAGAGCTCCGCCTCATCCAGCTTCTTAATTAATTCAGATATAATATCATAATTAGCAACGTTTGAAGTTTCAATTTTAAAATAATCTTCAAATTCCGCTTCATTGAATACGTATTTCCTCGCATATAGGTCATTTTTTTCGATAACTGATTTGAAATTACTATCTATATTATCACGGACTAAAAAAAGATAAAAGTTTCGTTGTAATTTAGAAGGTAGATTGTAATATTCGTCAGCTAATAGATTTTCTTGGTATTCGCGAAAATTATTTAAACTTATATCTTGATTGAAATCCAAAAAATAGCTGCCTGCAGATTTATCATTAATCTTAATTTCTCCTCTATAAAGATTATCCTTCACTGAATGTATATCACCAAAAGTTCTTTCGGCAATACTTAATACTTTTTCAATATTCATGAATTTGCATTTAAAATTGAAGGCCCTGGATAATCGCTAATAATAGTAAATTTTCCAGCATTTGGATCAGATTTCTTATCATATTCATTTCCTCTCTTAAAGAAAATTACAACCCTTTCTCTACTTGAATTACCAAGATCAAATAACTCTTGTAGTATATCAAACTTTGAATTTACTTCAGCATCATCCGGTTGATCTAGATAACAAACAGTCGCTTTTATAATCTCGTCTTCATCGGTTGTAGTATTGTACCTATATTTATCTAAGATGATTAATTTATTTCGGTCGTTATTTACTTTTTGGCTATATCCAATATATAATTTTTTTGATTTAAGAGATTCAATACTTGGAGGAAAAAGATCTTTTCTATTCGCCAAGATATTATCCAATTCAATAATTGCTCTTACATATTTTTTTCTTTGATCAATGCTTTGTTGAATTGTATCCTCAGCAAAAGTAATTCGCAAATTTATTTCGGTATTTGCATCCAGACTCACTGAATGCAATTTATCAACCTGATACCATGTGGAACTTCCCTTATATATTTCACCAGATGATATACATACTAATCTTTCCTTTTCAAGTATGCAGTTCTCTGGATTAATAAGAAATAAATTTTTACAAGTCACTCCATTTAAATATGATAATAATTTATCTGAAGCAGGAACAGGTGGAATAATTAGGTCGTTGTTTTCATCAAAGTAAAATGTTTCAATAAGCGCTGGTCCATCTCGTCTTGATTGCTGCGCGACTACATCTTGTATATCAACAGCAGAGGCGTTTATTAAAAATGCATTTAAATAACTATTACATAAAAATGCATGCCTATTCATACCATAATAAAAATAGTATAATCCTTTTGAGTGGTTTCGTCTAATCTTGTTATAATCCGTTTGATTAATATCATTTGAATTAATAATAAACCCGCTTCTAGAACTCCCACCTAAGATTACTTTTGTACCACTAAATGTAGAATTCATACTCCAATTTAATTCTATTATTTCTTTATGATTAAACTTCATTATAAATCTTCGGAAAGCTGTAAATTGATAATGAGCTGGATCTCCATTTAATTGCGGATTAAATATCAAATATGGCCTATCTACCCAATCTATATCATCCTGTAGTTCTGGTGTTAATTTCAAAGGCACATTCATTGCCTCTGAACAGATAAAAGAAACAAAATGAATAGAGGTACGAGAATTTCGAACGATAAAAAGTTTTTTGCCACGAATTAGATTATTTTTCTCAACACCATCCCCGCTCCACGCACTCATATGTTGACTTTTAAATTGAATAAATAAATTCAGTCTAAAATTTGATTCGTGATTACTTATAAAAAAGTAAACTAGGGGATCAAAAAAGGCCTTATTATCATTTAGTAATGATTGGTCAAAATGAATAAAACAATTTCCGGTATTAAAATCCGCATAGAAAGTTCTAAGTTGTTCCTTTGTGATTGATTCAGTTCCAACAACCCAAAGTTTCCTTTCTAAAAGCCATTTGTTTCGATCCTTAACAATGTCTTCAATAACAGACCATGGACAGCAATATTCAGGGGTCAAAGCGAGATCGACATTTTTTTCTTTTGCCAATCCAAAAAAAGAAGCTAATTGGAAAGTGGCATTTTTACTCGTTGTCTCATTTCCTACCCTTGTGTTAGTAGCCGAAAGGTTCCCCTCATGTTGATAAAGTAATAAACTATATGGTTGACTATTTCTTTCCAGAACTCTTAAATCTGGGTAAAAACCTAATATCTCATCAAGAAATTCAAATGTCATGATTTTTATTTTCTCTTTTTCCTTTTATTTAAGAACTCAACTTTAGGATATTTATCTTGTAACCATTCTTCAAATTCTTTTCTACCGATAGGTATTGATAACAAGGAAACTTTTAAATGCTTGGTCATCCATTCCTCAACTAACCTTTCTATATGGTCCGGAAACTTTATTGAACTGGTTGCTTTAGCATAACCCCCTTCTGTCGAAAAAAAATTTTCCCCAATTGCTCTACGCAAAGTATGATTCCGAGAATCTAACAAGTCCTTCATCCTTTTTTTTATGTATCCTGTTTCACCTACATATCTTAATTCATCATCAATAAAAAAACAATATACTCCTGCTTCCTTGGGTAAGGTAGCACACCATTCTTTTGACAGTTGATATGGCACCCTACTTCTTTTGTTTTTTAAGTAAGAGCAAATAGTATTGAAATATTTTTCAACTAATTCACCTGGAATAACATTTTGCATTTAACCTATTTAATTAATTCTGACCTCAATTATCTTACTCGTATCTATACCCAAAATATCCACCACCTTAACCATCACTTTATACTTTCCAGCTTTCTTATATTCATGAGAGATACTCGTAAATTCTAAAGTTGGATTTTTCTTGGTGCGGAAGCTTTGCCATTCGTTTTCGAATAAATAATTACCTGTCCATTTTTCTTCCGTTTCACCTTGATCATTTTTAATTTTGATAATTTCCTTCTTGTCTTCATAATTAAAATCAATGGCCCAATAGTCTACCCAATCTGACCAATCTTTTGTGAGGACTTCTTTTGAAATAATTCCCAATTCTGTTTTCTGTAATTTCAATATTTGACCGTCCTCGATAATAACTCTGGAGCCTTTACGCATGGATTTTTCAATGTCTTCAATGTCATCTTGTGTATAGTGGGTAACAAAATCAGTTAATTCAATCGTAAGCGTTTTCCCTTTTATTTTTTCTTTGGTATTGAGATATGCAACATCATAAAATTTCACCTGTCCCTTTTCAACAGCTCTTTTGTCGAACACATCTTTAGGAATATATTTTAAAGTGATTGACACACCCTTTTCTCTTAATTCCTGGATGAATTGAGGTGTTAGTCCCATTTCAAATTCAAAACCTAATACGTCCACTTGGGTGTACAATTTCTGTTTGCACTCTTCAAAAATATCCAGAAGCCGGCTTTGAGTAACGGGCACATCTAATGGGCCAACATTTACAAACCTTCCTGCTTTGCTACCATGTAGTGTTTCGCAACCAGTAATGCGCTTTGCCTTGTAGGCTTCCAATATTAGATTAACATATAAATCTTCTTTTGCTTTACGTTTACCGTTCGTAAGGTCATCCATAAAAAACTGGCGCTCATACTTACCAAGGTTCAGCAATTCAAAAGCACGAAAATCTTTTCCTGATGCCTGTAATTCTCTTTGAACTCCAATCAATCTTTTTCGTGTTGTGTGAATGGCAAATCTTCCTAAGTCAGTTGTTATCCATTTACGCCCTAACTTTTCAGCAACTGCTGCTGTTGTGCCGCTGCCACAAAAGAAATCAGCAATTAAATCACCTGCATTGGATGAAGCTTTGATGATGCGTTCAAGTAAAGCCCAAGGTTTTTCGGTTGGATATCCAGTGCGCTTTATACCGTCATTTGGGAATCGTTGCGCAATTGCCATTTCCCACCAGTCTTCAGGAATTTTCCCTTCATTTAATTCATAATTATCAGCGATAAAGCCGGATCCACGCAGACCATCTTTAAAATTTTCTTTAGTTTTTTCACTATGAGCCATTCTAATGTCATTATCATTGAATAACCATTTATCAGATTTTGTATACCAAAGGATATTATCATGCTTTCTATTGAATTGCTTCATACCGGGCGAACCAGGGCCTTGATAGCACCAGATTATTTCATTTCTAAAATTCTCAATTGAGACACCAATTATGTCATTCAATATTAATCTTAAATAGGCAGTCATTCTCCAATCACAGTGCACATAAATACTTCCATCTTCAGCTAATAAATTATGCATCAACTTCAATCGCTCATACATCATTGTCAAGTATGAAGAAATTCCTTTTCCCCATGTATCCCTGTAAGCAATTTCTTCAATCACGCTTTGTTTCTTTTCGGCGGTTTCTCCACCAATTTCAATATTAAAACCAAAGTCCGCGCCTACGGCAAAAGGCGGGTCAATATAGATAAGTTTTAGTCCGCCTTCTTTTTCTATTTCTTCACGCATAGGGCCGTTTGCAAGAGAAGAAAGAATAAGTTTATTATCGCCCCAAATAAGTTTATTTGTCCATCCCTGTAATTGCCTTCCCCTTGTATCAAACATCTCTAAAGCATCTCCGCCTTTTTTATTTTCTTTTCGCGGTTCATCAATATGTTCAATACTATGGAATGGTAATGTCACATTCGTAACATCTTCCTTTCTTCCGTTCCAAAAAAGAAAAACATCTTCTTCGTCTGTAAAAAGTTTGTATATAAATTCTTTGGGCAATTTTTCACCTGCCTTTATTAGTTCAATTATTTTATTTTTATCGCTTTCGTTCATATCGTCAGAATCAGGATTTACTTGATTTTTAGATTTACAGGATTGTATTTTGGATTAAATATCTCTTTGAATCGTAGGCTGTTTGCGCCAAAATTTATCAGTAAGCCAATTGCAAGATCATAGGCGACTAAATAGTTTTTGACTTGTGCAAGGTGCACATCTTCTAAATTAATCAATGCTTTCAGTTCAACCATAACCTTACCCTCTACAACAAAATCCGCCCTTCGAGTGCCGACTTCAGTACCCTCATAAAAAATAGTTTGCTCTATCTCTCTTCCATAATTTAATTTCATTTTCTCCAACTCAATAACAAGGCAACGCTGATAAATAACTTCCTGAAAACCGTTGCCCAGTGTATTGTGCACTTTCATTGCACAGCCATTTATCTTATATGTTATTTCGTCTAGCTCCATATCATGTCAATCTTTTAATCCTCTTAATCCTGATTCAGACACTTTCACCAAATCAGAAAATGATCTTAAATCCTTCTTTACATCTTCCCACTTTTCCTGTTTTACGTAAACAGGTGTATATGTGTATTCATTTTGCGCTTTATTAATATCGGTGCACCACGTTACAAGGCGTTTTATTTTTCTTATATCATCAAGGTCTTCCCTTCCTTTTGTTTCCAAAACATAAAAAGTATCAGGCGCGGTCTTAACAAAGAAATCGGGAAAATACGCGGCAATATTTCCATCTTCTTTTTGATACTCTATACTAAAATTAATTCCGCCTTCTCCTATCGTATTTTTTGCATATGATATAACATCATCAAACTTGCTTTCCATGTAACCAGCTACTTCCAGTTCAAAAGGATTGTCAGCAATAATTTTATTAAACACCGACTTTTTTGAACTAATGTAATCCTGGCTATTTGCAATTTGTGGTTTGGCAAGTTTTAAGGAAATATAATCCTTTATTTCAGCAGTTCCTTTGTCAGTTATTGTCAATTCATCAATAGCTTTTTTAAATGAACTCTTCAGAATCTGTTTTGCATTTATTTCCGAAAGGTTTCTCATTGTTTGGGGATCACTCAGTTCAACTTCTTTGGTAAAAAGCTGATATTTTACAAAACTTTCTACTTTCGGATATAGAATATTAAACCCGCTTATCAAGCGACTATCTTTTAAGATAACAGAAGTAAAAAAGCCGATTACATTTCTAAAATCAGGCACAGAATTTTTAAAAACCGTCTTATGCGAAAATTCACCGTCAATGTCATTAAACACAATTTCTTTTAACTCATCATCATTAAACTTTTTGAATGCAATCTTTTCATTTTCAAACTTGCTTACATCAATAAGTTCCAAATTCTTAAACTCCCGGTAAAACCTCGGACTCATCTGTGGAATTGGAATATCAAGTGCATCTAAATCCTTAGCAGGATTTTCTTTATCTACTTCGATAATAACAGGTGTCTTTGTTTTGGTTCCTCTGCCCATAGGGCTGTATTGAAATTCTACGCCTTCAGTTTTCAGGCTTTCTACAAATTCCAAAAAAGCAGGGGTTCCGACGACAACTAACTTCTCATTACTATTCAATGAAAACATTTTTCTTAATCCTCTTCCAATAGTTTGTTCCGGCAATATCTTGGAGTCAGCGCCAAAAGGACGAAGGCCAACAACTGTGGTAACATTTTTAACATCCCAACCTTCACGAAGCATCAACACAGAAACTACAGCCTTGTATGGTGATTGATCCTTGTCAATCTCATCCGCTGCTTTACGCAATTTTTCTAACTCTTCTTTATCTTTCTTGCTTGAACCACTTTCGTTAATTTCCCCTGAATTATTAGTGTGGATTGTAAGAACCGAATTTTTTAATAATGGATAATTCGTCTCCAAAAATTCTGCTGCCTGATCAGCCTCTTTGGTACTCATGGTCATGATAAAAAGAATAGGAGTTTTTATATTTTTGAACTCCTCATATTGTTGGTGCCATTCCAAATAACCCAGGTCTATGTAATCACGATAACGTTCTATAAAATCAGATGAATCTTTCTCATGAATTTTTTGCCTTGACGCTTCATCCGGTAATACCGGTGACTTCACGACACTTTGCCTGATAGCTTCAACCAGTGGATAATCACAAATGGTTTGAACAAAAATGGCTCCGTTATTATGTCTTGGAGTTGCAGAAAAATCAGCTTGCAAACTAATACCATAATCGTTTTTCAATTTCAATTTGTTACTGATATCTTCTATACTTTTAAACCAGGCTAAGGATTTGTCATGTATATGATGTGCTTCATCATTTAAAACAACAAGATCTTTTATTTTATCGCTACGCAACACTTTTCCTAAATCCAGTCCTCTCGAAGTATCTGCATCCGGCTTTGGTTTTACTCCAAGAAATATATCTTCAAATGTTTGCTCAGGCTCTTCGTTAAAAAATACACGATGGATATTTGTAAGAAAAATATTTCCAGACTCTGTGATCGGTTTTAATTCATCCTGTATATGAAGCGTTAATTGAAAATCATTTCTCCAGTCGTTGTCATCAAATCCGTTTTCTGGTATGAATGGCTCTTCAAAAAACATCTTCAATCCATCAAAATCTTTAAGCAACCTATTTAAAACGATTATGTTGGGCGCGACCACTAAAAAGTCTTTTGATAAGGTACTCTTTGCTTCATAAAGTTTGTGGAAATAAGACCAAACTAAAGTAAGCCCCATCACTTTTGTTTTACCGGAACCAGTAGCCATCTTTACAACATAGCGTGTCCATGTTTCATCAAAGTGTCCTGTACTCATGCGGTTCGAAGAATCAAACTTCATCAACTCATATTTATCTTTAGCTTCAGCAACCTCATACAAATAGATAATCGATTCGATAGCCTCTCTTTGAGAAAAGAAAAAGCAAAATTCCTTTTGTCCAATTAAATGCTCCTGGTTAAACCAAAAATTTAATAAAGAAATTGAAGTAGCTGATGCACCTTTATAATTTGCATCCCGCCATTTTTCAACAGCTATCCTAATCTTATAGACAAGTGGCGGCAATAGCTTTTCATAAGCATTTTGAAATGCATCCATTTGATCTTGAGCTGGAGCCCATCGTTCGCTCGGAGTTAAGATTTGAAAAGGGTTAGTTTTGTTCATTTATATGACTACGTTACAAATTTTATCCTTTTTACTGAAAACGGATTTATTCGCAGCTTTTTTAATTATACTTGTAGTTTCTCTAAAGGGTAACAGTTAGTTTTTTAGGGAACTGATTTCAAATATACAATTATTGAATTTAAAAATCTTACTGCTAAATAAAAATCTTCCTTTTTCCTTGGTTTACTGTGCTGCTTTCATCTTTAGGTTTGCACGGAAAGTGCACATTCCAATTTACAAGCTTGCGTGTGAAGTAAAAAAAGGATGGCGAATTACCATCCTTTTTTTCCTACACTTCCTCCGTTTCCTGAAACATCATATTGATGTAATGATCTTTCTTTTCATGGTGCACTATGCCTTTTTTTGGAACTATGCGGAAGGTAGTTTGACCAATCTTCTATGCTTTTATGTTGTCTTAAGTCTTGCAAAGAGTAATTTTTTGCGAAGGGTACTGAAAAACGACGCTTTTTGGCAACATCTGTTAAGTAAAATTTGCCATCGGCTGATTGCATTTTCAGTTGACTACAATTTGTAGTCAACTGACTTCCCTCTGCTTTTAACCTTGTTTTTAATACACTCCAATACTTTCTTGGATTCGGACTGTCGGTAAGAATACCTATTACGATGCTACCGTCTTTGCTTTTTACTCTTGCTATAAAATCTGTTTAGTACAGCCGGTCTTTCCCATCTTTTACATAAGGAATGATGAACCCAAGAAAGTGATTTTTTGCATACGAATCAACTGAATCCAGCTCTTCTAAAGTTTTGGCACAAATACCTTCCCAAACTGCTGAATCAGATTTAAAAAATCTGCGGCCTTTACAAATATTATTATAATCTAAACTTCCTTCACTGTCTGTATCGTAATGTAAGGTGGGCTCTTTATAAGGAGAATTTAAAATCGGGTGTCGTTAGTCATGATAATTAAAGGTCGACAATGTAAGAAAATATTTTAAAAAATATTTATTGTAGCGAAAGTCTGATAGCAATTGAAGCATGAATATAATTAAGAATCATGAGAAATTATAAAGAAAATACAGAAGAATAAAAATCGGTTTTTTATTCTTCTGTTGAATCGCACCCTCCATTTCCTACACTTCCTTAATTTCCTCAAACATCCTTTTGATGTAATGATCTTTCTTTTCATGGTGTAAAATTCCTTTTTTAGAAAAGTCGCCAATGTAGCCTTCGGCGGTTTTATCGCAATGGCCAAACTAAAAATCTTTCCTATTATTAAATGACATTTTATTCTACTACATATAAGTTTTGCGAAAAAAAGCGTTCTACCTGTATAAAAGCGATCGATATGTTAGTTCCCGCAATGAATCACCAGGAAATAGCTGCGCAAATAAAAAGAGAATATCATAAAATTTTTGCTACCACCCTGTTACGGGTAGGTGCTGAATACGACAGGGAAAGAAGAAAACTGAAGGTTTCCAAAGAAGCTATCTATCCAAAAGAGTATGAGATAAAAACAGCCGGTAAAAACAACTGGATCATCTTTTTGCACAAAGGGCCGGGTGAAAAAAAATATACCGGAACGCAAAGCCTCTGTGTTTTGTGCGTAGTATATTATTATAGTGATAAAGGGCTTATGGCTTACTATGTGCCGGAAGATGATGCGCTGCTTACAGGATTTACAGCACACTTTTTTAAAAGATATAATGAGCGCCTTCGCCTGAACCTGCCGAACCCGGTTGAGATTGTAAAAGCATTTTTTAGAAAAGGGATGTACTGCACCCTTAAAATAGTGGAAAGAAATAACAGGCCTCATATAATAGCCTTTGGAGTGGATGGGATCAGGTTTGCAGAAATAATGTACGACTTCACCTACGTGGAATGGAGGACGTTTGTGCCGCGCGAACTGGCTTTCCGCAAGCAGGTTGAACTGGAACGCGAACTTACAGAGGAACTTATGAGGGAAATGCGTGAAAGTGAAAAGGAAGAAACGTACAATCCGCTGCTTGTGACTAAATTAAAAAACAGGGTGGTTTCGTTACCGATGGCTTCTTAGAGCAATTAGCAATTAGCGGTCAGCAATCAGCTGGCAGGAGAGGACGGGTGAGGCTTTAGCCAATCCGTAAATCCGGGGCAAAAGGGAGGATGTTGGCAATGACAAAACAATCAATCCTTATCACTTCCTCCAATCCACACAAACGCGCTACGCCTTGGTTCCGGAGGTATACTTTCCTTTCCTTTTACCGATTTCCAAATTTCGTTGTTAAGGAGGCGGTCCGGTACTAGGTCAGGGCTTTTAAAATTAAACCGGTAAGAGGTTTTTTCTTTCTCCTGTGAGCCGGAATTGCGTGCGTTAATATCCACTTGTGCATCAAGGGCTGTATAGGGTGTGGTGTCAGGCACAGCCTGGAAACAATTCCACATAGGGGCCGCCGCTGCGTCGTATTGGCTCATCGGTGGCAGGCCCAGGATCAATTCGATCGTCCTCAACATACCCGAAGTGGAATACATCGAATGGTTTACCACCTTCCTCCTGCTGTAAGGGCTGATGACCCAGGCAATAGAACGGTGCGCATCTACATGGTCAGGCCCGTCCTGTGCATCATCTTCCAACACAAAAATCGCCGATTCTTTCCAGATGGGGCTGTGTGAAATATGATCCACGAGCCTGCCCAGTGCAAGGTCATTATCTGCAACCTGCGCCACCGGGGTGTAAGCGCCTTTCGCCAGGCCACTGGTATGGTCGTTGGGGAGATATACCGTATTAAAATGCGGCACCCGGTTGATGGCTATGAGCGAATCAAAGTCGTGCTCAAATACGCGTTCTCTTGCTACATCCTGTATGTCAAGGTTCCATCCGGGATAGGCATGGCAATAATTTTTTTTATCTTTCAACAGGCCATACGATGGAGGTCCGTTATCCATAAACTCGCCGTAGTTTCTGAACGAAACGCCTGCCCGTTCACAATAATCCCAGATAAATCCGCGCGAAGGATTGGCAATAGGCCTGCTTCCGTCAAAATCATACTTCCCTCCTCCTCCACGGTAATTAGTAGGCCATGTTTTTTCTGTAAAGTCGGTGGCATAAGCAGCCATCGACCAATTGTGCCCGTCGGCGCTTACTTCCGCGTCTACATAAAAATTATCCAGCAAACCAAATTCGCGCGCCAATGCATGTTCATTGGGGGTTACCTTTTTTCCAAACAAACAAAGGGCACTGTCGCTGTTACCTTCAGCCATGTCGCCCAACACCTGATCGTAAGTGCGGTTTTCTTTCAATACATAAAATATATATTTAACAGGAAAAGCATTGCCGGCTTCCTTGTCCCTGGCGTCGCTCTTCTCTTTCGTATAAGGCGTATTTGCATACACCTGCCGGGTATAACCTGATTGTACCGCTGCCGACGGAACAGGTATAACAGACAGGGTTCCCTTAAGCATATTACCTATGTACAACACTTCCGGCTTTGCCTTTTCGTTGGAAGCGCTTTTCTTATATGGCAGGTTTAAGGTGGCCGGTGCGGCCTCCGGTGATACCACATTGGAAAAAGAAGACATTCCCTTGCCATTGGCAACCAATATCCTGCCGCCGGATGTTCTTACGCAGGTAGGATACCACCCCACAGGAATAAAACCTTTTGAGTGGCTGCTTCCAGGCACAGATACATCAAATACCGCGAGATAATTATTATCGGCATTGGCGATGTAAAGGGTTTTGTTATCGGGTGATAAAGCAACACTGTTGGTAGTAGAACCAATGGGCGCATCGGGCGCTATTGCGGTATTAAGCGTTTCGGCTACGCGGCGGGCAGCCACGTTAATAACCGATACGGTGTTACTGTTGGCATTGGCCACATACAACCATTTGCCATTCCCGGAAAGCGCCATATCACAAGGATGGTCGCCGGTAACAACTGAATCGGTTATGGTTTCGGAGGTGGTATTAAAGATCCATATCTTACGGCCTCCCCATCCTGAAATATACAATTCACCGGATTTTGGGTTGAGGAGACAGGTATAGGCTTCTGCTGAAAGTGGCACTCTTTTTATCTTCTTCATCGTGTGCGTATTGCAGACGTAGAGGGCATTGTCTTCTTTGGTAACCACGTACAACCTTTGCTTCTTTTCATCAACGCATAAGCCTGCAGGGCTGATCTTATTGGCAGGCCATGGAGCACCCAACACCAGTGTATCCCGGTTCACGAGACTGTCGCCTGTTAAACGATAACGAATAATTATGTCATCATTTCCGCCCGAAGCATATAAGTAGTTTCTGCTAAATGCCAGGCCGAGCCATGCATCTTTAACTACTTTTGTAAAAACCACTTTCTTTTCTTTTAAGTTGACCAGGTCGATACACTGTACCCCGTTCCCGTTATTGGTGATCGCTGCGTGAATGCCGTCAGGAGCCAAAGCGATGTTTAAAGGCAAATCGCTTGACAGAGGAATCGAATTACCGGCGGGTGAAAGTGACCATCCGTTCGGAAGTTGTACTCTTTGAGCGAGAAGCGTAGTAAAAGATACTGCAAAGAGCAGCATCAATAACAGGTAACATTTTTTCATTTTAAAGCTATTTATTTCATTCTCAAATCAGTGGACCTGACACAACTACTGAACTAAAAACACTGCTAAGGTTATTATTTTTTCTGATCATTTTAAAAAACAATGCTCAGCTTTACGAAAGAAAAAAACAGGGATAGTAGAAACATTCCCTGGATTCATTAAACTATCACTCACATTTGAGAAAAACTTATTCATTTGCCGTTTAGTCTTTGGCTTTTCGATTTATCTTTTGTTCCAGGTAATGTTCACGTCTTATATCCTCCTCATCATCCATCTCGGGCCCTTTTAAAACTTTACGCCAGTCGATATTCCTGTTGTATCTTTTCATGGCCTGCTGCGGATCAAATACTTCTTTGGAGGGAAACACCAGCGAGTAAGGCGAGTAATCGGGTTTATCCGTAAACCAATCCTGTAACAGCGTGGCGGTGGCATCGTATTGATTCACGTAAGGCACATTCAGTATATTGTAAATGGCTTTTAAAATAGAACCGAAATTAGCATGAGTATGCGAAACGTATCCGTGTTTTACATAAGGACCGGCCATCATCAAAATGCTGCGATGGGCGTCCACATGGTCAACACCACCCTGCGGGTCGTCTTCCGTGATGATCACCAGCATATTTTTCCAATAAGGCGTTCTTGATAAAAAATGAAGGATCCTTCCCAGTGCAAGGTCATTATCCGCCACATACGATTGGCGATATGGATAGCCATAGGCCGGCCTTGGAGCCGCGGTATGGTCATTAGGCACCTGCATCGTGATCAATTGGGGCATTTTATCTTTCCCGTTCAGCCACATTTTGGTGAAATCCTGTTCAAATTGTTCCATCCTGAACTGATCCGGTATATTGGTATTAAAGCCTGCATAATTACGGCTGGTGCGCGGGTACAGCGCTTTCTGCATGGGCACCATCACTCCATGCCCCGAACCTGTAAGCGTGTCCATCCATTCTTCGCGGTTGTGGGCAGTTTCGTTGGCTTCTCCAAAGTTGTAAAAAGAAATATGGCTTCGGTCGAGGGCTTCCCAAAGGCCTCCTCTTTCTGCATAGTCTTCCGGATCCATGCTTCCGGTAGAACCGGGGAACCTTCTTCCGGAAGCTTTGGAAAAAAGCATGGCTGTTTTATTTACGCTTGAATTGGTTTCGACCCACTCGTTTGGAATAACGCCCAACATCCAATGATGGCCATGAATGGAGGCATCGCTGTCGCAATAATAATTATCGCCGAAGGCAAACTGGCTTGCGATCTTTAAATGATTAGGCGCAACATTTACATTATGCAACGTTTTGTCTTTTGGCTCTTCTCCCATTACGTTTACATCAAGGCCAAAGCGTGCCAATGTTGAATCTCCTTTACCTGTTTTTAGTTGTCCCATTACCTCATCATAAGTCCTGTTTTCTTTAGTGATGTACACGATATATTTAATGGGGCTTTTGCGAAGATTTAATACCGGCGGCAGTGGATTTTTGCCACCATCTTTTACCATGATCTCTTTAAATGTATTATTGAGCGCCTGTTGCGTGTAAACGGCAAGTTGCTTTTTATCGGGCATTTTCACTTTTTGAAAAGTGGCGAGTTGTATATCCCCGATATAGGTTCCCTGCACCGGAGCTACAAAATCTTTTCCGCCATTAGGGCCTGCGCCATAACCGCGGCAACTAACAATGTATAAATACTTCTCATCAAGGGATGGCATCACTCTCGCCGTGCCCCAGCCGGCAGGTATCAGTCCCTTCGTGGTTTTGGTGTTAACATCAATAACCGCCACGGCATTAAAACCCAGTAAAGCAACAAATAATGTCTTTTCATCTTTGCTTAAGGAAATACCAAAGGGCAACAAGCCCCTGTAGTGGTCAATTCTTTTGTCAACTTTAATGTCAATCGTGCCCACGATCTTATGCGCCCGGTAATCGATGACTGAAATATTGTCGTTGGTGGCGTTGGTTACATAAGCATACCGGCTGCCCACGGCAATTGAATTAGGGCTTGAACCGCCCACCACTTCTGCCCCTTCTACCATTTGTCCTACCTGGTAGCCGGTTTTAAACCTGTCCATTACTTTATTGGTGGCAAGGTCAATAGTATAAACGCTCATCGCCTCCGGCGCGAGCGGACTTCCTACCCCGGGGATTTTTCTGCCATTGAGCGTATAGCCGTTTATAGATTCTTTGGTATCATTGCCATAAGGCTGCATGGGCAATAAAAGGCTGTCATAATTTTGCGGGGTAAGGTCGGGTAATAAAGGATAATCGTACATGCCCACGTTAGCCACAAACGCAGTTTTTTTATCCGGGCTAATCGCAAGGCCAAAAGGTTGTCTTCCTGTTTTAATGGAAGCGGTTATCTTGCCGGTGGCTAAATTGATACGCACCATTCTGAAGTTGCCACGATCCAAAACCAGCAATTCATTATTGTCTTGGTTTAATAACAAGTCAGCAGTAAAACTGTCTTCATAATCCACTGAATCAACCACTCCGTTTAGTGAAATAGAATCAAGCCTTTGAAACTTTTCAATGTCATATACAATCACGGCTCCATTGTCGCCACCGCTTAAATACACTTTTTTTGAATCGGGTGAAAATGCCACTCCAAGGAAAGAACCATTTGAAAAAGGAGAAATGATCTTTCCATCATAGCTGGGTACCCTTGTGCTGGCAAGGGTTTCATTATTGATGATGGTGAAGACGCCATTGTGAATGGTAACCGTCTTTTTGCCATCTGGCGAAATGGCCATACCAAAAGGATCGTGTGTGATCTGAATGGTTTCTCCTGCAGGTGTAATATACCTGCCACTTGCCAGTACACTTTTTCCTTTTTTATCAATATGGGTAAATTCTTTTACCGCCGGAACACTTAACACCTTGTACCATTTTTGGGCGGAGGAATACAGCGGCAAAATAAAAACCGGTAACAGGGCTAACAGAAGAAAAAACTTTTTATTCATCAGAATTAATTTGTGTAAGAATTAATTATTACCGCGCCAAATCATTGTAAAATAAAAATATTCAAAATTTATTTGTCCACTGGTTTGCAAAGGTTCAAAGCCTTCCGATAATCTCTTCAGCAAGACCAAAGGACAAGGTCATTCCTGCACCGCCAACGCCGTTCAGGATAAAAACGCCTTCATCAGCTTGTAAAAAAACCTCGGTATTTCCGTTCGTCATTTTCAGGTAAATGCCATGCCATGATTGTACGGGTTGCCAGTGACCGGTTTTGGCGAAAGTCTTAAGATAGTCCATTATAAGCTGATTAATTTTTGATTCATCAAAAGGAGAAAAGGTAGTTCCATAATGATGTGAATCGCCTACAGTAAGTTCGCCGTTTCCGTTCTGCGAAACCATTACGTGAATTCCATTATCAATGTATTCCGTCAATTCCTGCCTGTATCTTTCTTTCAAAGCAGCTAAAGAGGCAGCGGCTTTGAAACTTTCATAATGAACCAATGAAAGGCCTCCGCAAAGAGAAGCGCCTATCCGGTTATCTTTACCCGGATTTATAAATCTCATCATTTGCAGCTTGCATTTGGTAATGGAAAGCTCCGAAAACTTTTCAGGATACAAACTTTCAAAATCTGCCCCGGAGCAAATGCAAATGAGATCCGCCTCCATAGATTCGCGGCCCAGGAAGACTTTGCCGGTCTCAACCGCGGTAACGCTTTTGCCCCAAATAAAATGAGTGCCATGTTTTTGCTCCAGCCACGAAGGCAGCAAACCTATCGCCTCCCTTGGATCGATGATCATCTCGGTATTGCTGTATAACCCTCCCAATAAGTTTACCGGGTTAACGACATCTTTGGTTATTCCATGAACTTCTGCGGACGATAATAACTTTACTCCGCGGCCCTCTTTAATAAAAACTTCCTCTAATTCCTGTAGCACTTTCCATTCATCTTTATGGTAAGCAAGGTGAAGGCTACCGGATTCTTCGTGCCAAAACCGGGCTTCCCCCGCAATCTCCTTCCAGATCATTTTGCTCCGGATGGCGCGATCATACAGAACCCCGGACGGCTGGCCGACCGGCCATATCATACCGAAATTTCTGACTGAAGCACCTACGGCACGTTCAGATCTTTCAATTACGGTTACCTTGTAGCCTTTCAATGATAAGGCCCTTGCTGTGGCAAGTCCTACAATTCCTGCACCTACGACGATCGCAGATGATTTTTTACCGTTTTTTATTTCAGGCATTTGCTGTTTTTATGTTGAGCATTAATTCATTATCAAAAACCGGGATGTTTTGGGTTTCAGCATTAGCTGTAAACTCTCTGCGATACTTTTTATTAAAATAACGGAGTGCGATAAAAGTGCCGGCTACCCCAAGTACCGACAAATACATTACCCCATGAGAATAAGCGGTGGCCCAGGGCAGTTTATTGCTGTAAAGAGATTTACTTATGATGACGCATACGCTCCCAAGGTATCCGAATGAATCTGAAACGTACATCAAAAAACCCACATTGCCACCTTTCTTGAATGTGGCAATCAGCCTTTCAAATATAATGCAGTTAAAGGGTATATATCCCATATATAAACCAAGACCCACCAGTGTCATCCATAAAAAGGGAGATAGCTGGTGATGAATAAACATCCATGAACTGATGCCTGCGACAGCAAAACCGGCAACAATAATGAAGTGGGTTACAACAAGAGCACGGCGGTTATTCCGGATAAGGATCATAGCGGCTATCATCACTAAAACCAAAATAGTTATAGGAATTTCGGTAGCGGTAAAAACAGAAGGTTCATTGCCGAGCCCCAGCTCGCGCCATATATCTGCTGCAAAATTATCCCTGATGTCGCGAAATACGGTAAGAAAAACATATAGAATAATAAGTACGACCAGCCCATACCGAAACTCTGCAAAAAATTTCTTTCTCTCCGGTTTGTTCATGGGTAACCTGGTGATCCTGCTGTCAATATCAGCTTTGGACGGCGGCGGAATTTGTTCGAGCAAAAAAACAAAAACTATTAATGGAATTATAAAAACGAGGCCGGTAAGGAAAGGAATCCACCAATCAGTAACCGCATAATTCACCTTTAAATATTCTGCAACCGATTTTACAAATCCTGATGAAAAAATAAAGCTTACGGCAAGGGAGGCTCCGATAAAATCAGTAGCCCTTCTTCCTTCAACAAAGGTGAAAATGATTCCCCAGATCATGCCCAGCGGGAAAGCGTTGGTAAACAAAAAAACGACATTATAAGGCGCAGGCGTTATTGCAAACAGCAATAAGGAAAGCCAGGAAAGTCCAACCAGTAAAAGGATCAGTTTTCCCCTGCCCAAATTCTTCAGCTCTGAAATCAATTTAATACCATAAAACTTACTAAGCATGTAGCCCAATACCTGGCTGATGATCAAAGCATCTTTGTAAGGCAGGCCGAAAATCAGGGACGCATGATTATAGCTGCCGACCGTAAAAGGTTTGCGGAAGGCATATACGGAGGCATAGGTAAGAAAGGTAATGACAGCAGCAAATATGGAAACCCACTTATCACTGCTTTTGAGTTTCCGGAATTTTAATGAAAGGGTATCCAAAGTTAAAGTATTAAAGAAGCTAAATTTTTTAAAGAGTCGATGATATAATCCGGATGGCCGGTCAAAAGATCTTCTTTCGAACAGGCTCCGGTAGTTACTCCTACGATCAGCCCGCAGGAGGCATTAAAGCCTTCTTCCATGTCGACTTTGGTATCCCCCACCTTTGCCACTTCATCAGCCGACTCAACATTCAAATCTTTCATGATTTTTTTTATCATATCGGGATAAGGCCTTCCTTTAGGTACCTCATCGCTACATACCACTTCATTTATAAAAGGTGCATTGCCCCACCCAAGGCGCTTAAGAATGGGCCTTGTGATCTCCCTGGTAAAACCTGTATTTAACGCCACTTTTACCTGGCGGCTTTGCAATTCTTTAAATACCTCTTCGGCAAAAGGCAAGCTTTCGAGGTCATCAGTCGTTTCATAATAACTTACCATTTGCCGGGTAAAATCATCATGAATGGAATCAATGAATGCCTGATCTTCTTCAGAGCCTGTTTTATACTTCGCTACGAGAATCTTTATCGCTTCCATTTTTTTATATCCCATTACTTCATTTACGTCTTCTACCTTTACCTCGTCGATACCGGCATTTTTAAAGGCTTTTCTGAAAACCTCGTTGATATTTCCTTTGTCCTTTACAGTGGTACCTGCTATATCGAATACTACAAGTTGAATAGCCATTGATTTTATGGTTTTTGAATGATTAGATGGTGAATGATTAACTGCCTGAAGTGTTCAAGTGGGGGAAGGGGAATATTTTCTTCCTTGGCCATTTCATCCCAATTCCTTAAGGTGAGGTAAAGAGTAAACAGTTCATCGTTTTCAAATTGATCTGCCTCTTCCGGCGACATTTTGCCGCCCTGGAAAGTGAGCGTCTTCCGGCTTGCTTCCGAAAGCTTTTCATAATAGGCAGGGTTTTTATAAGTGAGGTATCTTTTAGCATCTACATGAGAAGCGATAAGCTTCGTAATTCTTTTTGAAAAACCTTTTTCGCTTAAATAGAGCGCCCCTATTTTTTCATGATCAACGATGCCGTAGTCATCCATGTATTCTACTTCCATGATGTGCTCACACAGATGGCCTATGTCGTGAAAAAAGGCAGCAAGCACCACTTCTTCATCATAATTTTCTCTTTCCGCAAACCGGGCAGCCTGGCACATGTGCTCTATTTGTGAAACCGGTTCTCCTATATAATCTTCATTACCGAAACGGATGTAAAGGTCAAGGACTTCATCCGCTACCTTATTGGCTTCTTCGATTTTCATTTTTTTATTTATTGATAATTAATCGCACCGGCTCCCGAACCAGGGATGATAATTTAAAAGGAACAGGACGGTTTTAAATAGTCCTGTTCCCTGGTTATACTTACTTCAACAACCACATACTTTGATTCAAATCATCATCAGAAAATTGCTGAGCTGAGATGGCAGCATTCCAGTTAGCACTATTTTGGGTTTGCTCTGATACAGGATAAGCCCATCTTTTTGGAATAACGCCGTTGTTTCCCACGCCGGCTCCTGCCTGAAACTCCGGAACACCTGTCCTGCGCCAGTTGTAATAAGCTTCGTATCCTGAGTTCTCAAACATGGCTAAGTATTTCTGCATCACGATCTCGTTAATAGCCGTTGCAGGCGTTGAGGATAGCTTCACTTCCGGTTGGGCATAATAGCCCGAAAAATTAAAAGTATATGGATAAGGAGCCACCTGGGTTACAGAATTGGCGCCGGGAGGAAGAAAATAAGCTGTAAAACTTGTTTTACTGGTATCGATGCCATAGAACTTCATTGATTCATTAATACCTGTTTTGTACCATGTTTCAGCATTGCCATTGATCCAGCCGCGCTCGATAGCCTCGGCAATATTGAAACACATTTCTTTATAACCTACCA
Source organism: Bacteroidota bacterium (assembly GCA_028876495.1). Lineage (GTDB taxonomy): Bacteria > Bacteroidota > Bacteroidia > Chitinophagales > Chitinophagaceae > Ginsengibacter. The sequence continues at coordinate 25,547 of JAGWRO010000066.1, forward strand.
ATACATCAGGCTCACCGGTAAAATTGGAATAATACCTGTAACGATTAATAAATGAATACAATCCTGCACTGGCATTACCATACATGCTCTGTACCGGCTCGCCGGTGCTGGCCCCTTTAAAATATTTGAATTGCGCCGGGTTGGGATCATTACCTGCAAGCGCGGTTGCCGGTTCGCAGGTAACGAAAACGCGGGGATCTTTTAAATTAGTGAGCGCCCCCACATAAGTGGCAGCCATATTAAACCGGCCGGCAATTGAACCAAAATTGCTCGGGTTGAAAGGGTAGGTACTGTAAGTATTGCTGCTGCCGGGATTGTAGGCAAAAGCAAAATCATCATCCTGGCTTTCAAAAACCGGGTATTTTGTGGGATTGTTAATAATGGCTGCAAACTGTGCAGGAACTGCCAGGTCTCCATCGCCGGATTTGCTGCTCAGGCTGATGAGTACTCTTAGTTTAAAAGAATTCACCAATTTCTGCCACTTGCTCAAATTTCCTGCATAATACAGATCATTAGCGGCAGCAATAGAATTATCGTTGGCAGAAATTAAAGAAGCAAAGTCGGTATTGGCCGTATCCAATTCATTTAATACATATTTAAAGACATCTTTCTGGAGCGAATAGGCCGGGGTTGAATTGGCCGGAGCCTGTAAAGCTTCAGTCATTGGTACATCTCCGAAAAGAGAAGTCAGGTTATAATAATAGTAGGCGCGGATAAACCTTCCCACAGCCTCAAACGGGTTTACAACTGCCGCACCTCTCAAAGTTGCTTCTTTTTCCATCTGAACCACATTTTTAAGGACAAGGTAAGGCTGGAAAGAACCGTCAGACCAGGAGTAAATGTTATTGCCATAATAGTCATAGTTCTGGCAGTGATACTGGTTCCAGTCCTGCACATTGTCCCATGAATTGATACCTCCCAGATTACCCTGGCTGCCTGTGCCTGATAAATCTGTAAGCACTGTTCCTAATATTAAATTGGGTGGCACGCTGGCCGGATTGTTGGGGTTTACCTGCTTCTCCTGAATCTGTTTGTTACAGGATAGCACCAGTATCGCTGATAAAGCCACGTAAATTATTGTTAGTATTTTTTTCATGCGTATATTTTTTATTTTTTTTATTTACCACATGGATCCGATAGCTATCGGATTCCACATAAAAATTTTCATCGCGTTGGGTATAAGTTGCCCGAAAATTTTATGATGCATTTCATTTTTTTTCTGTTGACGAATTAAAAAGTAAGATTAATATTGAAACCATAATTGCGGGTAGTAGGCGTTTGCAAATCCGAACTACCATTCTGCGTATATTGGTCCACGTCCACGTCTTTATACCGGTTGGGGAAGAAATACAATAAGTTCCTGCCCACCAGTGAAACACTCGCTCCGTGAATAAATGACCTGTTGCCAAAAACATTTTCCGGTAAGTTGTAAGTTATGGTCACCTCTCTCAGCTTGGCATAGGTCTTTTTAATAATATCCAGGTCGGGAACGGAAGCCATACGGGTAACAAAGGGTTGTACCTCGCTTTTGGTAGTATTGGTGGTTTCAGTAAGTTGCTTCATATTGGTGATTTCACCGGTAATCGGGTCAAGTTTAATAGGTGCACCTGTGAGGTTTACACCCACCCCGGTGTATGCAGCAATATTGGCTTCATCACTTGGGCGAGCCACCCCAAAAGCGCCGGTGGCTGCTTCAATATGACGACCACCCTGCAAAGTTTTCTTCCTGACATAATCTTCCATAACCCCGCCAACCATTCCGTCAAACTGGAAGTGCAATGAAAAATTCTTATAGCTTACAGTATTTACTAATCCCCATATCCAATCCGGATCAGCATGCCCGAAAACTTTTTTGGCAGATACCCCAAGATCTGAAAACCGGGTATAGACGCCTGAAGTAGGGTCAATCACCATTTTGCCATCCGGTGTTCTCACGAAGGCATTACCATAAACAAGGTCAATCCTTTGTCCGTTATATTCATAATTGTTGGGATTGGAATTTTTAACCCATTTCCTTACATAAGTAGAAAAGTTTGCCGTTACGTTCCAGCTAAAACCATTCAGGTTACTAATTGGTTTTGCATTCAGCACTACTTCCCACCCGTCGTTTGTATAAACGTTACCATTGGTAAGGAAAGAAGAATAGCCGGATGCAGAAGAAGTTCCCTGGTTTACAATTCCGGTGTTCCTGTAGTGATAGTGTGTTATATCAATACCCACCCTGTTTTTAAACATCCTCAGATCTGCTCCAAACTCAGTCGCTTTCCTGTCGGAAGTATAAATCGTCTGGCTTACTGTCTGGTCAGAATATTGAGCGCTGTTCTGGCTGTTGTATGTAGGTGAAAGTGAATAGGTTTGAGAGAACTGGTAAGCCGGGCCTCCGTAAGGAGAAAGCCAGGTATAACCATAACCACCTGCAGGCGTAGCGCTTACATCAGGTGAAAACATAGGGGAAGTTCCTCCATCCTTGCTTTCAGCATACGACCCTCTTAATTTAAGAAAGGAAATGACTTTTGGAAGTTTCGCATATTCCGAAACAACCGTGGCAAGGTTGAAAGAAGGATAATAATAACTGTTGGTGTTGGCAGGAAGTGCTGATGATTTATCAACCCGTCCTGTAACGTTGGCTGTAACAAAAGTTTTGTAACCGAGATCCGCAGAATAATAGGCGCTCAATACCAACATGCTGGAATGGAAACTGCTTCCTGTCAATGACCCCAAAGAGTTGGAAAAAGAATAAATACCCGGAACATTGAGGTAGTTGGTTGACGTAAAATCAGAGTTGAAACTAAAGTTCCTGTCTGTAGCCCCTACCAAAGCCTGTGCATCTAAAAATCCTAAAATATTATCCTTGTGATACCTTGCCTGGACATCTATATTTGATTCAAACATAGCTCTGCGGTCTTCGCGATAATCACCCTGGTGCAGTTCCCTGCCATACACATCCGCCGAATAAGGCATCTTCTCAGAATTAAACATATCATACGCGGTCATGCTGGGTCTGAACTGGAAATCGATATTCGGGCTCAGTTTATAATTAAGTGACACATACCCGTATTCATTATTTTGGTAATGGCCTCTCAACCATTCGTACGACATAAACCATGGATTATTATAGCGGTAGTATTCCTCATAATTTTGCTGAATGCCTGTTTTACCCGGCTGCCAGTAATTTTTGATATTCGGATCATTCACGCTCCAGTCGGCACCTCCCCAAAGGATCAGGTTGTAGATGATACTGTTTGGCCCGTAATTAACGTCGGGTACATTAGGAGTCGATTGCCTGCTATAATTAAAATAGGAAGTGAGGGTAAACTTCGGACTAAATCTTTCTGTAATGCTTGCTGTAAAGTTGGCATTGCTCAGCCTGGTGTTAGGTACAATACCCTTTTGATAGGTGTTACCCACTGATATTCTGAAATCAGTCTTTTCGGTTGAAGATCCAACCGATATGCTGGTTGAATTCAGAAGACCTGCCTGGATAAAGTTTTTGAGATTGTCTTTTCCTCTTGCCAGCCAGGGCGTCGGAGCAACATGTCCCTGGTATACTGTACCATCAGCAAAAGTAGTAGTATAGGTCTGTGTAGGATCATACACGCCGTCATACTGGGGTAAAAGTTGCCCTCTGAACTGTGGACCCCATACATCGTAATCATAGTCATTTAAGCCAACTCCTACGGCTCCGTTCCCAAAATAAGAAGCCGGGCTTGAGCCACCACCACCAAAGGCATACTTTCCATTGTCGCCGGGCCCGTAAGTGTCATTATATTTAGGTAAAGCAATAAATCCTTTGCTGATTTGAGTACTTGAATTAAAAGTTACCTGCAACCCTCTCCCGTGTTCCGACCCTTTTTTTGTGGTGATGATAATGGCACCATTCTTTCCCTGGAAACCATAGAGAGCGGCGGCATTTGGCCCCTTAAGTACAGTATAGGTTTCAATATCGTCAGAATTCAGGTTATACGTATCTGAACTGATAGGCACCCCGTCCACCACAAACAACGGCCTGTTTCCTGCGCCGTTCTCCCCGCGAATGATTACATCAGAAGGATGGCCGATCTCGGAATTAATATTGACCTGCAGGCCGGATACGGTTCCTTTCAGAGCGCTGATTGGGTCCGCTTCACGGGCTTTGGTGAATGCTGAAGCGTCAACAGTCTGTAGTGCATAACCCAGGCGTTTAGCTTCTTTTTTAATACCGGTTGCGGTAACCACCACTTCATTTAGTTCTTCAACGGAGGTCGGAAGTTCTATAACTACCTCTCTTCCACTTGCAGCAACTTCCTGTGTCTGGTGGCCCAAAAAGCTGAAAACAACTTTGCTCTTGTCGGGTACTGTCAGCTTAAATACCCCTTCGCTGTTGGTTGCCGTTCCAACAGAAGAATTTTTTACAGTAACGCTTACTCCTTGTAATGGAATTTTAGTAGAGGCATCCAACACTTTTCCGGTAAAAACCGTCTGGCTAAAAGTGAAAGTTGAAAACAAAATAAGTGGGATTGTAAAGTAGAATGCTTTTGCAATTCTCTTGTAAAAACTAGTCATAATTGGTTGGTTAAATTTGAGCTGCAAAACTCTCCTTCCAATGTTACCATACAGTTATTGGTAAATGAACAAATGTTTATAAAATTGTTAACAGAATGTTTGGCCCTTTTTCTTTAATCAGAGGATCGTTGGTTCAAGTCTGGCAGCTAGAGCCGGAAATTTAAAATGGTTTCAAGGAATTAGAACCATATTTATTTGCAACTGTACTTGGAAAGTTCACGGTATGGATTGCTTCCGGAATAAAAATCGTTATTTTTTGTTGGTTTACTGTAAATGATTCACCCCGGTTTATTCAACAGGAAGCACCAAATGTTCTTCTTCTCTCATCTTAAGTTTAATGGATTTGCCGGATTCTTTCACCGCGATGACAGACGCAGTTATTATGCCTTTATGCCTGTCAATCGCTAAGCAAGTAATTTTCCTGTCCTAACGGTCTTCAGGCAATCATAAATGGTAGCTGTAAAAAAATGGGAATTATGAAATAAAAAGAAAAATAAAGGTTGTGAATTATTTGGTGGTATTGGTCATGAGACCTCGAAAAAGGAACACCCACTAAGTCTAAAAAATCATTTGCAGATAAAAGAATGATAGCCCACAAAAATAAAGGAACACTTTACCACTATTGCAAAACAATTTCTTTAATAAACTATTTCAATTTACCCTCTTCTATTATTTAAAGTCCCAGTTGTTGAATAATTCCCCGATAATCAGGGTTAGCAGAGTAATACTTCTTCAAAACAAGGCCATATTCCTTAGCTTTATCGATCTGATTGGAATTAAAATATAATATGCATAACGCATAATTGATATCTGCATCCAAAGGGGATAATTCCAACCCTTTATCAAACATATTTACTGCTTGTTGCCTTTTATTATGCTGCTCCAACAACAACCCATAATTGTAATATACCCTCGGGTTTTGTGTTTTTAAGGCTACTGCTTTTGAAAGGGCAACTTCCGCTTGCAAGGGATCTTTCATTTCATTATAAAGCAGGGCCATGTTAAAATAAATATGGTCATTTTTCGGATCCGTCATTAAGGCATCCTGCAATACTTTTAAGGCTTTACTGTTTTCACCCTTTATATTGTATAGCACCGATAAATTCAACCGGGCATAATTCAAGGCAGTGTCTTTTTTCAAACCCAACAGGTAAAACTTTTCGGCATTGTAATAGTCATTTAGCTTTAAATAATAATCTCCCGCCAACGCATCTCCCGTTGAAAAATCTGTTTGGTATAAAGTATATGTTTCTAACTCCTTTTTTGCATTTGTAAAAGCAGCGTAATAAGAAGGGGGTACCTGGGCGGGAGGTATGGTGATATACAAATCCGCTGCTGCAATACGTACAGCCCTTACTTTATCAGAAAGGGCAGGGCCAACGGCATCCAGCCATACTTGTGCAGGAAAATCAGCAAGGCTTCGCAATGCCTGGTAGCGTATTTGTGCCTTTTTATCCTGGAGGCTTTTCAGTAATGTTTGTGAACTGTTTTCGGTATTGATATCTTTTAAATAATACAAAGCCGTCGCCTTAATAATGGCCGGCGTAGCGGTATCATTTAGCAGGCGCATGATGTGTCCTTCACTATGGGCATCTTCTTTACTCGCGGGTATAAGATCTTCCGCAAAATGATAAGCGCGGTTAGGCCCATACCATTTGACAACCGCATTGGCAGCCCATGTTGCTGATTTGTCTTTATGGCAATTATTGCAGGCATTCGGAGTGCCGTATTTTACCGATAGATCAGGCCGGGGAACGCGGAAAGTATGGTCGTACCTAAGATCATTACCCATGTAAATCTTTGAAGGCATGTGGCAGCTTTTACATTCTGCCCCTATTGTTCCTGCCTGGTGGAAAGTATGCGAAATATCGTCATAAGTTTTGGCATGGCATTGCAGGCATAACGCGTTGGTTGTATACAAAACTTTGCCGGAATGCGGGTTGTGGCAATTGCTGCATTCCACACCACGGCTGTACATTTTACTTTCCAAAAAAGAGGTGTAAACATAGTCTTCATCTTTTGCCTGTCCATCGGCATAATAAAATTCCTTCGTAGGAATCTGAGGTATATAGTTATCCAAAAATTGGGGTGACATTATCTTATCTGCACTTACTTCTGACCTGCGTGAATGGCACGGAGCACAGGTATTGATCTGGGTTTGCTGGTTACTATTTTTTGTCATTTGGAGATAAGAATTCTTTACCTTTTCCCCATTCTTATAGGCTTCGCTTTTTATATAGTCTATATGCATTTGACCAGCACCATGACAACTCTCACAGCTTACCGTCATCACACTGTAAGTGGTATGGTAAGTATCATTATTAAAATCGTAGTTTTTGTGAAGATTAGTACTGTGGCAGGCAGCACATTCAGTATTCCAGTTCTGGGCATTGCCTGTCCAATGCAGCCAGTCGTGCGCTGGTATTCTCTGGCCTGCATATTGGTGAAACCATCTTTTTTTATTAACGTCCCAGCATTGCCTGGTTACCTGAAGTCTTCCGCCGGGAAAAGCTATTAAATATTGCTGCAATGGATTATACCCAAATGTATATTTGATCTCATAGTCATGATTGTTACCATCAGGGCCTTGCGTATTAATATAATATTTTCCGGCTTTTTTAAAAAAATGGCTGGTAACACCGTCTGCGGTATAGGTCGTATTATTGAAATCACCTTCCACCGTTGAATCATTAGCCACTTGCATGGCTTTAAAATGATCGGAGGATAGCCAGTCTTTATATTGGCTTGCATGACAACTTTTACAGGTTTGGTCGCCTACATAATGATTTGAGTTAGTTGTTTCAACAGTCTTCTCGTCTTTTGGAGTGCACCTTTGAATCAACAGGGAGGCAAATCCTGACAGGAACAGTAAAACAACAATTATTTTAAGTTTTTTATTCAATTTCGTTAGTAAGCGGTTTTTAAATTTAATGCCGGGCTTCAGGAAAATTAGTTTCGAATGCATAAAATTATACTTGTTTATCCAAAAAAATCGGGAAATGTAGAAACACCTCCCGTTTCTTGATTATAGAAAATTGACCCGTAAAAAACTAAAATGACAACTGAACTATTCATCGTAAATTCAAAATTTATTTTTTTAACCACTAGAACCCCGGGTTTTGAAGTAATTTATTTATATCCAATTTTGAAGAACCGGATTTCAAGAATTACTTATCTCTAAAAAATGTATTAGAAACAGGAAAAGAAGTTTGAAATGTTTCATTAAACGAATCAAATTTGTTGATTACTATTTATGGAGTGTCAAAACATAAATTAAAAGTGTCTAAACACTTACGGCACTGCTTTCATATGACATGCCATACCGTAACTTTATATAAACTATTAATTCATCAATCATCGATTTTATTGGTATAAGATACTACAATCATGAATATACCAAACACAAGAAAGAGCACAGAACTCCACAAATTAACAGATGAATCCATCGTTATGTTTTGCGGTTTAATGAGAGCATATATTAAGATTAAGGCTCCCACTATCCCAAAAAAAACCCCAATCACAAAGCGGAGATCCAACAATTTTTTCATAGATGATAATTAATAAGGTTAATAAAAAATAACGTTTAAGATAAATGTAATCAGCAAAACAATAATACCTAACACCAGCGGGTTTTTATACCATAGCCTGGTCTTATCTTTTTGTTTTGGCGTCAAACTATAAACCAGTCCAACCAATGTGTTTTCGGGTTTTCGCTCTGTGTAAAGACTTACCACGAACGTTACGATAAAGCAAACTATAAAAGCGATTCCCGCAATATTAAAAGCCTGGCTGGTACCTGAATAATAGGTGTGGAGATTAGCAATCCACCCGCCTTTGCCTTCGGCGGTTGTTAACCCATGCGTAAGTGCGGCCGCTGCGGTTCCGCTTAATAAACCATAAAATGCTCCGTTTGCAGTAGTTCTTTTCCAGAACATTCCCAGGAAGAATGTTGCGAACAAGGGTGCATTTACAAAACTAAACACCAACTGAAGCAAATCCATAATGCTGTTGAAACCTTTGGCCACATAAGCTGTTGCGATGGAGATTAAAATTCCGATGATGGTTGTTCCTTTTCCCACATATAAATAATGTTTTTCGGAGGCATTTTTTTTAATATACGATTGATAAATATCGAATGTAAAAACTGTATTGAAGGCTGTTACATTCCCAGCCATACCCGACATGAACGAAGCGATCAAAGCCGTAATACCAACTCCTAAAATACCATTGGGATATAATTTGCCCAACAGCAAGGGCATTGCCATATTATAATCTGTTTGACCATTAGCGTTTAACGGTAACTCAAAACCGGAAAATTGCTTTTGCAAAGCAAGCAATATAATACCCGGAAGTATTACAATGATGGGCATCAGCACTTTTGGTACACTGGCAATAATCGGCGTACGCTGTGCCGAATTAAGATTTTTTGAAATCATCGCTCGTTGAACCACCAGGAAATCAGTGCACCAATAACCAAAGGCAAGCACAAAGCCTAAACCAAAGACTAAACTAAAAGCGTCTACGCCCATAGGGTTAGTTGATGCATGAGCCATTCCTTTCCATACATGCATTTTGGCGTCGTCCACATTATGAATAATACCTTGCCAACCACCAGCTTTTTGCATGCCGAGGTAAACTAACGGTGCAATTCCTAAAACAATAAGGAAAAACTGAAGCACTTCATTGTATACCGCGCTGGTAAGTCCTCCCAAAAAAGTATAGGCTAATACAATACCAGCCGCAAGAAAAACTGATACATTAAAATCCCAGCCCAAAATAACATTTAATAACATGGCCAATGCATATAGAGATACACCGGAAGAAAAAACAGTCATCACTGCAAAAGTGATAGCATTGAATCCCCTGGTCTTTTCATCATAACGCATCGCAAGGTACTCCGGTACAGATCTTGCCTTACTGCCATAATAAAATGGCATCATAAATACGCCAAGGAATATCATGGCCACTGCAGCACCCATCCAATAAAAATGAACTGAGTATAAACCATACTTGGCACCGTTAGCAGCCATCCCCAACACTTCCTGGGCTCCAAGATTTGCTGAAATAAATGCCAGTGAGGTAATCCATAATGGAATGCTTCGGTTACTCATTAAAAAATCATTTCCCGTTTTGATTTTCTTTTTCAATACATAACCTATTGTAACTACAAAAAGAAAATAAACCGCGATTACCAGGTAATCAATTAGTTCAAGTTTCATATTAAGTGTTTAAGATATTATGGATTACTTTTTTCTGCCATTCCCAGGCGCTTGTTACCATTTCTTTTAATCCAAGTTCTGTTTTCCAACCTAAAACCTTATTCGCCAGCGACACATCCGCATATATTGCCGGAGCATCGCCGGGCCTACGTTTGCCTATTGTATAATCCAGTTTTATATTATTATATTTTTCAAAGGCCTGAATAATTTGCAAAACAGAAATGCCATTGCCTGTGCCGATATTAAATACTTCGTAATTGTTTTGCACCTCATTATTTATTAAGCGATCACAACTCCTGACATGCGCTTTTGCAAGATCTGTAACATGGATATAATCGCGGACACATGTGCCATCGGGCGTATTATAATCATTTCCAAAAACAACTAATTGCTCTCTGATACCGGCGGCAGCCTGTGTTACAAATGGCATCAAATTATTAGGAGGGCCAATGGGCAATTCTCCAAGCAATGCAGAACTATCTGCACCAACAGGATTGAAATAACGAAGCGCAATGCAATCTATAACCTTGGTTGCTGCCACTTTTTGCAAAATTTCTTCACCCATTTGTTTGGTGCTTCCGTAGGCGGAAAGGGCTGGTTTAAAAGGAGTATTTTCTATAACCGGTAATTCATCAGGATCGCCATATACCGTAGCAGACGAAGAAAAAACAATATTTTTTATTTTATTCACTTCCATACTTTTCAATAGGTTAATAAGTGAATACAAATTGTTCCTGAAATACTTTAAAGGTTTTTGCATGGACTCTCCCACCGCTTTTGATGCTGCAAAATGAATTACGGCATCTATACTTTTTTCTTTTGCGAAAAATTCTGAAAGCTTTTCTTTATCGGACATATCGAGCTGATAAAAAGTGGGTTTACTACCGCATATCTTTTCTATATTATCTAAAATAAATAATTGCGAATTGCTGAGATCATCAATAATCACTACATTATAACCGGCTTTAATAAGTTCCACTGTAGTATGCGATCCTATAAAGCCAAGGCCGCCCGTAACCAAAATCTTCTTTTTATCCATTTATATTTTTTTGTTCTGAATAATGAACATCACTTAACGATTTTAAGTTCTCCGAAAGAAATTTAATAATGTATTGGAATGTTCCTTTAAATCAAACACGTAGTTATTGTATTAGTTGTGATCCATTTTCAATAGATGCTGCATAAAAGATCAATGGCACACCCGGTGCCTGTTAATAGGCTGGTTTTATTTCAGCTACCAATTCGTCAACAGTTTCATTTTTACAAGTTTAATTGTGCCACCACCAAAACCTGCGACCAACTATTCATGGAGGTTCGGCAGTCCAGTAAACCCAAAAACCTTATCTGGTTTCAAGCTTGATAACTGTATCGATTTTTCCCTGATCCTTTTCCGGAACTATTACAGTAACAGATTCACTATCCTGTTCGCATTTTATCTCTTTCCCAGTTGCTAAAAGGCTTGTCTTCACTACTTTTTCCCATGATACGGTACTGTTAATTGGCCATCTTTGGGCCAGTGCATCAAACCGGTCAGCTAATTTGGCGTATTCACGAGTATCTATTCTATGATTAAACATCACCCATTCGCCTTGGCCGGGGATAGAGTAAAGTCCCCAATGAATCATCATACCAAACTTGGCATATCTAAACCACTGCATATCTTTTGGTGGGAGTTGTAATTCTTCTGCAGACAATATTTTAGTTTGTGATAACACAGGCTGAAAATACATAGTCAGCATCAGACTAAATACGAGGACGACCAGTTTCCTTTTCTTCATATCATTGGCGCTTTAATCACGGAAGGTGAAATTAGTTGGAAAAAGCAGAAAGGATGGGGCATTTTTGTTCAGATTAAGGGGCATATCTATTCAATAAAAAGATCCAGGCTTAGCCTATAGCGCCCTCTGTTAAAGCTAAAATTCGTCCCCTGTTTCATACTCTAAGTCATGTGGGTAAAAATGGATTCAAATGGCATTGCAGCATCTCATCCCCATGTTCGTCCAGGTTTAATAATGTTCCATAGGCAATTGTCAGGATTAGCCTTGGATAAGCGTACTTGCGCCGAAGTAAATTAGCTGTGGATAATTGAAGTAAATCCTTTCTCCATGCAACTACCTGCACCTAAAAATCACGTACCGGCAAAACAACCATTCATTTAAATAGAATTAGTCTTAATCAGAAATTAATGATTTTCCAGTTATTTTTTCTCTTAAATAGTATCCGTAGTGGTCCTCTTTAAAACAATCACCAGTTATCCGTTCTGAATGAAGGGACCGGCAATCCAAAGTCATTGTACAGGTACCCATCAGTAACCGGGAAATCTGAAAATCCGTAGCGAACAGCCACCGGCCTCTTAACATCAGGACTCCAGACATTGACATGGTTTTTATCAATGGCCATCCTGGCAGGATGAAAAACTTTATCTGTACCAGCCACTTCAAAACAATCGACTCTTTTATTGTAAGTTGTTAAACCTATCCCCAAATTTTTAAAAGAAAGGATGGCAAGAGTATCCTTGACTTCCATCTTATCAAAGACAGTTGATTTACATTCAATGCCGCTATATCCATAAGTCTGAGACAATGCCCACCATGACAAACGCTTGGCAACAATATATTTTTCGGGCGGATGAATGACATATTTATCTCCAATGTCTAATGTACATACCATCCCTGAATTTGGTATCATATCCATGGCTTTGAGTTGTGCATCACGTTGAAGGGCTGAATTATATTTTTTTGCATACATGCCTTTCAAATAAGGATATTTTGCAAAAGGAGCAATCTGAACATAATAAAACGGGAATTCACCAATGTTAAAAACCTTTCTCCAGTTCCCCACCATTCCAGTCATTAATTGGGGATAATCCTGGTAATTATTAATGTTGTCTTCTCCCTGGTACCAAATCACACCTTTAAAGACAAGATTGACAAGCGGGGCAATCATTCCATTATAAAGGTTGGATGCACGGTGATTCGGCTCTTTCAAAAGTTTGGTCTGAGCATAGTCGTCCGGAAACTGCGTGATCGTTTCATAGTCCATCCAGGCTTCAATTCTCGAACCTCCCCAATCCGTAGAAATTATACCCACAGGAATATGTAATTGATGCTGAAGTAGCTTGGTGAACAAATAACCTATTGCACTGAATTTTTTTACTGATTCTGTAGTGGCTACCGACCAGCTTCCCGCGCATGTATCAAGAGGTTCGGAAGAAGCAGCCCTTGATACCGTAAACAGACGGATCTGATCGTTATTTGCATCAGCGATATAGTCATTTGCATGATTAACAGGCATGTTACGAAATCCTTCAATAGGCATTTGCATATTTGACTGGCCAGAACAAATCCAGACTTCACCGATTAGCACATTATTCAAGGTAATTTTCTCGTTACCCGAAGAAATGGTTATCGCATAAGGGCCACCGGCAGCAGGCGTTTTTACTTTTACCAGCCATTTCCCGTTTTGAGCGGCTTTGGTCTGTAATTTAACTTTAGCCCATCCGATCTTAATAGCCAGTTTCTGGCCGGGTCTGGCAGTGCCCCAAAGATTAACCATTGCATTCCGCTGCAATACCATATTGTCTCCCAAAACAGAAGCAATCCTAATTTGAGCATTCAACAACTGGAAACACAGTAAAAAAGAAATAAGAATAAGGCTTTTAATTTTCATGATCTATTAAGTTGATTTTAAATGAATTAGTTTATATTTTATCAATCTGCTAGCACTATAGCTAATTTTCGTTCCCATTATGTTTTTCATTTAGGATAATTACATCATAACCGGCTTTAATAAGTTCCACTGTAGTATACGATCCTATAAAGCCAAGGCCGCCCGTAACCAAAATCTTCTTTTTATCCATTTATATTTTTTTGTTCTGAATAATGAACATCACTTAACGATTTTAATTTCTCTGCAGCATTTTCTGCAGTAATATCGCGTTGAGGATTCGCCAGCATTTCATAGCCTACCATAAATTTCTTTACAGTTGCAGACCTTAACAGCGGCGGATAAAAATGCATGTGCCAATGCCATTCCAGATGCTCACCGTCATTTAAAGGACGCTGGTGCATCCCTGCTGAATAAGGAAATGATATTTCAAACAGGTTATCATATTTTGCAGTCAATTGCTTTAATATTATTGCATATGATTTTCTTTCGGCTTGCGTGAATTGTGTTATATCCTGAATGTGTCTTTTACTTACAATCATTGTTTCATAAGGCCAAACAGCCCAAAAGGGAACCAATGCAACAAAATATTCATTCTCTAAAACGATTCTCTCCAGCTTCTTTATTTCAAGTTCTATATAGGCAGAAAGCAAACTTTTATCATACTTTTCAAAATACTTTTTTTGTTGAAAAGTTTCTTTTGAAACTTCTAACGGAACAGACGATGACGCCCATATTTGTCCATGAGGATGCGGATTGCTGCAACCCATGAGTTCTCCTTTATTTTCAAAAATCTGGATGTATTTAATGGAGGGATTTTTTGATATTTCAGTAAATTCCGTTTGCCAAACTTCTATTACTTTTTCAATTGCGTCTATGCTCATCTGAGGTAACGTTAGGTCATGGCGCGGTGAGAAGCAAATCACTTTACAAATACCACTTTCACTTGATGCAACTAATAAATTATCTTCTTCAACTTTACCCTTTGGAGTATCTGGTAATAAAGCAGAAAAATCATTCGTAAAAACATAAGAATCTTTGTAATCGGGATTTATGCTTCCATCCGATCTTTTATTACCGGGGCACAAATAACATTTAGGCTCATAGACAGGCCTTTTATCCTTTGGCAAGTCCTCAACTTTGCCCTGCCATGGCCGCTTCATACGGTGCGGGGATACCAGTATCCAGTCCCCGGTTAAAATATTTAATCGTGTATGCGTGTGTTCTTTTAAATCAAACATGGGTTTCAAATAATTTCTGTTCCGTTTTCAATTGAGGCTATGTAATACGATAATGGCAGGTTCATCGCGGTTTCGTATGCCGGCTTTATAGATGCAATTAATGTATCAATTACATCCTCTTTTATAATATTGATGGTACAACCGCCGAAACCGCCGCCCATCATCCTTGCACCAATTACTGCATCATTATTTTTTACAAAATCAACCAGGTAATCCAATTCCTTACAGCTTACTTCATACATTTTACTCAACCCTGCATGCGTGGTAAACATTTTATTTCCCAGGGCTTGTAAATCGCCTCTTTGCAAATCTTCGCA
>JAGWRO010000067.1 GCA_028876495.1 Bacteroidota bacterium
CCACCTTCTCAATGATTAAAGGATTGTTTCTTAGAAAAATACATGCAGTAACCTTTAAAGGCTTTCTGCTGAAATTAATAATATTTATTGTCGCTTTTACTTTTGAAAAACTTGCTTAAGTAAATAGCAACTTGGGTTAAATACATATTCAGGGGTACAGATTATTACGCCGTCTGCCTTGTCTATGGCCTTTCGAAATTTGACAATTATTTTTGGCGGACGGTCTGTTGATAGCTCCGGGTCAAAATGCGGAAGGATCTTCAGATCGTTATAAATTGTCAAATTGAAGTCTTCTTTTGATAAGTGAGCCAAACTGTCCACCAGTTTTTGATTCGCAGAATTTTTGCCTGCACTTCCGATAATTACAAAGATGTTTTTCTTTTCTGTCATTATTCTCTTTATTGTAGTGGATTATCTCTTACGCCTGTGACTAATGTTTCAAAAGCCGATGAACGGCGACCTGATTCATCGGTCGGTATATTTTTCGTAATTAACCTATGATTAATACCCGATAGGGTATAGATATTAGTAATTAATGTTAAATTATACCCTATAAGGTATAAAATATAATTAAACGAATATCTTTACACCCGAAAAGGTATAAAATTATGACATTAGGAGAATTTGTAAAGGTAAAAAGAAATACCGTAAAACTTACCCAGCCTGAACTGGCTGAAAAAGCAGGGGTGGGCCTGCGCTTTATCCGGGAGCTGGAGAAGGGCAAAGAATCCGTTCGGCTGGATAAAGTAAACCAGGTTTTGAAGTTATTCGGAAGCCAGGCAGGGCCGGTACCCTTAACCCCCAATGAAAGGACACCATGAGAAAAGCAGCCATATTCATGCATGGTAAAATTGCAGGCTGGCTTACCCAGGATGAAGAGGGGTATCATTTTGCCTATGATCAGCAATACCTGCAGTCTGAAGTTCCCGAACCGGTAAGCCTTACGCTGCCATTGCAGGAAGCGCCTTTTAATGACAAAGTGCTGTTTCCCTTTTTTGACGGGTTGATACCGGAAGGCTGGTTGCTGGATATCGCCGAAAAAAACTGGAAACTAAACCCGAGGGACAGGATGGGGCTGTTATTAGCCTGCTGCAAAGATTGTATTGGGGCGGTTAGTGTTCAACCTGTAAATGAAGAAGCGACATGAGCCATAGATGTTTATATTGTTACCGGGAGCTGGGTGCGGGGGAGATTGATTTTCATCCCGCTTGCAGCCGGAAGATGTTCGGTCAACCGGTACAGCCGATCCTGCCTTATAAAGAGGAAGACCTGGAAGCACTTGCCGGGGAAGTATTGCAGGCGCATACTACCTTAACCGGGGTACAGCCCAAGCTATCCCTTCACCTCGGCAAAGGGGACGCTCCAACGGGCCCCAAGCGATTTACCATTGTTGGCTTGTGGGGTGGCTACATTTTAAAGCCGCCCACGCCTCATTACCCGCAATTGCCGGAAGTGGAGGACGTTACCATGCACCTTGCAACCATCGCCAAAATCAAGGTCGTACCTCACAGCCTGGTCCGGCTGGCATCGGGGAATCTTGCTTATATCACCCGGAGGATTGACCGGTTAAAAAAGGGGAAGCTTGCTATGGAAGACATGTGCCAGTTAACAGAGCGGCTGACGGAAGATAAATACAGGGGAAGCTATGAACAAATCGCCAAAGCGATCCAAAAATATTCTGCTAATCCCGGATTAGACGTAGTCAATTTTTTCGAAGTGGTATTGTTCAGTTTCCTGACCGGCAACGCGGACATGCATTTAAAGAACTTTTCTTTGATCCGGCAACCCGGCACCGGAATGATATTGTCTGCTGCCTATGACCTGGTGGCAACCGCCTTGGTCAATCCCGCTGACGATGAAGATATGGCCTTAACGCTAAACGGGAAAAAGAAAAAAATCAGAAAGGCGGATTTTGTGGCGGCATTTACCGCGGCAAAGTTAGATGCGAAACAACAGGAAAATCTATTTGCCAAAATGGAAGCTAGCCGGTCCAAATGGATGGAGGAAATTAAAATTAGTTTCCTGAACAAAGATTATAAAGCTAAATACCAATCTTTATTGAATGACCGGTTTGACCGGTTGATGAAGTGATTCAATTAATTGAAGGTAGCAAAATCCAGGTATTACCTCTGTAAAATTAACCAGGGATTCCATACTTTCTTTTTTGAGAAAATGGAAAACACCCCTCAAAAAAACCTGTTTGAATAAAGGTAGTGTCCAAACGAATTATAATTGACCGGGGCTTTGTGTTAAAAAAAATAACCCCGGAAAAATGATTCTCTTTAAATTCGACATCAAAAATTCAAACCTACATCAAATGAAATCCTTTTTCCAATCACTATTTGAATACAACCATCATTTCAATCAAAAGTTGTACGACCAGTTCAATGAACATCAGTATAAAACTTCTAAAAAATCGATTAATTTGTTTAATCATATCCTGAACGCACACCATATCTGGAACAACAGGATCGAACACAAAATAACGACTTTTGGGACGTGGGATCTTCATAAGTTACATGACCTGAAAGATATGGACCAGGCCAACTATGAACAGTCATTACACATACTTGGAAAATCGAATCTGGACGAAATGATCCGCTATTCCAACTCCCAGGGAGAAGCGTTTGTCAACCCTGCCAGGGACATTTTGTTTCATGTCATAAACCATTCGACTTATCACAGGGGGCAAATTGCTGTAGCGTTCAGGCAACTAGGGCTGGAGCCTTTGGTTACGGATTACATTTTTTATAAACGATAATTTCCTTTTTAAAAATATGATCAATCGGGTTGCCTGGATAAAAGGTGGGAAGAAGGGGACGACCGGGTTTTTGGTCCTGAAAAAAGCAGGAGATGGCTCAAACTGCTTTTGTAATTCGCGCCAGGGATTACTGCAAAAGTTACTGCAGGGGACTGGTTTGATGGGAGAGGGGAATACAGAAAGCAACACGATTTGAGGAATGAAAAGTAAATCCTCTTTCAGTTTCCTTACCCGGCTATTTTTTCTTCCAGTAATGAATGGATATACGAAAAATCAACAGGGATATTCATCGTTTCATTTTCCAAAGCCGTATTATATATTTTTGCGTAATTTTTTTTATCTTTTCAAAACCAGCACTGTAATGCCTCCCTATTATTGAGAACAACTGATACCATTATGCCAGGTTCCAATAGCAGAGCCTGAGAAGGGCCGGGTTAAGCGCATAAGGATTCGCAATTTCGTTTTGAGCCTGCTTCTATGGCTCAAAAAGAAGATGTAATTTGGGCAGGGGAAATATGCCTTTTGCCCTTATGGCACATTCAGAAATTTTGATTAAATACTAAAATTTATGTCCCCTGTTGTTCTTTGCTAAAATTGATCATCCAGCACACGCCGTATTTATCCTTAAAGCTTCCAAAATAATCTCCCCAGAACTGGTCCTGCATGAGCATTTCAACCTGGCCGCCCTGTGAAAGCGCTTTGAATATACGATCTGCCTCCTCACGGCTTTCAGGCGCGAGACTAATGTAATTGTTGTTGCCCACTAATAGCTTATGGCCCATGGACGGAAGTATATCGCTGGCCATCAGCGTGCTGTCCTTGTTCAAAGGCAATGATATATGCATCGCACGATTTTTTTCTTCTTCCGGTAACCCGGACATTCCGGGGGCATCGCTCATACGCATGATGCCCTTGCCGGCAAACTCCCCTCCAAATACTGATTTATAAAAATTCATCGCTTCTTCGGCCTGGCCGTCGAAGTTCAGGTAAGGGTTCACTGCTTTCATTGTTATTTATTTTAGTAGTTAAAAAATGATTTATCATGGCAATACTAATTTAGAATCCCGCACCTAAACCCGTTTTTATTTACAATTATCCTGACACTTTCAGTGATAATATGTTCTCCCCCCACTCTTAAAATTTTATCACAATCCTCCAAATCAAAGTTGATGCAGCAGCCATGAAAATGACCAGTGAGCTGTCCGGCGAGCTTTTTAGCCTACAGGTTGTCCGGGACATTTGTTTTGAATGCCTCTATCACATTGACAAATTTAGGATTGAGTTTAAATTTTACCAGGTACATATACGGCAATTTAGGGGTTGATTACGACGTATCAAGGGCACTGTTCACCACAAAATAAACAGAAAGATAAATGATATCCGGAAAAGCGTTTAAAAAATTATTGTTTTGCGATATCAGTTGCCGGATGTAGCATTGAGGATACCTTCAGCTTTTATTTCTTCTTAAGGCAAAACTTCCTATTAAGGACACGCAGTTAATTTTTGTGAGCGTAACTCAGGTAACGATTGACTGCCAGCAAAGTTCAAAAATCCAGAATAAATAATTTTAGTCTACCCATACCTGTTATACTCATTTTTGCCCTAAAACCCTTTCCAAAAATAAATCACCCTGAATAACAACGTTGAACCTGATGCCGGAAAATTTAAACCCTCGCCCCGGGCGATGATATTCATTCTTCCATCTCCGTCAATATTCCCGTTCATTCGCTTATCTCACTCTCTTCCCCGGGCTTGCTAATCGCCTCTTTACATTCCATTTCCACTTCTTCTGCGTTCGTTCAGAAAAATCGATTTAAAAATACAGCATTCCTATAAAAGTTTCAACACATGCAGCCAATGCTGGTGCGATTAACTTGGTTGTCGTCTGTTTTCGTTTGCCACCGGAACCACTGCATTTCTGGCCTTCAGAAGCATAAAAATCTTAATCTTCAAGGGAATTTTATAAAAAGAAAAGCCGCCCTTGGTTTAACTTTTTTAGACGGCTTATTCTCATTTCGTTAACAATGACTTCTTCTGCCATTAGTTTTGTTACTTAGTCAGTTATAACTCAATCACGGATAGAATGGGTTTTAATGATTGAATCATCTGACGGCCTTTAAAAATAGAAAAACAGAAATGCGCGCATTGTAGAAATTTTATGGTTTTATTGTAGAAAAAAACTTAAAATCAACTTTATGGTGGTTTAATCACCGGGATATTTTATTGTATCACCCATTCCACGGGATGTGCCATTCTTTTTTCTTTTTTACCAGATTTCCTTTCTTCCATAGTAAAAAACTGATTTGCACGAAAAGTTGCAAGAGGAAAACTAACCACCCAGAGAAAGTTTAAGAAATAATAACGCGGATAAAACCATGAAAAAATCAAAACCGGCAACAGTATCCCGTTAATCAGGAGGCTTCGGTAAAGTCGGTTTGCATTAATGTTTCTAAAAGCAAAGGCTGAAATAAAAGTGGAAGCGCTTATTAAAAAATACCCGGTATATTCTACAGCTTCAAGAGCCGTATGATGTTTAAATAGCGGTATGCGTAAATCTCCGCTTTCCCAATTGAAAAGAGAAGGATTTATGTGTGCCAATTGAGAAAAATAAACCATGGTGATCAAAGTACAATTTGCAGTTCCAAGCACCCATGCAATCGTCGTCCATCTTCTTGATTTGGCTGGCGTAATAAGATCGAAACAAATCATAGTGATTAAGAAAACAGGGGCGAATAAAAAAGAAGGAACCAGGAACCAATACGAATTCCCGGGATGAAGAATAAGATGAAGGCGAAAAAGGATTTGCAAGATGCCATAAGCAGCCGCAATTATGGTGGCAGTAGCAGAACACCGTTTACCTAAAGAAATAATTTTTCGCATGTTACTTTAATTTTTAAATATCAATTCCTGCCAGGATTAGTTCGCAGCATGTTTTTTTATAAGGGCTGCCTCTGCTTTTTCTCCTGGTTATCAGCAGTTGCATAAGGCAATGTCTTTCCCAATTGAGGTAAGTGGCTTTTTGATAAAGAATCATTCCTTGCTTCTTTTAGATTTGAATTAAGGGATTTCATGTTAGAAGTCTGCACTACTGAATCAACACGCGTTGATAGGATCGCCTCCGGGCCCGGGAAGCTGCTGCCCGGAAACATTAAAAGTAATAAGTAATGTAAGCAAAAACAGAAAAAGCCGGATAGCAATAAGAATTTTCATAGTGGGTTGTCTTTAGGTTTGGAAAATTCATCACCAGTAAAAGTACTGCTTATTGTAAGCACGGTATGTAGTAAATTGACCAAAGAATGGTAGTAATTATTCTATATACAAATATTGCCATGTCTGCAGATTCGCGGTTCTTTACTCAGCGATAGTACCAATTGATACAAAATTGTCTTTGCAGTGTCATTACCAAATGGGAATAGCCGGTTGTTCCTAAAGCAACCTGGCAACAACGTTTTGTGTGGTTCTTTTTATTTAGGTACTAACCAATTCTAAATGGCTTAATTTTTAATAAAATGAGAACTAAACTAAAAGCCGGCGAAAAAATGATTCTTACCACCCGGCGCCATTGGTATCCGGCGCTTTTTTACCCAATGGTCCTTTCCTTCCTCCTGGTAGTTATGGGTATTGGTTTGGGTAGCCAGCGGTCTGTTTTTTATCTTTTCGCGTTTGCAGTGGTATTAAATGCTATTTAAAGAATCAATTGCAGGCGATGTGATATCCGGGTGGTAACTAACCTCCGGGTAATAGATGAATATGGCCTGTTTAATAACCTGAGTTCGGTTTAAGCTGCGATTAATTTGGGTTGATTTAATTGAGCAATAAGGGTAGGATTAGTTTCTTCAATATCTTTTTTAATAGAAGGTTTTTTAGGAAAGAAAGAGTAAGCAGCAATAGCACTCATGATGTTTAAAATAAATCCGGCTATACTGCGATGCCTGGTATGTTCTACC
>JAGWRO010000068.1 GCA_028876495.1 Bacteroidota bacterium
GCAGCACCAGGAGTTTTCTGATAGCTCTGGATTAGAACTTTATGATTTTGGTGCAAGGATGCAGGATCCGCAATTGGGTGTTTGGCATAGTATTGATCCTTTAGCTGACAAGATGCGAAGGTTCTCACCTTACAATTATGCTTTTGACAATCCTATTAGATTTATTGACCCTGACGGAATGAAGGGTGAAGATTGGATATCTTACCATGATGAACATGGGGATAAGCATGTAAAATGGGTAGAAAGCGCTAAGGATCAGGCTACATCCGAATCTTGGGCTGCCAATCAAGGCAAAGATGCAAATGGGAATCAAAAAAATACTGATGTTGAATACATTGGAAAGGAAGGATATGTTCAAAATGGGTATGTAAATTATGGTGATAAAAAAGGTCTTATAAAATTAAATTCTGATGGATCAGCAGCACCTGTTGCTGAAGGTGGCAAGGAGGATGGGAAACCCAGTGTCTCACAACCTTTAAATGAGGGCGAGCCGGAAGATAATTCAACCGAGAAAACAGCGGTTGTTGTAGGAGGATCGGCAGATATGATAGGTGAAGGGTTAGAAAAAGCGGCAAAAACCACAAAATCAATTTCAGAAGGGATGGAGGAAGGGTCGGATATGGCCTCTCAAATGGGAGAAGTCTCTGAAATGGCTGAAACAGCTGGAAAAATAATGAAAGGTACTGGGATTCTCGGTTCTTATGTTTCTGCGGGATTAGCATTAAAAAAAGCTGTTACTGAAGGAGGGGTAAAGAATTGGGGTGTTGCTGCCTTAAAAACTGGGTGGGCTGTTGCTCAATCAGTCATGGAGATTAATCCCGGAGTTGCAGCAGGTGTTGCTGTTGTCGAACTTGTAACGACTGCGTGTGAATCAATGAGTAATTAACATAATATGAGAAGAAGAGTAGCTTTAATGTACGGATATTTTCGATTGAAAAATTTGTCAATACCTTACTTTAGAACCGTTATGGTATTTAGTGGTGTATTAACCTTTCATTTCTTTCTGATCTATGCTATTTTCCCTATTCCAATTTACTTCACTCCCTTTGGAGTAAGTAAGGTTCCAATAATAAATTATGCAATCGCATTATTATGGTTCGGAATACTATATCTTATATTTTCGCTTTTATTCCGAAAAAGAGATTTAGAATCATATTCATTTACCGAAAATGAGTTAAAAAAGGGGTCGCTAAAATTATTTTTATACTTTGTTTTTCTTTTTTTGTTAACCTTTATTTTTTCTATGATAAATGTACGAATGCTATGGTGAAATATCAGTGTTGCTACCATTTAAAAAATACCAATGCTGGTAATCGTAATGGACATAATCCTGCGGAACTGTTCCCCAGCTACCTCAGAATGAATAAATAAAAAAAGTGCTGCTGTTCTGATGTTCGCAACTCAGGACATTTTCTTAATTTGCTATATTTGAAATGCCAATAAGTTCTTTGATAATCTTTCTTTAAATCAATATAGGAGTGGCCCAATAACTAAGGTAACGTGTTACTATCCGTTCGGCTTGACAATGGCGGGGATAAGTGATAAAGCGGCGGGTGGGTTAGAAAATAAAATTAAATTTCAAGGCCAGGAATTACAGAATAAGGAATTTAGTGATGGCAGCGGGTTGGAGATGTATGAATTTAAATATCGCATGGACGATCCCCAGATTGGTAGATTTTGGCAAATAGATCCTTTAGCATCTAAGTATGTTTATAATTCAACTTATGCTTTTTCTGAAAATAAGGTAACAGGTGATATTGAATTAGAAGGCCTTGAATCTATTAGTACTAACAATTTACTGTATGTCAATCGGATAAAAAACCCTGGTCATAAAGACTTGAGTGCAATTCAATTAAATTTAAGTTCAGTAATGAAAAATACCTATACGGGATATGATCAGAAAACTTCTGCGAAAAGTGATTTTATATCAGCTTATCAAACGTTGGTTCATCCTGGTAATGGGGCAACTACGGTGAATGATGTAACTCAAATAAAGTCTGTTATTGAGACAAATATTACTACAAAATCAAAAATTATCGATGGTAAATTTTTAGAGATGACTACCAATACAACTACGACAGAAGCAAAATTAAATGTTGATGAAGTTACCTCCGTATCACAAACTACTTCTTCAACGACATCAACTATGGCAATAGAATCAATAGATTCAAAGGATAATTCAATTACAGTAGCAACAAATCCTATCTCAGTAACAAATAGTCCAACAAAAACATCTCAAGTAGACCCTGGTAAAAATCTATCTAATCTTTCTTCTGGCTTGAAAAGTACGGTTAACAATGCAATAAAAAGT
The DNA here is from genome assembly GCA_028876495.1 of Bacteroidota bacterium. GTDB lineage: Bacteria > Bacteroidota > Bacteroidia > Chitinophagales > Chitinophagaceae > Ginsengibacter. The sequence goes on from JAGWRO010000068.1 coordinate 2,312, forward strand.
AATAATCAAGCCTTTGAAAAATCTGAAGATGTCTTAAAAGATGCGATAAAATCGGTACAAAATTCGGAATAATGAAATCTATTAAGGAAAGTTCTTTTTTGGCCATCAAATTAATTATAACATTTCTGTTGTTGATTAATTCAATTAAATTTTTTACATATTTTTTTGATCCATATAGTTTCAGCTTTGCATCATTTGTAGATGAAAATGGTTCTTTAAATAATGCTATATATAAAAAAATTGTGCTTGAATACAGCAAAATATTATATAACCAGGAGGTCGTGTATTTTTCTTTTTTTGTATTTTTTTTTCTTGGCAGTATCTTCTATCTGGTAAAAACAAAACAATCAATTTTTAATTATTTTTTAATAACCATTGTTTTACTATTAATTCAAAAGGTAGATTTAATTAAATTTAACAATCCGCATTTTTTAGCGTTAATTCCAAAAAATATTTGCGGAGGAATAAGGAACTATCTGTTAATTAATGGCTTAGCTTTTCTTTTAATAGGAACCATATTTTTTTTAGTAAGCTTTAGAATATTTCCTTTTAGTGTACTTAGTAGTAGTAATAATAATAAAATAAAAAATAGAAGAAATTAACTTTCCAAGTGTTGGGTTGGTGTTTCCCTGCTATCGGTAGAATGTTTAAAAATGAAAAGAACTGCTGTCCGTATGTTTTCCCTTGCTATCGGTAGAATGTTTAAAAATGAAAAGTCTGCTGTCCGTATGTTTGTAACTACGGACAAAATAAAAAATATTACTTATTTTTTGTTTATTATAAGTATCTGGTAAATCAGATTTGTCGATGCTGTTAAGTATCTAACTCAGGACGCATAAGCCTTTTTACAAATCGGGTGGTACGGTAACCAGTCCCAACAGCATATTATCTGATGTAATCAACTCGTTGGCCGGAGGCATTGTTACCGCTACATCCGGGGCTCATGGTATGGTTACTGATCTGACCAATTCAACAAACGGACCTGTTTATGCAGCCGTAAATTCATTCCTGCCCACAAACGACCCCAACTTGACGGGAAAGCCCAAAGCCTACCTCAACTGGATATTGCTCGACGACCAGTTTAAGGGAGTAACCACCTATCCGCAAAGCGGAGCTATACCAGTTGGAAGTGCAGATGTGTTAAATACTTTAGCCTATTCAGGAATTCCGATAACTAAGAGTGGATATTTGTATATTTGGGTTAGTAATGAGACGCCCGGATGGGATGTGTTCTTTGACAATCTTTCTGTAAAGCAGTATAGTGGGCCTATCACAGAGGAAACACATTATTATCCGTTCGGGTTGACAATGGCAGGGATAAGTGATAAGGCGGCTGGTGGGTTGGAGAACAAATACAAGTACAATGGGAAAGAATTACAGCATAATGAGTTTAGTGATGGAAGTGGGTTAGAAGAGTATGATTTTGGAGCAAGAATGCAGGATCCGCAATTAGGTGTGTGGCATAACATTGATCCTTTAGCTGAAAAAGGATTTGCATATACTCCTTATAATTACTGTATGAATAATCCTTTGGGATTAATTGATCCTAACGGAATGGATGTTGCGAATTTTGATGAATTTAACAAAATAGCAAACAGCAACGTTGGCACAGTGGAGGATTATCAAAGAACTGCTGAAAAGGAAAAGCAGAAGAATCAACAGGGAGCGAATAATAATGCAGATGATAATTCTACTCAGGATGCTAATAATTCAAACGGTAATTCTGTTTCATCTCCTATATCAAAAGTAGTATCAAGTTTCTTCGAGCAACAGAGTGATACGACAAGGCTAGGTGCGGGAAATAATGTTTCTAACAAGGTTGAAAAATCGACTGAAGCTGCTATGACATTAACTGACGCTAGTTTGCAAGGAGCTCAAAAACTTGCAAATGTGGCTTCCAAAACAAAAAACGAAATAGTAACATTAAAGAGCATTCCGGTTCTTGGAAAAATTGCACACATCACGGGATTATATTCTATATATTCCAATGGCAAAGAATCTGTAGAACAATTTAAGAAAGGAAATTATGGTACCGGAGCCTGGAAAGGAATTGAAAGTGTTGGAACTGGAGTGATTATGGCATGTGGAGGTGAAGAAGGTGAGTTGGTGTGGAACCTGGGAACTATGGCGGTGGATGGGGTTGTATGGCTTTTAAAAAGATAAACATTCTTATGATAATTATAGATTTTTTAGTTTATTATTTAACTTGTTGGTTTGAAAAAAACAAAAAGAAACTCGTTTGGAGTACCCCTTTGGAAAGAGCAATTTATGCTGTGGTATTAGCTTTGACTGGAATATTTGTAATTATAGAGATTTCTCTGGAAAACACAATATGGAAACAAAATGGTTTCAAAACACCAACGGCGCTTGTTATCTTGGCTGGACTTGGATTAATTCAATTGCTTAAGTTTATTTATGCCAAAAGAGGGAGATATGAAAGTGTTGCTTCAAAAAGATTTAATATGAATAAAAAGGCAGGTGAAATAATTTCTTTAGTTGTTGTACTGATGTGTATGTCAGGTTGGATTATAGGATATATGATAATATCATATTTTTTTATGGGCAAAAAATAGCGCCCCGGCTATCTGTAGAATGTTCAAATGGAAAAGGACTGCTGTACAGCTGTTTGTAACTCAGGACATTTTATTAATTTGCTATATTTGAAATACCAATAAGTTCTTTGATAAGTATTCCTTAACAAGGTAATATATCCGGCAATGAAAATCCTTTTGCTATTACTATCCGTTCGGCTTGACAATGGCGGGGATCAGTAGTAAGGCTTTTGGTGGTGTAGAAAATAAATATAAATACAACGGAAAAGAATTACAGCATCAGGAGTTTAGTGACGGTAGTGGCTTAGAGGAATATCATTATGGGGCAAGGATGCAGGATCCGCAATTGGGAAGATGGTGGACAATAGACCCTTTAGCTGATAAAATGCGCAGGTTCTCACCTTACAATTATGCATTTGATAATCCGATAAGATTTATTGACCCAGATGGAATGTGGACTCGCGATGCAAAAGGAAATGCTGTAGCGGAGAAAGGAGATAATACAAAAACGTTGGCAACTTATTTGCATGTA
>JAGWRO010000069.1 GCA_028876495.1 Bacteroidota bacterium
CTGCGAAGGGTGTAGTACATGCAGCAGTACATTTAGACCAAACAGTATCCAACCTGGTTAAGTTAAACACTCCTGAAGGACAAATTAATTTTGGATTGGCTGCCTATTATAAAGGCAAACAGGTTCAACAACAATGGAATAATGGAAGCTTGAACGACAGGGCAGAATTAGCCGGTGCTGGCGCTGGGGAGTTATTGCAGTTGCTTGGAGGAGAAGTGACAGAAGTAGGGAAAGTAGGTGAGGTTTCTAAAATTGCAGAGGTGAGTGAGGATGTGGGTAGGAGTGCAGATGCTGGTTTAGCAGCGGAAGAGGCTGCAGACGTGGGAATTAGTGAATTACCTAATCAAATACATCACTTTGCAACGAATAAGAATTCTATTTTTACAAAACAAATGTCAGCTATAGCTAAAAAATACGGATTAGACTTAGACGAAGCGTGGAATAAAGCATCTTTACCGCATTTGGGAAGACACCCCAACGCATATCACAACTTTGTTTTGGAGGGAATGCAAAGAGCAAGTATGGAGGCAGGAGAAAATCAAAACCAATTTTTGCAGCTGTTTGACAAATATGTAAAACAGCCTGTTTTCCAAAATCCAAATTTATTAAGAAAATCAGGATGGTAAAATGAGTAATTATTATCTATTAGGTTGGAAACATCGATCTGAATTGGCAAGTGCAATTTATGATCTTGAAAATCAATTGGCTCAAGAATTAATACCGCAACTTGAAGGGAAATACACTTTGCCACATCATTTTCAACTAAAAATGGTAAAAGAAACCGAAGGTGGATTAGTTACGGATAATATTTTGACAACAATGCATGAAACTTGGATGGATTACCAGCCCAACAGCCTTTCTTTTCCGTTAATGTCAGAAAGATTGAAATCAGTAATCGAATCTCATTTAACAGGAAATGAAAATGTAGATTGGATTTCTTGTAAAGTAAAAATGGGAAACGAAGAGCGACCTTATTTTATACTTAGGTTCAATAAAATATTAGATGTTTTGAATACTCAGAAGACAACGTTTGTTCCTGGTACTGATCAAATAATAAAGCCTGTTTTTGCTGAGTCAAAAGTTAGTGCTTACAATATTTTCACTAAGCCATCGTCACACGGTTTATGGAAAATTACACCAAACTTGTACGTTAGTGAAGTGTTGAAAAAAGCAATAAAGAAGCAGGATTTAACGGGTATAGATTTTGAAAGAACAATGGTAATATAGGACGTACCTACGAAAATGATGATGCCGTATATTTTGATAACTTTACAGTTTCGGATACCGGGGGAGGATCATAGAGGAAGACCACTATTATCCTTTTGGATTAAAGATAGCGGGCATTAGCAGTGTTAAGCTCGGCGACCCGAATGAAGGTTCTTTGAAAAATAACAATCTTTATAACGATAAAGAGCTCTTTGACGATGCAGATTTAAATTGGTATGATTACGGGTTTAGGAATTATGATCCTCAGATTGGAAGGTTTACGCAGTTGGATCCTTTGACAGATCAATATCCGGAACTGACGAATTATCAGTATGCAAGTGATGAACCGATTGCAAATGTGGATATGGATGGGTTGGAAGGAATAGGAAGTACCGTCGCAAGTTCAGTTGGTGATGCAGTCGTGAAATCTAGTTCTTTTATGCCTGAAATTGTAGTGCAAGGTCTGTCAAAAGCTGCTGTTGCTGCAAAATCGTCTTCGGGGTTATTAACAGGTCTATCTGCGGCGGGGCATTTTTTTAAGGGGTTGGGAAAGGATTTGTGGGGAGCTGCGAAGGGTGTAGTACATGCAGCAGTACATTTAGACCAAACAGTATCCAACCTGGTTAAGTTAAACACTCCTGAAGGACAAATTAATTTTGGATTGGCTGCCTATTATAAAGGCAAACAGGTTCAACAACAATGGAATA
>JAGWRO010000070.1 GCA_028876495.1 Bacteroidota bacterium
TACGTAAGGTATCAAGAAGGAGAGGACAAAAAGGAAGAAAGCCAGACTCGAAATTTCGATTTGTTCTCGCCACCCCTGGACACGTAAAGAGGGCTACGCCCGATGCTTTCAACCCACCTTTTTAAAAGGTGGTTGTTGAGTGATCTTGCTGATTTCATTGAAAGAAAGCTCAAGAAAACTGTCGATTTGGTTTCCAAAAATGGAGTGAAACAAAAGTATTATCGCACCATAGAATCTGAAATTATTTATGTCTAGAAGAGAACAAGTTTCCCTGGTCGGAATCTCTCTCATCCGGGTCTTCGAATAAGCAGAACTTTGCTGATTAATCTAAAGGAAAAATGATAATGATTAACTTAGTGAATCGCTGCGATAACTGCGACAGATAAATCCAATAAAATGAAAACACTTTTCTTTGTTTTGTTCACGGCAATATTTAGCTTTTCCCTTAATCACATAAGTGCTCAGACCCACAAAAATCATCCGGATAAAACAAGCGTACATAGAAAGGTCGATAAAAAAATCCGTCCACGATATGGGGTTGCCAGTTATTATGCCAAAAAATTTAATGGAAGGAAAATGACCAATGGAGAAATTTACCGCCCGGATAAATTTACTGCAGCATGTAATGTTTTGCCACTAAATACCTGGATAAAAGTGACCAACCTTAGAAATCATAAATCGGTTATTGTAAAAATAAAAGACCGCATGAATCCTAAAAATAAAAGATTGGTTGACCTCTCCTATGCTGCTGCAAAAAAACTCGGTTACCTTTCAAGCGGATTAACAAGGGTAAAAGTGGAGGTGATACATAAATAAAACAGGAATCTGGCTTATTTGTTGATTTACTGTAATTTCATTTACCATCAACTTACACAATTACAGGTGAAATGAAAACGTCAAAACCAGGTACCGGATATTTAAAAAAGCTCAGGAAAAATATAATCACTCTTTTAAAAAAATCTGCTGAACAATTTGAAGATGAAGATTATCATAAACTCCGTGTTGAAATAAAAAAACTGAAAGCAGTCGCAGGTTTTATTGAATTCTCCCACAAAAAATTTTCAAAAAAGAAAGCCCTTACACCATTTAAAAAAATTTATAAACAGGCCGGAAAGGTTCGCGAATTACAATTGGAAGCCTCTTTTCTTAAAAAAAATAACCCTCAATTTATTGAACAATACCTTTCAGATTTGGATAAGAGAATTGAAAAAGAAAAGAAGAAGTTTGCTTCACCTCCTCGTAACCAAATAAAGAGCAAAACAAAAAAAACGATCAAAGAAATTGAACTTTTTTTTCAAGACACCAACGAAGCAGATAGCATTGAATTCATCAACAATGAGAGAAAACAAATTGCACAACTTACCCGGGAGTTGCCTTTAAAACCCGCTAATGTTCACCAACTCCGCAAAATTTTAAAAGAAGATTTTTACAACAGAAAAAGAATGGATCAACCTTCGCCAAAAATAAAAGCAGAAGATGATTTCCTGGAACTGTTAGGCAGTTGGCATGATTGTGTAGTGTTGAATAACCAAATAGGAACATCAATTTTAAAAGCTGAAATCGATCCCGCAGAATTAGCTGAATTATTAAAAATAAACGCTGATGTTTCTTTACAATCTGAAAATTTATTCAACGAAATAAACGCTACCCTTGAAAAAGGCGTTTTCTAAATCTCCTGAATTACAAAATAAAAATTAGTCTTATTGGTTGCTTTACTGTTTTCAACAACAACTAAATATCCAACGGTTTCATCTTCGGTACCAGTAACTGCATGATTACCCATGCCAATAGATAGGCGCTCGCGCAAATACCAAACATGATATAATAAGCCACATCTATTTGCCCGATGGAACGATAATGCACAAACATATTTTTCTGAACCAGCAACACGAGAAGAAGACCTCCTAATCCGCCAAACATACCACCAATACCTGTTACAGAAGCTGTGGCTGATTTTGGAAACATATCGCTCACCGTAGTGAAAATATTCGCACTCCATGCCTGGTGTGCAGCAGCAGCCAGGCCTATAATTAAAACAGCTAACCACATGTTATAACTTCCCGCAACCTGTGCAAATAAAATAGGAACCACCAAAATCGCAAAAACTAACATTGACATTTTACGCGCCCTGAAAACCGGTGAGCCGTTTTTGATCATTACCAATGGAAGCCAGCCTCCGCCAACACTTCCGATGGTTGAAAGCATGTACACCATTGCAACCGGTACAGCAATTTGAGTTAGAGTCAAATGGTATTGGCTTTGTAAAAAATCTGGCAACCAGAATAAATAAAACCACCATACCGGGTCAGTCAGAAATTTACCAATGGCAAACGCCCATGTCTGGCGATAGGTTAATAATTTAGCCCATGATATTTTTGCTCCCGCAGCTTCTTTTTCTGCAGTTTCTTCTTTATCACTATTAATGTATTCAAATTCTTCTTTGGAAAGCCTTTTTTCTTTAGAAGGAATCTGGTATAAGACCAACCATAAAACCAACCAAATAAAACCTATTAAACCGGTAAGGATAAAAGCCCATTTCCAGCCCCAGGCAACAGCAATAAACGGGACTGTTAATGGCGCTATAATGGCTCCCACATTGGATCCTGAATTAAATATACCTGTTGCCAATGCGCGTTCCTTTTTGGGAAACCATTCAGCAGTTGTTTTGATGGCTGATGGAAAATTTCCTGACTCGGTAAGGCCTAAAAATGAACGAACTACAGCAAACCCCAAAACGCTGGAAGCGAAAGCATGGCAAATAGCGGCAATGCTCCATAATCCGGTGGTAAGTGCATAACCGATTTTGGTACCCAACTTATCTATAACACGGCCTGCGCCTACCATTCCAAAAGCATAGAAAAACTGGAAAGCGATTTCAATATTAGCATAATCGCCATCGTTCCAGTGCATCTCTGCAGATAAAGTTGATTTCAACAAACTGATCACCTGCCTGTCGAGATAGTTGATAGTCGTAGCAAAAAATATCAAACCGCAAATCGTCCAACGGTATCTGCCAATTTTTGCGGGCACGCTTATGTTTTCTTTATTGCTGATAGTATTCTCAATATCAATGGAATTCGGCATAACGTTATTTCAGATTTTTATTTAAGAGATTTTAATATTTCCAATGCCTCGCGGGCCAATTCTTCAATTTTAGAATAATTCTTTTCCTCGAGCAATTGTTTGCTGATGAGTTTACTTCCCATGCCAACCGCGCAGACACCGGCTTTCAGCCATTTAGAAATGTTGTCTTTATCAAGATCTACTCCGCCTGTTGGCATAAACAAAAGATCGGGAAACAAGGCTTTGATGGCGCTCATAAATTCGGGTCCTAAAATATTTCCGGGAAAAAGTTTGATCATTTTTGCGCCGAGCGTTTCTGCACGAATAATTTCTGTAGGTGTCATACAGCCAGGAACCCAGAGCATATTATTTTTGTCACAAACACTGGCAACGTCTTCAACAAGGCCCGGACAAATAATAAAATCTGCGCCGGCTTCAATAAAAGTCTGGGCCATTTCGCCATTCTTTATTGTGCCGATGCCGAGGTACATTTCTTTTAATTCGGAGTCACATAGTTCACGCATTTTTTTAAAGTTCTGTAATGCTGCCGCGCCGCGGTTGGTATATTCAACCGTGCGAATGCCTGCATTGTATAAGGCTTTCAGCACCTGTAAACTAACTTCTGTGTCTTTGTAAAAATAAAGTGGCAGGATTCCTTGCTCAGGGATCAATTGCAATAAAACGTCTTTTTGATTCATTAATGAACTTTTATAATTGAACAATGTTATTGGAATTCTTTTAGTAATCCATATTTTTTTATGCAAACGTTACCGAATATTTGAAATAAAATTAAACTCAAATTTCAAAAGAAGCAGATTTTTCTTCAATAATTAAAAGCGTTTAATCATCGATGTTATAATCTCTCTTTTTGTAAAAAGGGGAAAATAATTTTTACAATTTCAGCCCAAAAAGTTTCGCAATCGTTACCGATCCATTTACGCAATCGTTGGCGTTGATTTTTTACGAATTATTGCTCACATTTCTTGTTGTTTAAATAAATAAGAAAGAGATTTGACTTACTTTAAACGTATTAAAAATTCATTTCTAATTAAATTACAAATACAATCATGTCAAAAAAAGTTGTTACACTTGGAGAAATAATGCTTCGTTTATCTACCCCCGATTATAAAAGATTTGTCCAGGCTGATAGTTTCGATGTAACCTATGGAGGCGGAGAAGCGAATGTTTCAGCAGCCCTTTGCAATTATGGCTTACAAGGCGTTTTCGTTTCAAAAGTTCCTGACAATGCCATCGGCCAGTCTGCGATCAATCATTTGCGCCGTTATGGTGTGGATACGCAATATGTTGCAAAAGGGGGAAAAAGATTAGGTATTTACTTTTTAGAAACAGGTGCTTCGATGCGTGCTTCGCAGGTGATTTATGATCGTGCTGATGCAGCTATATCAGAGGCGGAAGTGAGTGATTTTGATTTTGATAAAATCTTTGAAGGGGCTTCCTGGTTTCATACAACCGGCATTACTCCTGCTTTAAGCGATAAAGCTGCAGCCCTTACTGAAGCAGCATTAAAATCCGCGAAAGCAAAAGGTTTAACCACAAGTATTGATTTGAACTATCGTAAAAAATTGTGGAGTAAAGAAAAAGCGAAAGAAGTGATGACAAGGCTTTGCCAGTATGTGGATGTTTGTATCGGCAATGAAGAAGACGCCGAAACTACTTTGGGATTTAAAAGTAAAGGCACCGATGTTACTAAAGGAGAATTAAATCTTGATGGTTATAAAGATGTGTTTCAGCAAATGAAAGAAAAATTCGGATTTAAATATATCGCTTCCACTTTAAGAGAAAGCCACAGCGCTTCTGACAATGGCTGGAGCGCGTTGGTTTATGATGGAAATGAATTTTACCATACGAAGCAATATGAAGTGAGAATTATTGACCGTGTAGGAAGTGGCGATTCTTTTGCAAGCGGATTTATTTACGGGTTGGTTACCGATATGAATTTAAAAGATGCGGCCGAATTTGGAGTCGCCGCTTCTGCGTTGAAACATACGATACCGGGCGATTTGAACCATGCAACCTTAAGTGATGTGAAGACTTTGATGAAAGGCGATGCAAGCGGAAGAGTGCAGAGATAATTGCCTGCTCCTCAAAAGAAGGATTAAAAAACATAAACAGTAAACCAACAATCTGAACAGATTATTGTTTTAGAACTAATTGCCAACCTGCTTTTACGCAGGTTGTTTTTTATATGGTTTTATCTCCGTGAAAAATATTCCTTTCTGCATCAAGCATGAAGTTGTGCTGGTTGGCCTTGATCAGGTTTTTAAACTCAGAAACCTTCACCCAATAGATAATGAAAGTGACGAGTGATGCTAATCCCCCGATAAATGGAATAATAGTTAAGAAATTACAGATGTTCCAGGCAAGGCCGATACCGTAAGTTGGCTTATCTTCTTTTGCAGGAATATTTAATCTCCTGCATTCTGCACCAATAGATTGTGCTATTCTATCCACCATAATAAATTGCCAAACAATATTAAATAAAGGAATAAACATCAGCCAAACATTGGCGGGAGGCATCTTCCGGTTTTCCTCTGAAATAGCTTTTAAGGTATTTTGTAAAGTGAGAAGAAAAAATATGGCGGGGATAAGAAATAACGCAAGAAATAAAAATTGAAAACCTGCCCCAAAATCTAAAGAATTGTACATGAGTTAGTTTTTTTACCAAATTAATTCTTTTTTTCAAAATCCAAAAGATTTTTCACTTCCGCTACTCCTTCTGTTGCCGGCTTTTGGATCACGTTAAAATTATGATGTGGTGGAACGTAAGGAGGATTTTTATCAATAATATATTTGGGAATTTTGGCAGGCAAAAAATCAATCAGACCGGCTGCAGGATAAACTTGCAGCGAAGTGCCGGCTAAAATAAAAACGTCTGCAGTGGACATCGCTTTGGCCGCTTCTGCGATCATGGGAACTTGCTCACCAAACCAAACCACATGCGGCCGAAGTTGAAACCCATCAGGCGCTTTATCACCCCAATTAATATCACCGTTTATATCGTAAAAAGTATTTTCATCTTCTTCACTACGCATTTTAAAAATTTCCCCATGAAGATGAATTACTTTTCTTGAGCCTGCTCTTTCATGAAGGTCATCGATATTTTGTGTGATAACAGTTACATTGAAATACGCTTCCAGATCCGCAATCCCATTGTGAGCCTCATTTGGTAAAGCTTTGGCCACTTCTTTTCTTCGCTGGTTATAAAAATCCAAAACCAACTCAGGATTCTTTGCCCATCCCTGGGGTGAGGCTACTTCATACACATCATAGCCCATCCATAAACCATCACTATCTCTAAAGGTTTTCAACCCGCTTTCCGCACTGATGCCGGCTCCTGTAAGTACTATGAGATTTTTTTTCAAAACTGAAAAATATCGTTGTTAAAAAATCATTTCCTTTCACTCATCTTCAAAACCTGCTTCCATTCATCCGGTGTAACTTTTTGAACTGACAACCTGGAATTTTTTACCAACTCCATATTTGCTAACTTCGGCTCAGCTTTAATTTGGCCAAGTGTTACCGGTTTCATTAAAGGTTTTACAGGACTAATATCCACTACTACCCAATTTTTATCTTCGGTTGTTGGATCCTGGTAAGATTCTTTTACCACCATTGCAATTCCTACAACTTCCATTCCTTCATTACTGTGATAAAAAAATACCTCATCGCCTTTCTTCATATCTCTCAGGTTATTTCTCGCCCCATAATTTCTTACGCCATCCCAAAAGGTTTTTTTATCCCTTGTCAATTGTTCCCAACTGTATTTAAAAGGTTCTGATTTTACAAGCCAATAATTCATAAACTGTATTTTATAAAAAATTTAAAAATAAGATTTTAAAAACCAACCTCAGAATTTTTACGCTGTTACCGGTAAAAATTTTATTCTCAAATTGTTAAGTATTACGGTTAACTTTGAGAATAATAATAAAAAACAAAATTTGTTCAAACAAAAAAAATAAAATCATGCTAAGCATTTTCCTAAAACCTGTTTTATTACTTTCAATGCCGGGCGGCTCTGAATGGATATTAATCCTTTTAGTTGTTTTACTGTTCTTTGGAGGTAAAAAAATTCCTGACCTGATGCGTGGCATTGGCAAAGGCGTAAGAGAATTTAATGATGCAAAAGATCATATGAAGGGTGAATTGGAAGCAGGAATGAAAGAAAAAAAAATGGATTAGATAAGATTAATTTCTCTTTACAATCTGTTGAATACTCTGAAAAATATCATGTTCCTGGTAAAAATTACCGGGAATTTTTATTTGTAATTGTTTTTAATTTATAAAAAAATATCTTCATTCAAGAGAGATTATCAAAGAAAATTTACATTACTCTAACACAGTTTCTACTACCTTTGGACAATTATTTATTAAAAATCCAAACTTTTAACTCATGTTAAGCATTATTCTAAAACCAATCTTACTCCTGTCAATGCCCGGAGAATCTGAATGGTTATTAATTCTATTAGTTATCTTATTATTTTTCGGAGGCAAAAAAATCCCTGACCTTATGCGCGGAATCGGCCGTGGAGTTAGAGAGTTCAATGATGCGAAAGAACACGTGAAAAGTGAGATTGAAGCGGGAATGAAAGATAAAGATGTAGTAACTAACACCAATACTATTGCACCTGCTCCTGAAGCAACTTCAACACAGGTTTCAGCATCTTCAACTACGCAAAATCCATAATTTTTTATTTTTTAGTTTTTTTGATAATAGTTAAATAAAAATGCCCTGTTTACCAGGGCATTTTTGATTACTGAATACTTAAAACTAAACCTTAACCGAAAAATTAATTCACAAACTGGTGATCGAGCCCCCTGAAATCCACGGGCACTAATTTACTTACGCCAGGTTCCTGCATTGTTACACCATAGATCACATCTACTGAGGCCATCGTCATCTTATTGTGAGTAACAATAATAAACTGTGATTCTTTACTGAACTTCCTTATCATCTGCGTAAATTTCCCCACATTGGCGTCATCAAGAGGTGCATCTACTTCATCAAGTATACAGAAGGGTGCAGGCTTGATCAGATAAATAGCAAATAACAAGGCCGTTGCTGTAAGCGTTTTTTCTCCACCACTTAATTGGGTAATACTTGTTGGCCTTTTTCCTTTAGGTTTTGCTATAATGTCAATCCCTGTATCAGCAAGATTTTCGGGATTCTCGAGAATCATATCAGCAGTATCATCCTCCGTAAACAAAGCTTTAAAGACATTTTGGAAATTCTCTCTCACCTTATTGAAGGTTTCCAAAAACTTTTGATTGGCCGTGGTTTCCACTTCCTGGATGGTTTGCATTAATGATTCCTTTGCATTAACCAAATCATTTTTTTGTTCACCAATAAAATCAAATCGTTTTTTCATTTCAGAAAACGCCTCAATAGCTGTTGGATTGATCTCGCCCATATTTTCCAACCGTTTTTTCATCCGATCGCACTTTTCCTGTAATTCTTCCAATGGAATATTGGTATTTCTTTCTTCATCCAGAATGTCGTCAAGTTCAACTTTGAACTCAACACTCAACCTTTCTTTCATTCCTGCAACATGAAGTTTTAATTCATTGAGCTTATCTTTTATTTCATTCAATAAATGATCGGTAAGTTCTTTCGCTTTTTGCTTTTTCCTCAATTCACTTTCCTTTTCATTTAAATGGTTTCTCAGGTTATAATAAGATTGATCTGCTTCATTTAATTTCCTTTCCTCCACTTCTTTATTTTTCAATAAAGAAATCACTTCCAGTTCCAGGCTTTTCAATTCTTCAGAAGTATTTGTAATATTTTCAATTGCATCTTTTAGCTGGAGATTACTATTTTCGGCCTGCGTAGCTAAATCTGTTAACTGCCGGTTCTTAAATTCAAGTTCCTGGTTGATGGAATTTACTTTGCTTTGCTGGCGTGTCAACTGTAAATTATGATCATTAAATAGGGAGTTGGCTTCATTAAATTCCTGCTCTGCCAGTACAAATTCATCGCCGGCAAACTTCATTTTTTCATCGTGCTGCCCAACTTCCTCTGCAAGTTTGCGTAAGGTAGAACGTGTCTCTTCAATATCCTCCTGGTAATTTTCCAGTTGCTCTTTCATCTCTTCAATCCTGCTGTCAGAAACTGTTTTTTGATGAAGGATATTTTCTATTTTATTCTGAATAGCATACGCAGTATTGATGAGTTCATTGATCGATTGTTGAGTTTCCTGGATGGCATTTTCTTTCAATTGCTGATTGAAGGCAATCACTTCATTCGACTTTTGACTGATAACTGATTTAAGCGTATTTACTTTTTCTTGTTGAGCAGCAATTTTTTCAGCTAATTTTTCAAGGTTTTTGGCACGCCCGATCTTCTTACCTTCAAATAGTCCTACGCTGCCACCGGTGAGTGCGTATTTCCCTTTTACATATTTTCCGCTCTTCTCAAGAATCACATGCCCATTGCTATTTTCAAGCGCTTGTTCATTTTCTGCAATAAACACATTGCTTAAAAGATAATGCGCAAGATGTTTGTATTTTTCATCAATTTCAATAACGCTTAAAGCCGGAATTGCGCCAGGGAGCACATCAACAGCAGATTTATTTTCTTTGGAATTTAATTCGTTAAGTAAAAAGAAATTAGCCTTACCTTTTTTATGCTCGTCCAATAAATGCACCGCTGTTAACCCATCGTGCAGGTTGTCTACCACATAATAATTAAGGTAAGGTTCCAGTACATTTTCAACGGCAGCCCGATATTCTTCTTTCACATAAATAAGATCAGAAAGAACAGGCGATGTATAATTCCATGATTGATTATTATGAAGAAATTTTACACTTTCAGGATAGCCTTCCATGTTGTCAATAAGACTTTTAAGAAGATCATGCTCATTTTGTTTTGAATCAAGAGTGCGGTTTTCCACAGCCAATTCTGATCGTAATTTTTCAAGCTCAGACTGAGTTTCAAGGATTTGTTCCTTTGTATACTCGTGATGTTTCTTTAATTCTTCGAGGATATTTTTCCTTTCATTCAGCTCATCTTCCTTTTCCTTTTTATCCTTTTCAAGTTTGATAAGATTATCTGAACGTAATTTTTGTTCTTCTTCTATTTGGGCAATAGATCTCTGCAGGTTAAAAATAGAAGTATCCGCAACCGCTACTTTTTTTTCTGCTTCAAAATGATTTCGCTGCAATTGCATTTGGGTTTGCCTCAATGCATCTACGGCCGTTCTTTTGGCATCATAAACACTTCTTTTTTCTTCAGCATTATTTTTTAAACTAACAAGGTTTTCTTTGTGCTCTGCCAGTTTACTTTCCTCATCTGCTATTTGCAGTTTCGAGAATTGAATGCTTTCTTCAATACCTTTTAACTGCCCTTCAGCCTTAAACAAAAATTCTTTCAGATTGGTTTCTCTTTCACGCAGGTATTGTAAACGCTGAGCACTTAAATTTTTCTGGTTTTCTTTTTCCCTGACGGTATTGTTGATTTCATTAAAAGTATGCTGCTGCTGCTGAAGCATCCTTTCTTTTTCAATAAACCCGGCTTTTTCTTTTTCCAGTTCAGCTTCTTCAGTTGCTATTTTTGCTTCCAGTTCGATACGCTTATCGGTCTCTGATTTTTGCTGATCGTTTAATTCTTTATAACTAATATTAAAACCTTCAAGAGCAGCTTTTGCCAGTTCAATACTCAGCTCACGGTAATCCTTTTTAATTTCAAAATATTTCTCCGCTTTTTTGGCCTGGCTTTCCAGTGTTTTTAACTGGTTGTTTATTTCAAAAAGCAAGTCTTCAATTCGGGCAAGATCCTGTTCCGTTGCATCAAGTTTTAATTTTGCCTCTCGCTTTCTTGTTTTGTAAATCGAAATGCCAGCAGCCTGTTCCAGCATTCTTCTTCTGCTGTAATCCTTGTCTTTGATTATATCGTCTACCATTCCTAATTCAATGATGGCATAACTGTCAGTACTTACCCCGGTATCCATAAAGAGATTGTGGATGTCTTTAAGGCGGCAGATCACATCATTAAGCCGGTATTCGCTTTCACCGTTCTTGTAATATTTTCGTGTAACGGTTACCGTTTGAAACTCAGTCGGCAACAAATTTCTTGTATTTTCAAAAGTCAGGCTTACTTCTGCCAGCCCGCTAGCACTCCTGTTTTTGGAACCGTTAAACACAAGGCTTTCAAGGTTTTCACTTCTTAACTGGCTTATCTTTTGCTCGCCAATAACCCAACGGATACTATCAACGATATTACTTTTGCCACAGCCATTCGGGCCAATTACCCCTGTAATTCCATGATCGAAATTCACAACAGTTTTATCAGCAAAACTTTTAAAACCTTTTATTTCTAAATTTTTTAATCTCACTTTTTGGATTTTTATAGGGCAGCTATACCGGAATACAGTACCTGAAGGCAAATATATTGGTTATGGAAGAAAGTTAAATTGGTAGAACTGCAATGTGATTTTTAGTTATACACAGATTTTTCACAGATTTTTATTATAAAACATGGTATAGTTGTTTAGTTGATTTTATTTACAAATATGTTTATCTAAATTTGAGGCTATTTTCTTATTTTACACCACTATATTATTATAAACACAAAAAGACCACTAATGAAAAAATTTTTAGTCCCTGTTGATTTTTCCGACACCTCAATTAATGCGGCAAGATATGCAGTAGCGCTGACAAAAGATATTCCTGACGCTTCCGTAATTCTTTACCATGTTTACAGCCGGATTAGTTTTGCCACCTTAACTTCTAAAGAAGAAGGCTCGCGCCAAAAAGTTTCTGAATCAGAACTTAACGAAGTAAAATCAATACTTAGTGAAGGAAAAGATAATATTTCAGTAGTTGCTGAAGAGGGTTCTTTTGTGGAAAGCATTTATGATTATACAATGGGCAATTCAATAGATATGGTAATAATGGGTATAACCGGAAGTTCAAGAATTTCACAGGTATTTATGGGAACCAATACATTGAATGTGATCAGGCATATCGATTGTCCCGTGATGATCATTCCTGCTGAAGCTAAATACACGGGTTTGAAAAAAGTAGCTTTCACTTCAGATTTCAAGGATGTTGCCCGCACTACTCCTTTTGTATCATTAAAAAAGATCCTGGATATTTTCCATCCACAATTGGATATATTAAATGTTGACAGCGAGCATTATGTAGAACTTACGCCTGAATATAAAATTGAAAGAGAGGCCATGGAAGAAAAATTGGGTAGTTACAACCCGCGTTTTTCTTTTTTAAGATCGTATGATTTTTTAGAAGGAATCAGCAGTTTTGTTGACACAAAAGAAATGGATGCCATCATTACCGTTCCACGAAAACATAGTTTTTTAAGCCAGCTTTTTAAAACAAGCCATACAAAAAAACTTGCCTACCACAGCCGGATTCCAATCATTGCTGTTCCGGTATAAAATAAGATCAGCATTAAATAATAAAGTCTTTTAAAGTTTAAAAGGCTTTGTTATTTAATGAATTCGGAAAGATAACCTTCTTAGCAAGTAGAAGTATTAATGACAAATGAAATCCCTGGCATTAAAATGGAAATTTGTTTAGCAGTAAACAAGCAAAAAATTCAGATTTCTCTTTTATCAACATGATAGTGATCAACCAATTCAATTTGTTATGATAAAACTAACAGAGAAAAGACGAAGATAAAATAAATTATAAGGTAGAATAAATTACATGAAGCCTGATATGTGTGGGCGTATCATTTGTGCCGTTTAATTCTACACGCCCATCTGCAACCGTATTTCTTTTGGTAGAAAAAGGACCAATCCCCTGTCCGCACCAATCTGAATAAGTAGCAGTATTGGTAATATAATGAGGAGCGCTCAATTTTAGGGTAAAGTCTTGTTTTCCTTTGGTAACAAGAGACTGAACATACCTGGTAATATTCAAATGATATTCCGCAATGGGTTGCCCGGATGAATTAGTAGTATTTATCATTTGACCGCCCATATATTGAAAGCCGGTCTGGAGTTCACTGGCAGTAAAATCACATGGAATTGGAATATACTCTCCATTATTAATAAAAGGATCTTTTACTTCAACATAAAGGTTTGCAGGGGGAGTAAAAATGTTGTTATAAGAATTAGGAGAGTAAACCTGGTCAACAATAATCTCAGCACTGTTGATCACCCTGTTGGATAAACCAGTGAGTGCCGGGATGGTAAGAAGGGCATAACTTCCGGGAGAAGTTTGAATAAAAACAAGGCTATCGCCGGAAGCAGGTTGTGAAAGATGATTCGCTATTTCTGAAGATCCGTAATTATGAACGATGGAATTCGACAATCCCGAAGAATTGGACAAAGCGAAATTAACAACACTTGTATCAGCAACTCCGCTTTTCATATATCTCATATAGATGGACAACCGCGACGTAGTAAAATCAAAATAATTCAATGCCTGCCCGCCGGTTGAGTTGTCAGGTACTAATGCAAACCCTTTGAAATAACTTTTAAAATCATTATCACTTCTGAATATCTGCGCAGAATCGTCAATAAACTTTTGAATTAAAGAATTTGAAATCGGAATTCTTAGTTGGTTGGCTGCTTCTTCATTATATGCATGAACGGAATCTTTTAAAACCCAAGGATAATAAGCCTTTTGACCTAATAAGACAGAACTGTCGTATCCTAAAACCTGGCAATTCGAGAAATTTTCCGATAAATTAAAAGAATCAGAAAGCTGGTAAACATTTACCTTTTGCAAGCTATTGGTATCGCCAAAAGAATGCGAGTACTGAAGCACTATTACGGCTGAATCAATTTGAATAGTATTGGCGTCTGCAGCCGGAAAATCATACGGAAAGTATTCAGGCTTAAACTCAGTATAAATATTGGCATTAGTAGTACCAAATAAAGGATCGTTTGATATAACCCCCAAAGCCTGCAAATCTGCACGC
Source organism: Bacteroidota bacterium (assembly GCA_028876495.1). Taxonomy (GTDB): domain Bacteria; phylum Bacteroidota; class Bacteroidia; order Chitinophagales; family Chitinophagaceae; genus Ginsengibacter. The sequence continues at coordinate 13,967 of JAGWRO010000070.1, forward strand.
TGAATTGTATCACATTGTGTACTGTCGTAATTCACTGCAATGATAGAATAAGTAGTATCAAAAGTGTGAATGTTATCAACAGAGGGTATCAGGTTTTCGCCAAGCGTAGTCGTATCAATTTTAGTACAGCCAATAGAAAAAGCTAATAACATCAATATTCCTGTAACCGCAGATTTGTATTGGTTTTTAGACACTTAAAATAAAATTTGAGTAGATAATAAGGAACGAAATTATTTGGTGGCAAGGTCGGTATACAATTGTAAATAGTCTGTTAAATCTGACTCGGCGTTATATTTAATGACCTTTTTACCACGAACCTTATTGAATTCCTCAACCAGTTTTTTATCCACTTTATCCGCCCCAAAAGTGATAGCGTCTGCAAAGTGAGCGCCGCCCCTGAACATGGCCGGGTTGCTTCCTTCATTATAAAATTCAATATCCTTTGGTTTGATGTTAGAATTGATGCAGGCTATGTTTGAAAAATCTGCTCCCATCTTTTCCTTATAAGTATTTTGACCGATCGTGTATACGACGCTGCAGTTACTAAATACAGGTTCTTTTTTGTAAGCCGTTTTTATATACATTGGAATAAGCCCTGTCATCCATCCGCTGCAATGAATAATATCAGGAGGCCATCCAAATTTTTTAACTGTTTCCAAAGCCCCTTTACAAAATAATACCGTTCTCAAAGCATTATCAGCAAACCATTTCTCATTCTCATCATGAAACAAAGATTTTCTTTTAAAAAGATCTTCATTGTCCAAAAAATAAATTTGTAACCTGGCATTGGGAAGAGAAGCCACTTTAATCACCAACGGATAATCATCGCCATCTACTGAAACATTAATGCCGGAAAGACGAACTACTTCATGAAGACGATGCCTGCGTTCATTGATCATTCCAAAGCGGGGCATAATACAACGAACTTCCATGCCCGATTCATTTGATTTTACAGCTAGTCTGTTAACAATTTCAGCAAATTCTGTCATCTCAAGATATGGAGACATTTCGCTAGCTATAAATAAAATTCTTTTCTTTGTCGACATTTACTAATGGTTAAATTGGCTTTATCGTTTTTTTTACAGGCGGCGAAGTTACCATTTTTTTCGTTTATACAATGCTAAACTCACTGCCAGATACAACAACAATGCGTCTATGATTATATTTAAACAAGTAAAAGATCTTACAAAATACCTGCAAAAACAACAGGCCGCTAAAAATTCTATTGGCTTTGTACCAACGATGGGCGCTTTACATGAAGGGCATTTGTCGCTTTTAAAAGAGTGTAAAAAAATGTCGAAGATTACTGTTTGTAGCATTTTCGTAAATCCAACACAATTTAATAATACAGAAGATTTGGACAAGTATCCAAAATCTGTTTCAAATGATATATTGCTTTTGGAACAAAATGAGTGTAATGTATTGTTTCTCCCTGATGAAAAAGAAATTTACCCTGACGAGAGATCAAAACAAAAACATTTCGATTTAGGCTATCTTGAAACCATACTGGAAGGCGAATTCAGACCCGGGCACTTCCAGGGAGTTAGCCTTGTAGTTGAAAAACTATTAAAGATTGTAAACCCTGATTTTCTTTTTTTAGGGCAAAAAGATTTTCAACAATGTTTGATAATTAAACGACTGGTAGGACTGATGAACAGAAATATTAAAATTATTATTTGTCCTATTCTACGGGAAGAAAGCGGGCTTGCCATGAGCAGCAGAAATTTAAGGCTAAGTTTTTCAGATAGAAAACTTGCTTCAGAACTATTCCTCACGCTGGTTTCGATAAAAAACAAACTGAAAAGTGAGGATTTTTTAAAGGTTAAAGACCAGGCTATACAAGATCTGGAAACCAAAGGGTTTAAAGTAGAGTACCTTGAGCTTGCAAAGAAGAATAATCTTGAAATTGTTTCCCATTTTAACCCCAGAGAAAAATTAATTATTCTGATAGCTGCATTTTTAGGTGACGTTCGTCTGATTGACAATCTTTTAATTAATCCCTAATTTAGGTTTGGTTTATTATCTTGTAACTCTTTATGAAGAGAAATTTTTTTTCGATTTTAAAATATATGGCTTTCCTCGGGGTAGGAATATTTTTATCGTGGTGGCAGGTGAGCAAAATGACGGCGATCGAAAAACTGCAGTTTAAAGAATCTATATCGCACGCCCATTACATATATTTATTACCTGTTTTTATTCTTACTTTACTGGGGCACATAAGCCGCGGTATGAGATGGAAATTATTAATAGAACCCATGGGATACCACCCTAAAAATTCCAACGCTTTTTACGCAACTATGGGCGGGTATTTTGCAAACACTTTTTTACCACGAGTGGGTGAAATTTTAAGGTGTACCCTACTGGGTAAATATGAAAAAATACCCACTACCAAGTTGATAGGAACTATTTTAGTCGAAAGAGTCTTTGATCTTTTTTGCTATTTTTTATTAATTGTAGTTACCTTTCTTATACAGATAGAAACAGTTAGTTCTTTTATTAAAGATAAGATCAGCCACCTCACTCATTTTAAACATCCGCTTCCGATGTGGCTCATTATTATCGGTATTTTAATAATAGCAGGTATGTTTTTTTTAATTGCAAAAGGAATTTTTAGACGGTATCACAACCATCATTATTTTATTAAACTTAAAGGTTTTCATATTGGGCTTAAAGAGGGCTACTCAACTATTCTCCATCTGAAGAAAAGAAAGAAATTTCTTGCCCACTCTGTTTTTATCTGGACATGCTACCTCCTGGAAATTTACATTGGTTTCTCAGCACTTAATGCAACCTCCTCACTGGGTATCGGAGCCGCATTTAGTGTGCTGTCTTTGGCAACGCTGGCGATGATCGTTTCTCCGGGTGGTCTTGGAGCGTTTCCCATTGCTGTTCAGCAGGTATTATTAATTTACAATGTAGATAACATTTCGTTTGGATGGCTAATGTGGGGGGTAACTACGGGAATCGTTATTATTGTAGGAATTATAAGTTTTGGATTATTAATTTATCAAAATAAAAAAAAGAATGAAAAAGAGCGATACGCTTAAAGAAAGAATTTTTAGCCGTGAAGAGCTGATGCAGGAGGTAAAAAGGCTACGATTAAAAAGTAAAACCATTGTATTTACGAATGGAGTCTTTGATATTTTACACGAAGGCCATATTGCTGTTTTGACTGAGGCGGCTACATTTGCAGACGTTTTAATCGTGGGTGTAAATTCCGATACGTCAGTAAAAAAATTGAAAGGCGACAGCCGCCCGGTAAACAGTGAAGATTCGCGTGCATTAATAATCGCATCTCTTATCATGGTAGATGCCGTCGTAATTTTCAATGAAGAAACGCCACTTGAACTCATTAAAATGATTACGCCTGATGTTTTGGTAAAAGGTGGTGATTATACAATTGAAACTGTAGTAGGTGCAAAAGAGGTTATTGCCAATGGAGGAAGAGTTGAGATCATTCCGATACGTGAAGGGTTTTCTACAACGAATATCATTAATAAGATCAGCAGTAAATAACAACACTAACTGCAATGGATAAACGTAAAATTATTACACGCGATATCAGTTGGCTTGCCTTTAACGGGCGTGTATTACAGGAAGCAGCCGATGAAACAGTGCCTTTATACGAACGAATCAAATTTCTCGGTATTTTTTCAAGTAACCTGGATGAATTTTTCCGGGTTCGTGTTGCTACTCTAAAACGGATGATCCAATTTGGCAGTAAAGCCAATATCCACCTGGAACACTCTCCCGAAACTATTTTAGAAGAAATTAACTTTAAGGTTACCCAGCAGCAAAATCATTTTAACCATATTTGGAAAATCATTATTAATGAACTGAAAAAACAGAATATATACATTTTAGATGACCAGCAGTTAAATAAAGAACAAAAAGAATTTGTCGTCAGTTATTTTAATGATTATGTAAGAAGTAATATCGTTCCGCTGATGATAGAAAACCTGCAGGTTTTCCCCACACTCCATGATAAATCCATTTATCTTGCCTGCAAATTGTCAAAGGCCGATGAATCAATTCCACAGCGGTACGCATTGGTTTCTGTTCCCAAACGTTTGCCAAGATTTATTATTCTACCCACCCAAAAAAACAATAAATACATTATTCTTTTAGAAGACATCATCCGGTTTTGCCTGCCGCAAATATTTTCCTATTTCAATTATGACACCTTTAGTTCAAATATTATAAAAGTTACGCGCGATGCCGAAATTGATATAGATAATGATATTTCCACTTCTCTTATTCAAAAATTAGAAAAAGGATTAAAGAATCGTAAAAAAGGGAAACCGGTGCGCTTTACATTTGATAAAGAAATTGATAGCGGCTTATTAAATTACCTGATCAAAAGGCTGGAACTATCTACTAAAGACAATATTCAATCCGGGGAACGCATTCATAATTTCCAGGATTTTATTAATTTTCCTGAATCTGTTTTTGATAAAAAAAGTACACGAAAAAAACCTTTTATTCATCCGCTTCTTAAAAATGCGAACAGTGTAAACGAGGTTATATTGCAAAGAGATGTTCTGCTTAATTTTCCTTATCATTCTTTCGATTCGCTTATAGATATTTTACGCGAAGCCGCCATAGCGCCGGATGTGGTGTCTATAAAAGTAACGTGCTACAGGCTTGCCAAAAATTCAAACGTGATCAACGCATTAACCAATGCAGTAAGAAACGGAAAATCAGTAACGGTAATACTTGAATTAAGAGCCCGATTTGATGAGGAAGCCAATCTTGAATGGAAAGAAACGCTGGAAGAAGTTGGCGTGAAAGTGTTTATGGGCCTGCCTAACCTGAAAGTACATGCAAAACTTTGTATAATAAAAAAGAGGGTTAACAAACGTTCTATTTATTATGGTTTTGTAAGTACCGGTAACCTGAATGAAAGAACCAGCCGTGTATATGGAGATCATTGCCTTCTCACCAGCAACAGGCAAATAATGGCGGACATAAACAGGGTATTTACTTACCTGGAAAACCCTAAAAATATTAATAGCTTAAAGGCATGCACCAAGTTATTTGTAAGCCCATTAAATATGCGCAAACATTTTGAATCTTTAATCGATAAAGAAATCAAATATGCAAAGGAAAACAAACCGGCTTCCATTATTTTAAAATTGAATTCTTTAAGTGATGAAGAGTTGATCATTAAACTTTATGAAGCGGCTCGCGCAGGCGTAAAAATTAAAATGATCATCCGCGGTATTTGTTGCATGTACACTGAAAGTAAAAAATTCAAAAAGAAAGTAAAAGCCATAAGCATTGTGGATGAATACCTGGAACATGCAAGGGTATTAATTTTCCATAATGCAGGGAAGGAAAAATATTTTATTTCTTCTGCAGACTGGATGGTGAGAAATCTTGATCATCGTGTTGAAACCGCTTGTCCTGTTTTTGACAAAAGCATTCAGCAGGAATTAAAAGAAATACTAGATATTCAATTGGACGATAATGTAAAAGCAAGAATCCTGGACAATCATCTTTCGAACGAATATGTAAAAGTGCCGGGTGTAAAAAAAGTACGTTCGCAGATACACATCTACAATACTCTTTTAAAGAAAACATATTAAAATTTGAAACTCGCAGCAATAGACATCGGAAGCAATGCAGCACGATTACTGATAACAGAAGTATCTCTTGATACCAAAAACGCGCCTTTATTTACCAAGCTAAGCCTTGTAAGAGTACCACTGCGATTGGGTTTTGATGTATTTGATACGGGAAAAATTTCTGACAAAAAAGTAGGTTTACTGTTGCACACCATAAAAGGATTTGTAAATATTGCAAAAGCTTACCAGGTAACAGCAATGAAAACCTGCGCCACCTCTGCAATGCGCGATGCGGAGAATACAACAGAAATCATCGCGATGATAAAAAGAGAAACAGGAATAGAAATAGAAGTGATCTCAGGAAGCGATGAGGCATCTCTTGTTTTTGAAAACCACATTGCCGAAAATCTCGATAAAGAACATTCTTACTTATATATTGATGTAGGCGGCGGAAGCACAGAACTGACATTTTTTAGTAACAACGAATTAATATTTAAAGATTCGTTCCCAATCGGAACCATCAGGTTGCTAAAAGACCAGGTTTCAGATGCTACGTGGAACGACATGAAAGTGTGTATCAAATCAAAAACAAAGGGCTATAAAACCGTTGAAGCTATTGGCTCCGGCGGAAATATCAATAAAGTTTTTTCGATGAGTAAACGAAAAGACGGAAAACCTTTGTCGTATGAATTACTCAGTGATTATTATAAAGAATTAAGCAATGTATCATTGAGCGATCGCATGAGCATCTATAAATTGAAAGAAGACAGGGCCGATGTAATAGTGCCGGCACTTAAAATTTATATCAGCGCTATGAGATGGGCAGGTTCTGATCAAATTTACGTTCCAAAGATCGGCCTCGTTGATGGATTGGTGCATCATTTATGGAACATGCAAACCCAATCTTCGTAATAAATAGGAATTCCCGTTATTTCCTGGTTTACTGCATCTGTCTGTACTTCAAATAAAAAAAATCTACTTTTGCATATGCGATTGTTCAAAGGAATGTTTTATTCTAATGCAGAGCCATTTCAGCCTGTCGCTTCTTTAAAAAATAATGTATGTCAGTAAATAAAGAAGTAAAAAGAATAACTACCAACACGCTGCAAAAAATGAAAGAAGCGGGTGAAAAAATTGCGATGATCACTGCCTATGATTTTTCCTTTGCAAAAATATTTGATGCCGCAGGCATTGATATAATCCTGGTAGGCGATAGTGCAAGTAACGTAATGGCAGGGCATGAAACCACGTTACCAATTACGCTCGACCAGATGATCTATCATGCCAGTTCGGTTGTTCGCGGTTGCAACAGGGCGTTAATTATTGTGGATCTTCCGTTTGGCAGCTACCAGGGAAACAGTAAAGAAGCGCTGATTTCTACCATCAGGATTATGAAAGAAACCGGCGCTCACGCCATAAAGCTGGAGGGCGGGGAAGAAATAATTGAATCGGTAAAAAGGATTGTAAGTGCAGGAATACCGGTTATGGGACATCTTGGTTTAACCCCTCAATCCATTTACAAATTTGGAACGTATACCGTAAGAGCCAGGGAAGAAGAGGAAGCGGAAAAATTAAAACGCGATGCGGATCTTTTGCAGCAAGCGGGTTGTTTTGGAATTGTGCTTGAAAAGATTCCGGCATCATTGGCCAAAGAAGTTTCAGAAAAACTTTTGATTCCGACGATTGGCATTGGCGCAGGAAATGGCTGCGATGGACAGGTGCTGGTAATGCATGATATGCTTGGAATCAATACAGAATTTAAGCCCAGGTTCCTCAGGACTTATCTAAATCTTCACGAACAGGTTACTAATGCAGTTCAACATTATATTGATGATGTAAAAAGCAAGAATTTTCCGAATGATAAAGAACAATATTAGCAAGAGGATAGAATAATTTAGAGAATTTAGAATGGTTTAGAGAGTTTAGAATAGTTTAGGGAGTTTTGAATGAAACTTTTTACAGTAAACGAACCAAAAATGAAGATTTGTATTTTCTTCAAATCCAATACTTTTTTTTAAAAAATAATTATGCAAAATTTTCTCAAAGAATTAAAAATTTCAGAATTAAATAAAGGTGTTTCTACGGGAACGAAATGGTTATCTGCTTCCGGCGAAAAAATTATTTCCTCCTCCCCTGTTGACGGAAAGCCAATTGCATCAGTAAATTCATGCGACAAAAGAAGTTTTAATTATGTGGTAGAAATTGCCCAAAAAGCTTTTTTAGAATGGCGAAAATGGCCGGCGCCAAAACGGGGTGAAATCATCAGGCAAATTGGAAATGAACTCAGAAAAAATAAAGCCAACCTGGGGAAATTAGTAAGTTATGAAATGGGAAAAAGCCTGCAGGAAGGAATGGGCGAAGTGCAGGAAATGATTGATATTGCTGATTTTGCACTTGGGCTTTCAAGGCAATTATACGGTCTAACTATGCACAGTGAAAGGCCGGGCCACAGAATGTATGAACAATACCACCCGTTGGGCATCGTAGGAATTATTTCAGCCTTTAATTTCCCTGTTGCCGTTTGGAGCTGGAATAGCCTGTTGGCAATGGTTTGCGGCGATGTTTGCATCTGGAAACCATCGGAAAAAACGCCGCTTTGCGGCATCGCCTGTCAACAAATTATCTCAAAAGTTTTTAAAGAAAATAAAGTACCAGAAGGGGTTTGCAATTTAGTAACCGGCGGCCGTGAAATTGGCGAATGGCTTTGCAATGATCCTAACGTGGCACTTATTTCAGCAACCGGTTCTACAAGAATGGGAAAAGCGGTAAGTGCCGCCGTTGGTGCAAGACTTGGGAAAAGCTTACTTGAACTCGGTGGCAATAATGCAATTATCATTTCAAAAGAAGCTGACCTGGATATAGCTTTAGTGGGCTGTTTGTTTGGAGCTGTAGGAACTGCAGGCCAAAGATGTACTTCTACACGTCGCCTGATTATTCATGAAGAAATTTACGATACTTTCAAAAAGAAGCTGATAAATGCTTATAAACAATTAAAAATCGGCGATCCTTTGAAAGAAGAAAACCATGTCGGGCCTTTAATAGACAAAGACGCGGTACAGAATTACCTCAATGCAATTGATCAGATTAAAAAACAAGGTGGAAAAATGGCAGTAGCAGGTGGAACGCTTTCAGGCAAAGGATTTGAAAGCGGATGTTATGTAAAACCTTGCATCGCTGAAGTTACCAACGATATGGAAATTGTGCAGCATGAAACTTTTGCCCCGATCCTATATCTAATAAAATATAAAACTTTAGAAGAAGCGATTACCCTTCAGAACGGTGTACCGCAGGGATTATCAAGTGCTATTTTCACATTAAATCTTCGCGAAGCAGAAGCTTTTCTTTCTAATGGAGGAAGCGATTGCGGAATAGCGAATGTAAATATCGGAACATCCGGAGCTGAAATAGGCGGCGCTTTTGGTGGTGAAAAAGAAACCGGCGGCGGAAGAGAAAGTGGAAGCGATGCGTGGAAAGTTTATATGCGCAGGCAAACCAACACCATTAATTATTCAGATACGCTTCCCTTAGCCCAGGGAATAAAATTTACAGTTTAACCTATCTTATAGAAGATTGATAAATATTATTTAATAATTTTAATTGGTAAAGGATCTTATAATAAATTTGAAATCTTTGTATTTCTAAAAATTAAAAAAAATAAAATGACAAACAGGAGTAAACGAATTTTTTTAGGAATGGTCATGATGGTGTCTTTGCCATTATGTAGTATGGCTCAATCAGATACAAGTTCTGTAATAAAACAAAAAGTTGCACCGAATAACTGGTATCAGCTTGACCGCACAACAACAGGATACTATGGAATCAGTCTTGATAAAGCTTACGATTTTTTAAAAGGCAAGCAAAGCCACCAGGTACTTGTAGGAGTAATAGATAGTGGCGTTGATACCTTGCAGCCGGATTTGAAATCAATCCTATGGCACAATCCCGGAGAAATTCCCGGAAACGGAATTGATGATGATCATAATGGTTATGTTGATGATGTGTACGGTTGGAATTTTATTGGAGGAAAAGACGGACGCAATGTTCACCAGGACTCTTATGAGGCTGCCCGTGTTTACTGGAAACTGAAAGATAAATATGACAGCACAGATATAGATACTACTACAATGAATGCTGCCCAGAAAGCCGAATATGCAACTTACCTGAGAGCCAAAAAAGACGTAACCCAGGGAGTAGAACCTGCACAACTTATGCAAATGCAAAGAATTTTACCTGTTCTTGAAAAGGGAGATTCTGTAATCCGTAAAGATTTAGGCAAATCAGAATTTACGGGTAATGATGTAAAAGGGTATACTTCTGATGACCCTGATGCAAAAATTGCGGCTGCCATTTATTTGAATATGGCTAAAGCCAATAAAAATTATAATATTTCGAATACAGATATCCTGGAATATTTAAGAGGCCAGGTCCGCAAAGGAGAAGCAGCTTCTACACCCCCTGAAGATTTCAGAGACGAAATTGTAAAAGACAATCCAAACGATATCAATGATCGCTATTACGGAAATAACGATGTAATGGCCGGAACACCTTCACATGGCACCCACGTAACAGGGATAATTGCTGCAGAAAGAGATAACGGCATAGGAATGAATGGGATCGCCAATAATGTAAAAGTAATGATGGTTCGTGCGGTTCCTGATGGTGACGAACATGACAAAGATATTGCCAACGCCATTCGTTACGCTGTAAATAATGGTGCAGAAGTTATCAGTATGAGTTTCGGAAAACCCTTTTCGCCACAAAAAAACTGGGTGGATGATGCAGTAAAATATGCACAAAGCAAAGGTGTACTTCTTGTACATGCTGCTGGAAATGATGCAGAAAATATTGATAGTGCACAAAATTTTCCAAATCCCGTTTACCGCGACGGCTCCGGGGTTGATCCGGACTTTATTACAGTTGGTGCTAGTGGCGATTCAACCAATGGAGGTTTTACCGCAAGTTTTAGCAACTATGGTAAAAAATCTGTTGATCTTTTTGCTCCTGGCGTAAATATTTATTCTACGTTACCTAACGATAAATTCGGTGATTTTTCAGGCACCAGTATGGCCACACCGGTTGTAGCAGGCGTTGCTGCTTTGATTCTTGAATACTATCCTGATCTAAGTGCACAACAGGTAAAATATGTAATTGACAATTCAGTTACTCCTATTACTCAAAAAGTAAAATTACCCGGAACAGAAGACAGCGTGAGTCTTGCTGATATTTCTATAACAGGCGGCGAACTTAATGCCTATAATGCTTTAAAACTAGCATCAACATTGAAAGGCGAGAGAACAAAAGATGATAATGGGTATATTAAGAAAGATAATGATGACAGAAAAAAAAGTCATCATAAAAGAAAGAAAAGAAGAGCATAATCCCTAAAAATTTATAAATAAAAAACCGGTATTAATGCCGGTTTTTTATTTATAAATTCCTGCAGTAACCCAGGAAATAAAACCGATTTTTATTCCAGGTAAACAAAATCCTTTGAGATTTTAATATTAGTATTTTTGCTATCAGTAAATTAAATTAAAAATTAAATGCCACACATGCAGGATATGGGTGTTTATCCACCTAATTTTAATCGCTATATTTCTTTGGTAGAAGATGAAGAACTCAATTCTATATTAAAAAAACAACCAGCAGAGTCCTCCGCCTTTTTCAATTCTATACCACAGGATAAATGGTTATACAAATATGCAGAAAACAAGTGGACGATTAAGGAAGTATTACAACATATTACAGACACAGAAAGGATTTTCAGTTTTAGGGCCCTGGTTTTTGCAAGAAAAGATCCTAATACATTTCCATCTTTTAATGAAAATGAATATGCAAAAAATTCCAACGCAAATGACAGGAATCCCGCAGATTTAATTGAAGAATTTTTAGCAGTAAGAAAATCAACTCAACTCCTTTTTGAAAGTTTTTCTGATGAACAATTAAATGCCATAGGAAAAGCAAGTTCTTATGAAATGAGCGTAAAAGCTGTTGGCTATATGATTGCCGGTCATTTTACGCATCACCTAAAAATTCTTAAAGAAAGATATTTTACTGATTAAATAATTATCACACTTTGAAAATATTTTCAGTACACCAAATAAAAAAATGGGATTCCTTTACGATCCATCATGAACCGATAAAATCGATTGACCTGATGGAAAGGGCTGCTACTGCCTGCTTTGACTGGATTATTCAAAATTTTGATGATGAATATCACTTTAAAATATTCTGCGGAAAAGGAAATAATGGAGGCGACGGACTTGCAATCGCAAGATTATTAAAAAGTATAAAATACAAGGTTTCAGTTTATATTCCTTTTAATAATTCTCCCGGCTCTGATGATTTTGAGAAGAATCTTAAAAAATTAAAAAAAACTTCTGCTCATATTTTCTATTTAAAAGATGAACCATCCTTTCCCGACCTTTCAAATCAAGATATAATAATTGATGCATTATTCGGCACCGGATTAAATAAACCCGCCGCAGGATTATATGCCACTTTGATCGATTTTATTAATTCAAGCAATTCAAAAATCATTTCTATCGATGTCCCGAGCGGTTTATATACTGATAAAAGCAGTAAAATTGAAGACGACCGGCAAGCCATTATAAAAGCAGATTACACCCTTACTTTTCAAAATCAAAAGCTAGCTTTCCTGCTCCCTGAAAATGAACCTTTCACGGGACAGGTTTTTTTGCTTGATATCGGCCTTTCAGAAGAATATGAAGAAAAAGAAGAATCTCAATTTGAATTCATAAGTAATAATCTACTAAGCGCAATCTATCGGAGGAGAAAAGAATTTTCAAATAAAGGAAATTACGGTTATGCATCACTGTTAGCCGGAAGTTATGGTATGATGGGCGCAGCGGTTCTCAGTTCTTCTGCCTGCCTGCGAAGTGGTGTTGGAAAGCTTACCTCAGTGATTTGTGAGTCAGGATACGAGATTATGCAAACTTCCGTTCCCGAAGCTATGTGTAAAGTTTCCGGAGAAAAATACATAACCGGTTTCAGCAGCTTTGAAAGTTTTGATGCAATAGGAATAGGTCCTGGCATTGGCAGATATGATTCACATAAAAAACTGTTACAGGATTTATTCACCAACTTTAAAAAGCCAATTGTAATAGATGCTGATGCCTTAAATATTTTAAGTGAGAACCAGGATCTTTACTCATTAATTCCTGCAAAAAGTATTATCACTCCTCATCCAAAAGAATTTGAAAGATTGTTTGGTAAAAGTGAATCAGATTTCGACCGAATTGATCTGGCACTTTCAAAAGCAAACGAATTAAATATTTTCATCGTTTTAAAAGGCCATTATACTTTTATTGCAACACCGGATGGAAAAGGATATTTCAATTCAACGGGCAATGCAGGAATGGCAACTGCCGGCGCCGGAGACGTATTAACAGGAATTATTACAGGTTTACTTGCACAAAATTATTCTTCATTAAACAGTTGTATTCTTGGGGTTTACCTGCATGGGCTTGCCGGTGATATTGCTGCTGCTGAAATATCACAAGAAGCTTTGATAGCCGGTGATATTATTGACTATTTAGGGGAAGCGTTTAAGAACATTTCATGAAAAAAGTTATACGTATGAAAATATTTTGTTTGTAGTATAATAATTGTAACTTTGTTTTTTCAAAAGAATGTTATGGATAATAAAATAACTTTAAGCTTTGATGAATCAGTCATCGCAAAAGCAAAAAAATATGCAGAAAACAATAACATCAGCCTTTCCAGGCTGATAGAGTTTCTATTAAAAAAAATAACTTCTTCCAATTATGAAAATCTTGAAGATTTTCCCATTTCAGATTGGGTTATGCAGGTGGCTGAAGGACAGGCAGAATATCAAACAAAATCAAAAAGATCAAGAAAGGCCGCAAAGGATGAATTTTTTAAATCAAAAAAATGAGGATTTTTCTTGACGCTAATATTTTAGTTTCCGTACTCAATAAAGAATATCCTTTATTTACCACTACTTCCCGTATTCTCAGCCTTGCTGATAAAAACAGGTTCAGTTTATATACATCTCCGGTTTGTTTGGCTATTGCATTTTATTTTGCTGAGAAGAAATTTAGAAGTGTAAAAGCAAAAAGTAAAATTCAACTTTTATGTGAGCATATTCATATTGCTTCTGCCAACGAAAATACAGTTTTTAAAACGCTAGAAACTCCTGCTATCAATGACTTTGAGGATGGATTAGAATATTATTCTGCTATAGAATCCAAATGTAATTGCATTATCACTGAGGATGTGGACGATTTTCATTTTTCAAAAATTGAAGTATTGAACAGCGAAGATTTTTTTAAAAAATATTTGTTTAACAAAAAGAAGAAATAATTTTTAAACACTTACATTAAAATCTCTCAGCGCATCATTCAAACTTGTTTTTTTATCTGTACTTTCTTTTCTTTTTCCAATAATCAATGCGCAGCTCACATTGTATTCGCCCGCCGGAAATTTCTTCAAATAACTTCCCGGGATAACCACACTTCTGGAAGGAATTACACCTTTTGTTTCTACCGGTTTATCTCCGCTTACATCTATTATTTTGGTAGATTGAGTAAGTACCACGTTGGCGCCTAATACCGCTTCTTTTTCAACCCTTACGCCTTCAACAACAATGCAACGGCTACCAATAAAACATCCATCCTCTATAATAACCGGGCTTGCCTGCAAGGGTTCCAAAACGCCGCCGATTCCCACGCCACCGCTAAGATGTACATGTTTTCCGATTTGAGCACAGCTTCCAACAGTTGCCCAGGTATCCACCATGGTTCCTTCATCTACATACGCTCCTATATTCACATAACTTGGCATTAAAACTACGTTTCTGGCTAGAAAACTTCCATAGCGAGCAACTGCATGTGGAACCGCCCGAACTCCCAAATCTTTATAATTCGTTTTCAATTTCATTTTATCGTAAAACTCAAAAGGCGGCAGCGAATAAGTTTCCATTTTCTGAATACCAAAATATAGCAGGATTGCCTGCTTTACCCATTCATTTACTTTCCATGTATCTTCAACCTCTTGATTAAAAGTAGCTGAATGCACCGGCTCGGCTACCCGCAGGTTTCCCTCATCTATTTTTTCAATCACATTTCTGATCGCATCTGTATACGTTTCATCTTTTAGCAATTCCCTGTTGTTCCAAACTTCGCCAATCATTTTTTCCAATTCCATAATTTCATTTTTTTGCAAATATAAATATCAACCACGAAAGGGCTGTCTAAATAAAATTCCGCTTTTTTTGTTTCTTTACTGAAAGCTTACGGCAAAGTTGATTTACTTTTGACTGTTTTATTAATTCAGAAGAATGATCTTATGAAACCAACAGAAAAATGAAGATAAGCGGATTTACATTTACTAAAAATGCCACCAAACTTTATTACCCGGTAAAAGCTTCGATTGAATGCTTGCTTCCATTGGTAGACGAGTTTATAGTTGCACTGGCTGAAGGTGATAAAGACGACCAGACAGAAGAAGAAATAAGAAGTATTCAATCGGATAAAATTAAAATAATCAGAACGGTTTGGGATTTGGAAAAATATCCTAACGGGCAAGAGTACGCGCACCAGACCGACATTGCAAAAGAAGCCTGCACAGGCGATTGGCTTTTTTACATCCAAAGCGATGAAGTAATTCATGAAAAATATTTGCCGCTGATAAAAGAAAACTGTGAAAAATATTTAACCGATAAAGAAGTGGAAGGTTTTCTGTTCAAATACAAACATTTTTGGGGAGATTACGATCATTTTATTCTTTCGCATGCATGGTATCCGAGAGAGATCAGGATCATCAGGAACGATCCTGAAATTCATTCGTGGCGGGATGCACAATCATTCAGGAGAATACCCCAATTTAACGGACGGGATTATTACCAAAAAGAAAATACTTTTAAATTAAATGTGGTAGAAATTGATGCCTATATTTTCCATTATGGTTTTGTAAGGCCTCCCTACCTTATGCAAAAGAAAAGGAAAAATCATAACACAAATTATGCAGGTGAATCTTCTACCGAACAGTTATTTAAAAATGAAGCAGAATTATTCGATTATGGCGATCTCAGTAAAATTAAATTGTACAGGGAAACCTATCCTGCAGTGATGAAAACCTTTATTGAAAAATTTGATTGGAAAGAGCAGCTTCGTTATAAACCCGGAAAAGAAAAATTGAAACAACAAAAGCATGAAAAATTGAAATATCGTTTTCTCACTTTTATAGAACAAACCTTTTTTAAAGGAAGATTATTATTTGGTTTTAAAAATTATAAACTGCTCAAAAAATAACTGTTGCACAAAACATTTATTTGAATTGATTAATAAATATTGAGTTGATGATTGATCACGTAAAATTTACTTCGGAAAAAAGGGAAGTAAAAAAAGCACTCTTTAGTATTTTAATTCCAAGTTGGAATAACCTGGAATACCTGAAGTTGTGCATCAAAAGCATAGAACAGAACTCATCTTTTGCTCATGAAATAATTGTTCACATCAATGAAGGGTCGGACGGAACACTTGCGTGGATTCAGTTACAGGAAAATATATCGTATACTCATACTTCAGAAAACGTAGGCGTATGTTATGCGCTTAATTACTGTAGCTCTTTAGCAAGTACCGAATACATTTTGTACATGAATGACGACATGTATGCCTGCCCGTTATGGGATAAATATCTTTATGAAGAAATTCAAATGATTGGGCACCATTATTTTTTTCTCTCTTCAACTGCTCTTGAACCAAAAGCGCAAAGCAAATGTTCAATTGAAAAAAATTACGGACTTACTGTCAATGAATTTAAAGAAGAAAAGTTATTGGCAGAATTTGAAAAATGGCCGATGGAAGATTGGCACGGCGCTACATGGCCGCCCAACATTGTCCACAAGAGTATTTGGGAATTAGCCGGAAAATACAGCATCGAATTTTCACCCGGCATGTATTCTGATCCTGACTTTTCAATGAAACTTTGGCAAATGGGCATTCGTATATTCAAGGGCGTTGCTAAAAGCAGGGTGTATCATTTCGGGTCCATCTCAGTAAAAAAAGTAAAGAAAAATAAAGGCTATTACCAGTTCATCTCAAAATGGGGAATGACACAGGGAACATTTTCAAAATATTATATAAAAAGAGGACAACCTTATCACGGTGCATTGGAAAACCCACGCATCCCGTTATCGGTAAAATTAAAGTCATGGTTTAAACAGTTCCTGACCATATTTATTAATAAACAATAAGATTCGCAGCAAATAAAATGCAAAAGATTCTAGTAATACAAACAGCTTTTACGGGGGATGTGGTTTTGGCAACCGCGCTGGTTGAAAAGTTACATCAGTTTTATCATGATGCAGCGATTGATTTCCTGGTAAGAAAAGGAAATGAAGGCTTGCTGAAAGGACATCCGTTTTTAAAAGAGGTTTTAATCTGGAACAAGAAAGAAAATAAATTCAGCAAACTGTTTGATCTTTTAAAAATAATCAGAAGAAAAAAGTATGACAAAGTGATCAACCTGCAAAGATTTGCTTCTACAGGCTTCCTGACCGGCTTTTCGCAGGCAAAAGAAAGAATTGGTTTCGATAAAAATCCTCTTTCGTTTCTTTTTACAAAAAAAATTCCTCATCAATTTAAGGAAGGTATTCACGAAGTAGAAAGAAACAATAAACTCATTGAATCTTTTACCGACGGCACTTTTAATAAACCGAAATTATATCCAACACAAAAAGATATAGAGGAAATAGCACAGTATATGCATGGGCCATATGTTTGCATGATGCCTGCAAGTGTTTGGTTCACCAAGCAATATCCTGAAGAAAAATGGGTTGAACTGATCGACCATTTTCCGGGTGAATACGATATTTATTTATTGGGAGGATATGATGATGCTATTTTATGCGAAAGAATAAAAGAAAAAACCAGTAGTAAAAAAGTAAAAGTGCTTGCCGGGAAATTAAACTTCCTGTCATCAGCTGCTTTAATGAAAGGCGCCAAAATGAATTACACTAATGATTCAGCACCGCTTCATTTTGCCAGCGCTACTGATGCTCCGGTTACAGCCATATTTTGCTCAACAGTTCCTGAGTTTGGGTTTTATCCCCTTTCTGAAAAATCGATCATTGTACAAACCGATCTTCAACTTTCCTGCAAACCCTGTACTTTGCATGGAAAGAAAGCCTGCCCGCTTGGTCATTTTAAATGTGGCGTAACGATCGAAACACAAAAATTATTAGAATCACTTAATACATGAACCGATGAGTAGTTTTCAAAACGATATTATCAATTCACTGAGGGCTTTAAATGATGGAGGCATTATCCTCTATCCTACTGATACAATTTGGGGAATTGGCTGCGATGCTACAAACGCAGATGCAGTAAAAAAGATTTTTACTTTAAAAAATCGGGAAGAAAAAAAATCAATGATCATCCTCGTTGAAGATGATAATATGATCCGGCAATATGTTTCTGATTCTTCCCAAAAAATGCTTTCTTATATTTCATCAGCCCAAAAACCAACAACCGCCATTTTAAAAAGGGCGGTTCACTTACCAGCGCAACTGGTTAATGAAGACGGAAGTATTGCAATAAGAATTCCGAAAGATGAATTTTGCCTTCAACTTATCAAACAATTACAAAAACCATTGGTCTCCACTTCAGCAAATATTTCAGGCGAAAAATTCCCTCAAAACTTCGATGAAGTTTCTGCTGAAATAAAAAACGGCGTTGATTATATAGTTCAACACCGTCAAAACGATTATTCTAAAAATGCGCCTTCATCAATCATCAAATTGGATGACAACAATGAAATTGTGGTTATACGATAAATTATAAAGCAAGTCCTACACCAAGCTGAATCATACTAACTTTCCATGTGTCATTATTAGATAGATTGTTTACATCAGTAGTTCCACCTATATACCTGCCATACACCCTGAACTTCAACAATTTTAACTGAAGGCCTGCTGCCACCGAAAAATCTCCGGATTTGAAAGCGTCCTTCCCGTTCTGCGTAAGGCTCTTGTTTTGATCCATCAATATTCCAAACTGGGGCCCGAATTGTAAAGCGAGTATATTACTGATATTGTAGTTTATTAATATCGGAATACTTAAATAATGTAATTGGATTTTACTCACATTATTAAAGCCTGTTATTTGGCTAAAACTGGTAGCCGTATCAGTATTTACCTGGTTAAATAAAACTTCTGGCTGTATTGCCCATTTTTTGCCGCCAATGGTAAGAAAAGCTCCTGCATGATATCCTAAATTGTATTCATCTTTAAAGGAGTGTCCGCTAATCTTTCCCATGTTGGCTCCGGCCTTTATACCAAAAGTTAAGCCTTGTGAAAATAGCGAGGAAGAAACAAAAAAACACAGGATTGCTATTGGAATTATTTTCGTTTTCATGATTATTAGTTTAATTAAAATTTTTCATCAAAAGATTTCCAACCTACTATAACAAAAAGTCGTGCCAATTATTTAAGTTGAAACTAATCAGTTTTTAGTTTATAACATTATCCCGGGCAAAAGCAAGCTTTAGCCCGCTTTTACGCTTCGTTACTCTTATTTAGTATACCTTTGCAAATTAAAAAAAGTTAATGAATGAATTTGAAGGCTTAGGCCTAAATGAGAACCTGGTAAAAGCGGTTCAGGATCTTGGATTTACCTCTCCTACACCTATACAACAAAAAGCAATTCCTATCCTCCTATCAGGCACTACAGATTTTGTAGGCCTGGCTCAAACAGGAACCGGAAAAACAGCAGCGTTTGGTTTACCATTATTACAATTAATTGATGAAGATAAAAGATATCCGCAGGCATTGATCGTTTGCCCTACACGCGAGCTATGTTTGCAAATTTGTAATGATCTTCAGGAATATAAAAAGTATTCAAAGAATATAAGTGCTGAACCGGTATATGGCGGCGCCTCCATCGTTATGCAGATTCGCGCTCTGAAAAAAGGTGTTCACATTGTGGTGGCTACTCCCGGAAGGCTGATTGACATGATTGAAAGAAAAGCGATCGACCTGGTAAAAGTAAAATATGTGGTGCTGGATGAAGCCGACGAAATGTTGAATATGGGTTTTAGGGAAGACATTGATTTTGTATTAAAAAATACGGTGAACAGGGAAAGCACCTGGCTTTTCAGCGCTACAATGCCTTCAGAAGTAAGAGCGATCTCGAAAAACTTTATGAAAGACCCGCAGGAAATAACAGTGGGTAAAAAAAATACAGCCAATGTAAATATTGATCACCAGTATTTTATTACACAGGCACATTCTCGTTTTGAAACCTTGAAAAGACTGGTTGATTTTAACCCGGGCATGTACGGCATCATTTTTACAAGAACTAAAATTGATGCTCAAAACATTGCTGAAAAATTATCAAAAGAAGGGTATAACGTTGAAGCATTACACGGTGACCTTACGCAACAACAGCGTGATAGAGTTATGCAACGATTTCGCAACCAGGATATCCAGATTTTAATTGCTACCGATGTTGCGGCAAGAGGTATTGATATTGACGGAATTACGCACGTTATTAATTTTGAACTTCCTGATGACATTGAAGTTTATACGCATAGAAGCGGCCGTACTGCACGTGCAGGAAAAAGCGGTATTTGTATTTCAATTTGCCATAGCCGTGAATCTTATAAAATACGCCAGCTTGAAAAAATGGTGAACGCACAGTTTCATAAACTGGATATTCCAAGTGGAAAGGATGTGTGCCGCAAACAGTTTTTTTATTTTATCGACAAACTGAAAAACACCGATATTTCTAATGGTGCCTATGAAGCATACATGTCTGATCTGGAAGAAAAATTTGCAGATATGAGTAAAGAAGAAGTGTTGAAAAGAGTTGCGGCACTTGAGTTTAATCATTTTCTGAAATATTATGAAAATGCTGAAGACCTGAATGTAAGATCTGATTTTAAAGAAAGGAGAACTGAAAACAATCGTCGCGACAACAGAAGCGAAAGAATAGAACGACCAAGCTATCAAAGGGATGGTGGATTCACTAAATTATTTATCAACCTCGGAACCAAAGATGGTTTTTATAAAGCCAGCTTTCTGCAGTATATTCTTGATGAAAGCAATCTTAAAAAAGATGTTTTAGGACGCATAGATCTTCGCGAAATGAATGCATGGGTTGAAGTTGACAAATCCGCTGCCGGAAAAATGATTAAAAGCCTTGATGGCAAAAGCTATAACGGCCGCCAGGTAAGAATGAATGAAGCGGACGGCGGTAGCGGAAACAGGAAGCCTGCACATGATGGAAGAAAACGGATTCCGGTGAGAGAAAGAAGATAAAGCGAAATGCAAAATAAAAATCAGCTTAATTAGTTGATTGACTGTAACTGCTTATATCTTTTTATATTTTTTATAGTATGCGATCAACATGCCAACAACAGCATTGTAAGAGTGCAACCCTTTAGGCTGGTTATTCATTTTTAAATAATTGCCGTACATCCAGGTAATAAAGGGTTCAAAGACACTCTCATGGTCGAGATCAAATTTTCGCAATTCGAGTAAGTCTTCTTTCACCGGAAGTATCAGTTCCTTTAATGCCTTTTTTGAAGAAACAGAATCAAAATAATACACTTCGCTATTAGTGTAAAGAAATAGATCTAAATAAGCAGAATAATGAAACAAAGTATCAGGCGAATTAACGGCTGCTAAATATCCTACAAAGTTGGCTTCGTTTTCTTTTGCATAGCCAAGCTGGTGGCCTATTTCATGAGTAGTAATATAGGGCTGTAGCATTTTAGGAACGGTTGTATTGATTTGAGCTTCACCGGTAAAAGGATTGTAATAACCGGTAAAGTCCAGGTAATCACCCAGAGTTCCATAAAGGGAAGATTTGACTGAAACATGATTGTATTTAAGAAATGGAAATTTTTTGTGCGCTTCCGCATAACTTCTTTTTGCCATTTGTATCAGATCATTAGTAGAAGGATATTTTTCTCCATTTCTAATCACTACCGTTTTTGTAGCATTAACTTTTTGAAGTAAAAGATCCTGTAGCGTTAATAAATCAGTCGTATCATATTGCTGTGGCAGTATCTGCAATTGCCAGGCAATTCCTTTGCGGTCATAATTGATTCCCCAAAAAAGATAAAATACAATGTAAATGAAAGCAAAAAGTAATACAAGCTTCCGCAACTTTCCAAGGGCTGATCTTTTTGTAATTTTTCGCCTCAACAACAATATTATATTCCTAACTATTTTCCAGGCAATCCAGCAGCCGGCAACAAAATACAGGATATCACCAAAGCTGAAAGGAATCCAACCAAAAAAAATTCGTAGTATTTTAGAAAAAGAGATGTAAAAGCCGGTAGAATAATAACGCTCTACCCAAAGTTGGTTAGTTGTAATTATTTTGATTAGAATTATTAACAGAAGCGCTACAATCCAAATGATCTTATTCTCTTTTACCTGTTTACCACTATTCAGTTTATAGCTCATTGTCGAAAATATGATTCAAAAAAATTGAAGTTAATATTTAAAACCTTGTTATAAAATTTTCTGATTTAAGAAAAGGGACGATTAACAAAAAATTTAAAAACTCCACCATACTTTGTCACAAAAACTAATTAAATTCCTTACTTTTGCAGCCCTTTAATTTTAAGTTATGGGAAACAGTCGTGAATTTGATATAGCTTTTGTAGGATTAAAACCTGGAGTCCATGAGTTTAATTACCAGGTGGATGATAAGTTCTTTGCAAATTATAAGGAAACAGATTTCAACAATTGCAAGGCATCTGTAAAACTCACTCTCGAAAAAAACACATCATTTATGATGTTGAAATTTGAGATTGGAGGGAGCGTAAATGTAATTTGCGACCGTTGCGGAAATACATTACCAATGGATCTTTGGGATGAGTTTAAGCTGGTAATAAAACAGGTTGAAAATCCGGAAGAAATGAATCAAAACGAAGAGGATCCGGACGTGTTTTACATCTCAAGAACAGAAAGCTATATTCATCTTGCAGATTGGATATATGAATTTGTATTATTAAGTATCCCCAACCAACGGATGTGTAATGAAGATGAAATCGGGGGTCCACAATGCAATAAAGAAATTCTGGCGATGCTAAAAAAAATGCAATCGTCAAAAGTTGAAAATAATCATCCTTTACAAAAAGGATTAGAAAAATTTAAAAAAAAACAATAATTAATCATACTTAATCTACGGTTATGCCAAATCCAAAGCGCAGACACAGTCAGCAAAGAAGTGCAAAAAGAAGGACACATTATAAAGCAGATGCTCCTACATTAAGCACCGATCCAACAACAGGAGAGACTCATGTTCGTCATCGTGCACACACAAGTGAAGGAAAATTATATTATAAAGGAAAAGTGGTTTCCGAAAAAGCCCCTGCTAAAGTCGGTTAGCCTGCTTTTACAACAGTTTTGAAATCCAAAAACAAAGTTTGTATAACTTCAACCTTTGTTTTTGGATTTTTTTTTGAATCTTTGAGCAGGTTGCAATTAAATAATTATTTTTATCGTGATATTATAAGATAATACCGGAATATGAATATAGCGCTGGACATGATGGGTGGAGATTACGCTCCTGTAGAAGCCATAAAAGGCCTAAAACTTTTTTTATCTGAAAATGATGATAACCAAGTTCACCTCACGCTGATCGGTGATGAAAACAAACTATCACCCTTGTTTGATGAATACCAGGTTAACTCAGAAAATATTACAGTGGTGCATGCTGCCGAAGTGATTGGAATGCATGAGCATCCCACAAAAGCACTGAAAGAAAAACAGCAATCGTCCATTTCTATAGGCTTCCATCTTTTAGCAACCGGGAAAACAGATGCTTTTATCAGTGCCGGAAACACAGGTGCAATGATGGTTGGCTCCCTATATAGCATCAAAGCAATTACCGGCGTTGCCAGGCCTGCGATTGGCGCTTATATTCCCGGAGATAATGGTCAGACTTCATTACTGGTTGATGTAGGCCTTAATGCAGATTGCAAACCCGAAAACTTATCGCAATTTGCTTTGCTGGGGTCGTTATTCTCCAAATACATTTTAAATTATGAGAAACCCAGGGTGGCTTTGATAAATGTAGGAGAAGAAGAAGGCAAAGGAAACATTTTGTGCCAGGCTGCTTATCCTTTAATGAAGGAAAATAAGCAAATAAATTTTGTAGGAAATATTGAAGGACGGGACCTTTTAATGAACAAGGCCGAAGTTTATGTTTGCGATGGCTACACTGGTAATGTACTTTTAAAATTTGCTGAATCCATTTATGATATTGTTCAGAAACGAAAGATTGAAGATGAATATTTTAACCGTTTTAATTTTGAAATTTATGGTGGTGTTCCTGTTCTTGGCGTAAATAAGCCTGTAATCATCGGACACGGTATTTCTACTTCAGGTGCGTTTAATAACATGATATTGATGGCAAAAAAAATGATTGAACAGGATTTTATTGAAAAAATAAAATCCAACTTCGTTTAAAGCCATCATGGCTTTGTTAAGGAAAAACTGATTCTCCATCTTCTCTATCCTTTTTTTTCCAAATCTTCCTTTTTTCTTCTTTCCATAAGAGCAAAATACCTAAATTACAGTACCCTTTTTTTAGATTGTTTTATACTTAATTCATCAGATTTTTAATGATTATTTTTATACGGCCTTATTAAATACTTCATGAATTTTTTTTCAAAATATTTGTTGATTATTTTTTTAACATCAATTTTCTCTTGCATTAATTCTTTGTCTTATGCTCAAAAAGATACAACCAAACCAAACGGAAAAACTTTCTTAGGTAAAGTGATAGAAAATTTTAGAAAGGATTCAACAGAAATTGATAATTCTTCACAGCTAAAAACCAACGAAGCAGCTTTCAGGCCCTTCGAAGGACTTATTATAAGAAATATAGTTATTGAACGAATTCCATTCGGGGTTTCTATTGGCGATACTTCAAAAAGACTCATGAATAGTTTGACCAACCTTGCCAACAGTCTTCATCATATTACAAAAACAAGAGTAGTTAAAAAGAATTTATTTTTTAAAAAAGGACAGCCGTTAAAACCTTTTTTAATGGCAGATAATGAAAGATTCCTAAGGCAATTGTTATACCTCCAGGATGCAGAATTTTTTGTCGCACGAACCGCGCCGGGTTCAGATTCTGTAGATGTTTTTGTGGAAATTAAAGACGTCTTTTCATTAGGTGGTGCTATAAACTCTCTTGGCCTTAAACAATCAAGTGTTGATTTCCGGGAAGACAATTTTGGCGGAAGCGGAAATGCAGCAGTTCTATATTCACTTTATGACGACAGGCGTGAAAATAATTTTGCATTTGGCGGCGAATACAACAGCAGGAACATCCGTGGAAGTTTCATGAATGCCAAAATTGGTTACCAAAGTTTTTATCCTTCAATTACAGGTCCGAAGGAAGACAATAATTATTATGTAGATTTCCAAAAACCCCTGGTAAACCGGTATATGGCATGGACCTATGAATTAAGTGCTTCATATCATGCTACCAGAAACTTATACAATAGAGATTCCATTTATTTTTCTGATATACGCTACCATTATTATAATATCGAAGCCTGGGGCGGTTATAACATTAATGCTAAAGATTTTACAACAGAAGAAGAATCAAAAAAATTAAGAAAGCTGATAGGTGTAAGAATTTTGGATCAAAAATTTATGGAATTACCCGAAAAATACGAATCGGTATATGACTGGAAATATCCTACCATTAATGCCGCACTTGCCACCCTCACTTTCTATCGTCAAAATTTTTATAAGACAAAATATATATATGGTTTTGGAAGAAACGAGGATATTCCCGAAGGCTTATTACTAAGCATTACCTCAGGTTATACACAAAGGCAAAATGCAAAACGTCCTTTTATAGGGTTTGATTTTGAAAGTTACCATTTCAATAAAAAGAAAAATTACCTGAGTTATAAAATTGCCGCTGAAGGATATTTGCACCACTCCACAGTTGAAGATATGAACTTTTTAGGAAGCCTTTTCTATTTCGATCATTTAAAATCAATCGGCACAAAATGGAAACAACGCTTTTTTTTGAATTTTGATCTTGCCCAGCAAGTTAATACTGTTTTTAACCAGCCTTTGTTTGCCAATAGCCAGTTTGGCTTGCCGGAATATGGAAATGAACTTATTAACAATGAGCGTGTAGGTGGCTCTTTACGCTCAACAGCTAAGGTGGAATCTGAATTTTTTAGTCCCTGGTCGCTTGTTGCGTTTCGTTTTGCTCCCTTTGTATTCACAAATGTGAGTGCGTTTTCTCCGAATAAGTATACAACAAAAATTCTAAGTTCTGTCGGTGGAGGAATAAGAACCAGGAATGAAAGTTTGATTTTTGGTACCATTGAATTAAGAGGCTATTATTTCCCTCAAAAAAATTTCTATAATGACAGGTTCAGATTTTCATTATCCACCAATGTAATCTTTAAATACAACAATCAGTTTGTAAAAAAGCCGGATTTCATCCAGATAAATTAGACTGCTATACTAATTTTTTTCTCACTTCAATTGAATACCTTTAATACAAATTTTTGAAATGAAAAATTTCAGAAAATATCTTGAATTAGCTGCATGGATTGTGGGATTGATTTTATTAGCATTAATGGATCCGGGCAGGGATACTCATTATTCCTTTTGTTTTTTTAAGTTTATAGGAATAAAATATTGCCCTGGGTGCGGACTTGGCCATTCGATCAGTTACTTATTTCATGGCAATTTAAGGGCATCATTTCAAGCACATCCGCTTGGGTTATTTGCTGTGATTATAATACTTGCGAGGATTTACAAACTTTCATCTCTTCATATTTCACCACTTTTTAAAAAATACAATTATGGACAGCAGTTTTAACTCAGTAAGCCCTACTATATTAAAATATCTTTATAATGCCACGCCTGAAGAACTGATCACCATCAACACAAGAACTAAAGGATTCAATGTGGATGAATTGGAGCAATTCTGTATCATTTATCGTTCAAAAAGAAAAGACCCTCAATTGATTTTAATATTATGTTTACTCGGCCTGGTAGGCGTTGCAGGCATTCAACGGTTTATTATCGGAAACATTGGAATGGGAATTTTATATTTTTTTACTGCCGGTCTATGTTTTGTTGGAACTATTATTGACGCAGTTAATCATAAAGAACTGGCAATGGAATACAATGCTAAAATGATAACAGAAACCTTATCTATGCTAAATATGATCAGGAAAAATTAAATAGGATCAGGAAAATAAAAGGAAGTAGCTGATTTCCCAGCTACTTCCTTAACTAAACCTTAAAAAGAACCTACTTTTTTCTTTGGGCTATTTGTGAACCAACAAAGGGGGAGCCGGCTGTGGTACGATGTTATGAATGGGCTTGGTTGATTTTAAATAAGCAAAAACAGCATTTAATTCATCATCAGACATGTTCTGAAATGCCTGCCAGGGCATTGGAGGTAATAAATCCCTTGCTTTTTCCAGCCCCATATATTTCCCTTTGCGTATGCATAACTTGAATTGATCAAAACTCCAGTTTCCTATCCCTGTGGTACTGTCGGAAGTAATATTAGCAGCATACGAAACACCCCATGGCCCTATCCATGAAGTAAGATCATTGGTAACAATTGCCCCTTTACTTTCCATCTCTTTCCTATCAACATTTGCAATAGGCATGTTTTCAGGATGACCCGAAAGCGCCAGATCCATATTTTCTACAGGACCAGCAGGGGTCATCTTTTTAGGAGAGTGGCAATCACCACAACCCGCAATGGTAACAATATGATGCCCCCATTCTTCAGCAGTATTGTAGCCTCCGTAAGATGTGTTTGCTAAAGCAGCGGTAGTGTCATCCTTTGCAGAGCCAGATTTAGTTTCGGTATTGCATTTTGACAAAAGAAAGATAGTAGGTACTAATGCCAGAAAAATAATAAAAGTCAGCTTTTTCATAAAAACAATATTTAGTGATTACAAAAATGGCTTTTAGAGAAGCAGCTATTTTACAATAAGAGGTTGGAATTTGATTTAAAAGTAGCGAGATTTATACTATAAAAAATGTTTTAAAATGATTTTTTATTAACATAAAACTCACACTTAAGTGCACTTTTTTTGAAGAATCTAAAAATGAAACTTCGGTAAAATTAAAAATGAAAGTATTTGTTGGATTTCTATAAAGTAGCAGTTATGCCCATTGAAGAAATATGGTATCTTATGCCATCCAATACTCCTCTGGAAAGAGGTTCGTTACTGAAGGGAAGGTATTGGACTTTATTCGGCTTCTTCTGTTATTTCACTACAAAAATCTGTGGTAAAAATATTGCCTGATCCCATTGATGAATATGCAAGCCAGGAAGAAGCTCAAAAACTACCCGACCAGACGAGGATAGCCAAGTAGCGTTTTTTAGAAAATCTGCGTTTATACATTTCAGTTATAACACAAAACAGGAATTATAATTCTTTATTTGTTTACTGGCAAGTCAATGCCACAGGTACGGTTACTTACCATTTTATGTGTTGATTCATAAAATGAATCAGCCCGTCAGCAAGATTTTTTTGCTCACCCACTTTCGGATGGCCTGGTGTTTCCTTATATGGAGCGATATAAGTAAAAATTTTAGGATCATTCATCTCAGCCACCGCTTTCTCAACATACCCGGGCCATGGCGAACCTTTTTTGGTGATATCCATGTTTCCCAACATGCAAACGATCTGCGCTTTTGGGTAGGATGAGCGAATTGTTTCAACAAACTTTTTATAAGCATTTATTATCTGTGTTTCATCCGGAGGCTTCGTTCCAAACCTGTTTTTGAACTGTTCATTATCCGGCATAGTTACAATCCAGGAATCATTTTGAAATAGATTGATCACTACCACATCGGGAGTATATTTTGAGAAATCCCATTTGCTGGTTGAATCAGTAGGATCAAGCCGGTTGTACATTTCAGGCATAATGAGCGGAAACCAACTCACCATTATCCCAATCCCGCTTTTTGCGATGCAATGATATTGGGCGTTAAAATGCCGCGCGGTAATCGCAGCATAAGCATCATAATTATTTTCATAATATCCGAATGGAAAATCTTTCTCTTTATCATAAATCGCGTAACCGCAGGTAATCGAATTTCCAAAAAATTCAATCTTTCTTTTTGGGAGTTTTGAAGGCTTCAACAATTTTGTTTTGGCATAGGTTTCAAAGCCATAAAACCAGGTTTTACCTTTGTCCCATTCTGTACGTTTGAACAATTGCAATGAATGTTTACCATAAGGAAGGCCTGAAGCAAGTGCTATCATTCTCTTTAAGGTATCAAACTGTATTACACGAATACTATCATAATCGAGAATAACATTGTAATAATTGGAAGTATCCTGGTCTTTAAATTCTCCGCTAATTCCTGTGCCTTTGAAATTAATTGTCACAGAAGTTCCCGGCCACATTAATTCGGCTGCATCCGGTGTATACGCTATCCTTCCTTCATAAGAAATATGTTTATCCCGGCACGGAATAAATTTTTGAGAAAAAGAGGTTGCAGTACTTAAAAAAAAGAAAACTGCAGCCAAAAGATTTTTTTGAATCATAACAGATTTAACTTTTGAAATATCTATGCTAATGTAATTATTTCCTTCCAACAATTTTTATAACCTTGCTGGATAAACGAAATGGTAAATTTTCCTGATTAAAAAATATGATTTTTACCCCATTTGCTTTTTAAAAAGGATCTGTGATGTTTAGGAAGCCCAACCTGGGGTACAATGACCCCTGTGAAAAAATTCGGAATTAAAATTCAAGGGAATGTTCTCTCTTTTAGGCACAGTTGTCTAATTCGGTTTCTTCTAAATAAAATTCCCTAAAATTTGTTTGTCTACTCTGAATTCAATGCGTTTGTATTGCAGCAAAACAATGATCCGATAAATTAAAGATCGACCAATTATAGTCTGATTCAACTTTTATAATTTCTCAAATCTAGCCTGAAAAAATCTTAAGTATTTTGGTTCGTATACCATCTTCATCCCTTTAATTTTATCACGTCGTTCATAAACTCTTGCTGCTGATTCAGCAATCACATCCATATGTGCCTGTGTATATACCCGGCGTGGAATAGTAAATCTTACCAGCTCCAGTTTTGGGTAATAATTTTCACCATTGGCTTTTCTTCCGGCTGATACAACACCTCTTTCCATAGTTCTCACGCCCGAATCAAGATATACTTCTGAGGCCAAAGTTTGAGCCGGAAAATTATCCTGCGGTATGTGTGGTAAGAACTTTTTTGCATCCACAAAAACGCCATGCCCACCTATAGGTTTTACGATGGGTATATCGTACTCCATCATTTTTTCGCCCAAATAAATTACCTGCCCAACTCTTGCTCTTATATGATCATCACTTACGCTTTCACCAATTCCAATCGCCATTGCCTCCATATCTCTTCCTGCAAGGCCGCCATAGGTATGCAAACCTTCATAAACTACTACCAAATTCCTTGCTTCTTCGTAAACATCCCAATCATTGATAGCCAGGAAACCTCCTATGTTTACCAACGCGTCTTTTTTGGCGCTCATAGTAGCCCCGTCAGTATAAGAACAAATTTCTTTTACAATTTCTTTTACCGGCTTATGTTCATACCCTTTTTCTTTTTGTTGAATAAAGTAGGCATTTTCGGCAACTCTTGTCATATCATGTATAATACGGATTCGATGTTTTTTTGTAAGCGTCCTTAATTCCCTCAAATTTTTCATACTAATAGGTTGGCCACCAGCCATGTTTACGCTGGTAGCAATACTTACATATGGAATTTTTTTAGCCCCGTATTTTTTAATTAACTTCTCCAGTTTATTTAAATCCACATTCCCCTTAAAAGGAAATTCGTTTTCCGGATCATGAGCCTCGTCAATAATAATGTCTTCAAATTTACCTCCGGCCAGTTCCTGGTGCAGGCGGGTAGTAGTAAAGTACATATTGCCGGGAATTATATCCCCTGCTTTTATTAGAATTTTTGAAAGAATATTTTCTGCCCCGCGCCCCTGGTGAGTTGGAATCATATATTTATATCCATATACATTTTTCACCACTTCTTCAAGATGATAAAAATTTCGGCTGCCTGCATAGGCCTCGTCCCCCATCATCATGCCTGACCACTGATGATCGCTCATGGCGGAGGTACCACTATCTGTTAATAAATCAATGTAAACATCTGCTGACTTTAATAAAAAAGTATTATATCCAGCATTCTTCATTGCCTTTTTTCTTTGAGCTGGAGTTGTCATTTTCATCAACTCAACCATTTTCATTTTATACGGCTCAGCCCAGCTTCTTTTAATATTTTTCATTTTATTGATTTAATTTGAAATGTTCTATGTGATAGTATTCGAAATGCCTGAATAAAGCAGGAAAAAAAAGTGTAAGAACAAGAAAATCAGGAAGGCCTTTTGATGATATTTTTCCAAAGTAACATATTGCAAAAATGGCATTCCGGATGGACAACAAAAATGATTTTCCTCATATCATAATAAAAATGCCCACCTAATTTTAAAAGCAGGCAGGCATTTCTCTTGGATACAAGAGTCTTATTTGGTTTGAATTGAGATTGTTTTATCAATAATATCACCATGAATAGTGATACCTGAAACTGTTATCTTATAAGTTCCGGGAACCCCGCTTGTATAAAAGGTGATTGTATTATTTGTTTTATCGGTAAAATAATTTCCACTCCAAAATAAAGTCGGAGGGACATCAATAAATGTTGCAGGCTTTGTATCGTCTTCCAGGTAAGTAGTTATAGGGAACAATGCCGGTTTTGAAATACCATTTGCATAAAATGTCTTCAGGTTATCTTGCTGTTTAGAAGTCTTATCATCGGCTGGAACATTGCGTGTGGTCACTAATATAACACCATTGGCACCTCTCAAGCCGTAACGTGCACCATCCCCTCCTTTTAAAACTTCGATAAAATCAATATTCTTTGGATCTAAAGTATTTAAATAAGCTATATCCGGACTGTTTTCCTGCATATCACCAACTAGCTTATTAACTTCAGCACCGTTTACTAAAATCATCGGTTCTGAACCTCCATTAGGCGCTCCCATTTCCGTCAACCCGTTAATAACAAGATATCCGTTTAACAAGTGAAGGCCTCCTACCCCTAATAAAGCATTTCCTACGCTGGTTCTATCGCTCAGGTCTTTGGATGTAAGAATCGCCGAATTTAAGCTTACTCGTTTTGATATAATATAATTCTCCAGTTTCTGATCTTTCGGCAATGTTGTCTGGGTTTTAAATGAAATTTGGTTAAATTTCTCATTTTCGTTTTGTTGGTTCGAAGGATAATACTTATCTAGGTATTTTCTTATTTTCCTGCTATCAACAGTTGCTATCTCTTTCAATGAAGCGGGTGTTTTTACCTTTGGATAAACAATTGTATCAAGAACAATCTTCCCATTATCAGGCCGGCCTTTCAGATTGGTTATCTTTAATACAAACCGGGTACTATCGGCATAAGTATCCAAAGGAAATCTAAAACGGCCTTCATTATTGGTGATATCAGAACTAAATATTGAATTGGATATCAGTGTTACTTTTTTCCCGCTTTCCGGCTCATCTTTTTCATTTACTACTTCTCCTTTTATGTACAAAAGGCTGTCGTCATCAACATTTTCGGTGTTGTCTACCTGTTTGGAAAGCCCTTCATAATTATTTTCCCTCATCAGCATCAAAAGGTCTTTTTCCTTATCACTAAGGCACCTATTTGTAGCAAGAAAAATATTATCAATTGTTTTAGCTGTATAATCAGCCGGAAGTGCTGGACATTGCTCTGACGGATCTGAAAATGCTGAATCGATTACAGAAATAGCTACTAAGGATGCTACCGGCTTTTGGTCTCCGCCTGTTATCGATAAATCCATTGTTACTTTTTCATGTGGCTTATATAATTTTTTATCTGTTGATAGTTGAACATGCAAACTATTATCATCTACATATACGCTTCTTTCACTTAACAGTTTAAAGCCTTCATCAAATAAATAGAAGGTTACAATACCATCAGGCAATTTGCTTTTTGGTACAGCTACCTGGTACAAGCCTCTTCCGATACTTGCAAAAACCATATTGTCTTTTGAAATAGCTATCAAATAACTAAGTGCATCTTTTGTATAAATTGAATCGCCCAATAAAACCCTCACCGTATAATTTGGTGCCCCCTGGGTTACAGAGACCTGCCCGCTATAAAAATTAAACGGAGGCAAAGGGTAATCCCTTTCTTTGCCATTCCAGTTTATTACAGCACGGTATAACCTGTGGCCCGAAGGTTCAAAATCAAATTTCGAAAGTCCGTTTGCATCCGTTGTAAAGCCTGCCATTACCGCATCATAGTTATCTCTTACCAGGCCTTTAACTGCTACCGGGTTACCATTTAAATCTTTTGCCTGCACGGCAACATTGCAGTCTGCACCTGTGATCAGGTTGCCGCCTTCCGGATAAAACGTTACTACCAGGCTATCCGAAGGATTAGCGATTTTTGACTGTAATTTAAAATTTGACTCATCACTGCGATTAACCACATAAATGGGCTTTACGCTCATGTTGTCAGGGTCGGTTTTCAGTATCTGGCGGGTGTAAGCGCGCAGCCAGTAATTGCCCGAAGGCAAAGATTGGGGCAGTACAATTCTCGAATCGGTTTGTTTGTTAGCAGCATCCAGTATCAATGTTTGTATTACATCATCATTTTTGTCTACCAGGTCTACAAAAAGAAACTTGCTGTCATTATTTATTTTATCAGATATTTCATTTACCAGGAAGGCCTTAAACCAAAGGCTTTCTCCATTGCTATAAATTGATTTATCAGTTGACATAAACACACGTTGTTGCTCATGGCTTCTGATTGCTGTTACAAATTGCGCTGAAAATGAATCCAGTTTTTCCTGGGGGGTGTTTTGAGCAAATAAATCTGCAGAAAAAATCAAAGCAATTACGAAAAGAAAGAGTTTCATTTATATGGAGTTATTATTTGGTTGTTATAAATGTAACACTATTTCGTAAAAACCAGTCTATTTAAATAGGGAAAAGAAAAATCTCATTTATTTGTTTGATTACTGATTTAAACTTTCCCTATTGTAATGCTGTATCAATTCGGGACACAGACTGTATCAAAAACGAACAGCTTTTATTTTTTTAATTTTATAAAATATTGAAAACCAATACGTAAATTAATGGCACTAATTTATCAGATAAAGAAAAGAAAATATAAAAATAAAAAATTAGCTCGTTCACTGTTCCGTAAACTTGAATAACGGTTATGATCAGACGAATTAACTTATTAATTACAATTTATAAATAAAACCAATGCTCTCTTTGCAAAAAATATTTAAATGGTACAACACCGGTGCTAACCGCACTTTTGTTTTAAAAGACATTCATCTTGACGTAAATGAAGGTGAATTTATTTCCATCATGGGCCCATCAGGTTCAGGAAAATCTACACTCCTTAATGTGATAGGCATGCTCGATGAGCCCAACGAAGGAGCATATACTTTTATGGGCGAAAATGTTTTTGCCATGAAAGAAAAACAAAGATCACAACTCTTTAAATCTCATATCGGCTTTGTGTTCCAGGCCTATCATTTAATTGACGAATTAACGGTTTATGAGAATATTGAAACGCCGTTACTTTACCAGAACATCAAATCTTCTGAAAGAAAAGCCATGGTGGCCGATATACTAGACCGTTTCCAGATCGTTGGGAAAAAAGATCTTTTTCCAACTCAGCTTTCCGGAGGGCAGCAACAATTGGTTGGCATTGCAAGGGCATTAATCGTTAAACCTAAACTCATCCTTGCTGATGAACCTACAGGCAACTTAAATTCAAAACAAGGCGAAGAGATCATGGATCTTTTTAAAGAATTAAACAACGAAGGAGTTACGATTATCCAGGTAACTCATTCAGAAAAAAATGCCGATTATGGATCAAGGATCATCAATTTACTGGATGGGAGAATTGAGTCAATCCACCACAAGAATTAACCAAGAACTAAGAACTAAGAACTAAAACAAAGAACTAAAAAATATGAAATCATTTTTTTTAAATATTGTCTTCGCCACTTTTGCCCTGTTTGCCTCTGCACAGCAAAGGTTAACACTGAAGCAAGCTGTTGAAATCGGAATAAAAAACAATATTGATGTTTTACAATCAGATCTGCTAATGCAAAAAGCAGGTATAAATCTGAAACAATCAAAAGAATATAGGTTGCCCGACCTCAATGCGAGCCTGAATCATGGCAAGAACTTCGGGCGTAGTATTGATCCTTTTACCAACGGCTACATTGACCAGAAAGTAGGTTATGCCAATTACAGTGCAAGCAGTAATCTTTTATTGTTCAATGGCTTTGCCTTACAGAATCAAATAAAAGCCAACAAACTCGGATATGAAGCTTCAAAAGAAGAATTGCAACAGGCAAAAGACAATCTTACCATTAATATCATTTTGGCTTACCTGCAGGTTTTAAGTGCAGAAGAAGTGTTGAAACAATCGCAGGACCAGGTAACCGTTACACAAAAACAAGTGGAGCGGCTTGACATTTTAAATAAATCAGGTGCTATTCTGCCTGCAGATTTTTTTGATATGAAAGGGCAATTGGCTACTGACCAGGTTGCGATCTCAGATAATAAAGCCAACCTGGAGACAGCGAAACTCAACCTCGTTCAGCTTTTGAATATTCCTTACCATAAAGATTTAGAATTAGAAAAAATTCCTGCTGAGAATTTCAACCCTGATTATTCCGGCACACCTGATGAAATTTACAAAACCGCATTACAGCAATTTGCGCAGGTGCAGGCAGTAAAACTAAGAACGCAAAGCGCGGAAAAAAATATCCGTTCTATTAAAGGCCAACTGTTTCCTACTCTTTCACTTGGCGGCAGCGTTAACACCAATTATTCGAGTGTGGCTACCCGTGAGTATTTTGTAAACAGCACTGAAAACCCCTCTTCCAATTATGTAACTGTTAGCGGAACACAATACCCGGTGATCGTAAAGCAGGATATTTACACCTCAAAAAAGATCAGCTTCGGAAACCAGTTGAGCAATAACCTCTTTGAAGCAGTGAATGTG
Source organism: Bacteroidota bacterium (assembly GCA_028876495.1). Taxonomy (GTDB): domain Bacteria; phylum Bacteroidota; class Bacteroidia; order Chitinophagales; family Chitinophagaceae; genus Ginsengibacter. Next base: position 49,623 of record JAGWRO010000070.1, read on the forward strand.
GGTTTAACAATTCCGTTGTTCAATAACGGGCGTATAAGAAACCAGGTAAAGATGGCTAAACTGGAACTTAAAAACAGTCAGTATCTGGAACAAAACACTAAAACCCAGTTGCAGCAATCCATTGAGCGCGCCTATGTAAATCTCACTTCGGCTGCTGATAAGTATAAATTATTACAAGACCAGGTAAGTGCCTTTGCTGAATCTTTCCGCACGGCAGAGATCCGTTTCAATGCAGGTGCCATCACTTCTGTTGATTACCTGATCGCTAAAAATAATTTGAACCGCGCTCAATATAATCTCATCACCGCAAAATATGATTTTGTATTAAGAGAAAAAGTATTGGATTATTATGGCGGAAAGCCATTGTGGTAAATTAGAAATCTGACGATTTTATTTGTTTACTCAAAAACTTTCTCATGTTTGGTTTGGGTGCAGGTTGAAAGGCCTGTGCCTTTTTTTTTAATTAAAAAACTTCTTTAATTGTTTATTTACTACGCTTTTTAATCAACAAAAATTCTAATTCATCCCAGAATTCCGATAGCTCTATTTTAGCGAATGAATAACTAAAACCTAAACCGCTTTCTGCTATCTAAAGCGATCTTCACTTATCTTTGACCACAATTTTTTTAATGAATGCTTATGCTGAATGAAATCAACGAGACGGTACAATTTATTCAATCCATGTATGCCACCAAACCTTCTGTAGGAATCGTACTGGGAAGCGGACTTGGCAGTTTTGCTGATGAGATAGATATTGAATGTGAAATTCCTTACAGCGATATTCCACATTTCCCTGTAAGTACTGTAAAAGGGCACACCGGCAAACTCATCTTTGGAAACCTTGGAGGTAAAAAAGTGGTGGCAATGGCGGGACGATTTCATTATTACGAAGGCTACTCTACTAAAGAAGTAGTTTTCCCGATACGGATTCTTAAATTTTTAGGCATTCAGACTTTAGTGCTTAGTAATGCAGCGGGCGGCATCAATCAATCTTATAAAGTGGGCGACCTGATGATCATCCATGACCATATCAGTATGCTTACTATAAATCCATTGATTGGCAAAAACGAAGAAGTATTTGGTGAACGTTTTCCTGATATGAGTGAACCTTATAAAAATAATTTAATAAAGGCAGCGAAACAGATAGCTTACGAAAATAATATTGAACTCAAAGAAGGTGTATATGCCGGCGTTACCGGTCCTACGTTTGAAACCCGGGCTGAATATAAAATGCTTAACCTGCTGGGCGCAGATGCCGTGGGCATGAGCACCGTGCAGGAAGTGATTGCGGCAGTTCATCTCGGCTTGCCGGTTTTTGCGATGAGTGTGATCACGGATGTAGGGATAAGAGAAGAAGAAAATACGATCACGCACGAAGAAGTACTGCAAGCCGCAAAAGAAGCAGAACCTAAGCTCACACTGATCTTTAAACAATTGATAGTGCAGTTGTAAGAATTCTTATACATGGCCATTTCTCAAAAAATATCTACTCAAAATACCCTGATCCAAAAAATTAGTGTTTTAATTGTATTGCTTTTGTGCATTCAATTTGCAGATGCGCAGTTGCCCAATTTCAGATCAGGAAATCCACTGGGCAGTATGAGAAGTATGGGCGGCGGAAATTCCGGTTCAGACACCATCGCTTTTGAGCATCGTGATGACCTGAAAGATTCTATCACCATTTTTTATTTCCACCTCAATTCTTTGGTTAGAGAATTTCTCGATTCTTCTTTAAATGATTATGGAAAAGTTTATACGGTTCCTGCCGGTTATAAAACGCTTGGCAATAATGGCAATGCAGCCTACCCTATTCTCTTTACACCTTTACTAAAAGCTGGTTGGGACGCAGGTTTCCACGCTTACGATCTTTATAAATTTACTTTGGACAATACCCGCTTTTTCCAAACCACCAAACCTTATACCCAACTTGGGTATTACCTTGCTTCAGGAAAAGAGCAGGTGGTGAAAGTATTACAAACGCAAAATATTAAACCGAACTGGAACGCCGGTATAGAATACCAGTTGATCTCTTCACCGGGGATTTTCCAAACACAAAATACTAACCACAACAGTTACCGCTTCTTTTCAAATTACCGTGGAAAAAGAAAAAGGTATGGCGCTTACCTGGTGCTGCTTGGCAATAAACTCAATTCCTCTGAAAACGGTGGAATAGTGGCGGATTCCTTTTTGCAAAATCCTACTTATAAAAAAAGCCGTCTGTCGGTTCCTGTAAATCTTGGAGGCGATAATGAAACGCCCAACATATTTTCAACAACCATAAATACAGGCAACCTTTATACTAATTTCACCGCATTTTTCAGGCAGAGTTACGATATCGGTAAAAAAGATTCTATCATTATAAATGATAGTACCACAGAATATTTATTCTATCCAAAACTCCGTTTTCAACACTCAATTACCTATACTTCTTCGAAGTACCAGTTTAAGGATACGTTGACAAACCCCAGCTTTGCGAAAGGGGACTCCGCTTTTTTCAAGGAGCATTATGATACCAGTTTAAACCCAACGTATGGCCTTAATTTCCTGGTACAGGACCGCTGGAAATTTGTTTCAAATGATTTCGTGGCACTCTCGTACCCTGACACCAAAAACCTGGGCCAGTATGTTGAAGCGGGTTTGCGTTTGGAAAACTTTTCGGGATATTTTGAATCGGGAAAGAAAAATTTTTTCAACATAGTGCTCCACGGAGAATACCGCAATAAAACAAGAAACCGTAAATGGGATGCCAATCTCAATGGCGAATTGTATACTGCCGGCCTCAATGCCGGAGACTTTAATGCGTACGCCTCTCTTACCCGAACCCTTAATCAAAAATTAGGCGATGTGCAGGTAACTTTTCAAAATGTAAACCGCTCGCCTTCCTACATTTACGAAGGTGCTTCTTCTTTTAATTTTGGGAACAGCCTGAATACCAAAAAAGAAAACATAAGCGTGTTAACGGCTATGGCCAACAATCCACGTTTTACTTTGATGGCACGAAACATTTCTATTGCTAACTATACTTACTTCAAAAATTTTTATCAAACAGATCAGTTCAACGGACTTGTAAATATCACGCAGGTTACTGCTTCTACTCATGCAAAAGTAGTGGGGCATTTAAATTTGTACAGTGATTTTATTGTACAACAAACAGCAGGTAATAATCCCATAAAAGTTCCGCTTTTTTATACACGGCAAAGGCTGGCGTTTGAAGGAAACTTTTTTAAAAACCTGAACCTGAGCACAGGCATAGATGTAAATTACAACACGCCATACAAGCCTTATAATTATTCACCGGTGATGGGTAAGTTTTTTCCGCAGGATAGTCTAACGATTAGCAATCTTCCGCAGGTGAGTGCCTTTTTTAATTTCAGGATCAAATCATTTTTTGCTTTTATCAAAGCTGAAAATCTGAACACGCTTAATGTTCAAAAAAATGATTTTGGATTTACCAATAACAGTTTTGTCGCCCCGCTGTATCCATTGCCAGGCATGATTATAAGGTTTGGTGTTAAGTGGGGTTTTGTAAATTAGGACCACAATCTTAATCATCTGCTTCCCATTTTCTACTTGTATTTTATACCTATTTTTGAGGAGAAAATTGACTCAGAAGAAAATGCAGATAAGAAATATCGTTTCAAAAGACAATGCAGCTATGGCAAAGATCATCCGTGATTCATTGGAAGAATTTAATGCAGCCAAACCCGGTACGGTTTATTTTGACGAAACTACCGATCGGTTAAGCGATGTTTTTACTGCTCCGCGTTCTGCTTATTTTGTAATTAATGTTGATGGAGAAGTTGCAGGCGGCGCAGGTATTTACCCAACGAAAGGATTGCCTTCAGATACCTGTGAGCTGGTAAAAATGTATGTGGCTAAAAAGTTCAGGGGAAACGGTTACGGACAAACGCTTTTAGAAAAATGCATGCAAGAAGCAAAAAAAGAAGGGTTCAAAAAAATGTATATAGAATCAATGCCCGAACTTTCCAATGCCATTGGTATGTATGAGAAGAACGGGTTTCAGTTCATTAGCCATTTACTGGGCAACAGCGGCCATACTGGTTGCGATATATTTATGATAAAGAAACTGTAACCACGTACCTTTTAATAATTTTATTATAGTAAAATAAAAAGATCATGCAAACCATACTCGGCTCCGGTGGCGCAATCGGTATTCCTTTGGCAAAAGAATTATTGAAATATACTGACAAAGTGCGCCTCGTTGCCCGCCACCCCAAAAAAGTAAAGGAGAGCGATGAACTTTTTGCTGCCGATCTTACCAATAAAGAACAGGTAGATAAAGCGGTAGCAGGTTCCGATGTGGTATATCTGGCTGCCGGCCTTCAATACAAAATCAACGTGTGGCGGAAACAATGGCCTTTGATTATGCAGAACACGATAGATGCATGTCTTGCTCATCATGCCAAATTGGTTTTTGTAGATAACGTATATGCTTATGCGCCGGATGAAATTCCACACATGACAGAAGAATCACGCATTGCACCGGAAACCAAAAAAGGAAAAGTGAGGGCTGAATTGTTGCAAATGATCTTTGATGCCATTGAGAAAAAAGGGCTTACGGCATTAATTGCCCGCAGTGCCGATTTTTACGGCCCGAATGTAAAAACCGGTTTCCTCAATCTTTCGGTTATTGATAAATTTAAAAAGAAACAAAAAGCCTATTGGCAAGCCGATGCTCATAAGATTCATTCTTTTACCTTCACACCCGACGCCGCCAAAGCCATAGCCTTGCTGGGGAACACACCTGATGCTTACAACCAAACGTGGCATTTGCCCACCTCTTCAGAAAAATGGACAGGTGATGATTTTATAAATCATGTTGCCGAAGCTATGCATGTGAAACCGCGTTATTTTACGCTTACCAAAACCATGATCGCCCTTACCGGACTTTTTTCACCGATAGTGAAAGAACTGAAAGAAATGCAATACCAGAATGACCGGGATTATTTTTTTGATAGCAGCAAATTTGATAAACGTTTTTCGTTTACTCCTACCAGTTATAAAGATGGGATAGAACAAATTGTAAAGAAAGAAATGGCTGAGCTATAGTAAACAAGAAAATAATGAGGATTTTTGTTTTGCGAGAAACTGACTTACCAAACGAACTGTTTCGATTCTTAACGGCAGGCAGATATAAAATGTTGCCTGCTAAAATATAGATTTTTCATATTGAAAAAATATGGATAACTGCATCTAATGTCATAAATTTACGCGTTACCGCAATACTTTGGCGACAGTGCATTTTGAACTGATAGAACTAAATTCAAACAGAAAATTGAAATCATGTCAGAAACAAATCCTAACGCACGGCTGGAAACGTTTTGCGATGGCGTTTTTGCCATCGCATTAACCCTGCTGATTATTGATGTAAAAATTCCGGAAAGCACCCCGATAAACAACACTGCCCACCTGTGGCTGGCAATAATAAATATTGTCCCCTCTATATTTGCTTTTGTATTAAGCTTCGTCATCATTCTCATAACATGGGTAAATCATCATAATGCTTTTAAACTGGCAAGCAAAACATCCCCCGCATTTATGTATGCCAACGGATTGTTGTTGCTTTCCGTTGTTTTTATTCCTTTCCCTACTTCTTTAATTGGCGAATACATTTTAACGGACCATGCTGCTCCGGCAGTTATTATTTACAACATGGTGCTCATACTCCAGGCGTTTGCCTGGGCATTAATATGCGCTGCAGGTCTTAAAGGCAACCTTGCCAAAGACGAAAAATCAATTCAGCAAGTCCGCAAAAACAAAACGTACGCTTATTATTCCGTCGGGGTTTATTCGGTTTTAGCTGTTCTGTCCATTTGGTTTCCTTTGCCGGTTCTCATTATCACTATGCTGCTATGGATTTTGTGGCTGTTGATTGGAATAAACATTAAGCCCGGCGAAGAGTTATAAAAAAGAAACGCTATAAACTCTTACTTCTAGAGCATAGTTATATAATACTAAAATAGAATCAAAATGATGGAACCTTTTGGTGATAACCGCCCGGAAGCCTTTTGTAAACAAATAATTTCGATTTTTATTTTGCGGATACGCTTTGCTTTGAGTAAATTAAACAAATCAATTACTTTGAGTGGTAATTGGATAATTACCGGAGAACGCACAACATAAGGCTCATGCAAGAACGGCAAGGCAATTTTAAAAAGAAACCGAAAAATTGAAACATTGTAATTCCATTCATTTGGCAATTCAAATTATTCATATTAAACTCTAAACTAAAAGCAAATGAAAAAAGGAATGATTAAAGTAAGTGCACTTTATCCAAACGGAGACGGTAGTACATTTGACATGGATTATTATTGCAACCAGCATGTACCAATGACCAAAAATTTACTGGGGCAGCATTGAAAGACTTGACGGTCGACAAGGGAATAGCTGGCGGAACTACCGGTTCACCAGCCCCGTATTTAGCAATAGGACATCTGTATTTTGAATCCGTTGAAGATTTTCAAAACACATTCGGACCACACGCGGAAAAGATAATGGCGGATACTCCGAACTATACTAATACTCAACCTGTAATTCAAATCAGTGAAATACAGTAATGACGTGAGTAACTTTCAAAAAAGGTATGAGCCTCAACAAAAGCTATGAATGAATGGGGGCTTAACGTTCAGGATACTTTTGTGGCATTTGGATAAATTATCCATCGTTCTTTTCAAAGAGAATCGGATATCCTCCACCACCATCCGCTTCGTGCAGATACTAACCAGGATTGCAGTTGCAGTAAACGAGGAAATAATTTAGATTTTTATTTTATTGATAAGTTGAGCGACTATTTACTATAAACCACTTACTACAAACTAAAATAAATGTTTAGAATTTAATGATTTATACAATTACATTTTAAGAAAAGTTATCCATATGTCGAATGGATAGTCTGGTAGTTGTGGTAAAAATAAAAGAATAGATTAACAGTCTTTTTAATTATCTTTTAAGCAAAATTCATCGGCTGCTAAAATCAATAATTTGATGCCGAAAAAAATACCTTTATTACTAATGATATTTATATGGGGTTGCTCTCCTACTAAAATAACTTATTATAAAAATAAAATTAGAAGTAAAGTTATATTTGGAGGGGATTCAGTAATACCCAATGATATAACAACAGGTAAATTAATTGTCAATGATTCTCTCCGATTAGCAAGGTTCTTGGATAATCAATAGAAATACATCCACTTACCCCTATAGAGTTATACGCTATTGCACTTCCAAACAATAAAGCCATTTTACCAAAATCAACTCCCTGTATTAAAATACTTCCTTTATTTGCATTCTCATTAAGATAATTTATTAATTCGTCGGCAGCGTTAGCAAATGGATTTAAAATAAAATCCGCTAATCCTATGACTTCGTCATTGTTTGGAGTTGAGCCTAATTTAATAATTGGGCCTCCTGAATTACCACGATTCATAGTCAAATCTAACCAAGCTACTTCCCGATTTATAACTGATTCCCCACCCGCACCTCCTTTCAATGTCTCTTTATCATCCCATTTAGTCGATAGGATACCTTTTGATATAAATTGTTGTTCAATTCCAAGTGGATAGCCACATGTATATATTTCATCACCTTCTTGGATGTCTTCAAACCTACCGATCTTTAGTGGGGAGAATTTAGTAATAGGAGTGGTTTGAATTTTTAAAAGGGCATAGTCATAAGAAATACCATTTTGGTACCCTTTGCCTAATAAATCTGTCATGATTCCAACTTCAACTTTTTCGCCATTTGAAAATTGGATGTACATTTTTTTTAAACCTATAATACGGTGAGAGGAGTCTCTAATCAAAGCGGGTTCTATTACATGCCAACAAGTTAGCAGCCACCCATCTTGGGTTACAAAGAAGCCGGTTCCACTTGCTTGTTTTTCAACAAACACTCTAACAACTGAAGATTTAAGTTTTGAGATTCTATCTGCTCCTAACGATTGTGAATCTGAATGGTGGCTAAAAAAAATAAATAGAAATGAAAGAAAAATAATTTTCATTTCTAAATTTACTTTTCAATTTCAAGATTTCAAAAAATACTTATTTTCCAGGCATTGTCTCACGATAGTGGGCGTTGCGTATAACGAGATTCTAGTAAACTAAAAATTCCCTTTATTTCTTCGTTTACAATCCACTTAATATTTCATCCAATCACTTCCCTTTTTCTCCCGAACTTCACGTCCATAATAATTTCAAATGCCACCAATAAAAGTAATCATCACCGGCGCTACTGGTATGGTAGGCGAAGGCATATTGTTTGAATGTTTGCAAAATGAAAAAGTAGCTGAAGTGCTTATCGTTTCGCGCAGGCATTACGATTTGCAACATCCGAAATTAAAAGAACTGATCGTTCCGGATTTTTTAAAAATGGAAGAATATGCAGAAAAGGTAAAAGGTTATGATGCCTGCTTTTTCTGTGCCGGCGTAAGTTCTGTAGGGATGAAGGAAGATAAATACACAAAGCTCACTTACGATACCACGATGGCGTTCGCGAAAGCGCTACTCACGGTCAACAGCAATATGGTTTTCACTTACGTTTCCGGCGCTAAAACAGACAGTAGCGAAAAAGGCAGGATGATGTGGTCACGCGTAAAAGGCAAAACAGAAAACGATCTGGCCAAACTTCCTTTCAAAGCTGAATACAATTTTCGCCCTGGCGTGATGCAACCTTTCCCACAACAAAGAAACTGGAAGCCCATCGTTAAGTTTTTGGTTAAGGTAATAAAAGTTATTGCTCCCAAAAGCGTACTTACCCTACAGGAAGTAGGAAGAGCAATGATCAACGCGGTTACAGTTGGTTACGATAAAAATGTATTGGAAGTGGCTGATATAAGAAAGTTGGCAAATTTTGTAAATTAGTCCAGTCAACAAACCTAATTAATGTAAATTAGTCCAGTCAACCGTCGCAATTTACATTTTCAGCCATTTCCTTAAAGCATTACTCTACTCTTTCACGAACGTAAAACTCTTAAAGTTAAATCCGCATTTCTTAAAAAACACTTTTATCTTATTCACTCCTTTATCAAAATGAACAGCCATCGGTTTTGAGGGAACAAAATCATTTTCGTCGCCTGAAGCACCAACAGCAATATTTTCAGCGAGCAACTTACCATTCTCATACACGTCAATAACTCCATCATTTCCTGAAGTATAAAAAACAAGATTATAATTTCCGGCGTGTTGGACATCGGTAGTGTAAAGTAACCATTCGCCATCTTCAATACTGAAAACATACGGCTCTTTCTGGTCATCGTTTTTAATATCAACGCCGTCGTTCCTGTAAGTGTGACCGCGATTGCCTTGTGTATGAACACCGGGGGTGTACTGGTATTGCGCTGTATCCATATCGTTATAAGCAAAACCGTTTCTTCCCAAGTCGTAATCAACGGCTTTTATCGTTGTATTTTCAGAAATGATGTTCGGCTTAAAAGGTAAAGTAGCGGTTGAATGTACCTGCCGGAACATTGCATCCGTAACATCTTTATGCCAGGTATTGTTTTGAATTTGAATGTTGTTCAGCAATTCATTTAAGATTCGCTGGCCTTTAGCCGAATCAAGCTGAAGGCTGTCTTTACAATATTGAACGAACTGATCGTAATCTTTTGGTTCCTTAATCTCCAATGGTTGATTAATGCCCATCTTTTTCAACTGCCACCAGCTCCAACCAATGTCATTGTCTTCCATCAGACGAATGCAATTCGTAAACCAGGTGTTTGAATTTTCTCCCGATTCACCAAGCCACAACGGCACCTTGTATTGATCGCGGTAATCAAGAAATTTCTGAATGCTTTCTTTGTTATTGAAGTTTCCGTATTTATGAAAACTGATCACGAGGTTGTTATCCCACAAAGGGAACATGCCGTTGTAATTATTGGCAAAACCGTTTCCTTCTAAATAAATGATGTGCTTTTTATCCACCTGCCTGATGGCTTTCGTAATGCGGATAAATAAATTTCTCAGGGGAAGATTTTTTTGCTCATTTTGCCCGTGCAAATCTTTCGGATCATCAAAGCCCCAGTTGGTTTCATTCAGAATATCGTAACCGCCGATATAAGGTTCATTCTTATAACGTTCTGCCAGCTTCTTCCACAAAGCAACAGTCTTATCCTGGTTGGCTTTCGACTCCCACAATGAAGGCTCACCGGGATGACGATCGGCAATAGGAAAATCGTTTCCTTCGCCGCCGGGTGCCGCATGTAAATCAAGGATCAGGTAAATGTGATTTTGTTTACACCAGCTCAGCAGTTCATCTATCATTTTAAAACCGGTTGGCAACCATGTATTTTTTCCGGCAACCGCTTCTTCTTTTACAGGCAATGTAAAAAGGTCGTAATGCATGGGAAGCCGTATCGAATTAAATCCCCACGAAGCCATCGAATCAATGTCTGCTTTTTGAGTATGATCTTTCAGCCATTTTTCGTAAAAAATATCTGCCTGTTTTTTCCCGATTAGTTGGGTGGTTTTTTCACGAATCTTGTATTGTTGTCCTAAAAATCCTAAATGAAACATGTATCCTTCCTGCAACATCCAGCCGCCAAAACCCATTCCGCGAAGAATAAAATCCTTGTTCACATCATTCTCAATTTTGGTGCCGTTCACTCTTAAAAATCCTTGTGCTGAAAGTTGGAAAGAAAAAATCAACAGTGAAAAAGAAATGAAGATGTTTTTGAAATTTTTTCTCATAATGTTTTTGCTTTTTATGATCAAAGTACAATGGTTGAAATGCTATGTGCTTTTGAATTGGCAGCAGCCCACTTTCCCTGTATCCACAAATGATATGGGATATCGTTATCGGTCCTGTTCAACACTACTACCGCGAGTTTGCCGTTTTTATTAATAAAAGAAGTGGTTTGCAAAAAAGAACGATTTGATGAAGCGCTCACTCTTCTTGCTCCCGGGCGAATGAATTTAGAAAATTGTCCGATGTAATAATATTCATTCGTGTAAAAAAGTTCTCCCGTGTTTACATTGGCGATCAAAGGCGCATAACAAAAATTGCCTACATGGTTGGGGCCTCCCTGCTGATCGACTAAAATATTCCAATCGGTCCATGCAGTAATTCCATGATTCAAATCATTAATGATATTATTGCCATAGAATTCGCCCAGGCTCCAGTCGTGGATTTTATTAAAATCAAAATTTTCTTTACAACCTTCGGTAAACATGAGATTTACATCGGGGAAAGCTTCTTTGACTCTTGTTTCATTAACAAAAAGAGGATCAGATTTGGTCCATGTTTCGTACCAATGAAAACCAATTGCCCAAACATATTTGGCCGCATCCGGATCATTTAAGATAACGCTTGCTCTCTGAAACATAAGATCACGGTTATGATCCCACGCAATTATTTTTTTACCCGATAAATTATTTTTGGCAAACGTAGGACCTAAATCGTTTTTAATAAAATCGCGTTCATCTTCTGCCGAATAAATACATGATTCCCAACGTTGCGTTGCCATTGGTTCATTCTGCACAGAAACGCCCCAAACAGGAATTCCAAGACTTTCATATGTGTTGATGAATTTTACAAAATAATCGGCCCATAATTGGTAATATTGCTTTTTCAGTTTTCCACCGTGAAGTACGTCATTATTGGTTTTCATCCAAGCCGGCGGGCTCCACGGGCTTGCAAACAACAACATTTTCCCATTCAGTTTTTCATTCACCCTTTTCAATAGGGGAATGCGATATTGTTCATCATGTTTTACTGAAAAAGTGCTCAAAGTGCTGTCGTATGGTTGAATGTAGACATAACTGTCACTGGAAAAATCGCAACTATTTATATTGGTGCGCACCATATTATAACCAATGCCATCTGTGGTATCGTAATAATCTCTCAACACCTCATCCTGTTTGTCTTTGGGAAGTTTTGCAAAAGTTTCAGCAGAAGCGTCTGTGATAGCGCCGCCAAAACCAGTGATAGTTTGAAACTGGTGACCAGGATCCACAAAAACACAAACTTCTGTTTCCAGTGGTTGCGGATGATCTTCGAATGAAAGCGAATCGCTAAGCGTAATCTTTTCATTCGTGTTTTCAACTGTTGAATACACAAGCGGTTTTCTTCCTTCGAGAGAAAAACCAATGGTTGATTGAGAGGTCAGATTTTCTTTCTGCAAATTATTTTTCAAATGCTGGTTACAGCCAAGCATAAAAATCAATAAACCAGGAATTACTTTTTTAAAATTCATATCGGATGTTTTAAAATTAATGCAGTGAATACGCTTTATACGTTTGTTTTTGAAATGACAGCAATAAAAGTAATAACTGTTTGTGATTTTTGGAGGAATCTTTTTCGGGTTGAGGCGTTTAGAGGTTTAGAGAGTTTTAGAGAGTTTAGCATAGTCAGTAAACAAATAAATTGAGCCAACTTTTATTTTGCTTCTGATTTAATTCTCTTTTCAATTCTTTGATCCGGTATAAACCAAATGCAGGCTACAAGGCAGTATAAACCGAAGCCTATAAAAGAATTCACAAAAGAAAGCAGGATGCCCGCGGCGTAAATAACGATAGAAATTTTTCCTTTAAAATCACCGCCGATAGATGTGGCCAGCAAAGAATCTTTTCCATCAACATGGATCAGTGAGCGGACAAGAATGTAGTAAGCAACGGCAGCCATCAGCAACACAACTCCGTACAGTGCTACCGGTGAAGCGCTGAAATGATTTTCGCCCATCCATGCCGTAACGAAGGGCACGAGCGAAAGACAAAACAATAAAAGCGTATTTGTCCACAATACTTTTCCACTTACATGCTTTACCACCTGGAACATATGATGGTGATTGTTCCAGTAAATGGCCACATAAACAAAACTGAGAATATAGCTGATAAATTTTGGTAGCACCGGTTTTAAGGCTTCGAATGAATTTCCATCAGGGGGACGCAGTTCCAAAACCATGATGGTAATGATAATGGCAAAAACGCCATCACTAAAAGCTTCCAGTCTTCCTTTATTCATACAGTTATTTGATATGAAAATAAATCTTTTTTAGTGAAGAAAATTCCCGCAGGTTTTCACAGATTATTTTCGCAGATGCTGCAGAATTTTTTGCCTTGGAATTTGCTACTTTAGTTTATGCCTCTTTTCCAAAACTTCAATCACATCGTCGAGTGTTTTATTTTTTGCCTGTAGCAAAACGAGGTAATGAAACATCAGGTCTGCAGCCTCATTCAGGAAAAGTTTATTGTTATTGTCTTTTGATTCGATCACCATTTCAATGGCTTCTTCGCCCACTTTTTGGGCCATTCTGTTTATTCCTTCTTTAAATAAAGTGGAAGTGTAAGAACCGGACAGCGGATGTTTTTTTCTTCCTTCAATGATTTTTTCCAGCGTTCTCAAAAAATCTGTTCCGGAATTTTCTTCATTAAAACAGGTCTCGGCGCCTGTGTGACAAACAACCCCGTCAGGTTTTGCTTTAATGAGTAAAGTATCAAAATCGCAATCCAGTTTTATTTCGACCACGTGCAGATAATTCTTGCTGGTTTCTCCTTTCACCCACAACCGGCCTTTGCTTCTGCTGAAAAAAGTCACCAGGCCGGAGTCTATGGTTTCCAGCAACGCATCCTTATTCATATATCCCAACATCAACATCACGTTGGTAGAAGCATCCTGGATAACGGCAGGAACTGTTCCGCCTGAGGATTTGGTAAAATCAACCCGCCTTACAAGGTCCGTGTAATCTCTTTTCATATGCTAATTTTTATTCTTTAATGATTTTTAAATGTACAGGATAGTAAATCAACAATAAATGCAAATTCCTGTTTTGATTTTATAATAATTAAACCCTTACATTAATATTTTGATCCGATAAATATTTTTTAAGTTCCGGAATTTTTATTTCTGCAAAATGAAAAACACTTGCCGCCAAAGCTGCGTCTGCATTGTCATTCAGAAAAACATCCGCAAAATGCTTCATCGTGCCTGCTCCGCCGGAAGCAATCACCGGGACAGAAAGTTTATCGCAAAATAAAGCGGTAACGTCATGTGCAAAACCATTTTTAGTACCATCGTTGTTCATGGAGGTCAGCAATATTTCACCTGCTCCCAATTCGATTCCTTTCTTTGCCCAATCAAAAGCCGGCATATCAGTTTTAGTTCTTCCTCCATTCAGGTAAACATACCATTTATTATCGCTTTCCTTTTTTGTGTCTATTGCCAAAACTACACACTGGCTGCCAAATTCTTTCGCCATATCACTTATCAGTTGTGGATTTTTAAATGCCGCTGTATTTATAGAAACCTTATCGGCACCATTTTGCAATAATTCATGAGCATTTTCAACAGAAGAAATACCTCCACCAACCGTGAAAGGAATATTTATATTGGCGGCAATCTTTTTTACGAGTTCAGCGAATGTTTTCCTTTTTTCAATTGTGGCTGTAATGTCTAAAAAAACCAATTCGTCTGCCCCTTGCTGTGAATAATACATTGCCAGTTCTACCGGATCGCCCGCATCGCGAATGTTCTCAAAATTGACTCCCTTAACCGTTCTGCTGTCTTTGATATCGAGGCACGGTATAATTCTTTTTGCAAGCATTTTTAATTTTTTAAAAACGTTTCAAGTTGTTGAAAAGAAATTTTCTCTTCATAGATCGCTTTTCCCACAATTGCTCCAAAACAACCGATTTCTTTGAGTTCAACCAGGTCATCATAACATGAAATGCCGCCGCTGGCAATAAGCTTCAAAGAAGGGAATTTTAGTAAAATTTTTTTATAAAGTCCGGTTGCAGGCCCCTGTAACATTCCATCTTTTGAAATGTCAGTGCAGAAAATCCGATCAATCCCTTTTGTTTGCATTGAAGCAATAAAATCAAAAATATCAATTCCCGTTTCCTCTTTCCATCCGTGAATTTTAATTTTCTTATCGAGCACATCGGCGCCAGGCAAGAACTTATCAGCTCCAAAATCTTCGATCCACTTTGAGAACAATTCAGGATATTTTACCGTCACGCTTCCCACACTCACCATCTTTGCACCCGCATCAAAAACTTGTTTTAAATCCTCTGTCTTTTTTATTCCACCACCAAAATCAATTACCAGAGAAGTATCATTTGAAATTTTTTTAAGCGAACGAATATTATGCAAGGGTTTTCCTTTTGCGCCATCCAGGTCAACAATGTGCAGCCGCTTAATACCAATATTTTCAAAAGTCTTTGCCACTTTCAAAGGGTCATCATTGTAAACGATTTTTTTATCAAAATCACCTTTTGCAAGCCTTACACATTTGCCGTCAATAATATCTATCGCGGGAATTATTTCCATTAACTCAGCTTTAAAAAATTTGAAAGTATCGTCTCTCCTACTTCAGCAGATTTCTCTGTATGAAATTGTACTCCATAAAAATTATCGGTATGCATTGCGCTGCTAAACGGATGAATATAATCAGTAGTAGCAATGGTTTCCTTCGAAAGTTCCGCGTAATAACTGTGGACAAAATAAACGTAAGCATTCTCAGAAATACCTTTCAGCAATGGCGAAGAAAGATTACTGATGGTATTCCAGCCCATGTGAGGAATTTTTACCGGAACTAAATTTTTATTTTGAAAAACAGAGTCATCAAACTTCTTTACATCCGTATTAAAAATTCCAAGGCATTTTGTATTTCCTTCTTCTGTAAAATTGCAAAGCAATTGCAGACCGAGACAAATGCCCAAAACCGGTTGCTTCAAGGAAACGATCAACCGGTCAAGTTTTTTTTCTTTTAAATAATCCATTGCAGAAGCTGCGTGACCCACACCGGGAAAAATAACTTTATCAGCCGCTTTTATTTCATCTTGATAATCTGTAACGCTTGCGTTTATTCCTAACCGTTGTAATGCATACAATACGCTCTGAACATTACCTGCATTGTATTTTATGATAGCAACTTTCATTATTTATTTATAAGCCTCACCACGCCCTCTCCAAAGGAGAGGGAGAAGCAAAACATTTTATAATACGCCCTTTGTGGAAGGCAAAGAATTATTCAAAGGATCGCGGCGAATAGCCATTTTGATTGATTTGGCAAACGCTTTAAAGATCGCTTCAATTTTATGATGTTCATTGGTTCCTTCTGCTTTAATATTCAGATTTGATTTGGAAGCATCTGTAAATGATTTGAAAAAGTGATAAAACATTTCTGTAGGCATCTCCCCTATTTTTTCTCTTTTAAATTCAGCATCCCATACCAGCCAGTTACGGCCTCCAAAATCAATCGCCACCTGCGCTAAAGAATCATCCATTGGCAATAAAAATCCATATCTTTCTATTCCGCGTTTATCGCCGAGTGCTTTTAACATCGCTTCTCCAAAAGCCAAAGCCACATCTTCGATGGTGTGGTGTTCATCAATATGGAGATCTCCGTTGCAAATAATTTTAAGATCCATTCCTGAATGACGTGCCACCTGATCGAGCATGTGATCAAAAAAACCAAGGCCTGTTTTTATTTCCCCTTTGCCACTTCCGTCCAAATTTATTTCAACTTTAATTTTTGTTTCATTGGTGTTTCTTGGATGCGTGATCTTGCGTGGAGGTTGTTTTAAAAAATTATAAATATCTTCCCATTTCTGCGTTTCAAGCACGATAACTTCTTTGAGTTCTTCATGAGACACGGTAATTTCTGATGTTCCCAATTCCTGGAAATTATTAATAAAAAAAGCCTTTGCTCCAAGATTCTTTGCCAATTCCACGTCTGTAAGCCTGTCGCCGATTACAAATGAATTTTGAAGATCATATTTTTCATTTTCAAAATAATGGGTAAGCATCCCGGTTCCCGGCTTTCTGGTCGGTTTATTTTCGTGAGCAAATGTTTTATCAATAAATATTTCAGAAAAAACAATTCCCTGTTCTTCAAAAGTTTTAACTACGAAATTCTGAAGTGGCCAAAAAGTTTCTTCAGGAAAAACATCTGTCCCTAAGCCATCCTGGTTCGTAACCATTACCAACTCATAATCTAATTCACGGGCAATTTTAGACAGATATTCAAATACATTAGGATAAAATTCCAGCTTTGAAAAAGCGTCTAGCTGGTTAGTAACAGGCGGTTCCATAATAATGGTTCCGTCGCGGTCAATAAATAAGATTTTTTTACTCATATTTTTTTAAGGCATTTAAAAGTTTTTTATTTTCTGATTGAGTTCCTACAGTTATCCGTATACAATTATCGCACAAAGGTTCGTTGCTCCTGTTGCGCACAATAATTCCTTGCAGCAACAAGTATTGATAAAGTTTATCCGCATCTATAACTTTTACCAATATAAAATTAGAATCAGAAGGATAAATTATTTTTATAAAATCAAATTTTTCTAACTCCTGCTCAAGAAAACCTCTTTGCGTCACTGTATTTTTTATATTTTCATTCACTTCATTAATTTGCTCCAATGCTTTTATTCCTAACTGTTGTGATGAGCCATTAATATTGTAAGGAGGTTTTACTTTATTAAAAAGATCGATAAGCACTTCTGATGCAAAACCCAGTCCCAGCCTGAGCGCTGCCAGACCCCACGCTTTAGAAAGCGTATGCATTACGATGAGGTTTTCATATTCAGTAAGTTCCTGCAGAAAAGACTTTTGTCTTGAAAAATTAATATATGCCTCATCGATCAATACAATGCCGGGAAAATTATTTAGTAAAAATTCAATATCAAGCCTGTTAAAATTATTACCTGTCGGGTTGTTGGGAGAGCAAATAAAAAGTAATTTGGTATGGCTATCTATCGCCGCTAAAACTCCTTCTACATCCAATTGGAAATCTTTCGTCAGCAACACTTCTTTTGCTTCAACATCATTAATATTAGCGCACACTTTATACATTCCATAAGTAGGCGGACAAATGATCACATTGTCTTTTCCCGGTTCGCAAAAAATACGAAAAGCAATATCTATAACTTCGTCACTTCCGTTACCTATAAAAATATTTTGTGGGGGAACGCCTTTGATCTTTGAAATTTCCTGTTTCAATTTCCATTGTAAAGGATCAGGGTAGCGGTTAAAATTCTCATCTAGCGGTGAGCCATAGCTGTTTTCATTCGCATCTAAAAACACTTCTGCATTACCTCTGAATTCACTTCTTGCAGAAGAATAAGGCTTTAGTTTTTTTATATTTTCTCTTACAAGATCATAAAGATTTAATCTTTCCATTTCTTATTTTTTTAAACGGATACTTACTGCATTTTTATGAGCTTCCAGCCCTTCAGCAGATGCCATGTTCTCTACAGAACGTCCGATATTTTTTAATCCTTTATTACTGAGTTTTTGAAAAGTGATCTTCTTCACAAAACTATCAACAGAAACGCCGCTTTGCGTAAGAGATGTTCCGTTGGTAGGTAAAGAGTGGTTGGTTCCTGAAGCATAATCACCGGCGCTTTCAGGCGAATAGTTACCCAAAAAAACACTTCCTGCATTAACTACTTTTTCAGCCAGTTCTTCCGCATTTTCAGAAGCGATAGACAGGTGCTCCGGCGCATAGCAATTTAAAAAGTCAAATGCGTCATTCACCTTTTTAATAACCAAAAACCTCTTATGCAAAAAGCTATTTTCGATAATTTCATTTCTCGGCAGATCAGGCAATTGCCGGTGAATTTGCTCAATAACTTTATCGATTATTTGTTGGTTTACTGCCACTAATACCACCTGGCTATCTGCACCATGCTCTGCCTGGCTTAGCAAGTCTGCAGCAACGTAGGCAGGAACACAGGTTTCATCCGCATACACCGCGAGTTCGCTCGGTCCTGCAAGCATATCAATTGCTACTCCATCCATATTCACTAATCTTTTTGCAGCAGTAACATATTGGTTTCCCGGGCCAAAAATTTTATTTACTTTTTCAACAGTTTGCGTTCCATAAGCCATCGCTGCAATGGCCTGTGCTCCGCCTCCTTTATAAATATTTTCAATACCAAGAATGTTAGCTACAAATAAAATTGCCGGATCCACATCGCCACTTTTATTGGCAGGGGTTGTCACTAAAATACTTTTACATCCAGCCAGTTTAGCAGGTATAGCCAGCATCAATAAAGTAGAGAACAAAGGAGCGCTGCCACCGGGAATGTACAAACCTACTTTTTCGATGGCCACACTTTTACGCCAGCATGATACACCAGGCGCAGTTTCTATTTTTTTAATTTTTGCTACCTGTTGCTTATGAAATTTTTCAATGTTCTTCTTTGCCTGGAGAATTGATTTTCTTAAAGCTTTATCAACCAATTTTGGCGACTTATCAATTTCATCCCGGGTTACCCACAGATTTTCTGGTTCAAAATCATGAAATTTTAATGAATAACTTTTTACGGCTAAGTCGCCCTGCTCTTTTACTGTATTGATAATTTCAGTAATCGTTTCTGCCAGGTTTGCTGAATTTATCTGCGGCCTTTTTACAAGATCGGGCCATTCTATCCTTGAAGGATTTTCAATTATTTGATTCATAATTCTTTCTTTAAGAGATCATTTTTTCAATAGGTACTACCAAAATTCCTTGTGCTTCAAAGCCTTTTAATTTTTCAATTACATCCCAGAAATCATTTTCATTCACTACACTCTGTACGCTGCTCCAGCCACTTTCAGCCAACGGGACAATGGTGGGACTTTTCATACCTGGCAACAAAGCACAAATATTTTTCAACTGGTGATCGGGCGCATTCATCATTATATACTTATTATTTTTTGCAGCCTTTACTGCATTAATTCTAAGCAATAAATTATCAAGAATTTTCCTGTTTTCATCATTTAAATTTTTATTGGCAACCAGTACCGCCTGCGAATCCAATATCACTTCTACTTCTTTAAGGTTATTGGTAAAAAGAGTACTTCCGCTACTTACTAAATCGCAAATGGCATCTGCCAAACCTATCCCCGGAGCTATTTCTACTGAACCGCTGATCTCGTGAATTTCAGCAGTAAGTTTATTTTCATCCAGAAACTTTTGCAAAAGGCCTGTATAAGAAGTCGCAATTTTTAAGCCGTTCAAATCACGCGCTTCTTTATAATTCATATTTTTAGGAACCGCAATACTTAAACGGCAACGGCCAAAACCAAGTTTGCTTACTACGTTTAAATCTTTGTCTTTTTCGAAGACCACATTTTCGCCGACAATACCAACATCTGCAACATTATCAGCAACGTATTGTGGAATATCGTCGTCGCGCAAAAAGTAAGCCTCTGCAGGAAAGTTAAAGGCCTTCACTTTCAACTGCCGGTTTCCGTTATTTAGTTCAATACCACATTCTTTTAAAAGCTGTACCGACTGATCGTACAACCTTCCTGATTTTTGAATCGCAATTTTTAGCATTTGTTTCTTTTAAAAATGAAAAAAGGCTCACTTTTCAGTAAGCCTTTTTTGAAATATGTTTATTACATACAAATCAACACAGCTTACCCGTGAGGTAAAATATGATGATGGTGTATGTGACTATTTTGTTTCATTAAGGATGCAAAGTAAAGAATGAAAATTTATAGTAACAAAATTTTTTTTAAACTTATTAAAAACCAGGAATTCTTATAATTTTGATTTTCTACTCCCGTGTCTTACTGAGTTAATAATAATCGTATTCTTTTCGATTTCATAAACTATCAAATAAGGAAACCTCTTTATCTTTATCCTTCTAAAAACCATTATTTATGGAAGTGTAGTATTTAGGATGCTCACAAATATTTGCAAAACCGTTTTCTATTTCCTCTATAAACTCAAATCCCAAACCGGTTTTTTGTATTTCATACCATTCAAATGCTTCCTGAATATCAATAACAGCTTCATGCTGGATTTTCAGGGCATAATTCATCCATTTGTTTTTTTACCAGTAATGTATTCTTTTGCTTCTTCCCAGCTATAGGTTTTAGTTCCCCCACTCTCTCTCTTCGCTTTCCTTTGCTGAAAAATAGCCAATTCCTCGTCACTGAATTCGTACTCATAGTCGTCATCGTCATTATATTCTTTTGCAATGGCATACATAAGTTTCAATAATTTTTCATCGCCTTTATCCACGTAGTGGTGTAGTTTTTGGCGAATATCCAAGGCTTGCATAACAATATATTTTCCTACAAATTAAGACTTAAAAATTAGCTATCCAAAAATGTGATTTTGCTTATTTCTTTCAGTTAATCGAAGCGATTTCCTTTAACTAACAGTTTGTAAATACTCCTATATGAACTCAACAACCACCTTTTAAAAAGGTGGGTTGAAAGCATCGGGCGTAGCCCTCTTTACGTGTCCAGGGGTGGCGAGAACAAATCGAAATTTCGAGTCTGGCTTTCTTCCTTTTTGTCCTCTCCTTCTTGATACCTTACGTA
>JAGWRO010000071.1 GCA_028876495.1 Bacteroidota bacterium
CTCTTTGGCGCAAACCGCGCAATCCCTCACCCATAATTTTTTGCCTTCCAGGTAGTGCATCACCTTATCAAAAAGACCGTTAAAGTACTTTTCTTCTATGGGTTGGTTGAAGTCGTTCCAATTGACAGTGGTAGTAGTTACATCATCTTTGACGATAAACCGGTCTTTGGGGCTTCGACCGGTAAATTGGCCCGTATCAATTACGAGGGCTCCTGTATCGCTCAAAACGCCCTCACCCATTTCGACTGCCTGCGCCACCAATTCTTCCGGTAAAAGCTGGTAATACATATTTTTTGCATTGCTGATCCGGTTATTAAAATACTGCAGGGCCGCGGCACCGGCGGTACCTGTTTTTATGATAGAAAAATCCATGTTTAAATAGTTGTAATTTTTATAGAGATAAAAGGAAAAGAAGAACGCTTCCTTCGTAAAGCTTCTTAAGAAATAAAAAATTAAAAGGATCTATCAGGATCGTTTACTATCCTGGTAATAACATCCATTAGCCATTATTTTCAAAAATTTACTTTGCGGAAGGAAAATTATTGGACGCAGGGGGAAGCATCTTCAGCAAGGGCTTGCATTAAACAACAGTAGTTGTCTGATTTATCATCAAATATTTTAGAGGGATAATCAGGCCTCATATCATAATATATAGAAGGCAAAGTAAAATTAAAATGGAGAGGGTAAAAAATATTTTTTAATCGGTACTTTTATCTCTTGAAAATCAAATCGTATTTCAACTGGAGCAGCGGAAAGGATGCAGCGCTGGCACTGTATTACCTGAAACAGGATACACGCTATAGCGTGGAGCGTTTACTCACGTCCGTCAACCGCGTTCATAACCGGGTCAGCATGCACGGACTGCGCCGGGACTTACTCATGCGGCAGGTGGCCGCTACCGGGATACGCGGTACCACCATTGAACTGCCTGAACAACCCTCCATGGAAGAATACGGAAATGGCATGAGGGCTGCCGTGGAAACCCTGCGCCGGGAAAAATTTACCTGCGCCGTTTTTGGGGATATTTTTCTCGAAGACCTGAGAGCCTGGCGTGAAAAGCAACTCGCTCCTTACGGGATCAAAACGGTTTTCCCTTTATGGAAAAAAGACACCGGGGAAATGTTGAAAGAATTTCTGCAACTGGGTTTTAAGGCTATAACGGTATGCGTAGACGCTGATAAACTGGATGCCTCTTTTGCAGGCCGGCTGGTCGATGCCGATTTTTTGCGTGACCTGCCGCAAGGAGTGGATCCCTGCGGTGAAAACGGGGAGTTCCATACGTTTTGTTTTGACGGACCTGTTTTCTCAAAAGCGGTTTCCTTCGAAACCGGGGAAAAGATTTATCGGGAATATAAAGGCCCGGGAAATAAAAAGTCCGGCTTCTGGTTTTGTGATCTTGTTTGAAAAACGAGGACACTTAATTTTACGTTCCTTCCCCAAATTGATAAGACTACAAAAATATAAGGATAAATTTTTTTTTACAGGAGGAACCTTTGATAAGGAATATGACGGTCTGATCAAGCCAAGGATGATTTTTTTTAAGTTACATTTGGAAGGTTCTACCTACCAACGATTTCTTATATTGAGAATATTGGAAAAAATATTTGGATGGGAAATAAACATTTGGTATGTTTGAACATTCTTACAATAATATGAAGTTACAAATCAACCACGAAAGTAAAATACCTCTGCATCTTCAAGTAGAAGAACTTCTTCGTAAAATGGTCTCAGCTCCTGAATTTAATAATGGGGCTTTTCTTCCAAAGGAAGTTGAATTAGCTAATAGGCTCGGTGTTTCCCGAAATACGATTCGACAGGCAACTAACAGGTTGGAACATGAGGGATTGCTTGTTAGAAAGAAAGGGGTAGGTACCAAGGCTGCCCAAAAAAAATCTCTCACTACAGGCTTAGATCATTGGTATAGTTTTACCCAGGAAATGCGGGAAAGAGGAATTCATGTAATAAACCTAGAGTTAAAGATTGAATGGGTTCTGGCAAATACTAATTTAAGTACTTTTTTTAACATTGATAAAGGACGTAAAGTGTTGAAATTATCAAAACTAAAGGGGACTGCGGGTGAGCCAATTGTTTATTTTGAAAGTTATTTCCATCCCCGCATTGGTCTTGATAATAATGACGATTTTGAGATGCCTTTATATACTATGTTGGAAAATAAGTATAGTATACTGGTAAAAAGATCTTCGGAAAATATTAAGGCGATGCTGGCAGGTAAAATGGCAAAAAAACTTAAAGTTGCAGAATCGGATCCAATACTATTTAGGGAAAGATTTGTTTATGACGCCGGTGACCGGCCTACCGAATATAATTTAGGCTACTACAGATCAGATAAATTTACCTATTCAATCGACATCAAAAAAACTTAATTTTTTTTATACAGTAATATGTTCAAACATTTTGACAAATTAATCCTAGGAATTGATGTAGGTGGTTCACATATCTCTTCTGCACTGGTAAAATCATCAGATGGTCAGATTATGGAAGAATCTTTTTGCAGGCAAAGAATTAATTCTCAGGCAAATTGTTTTCAGACCATTTTAGATGGATGGCTCAGCTGTATTTCTGTTTCTCTTGGCAAATTGGATGGTTATGTTTTGGAAGGTATCGGAATTGCCATGCCTGGTCCTTTCGATTATCAGAATGGAATATCACAAATCAAAGGAGTGAATAAATATGAAGCGTTATTTGGAATAAATATAGCTGAAGCTTTAAGAAGCAGGCTTGGTCTTGAAGAGGAAATACCCATTTATTTTGAAAATGATGCTGCCTGTTTTGGTTTTGGAGCATGTAGTAACGGAATCGCCAGTGGCTTTAAAAGAGTCGTTGCGATTACCCTCGGTACAGGTCTTGGTTCCTGTTTTGTTGCTGAAAATCAGTTGTTAAAAAGTGCTGATGGTGTTCCTCAAGATGGATGCCTCTATAATATTCCATTTAAAGACGGTGTGGCTGAAGATTATATTTCTTCCCGTTGGTTGGTGGAAACCTATGCAGCAATCACCGGGAAAAGAATTTCTGATGTAAAAGAAATTGCACAGAAGGCAAGCATTAATAAAGAACCCGAAGCGATTAAGCTATTTTTGATGCTTGCTGATAATATGGCAGAATTGTTATCACCATGGCTCCTATCCTTCAAGGCAGATTGCCTGGTTATAGGTGGGAGCATTGCGCAATCATCCAGCCTGTTTTTACCCACTTTAATACAATTGTTACAGGAAAAAAGTAACATCACGATCCCTTTAAAAATTTCCGATAAAATGGAGTTGTCTGCTATTGCAGGAGCAGCAGGATTATTGAAAATAATGGAAGCTGATCGTACCCCCGAAATCCCCTGGCGTAAATCATTACAAGAATTAATGCCGATGAAGGCTAGAAAACCGGCAATACCGGGAGAGTATGATTTGTATCCATTCTCCACCTTAGGGGATGGCAAAATATTTTCCGGTTATGAAACAATGGCCCAATGGATGACCGAGTATAATGCAATAATGATAGACGGTTATGCCGGCAATGACTGGAGTGCCATCAGGAGGAACCTGACAAAATTGTTTAAGAAAAAACAGTTAAATGTTTTATGGTATGAAACCTCTGCTTTTCTGAAATCAGAAAATGAAATTGAAGAATTAGTGAGACCCTATCTCGGAGAACCTGATTCAGTATGGGGCAAAAAAACTACGCTTCATTTAGAAGATCTTTATGATATACAAGCCATTAAAGAATTAAGAAGCGATATAGGGAGTTATGAACTGGTTGTCCTTATTGGAGTTGGCGCAGGACTAAGCAATTGGGAGTGGCCTCTTATATACGTTGATCTGCCAAAAAACGAAATTCAATACCGGATGCGGGCGGGAAGTGTTACCAATATAGGAACTTCTAAAATTGCTGATAATGCATCAATGTATAAACGTTCCTATTTTGTGGATTGGGTTCTGCTAAATGAATATCGAAAAGCCATTAATAACAAAATACTTGTCGTTGCTGATGGTCAATGGAAAGAGAATATAACATGGGCTTTCAAAGATTCAATTATTGAAGGGTTACAATCGTTGAGCCATAGTATTATCAGGGCCCGGCCATGGTTTGAGGCAGGGGCATGGGGCGGACAATGGTTGAAAAAGCATATTTCTTCATTAAATAAAAACGAAATAAACTATGCATGGTCTTTTGAATTAATAGTGCCTGAGAACGGCCTTGTTTTTGAAAGTGACGGAAACTTACTTGAAATTTCTTTTGCCTGGTTGATGGAACATAATTCGAAAGAAATATTAGGTAAAGATTCAGACCGTTTTGGTGAAGAATTTCCAATTAGATTTGATTTTTTGGACACTTTCGATGGAGGAAATCTTTCGATTCAATGCCATCCTTCATTAACTTATATTCAAGAAAATTTCGGCGAAAATATTACACAGGATGAAACCTATTACATCCTGGACTGTAAGGATGAAGCAGCGGTATACCTTGGATTCTGTGAGGATATTAAGGCAGATCAATTCCGGAAGGTGCTGGAGGAAAGCCTGGAAAACAACAAGCCCCTTGATGTAAAGAAATATGTTCAAAAGCATAAATCGCATAAGCACGACTTGTTCCTGATTCCCAATCAAACCATCCATAGTGCCGGGATCAATAATATCGTATTAGAAATAAGCGCAACACCTTATATTTTTACTTTTAAGATGTATGATTGGCTAAGACTTGACCTGGAAGGTAAACCACGACCCATTAATATAGTGCATGCTTTTAATAATTTGAATTTTGAGCGCAAAGGGGAAAAGGTAAAACAAGAACTGATCTCACGGCCATCAATACTCGAAAAAAATGATCAATACACATTGATTCATTTGCCCACCCATAAAGAACATTTTTATGATGTGCACCGTATAGAATTTTTAAAAGAAGCAGAAATAAAGACTGAAGATAAATGCCATGTATTAATGCTGGTCGAAGGTGCAAATATAACAGTGGAAACCTTAAATGGCAGTTTACAAGAATTTAATTACGCTGAGACTTTTA
Source organism: Bacteroidota bacterium (assembly GCA_028876495.1). Taxonomy (GTDB): domain Bacteria; phylum Bacteroidota; class Bacteroidia; order Chitinophagales; family Chitinophagaceae; genus Ginsengibacter. Next base: position 5,026 of record JAGWRO010000071.1, read on the forward strand.
TAATACCTGCATCTGCCGGAACCTATAAATTGATCAATAAAAGTGGCTACGCTGTGAAAGTGATTAAAGCGTTTATAAAATAAGATATAAAAAGATATGAATATAAAGAACTATCCCAACTAAAAAAGAATAACCATTTCAGATAACGTAAAAATGAAATAACGCTTGATATGATTCAAAAACAAACTATACCGAATAAGAAATATTTTTTCCTTGTGTGCTTTATTGCCGCAATGGGTGGATTTCTTTTTGGTTTTGATACGGCAGTAATTTCAGGTGTTCTTGAATTTGTTTCCAAAGATTTTCATTTCAGTCTTTTTATGGAAGGATGGTTTGTTAGCTGTGCATTGCTGGGGTGTATTATAGGGGTTGCAGCTGCAGGCAAACTAAGCGACAGGTTTGGTAGAAAAAAAATAATGTTACTGTCTGCTTCTTTATTTTTTATTTCTGCGATGGGTTGCATGCTTGCAGATAATTCCTTCATTCTGATCTTATTTCGATTGGTTGGGGGTCTTGGCATAGGTGTTGCCTCAATGATTTGCCCTCTTTACATTGCAGAATTCTCGCCTTCCCATTTCAGAGGAAGAATGGTTGCGTTGTACCAGCTTGCAATTACGCTGGGTATAGTAGCCGCTTATTTTACAAATGCATATCTGGTAAATATTTCACTGCACAATAATTTTAGCGGCTGGCTTCATTATCTTATTAACCTTGAAGTATGGCGTTCCATGATTGGACTAGGAATGATTCCTGCTTTTATCTTTCTTTTTTCTTTATTTCTGATTCCTGAGTCTCCCCGTTGGCTTTTAATCAATGGCAGAGAAAATGAAGCATTAAAGTATCTGAACAAGATAAACACCAGTGAAGCTGCCCACAAGGAAGTAAAAGAAATAAAGGAAAGCATCGAGGGGGAGTCTGGTATAAAAGAACTTTTTTCTCCTGTCTACAAGGTGGCATTAATCATAGGCCTGGCTTTACCCTTCCTTTCACAGGTTTCCGGCATAAACGCCATCATCTACTTCGGTCCTTCTATTCTTGATAAAGCAGGGTTTTCTCTTGGAGATGCTTTAGGTGGACAGGTAACCATCGGGATTATAAACGTTTTATTCACTTTTGTGGCCATTTTTACGGTTGATAAATGGGGTAGAAAGCCTCTTTTAATTATGGGCATATCAGGAGCCGTTTTTGCATTGATCGTACTTGGTTTTTTATTCAAACTAAATATTGTTCATGGTCCCTGGATATTGATTTTTATTTTACTTTTTATTGCTTGTTTCGCCTTTTCATTTGGCCCTGTAAGCTGGATAATTATTAGTGAAATATTTCCGACGTCCGTAAGAGGCCGAGCTGTGTCACTTGCAACCTTATCGTTGTGGATCGCAAATTTTTTCGTAGGGCAGTTGACGCCTCTAATGCTCAAAAGTGATAACTGGGGGCCTGCCGCAACCTTTTGGACTTTTGCAGTGCTATGTGCTCCGGCTTTATGGCTAACCTTAAAATTAATACCAGAGACCAAAGGGAAATCGCTGGAAGATATTGAAAAATACTGGAAAGGTAAAACCTCCAAAAAGTTGTATGCAGTCAAAACTAAAACAGTTGGAGAAGTACCGTGACGATTTTTTTTAATCGAACCGGTTTCGCCATTACTTTTTACACCATGGCGATTCTGCAAAAAACAAATGCTCACAATTACTTACAATATCAAATTCATGCTTTTATTAACTTTTTAAAATGTTGCCAAATGAGATTATTTAAACTAAGGTTGAGTTACTTCATATCCCTGAAAAAGTTATTGCTCTTTTTCGCGTTAACTATTTTTTTGGCCGCGTGGAGCTCTTCAGCGTCAGCCCAAAATTCTAATATTGTTACCGGAGTTGTACAAGATACTTCGGGTTCGCCGGTCTCGGGTGTAAGTGTTGTCCTTCAAGGATCAAACAGGGGAGTTACAACCAATGAGAGTGGAGGTTATAGTGTAAAAGTACCTTCCGGCAGTACAAACAATCTTGTTTTCTCATCTGTGGGGTACATTACAAAAATCCTCCCGATTCCAACATCTGGGATTTTAAATGTATCATTAGTCCCGAAGATAAATCAACTAAGTGACGTCGTAGTCATTGGTTATGGCACACAAAAAAAGATTGATATTACTGGCGCTGTTAACCAAATATCATCAAAAGATATAGAAAACAAACCTGTGCTCAATACCTTACAAGCGTTGCAAGGTGAATCACCAAATTTAATAATCCAGCAAAGCCAGTTGGATCCTGGAAGTAATGTTACTTTAAACATCAGAGGTGTAGGTACATTGGGGAATAACGATCCTTTAATAGTAATTGATGGTATAATAGGTGGAGATCTTAATACGATCAATCCGAATGATATCGCAAGTGTTTCTGTATTGAAGGATGCAGGATCCGCAGCAATCTATGGTTCCCGCGCAGCAAATGGAGTAATACTGGTAACAACCAAATCCGGAAAACTTAATCAGAAACCTACCTTAAGTTATGATGGCAGTTATGGAACTCAGGTCCCAAAAGTATTGGTTCATAAAGTCAGTGCATGGGATAATGCTTATTATAAAAACCTTTCTTTAATAAATTCCGGATTGCCACCTGTATATACACCAGAGCAGATTCAACAATTGAAAGATGAAGGCAATGGAACATGGGATATAGAACATCTTTTACATAATGCACCTTTGCAATCACATAATATAAGTATAAGTGGTGGGGGCCCAACTAATTCTTATTTTATTTCAGCTGGTTACCAGGATCAAAAAAGCAATCTTATTGGCAACGGAGGTTCAGGGCTACCGTTTGGTTATACAAAATACAACCTGCGCTTGAACGAAACATCTGTGGTTGGTAAGTTAAAAGCCAACATTATTCTCAATTATACAAAGACCCGCAATAAAACCAATACCGTTGGAGACAATAATATTTTTGCGGATGCCAATCGTGTTCCTTTGAATTTTAACTGGAAAGATTCAGCAGGTAATTATCTAACCAACTCTGTTGCATCTCAATATAATGAGTACGGAGTACTCGAAAAAGGAGGATATAATCAGTCAGATAATGATGAGATTTTTGGGAATATCAACGGTGTGCTAAGCATTGCAAAAGGTTTGAAATTGACCGGAATTTTCGGTGGAACCATAATGAATAATGGGAATTTTTTCAGGAGAACACAGGTCAATTATGTGCCTTCTGGGGTATATGGAGATGACAGAACAGTGTTTGATAATAATTACAAATCTTTATTACTGAATACACAGGTTTTTGCTGACTATAGCAAAGACATTGGAGATCATTCCTTCAAAGTATTATTAGGGGCTTCCAATGAAAATTTCAGATCGAATGGCTTTCAATTACAAAAAACTTTAACTGATCCTCTTTTGGGAACACCTACTACAGGAACTTTAGTCGATCCAGTTAATTCATACAATAGTATTGCAGTTGATCAATCCAGTATTAATTCCCTATTCGGACGTATTAATTATTCTTTTAAAGGTAAATATCTGCTGGAGGGAACATTTCGTGAAGATGCTTCGTCAAAATTTGCCAAAGGAAAAAGAGCAGGCTTCTTTCCTTCTGTAAATGCAGGATGGATTGTCTCTGATGAATCATTTATGAACAACCTCAGGAACGTTTTTAGCAATCTTAAATTGAGAGCCACGTACGGAGTTTTGGGAAATCAAAACGTGGGCTCTTATCAATATCAAACTACTTATTTTAATTATCCAAGTGCCTATGGATTCAACAACAATTCGGTTGGTGGTGCCGGATTTTTATTAGGTAACGAGGATTTAACATGGGAAAAAGCTGCTACATTAAATTTTGGAATGGATGCCGGGTTCTTAAATAATAGTCTCACTTTATCATTTGACTATTTCAATAAGACAACCAGTAATATTTTGCAACCAAGATACGATGTACCTCAAATTTTTGGAGCTGCATTACCTGACTATAACGTAGCTAAAGTTAAAAATCAGGGTTGGGAAGCCCTGGTAGGATATAAGCTGAGAGGCAGGATGGTTACACAAAGTTTTAGTTTAAATGTAGCGGATAGCAAAAATACCTTATTAGCGTTAACAGGAGGTACAACGCAGCAGATCATAAACCAGGATGTGTTTCAGTTGATAAGAAAAGTTGGTCAACCCATAACGCAGTATTACGGCTATGAAACCAATGGTTTTTTCCAAAACCAAGCTGATATTATTAAATCTCCGAAGCCGGCAGGCGCTGTTGTTGGAGTGGGTGATTTGAAATTTAAAGATTTAAACGGCGATGGAGTTATTAATGATAAAGACAAAACAGTTTTAGGCAACCCTTTTCCTCGTTACACTTTTGGGTTTACTTACACAATAGCTTTAAAGGGTTTCGATCTGCAATTATTTATACAAGGTGTAGGTAAAAGAGATGAATTTTTGCGAGGTGAATTGGTTGAACCATTCCACTACAACTACGGCGCGACGTTATACGATCATCAAACCGATTTCTGGACTCCCGAAAACCCAAATGCACGGTTTCCAAGGCTTGCAGCTATTGGCTCATCATCTAACACCTATAACTGGAGAACGGGCTCTGATCTGTATAAATTCAATGCTGCGTATGCAAGACTGAAAAACATAAATATCGGATATACATTTTCCAGGAAGGTAACAAGGAAAGCCGGAATACAAAAAATAAGAGTGTCCCTGATAGGACAAAATCTTATTACCATAACTAAGTTGAAGTTTATTGATCCAGAAACAACAGAATTTGGAAATAACCTTAGTTTAGGTTCTTATTCAAACAGTGCGCGCAGTTATCCGCTTCCCGTATTTTATGGCGCAGGACTCAACCTTACATTTTAATAAAATTTTAAAATCAGAAAATATGAATTTTTTAAAAAAACTATCCATCATGATTCTGGCTGTGACTGCATCTGCAGGCTGTAAAAAACTTGATCTGGCTCCTACCGACAGGTTTTCCGACCTGACTTTCTGGCAAACAGATGCAAATGTTTACAGTGCCTTGTATAATAATTATAGCTTGATGTATAACAGCTCGCTTTTCTTTTATAATGAGGCTTTATCTGATAACGCCTATTCATCAACCGGTGATTATAATTTAATAGCAAGTGGTAATTCAACAGCGAGTACTGCAAAGTTCCAGGGGGATTGGGCTTATTACTACAGCACTATTAAATCATGTAATATTTTCCTGGAAAATATAGACAAGAATACAACTCTTTCACCCGATGTAAAAAACAGGATGAAAGCTGAAACTCGATTTATACGTGCATTTGAGCATTTTAATTTAGCAAAATGGTATGGTGATGTACCATTGGTTGACCATAATCTTACTCCAGATGAAGCCATACAAATAGCTCGTGCTCCAAAAGACACTGTTATAAAATTTGTGACCAATGAACTTGAAGCTATCGCTGCTATTTTACCTTCTCAAGATGAACTTCCTGAAAGTGAAAACGGAAGAATAACCAAAGGTGCTGCATTGGCTCTTGAAGCAAGAGTGCTTTTGTACCAGGGGGATCGAATGGCCGATGTAGTTACTATTTGTGAAAAATTAATGAATAATCAGGCGACTTATGGTCACTATTCATTGGCTGCAAACTATAGCGATTTGTTCAGTAGCCCAACTGTTAATAAGGTGAATCCCGAAACTATATTATCACTTCAATATGTACCAACGATAAGGACGTGGAATGAACTTTGGGATTTTGTTCCAAGATCTATCGGCGGTCGTGTAAGCAGTATGGCTCCAACGCAGGAACTGGTTGACAGTTACATTATGCTGAATGGAAAAGGCATATCGGATACAGGTTCCGGATATGATGAAAACAATCCCTATATGAACCGTGATCCAAGACTTACAGCAACAGTCGTATATGATGGTTATAAATGGGTAAAACCGGATGGAAGCATTAAAATTATTCACATAAAACCAGGATCAGATCCTGACCCATCAGCTCCTGATGAATACAATCCAGCTTCGCAAAGTTCATCCCCAACAGGATATTACTGGAGAAAATATTTTGATCCAAGTGCATTGGCCAATTTTGTTTCTGGTAATAATCTTCATTTGATAAGGTATGCTGAAATTTTACTGGATTATGCCGAAGCAAAAAACAGTCTCGGTCAGATGGATGAGACAGTATGGGACAAAACAATAAAACTTTTAAGACAAAGGGCCGGTTTCACTGATCCGGGAGCCCTGGATTATCCCGGAAATACGGATATGACAAATATAATCAGGAGAGAAAGGAGAGCCGAATTTGCTATGGAAAGTTTAAGGACTGATGACATCAGGAGATGGAAAATTGCCGATAGTGTTATGAATGGCTATGCCCATGGGGCCAGGTTTGGCGATCCTTCAGTTGACAATGGTTACATCAGGGTTCAAAAACGCCAGTTTGATCCTGCGAGAGATTATTTATGGCCGATTCCGTCTTCAGAAATAAGTCTGGATGATAAGCTTACTCAAAATCCTGGATACAATTAATCAAAATGCTTTAAAAATTTAATTATGAAAAATATTAGACAAGGTTTGCTCGCCACGCTAACGTTACTTTTAATTGCTTCATGCAAAAAAGATATTAAACCGTTGGATCTTAATCTTACTGCCGTTAGTAGTCTTTTAGCACCTTCAGACAACTCTGACATTCAACTGCAACCGGCAACTGGTGGGAACATAGTTTTTCAATGGAGCGCTGCACAAACTCCGGATAGCGGGGTAGTGCTTTATGAAGTTGCTTTCGATAAAGCTGATGGTGATTTCACGAAGCCTGTTTATAAGATACTTGCTGACGGTTCAGGCATTCAAACCCAGGCCACCGTTTCTCAAAAAGATTTGAATAAGATTGCGTCGTTAGCGGGTATTGAAGCTTCCAGTTCCGGTAAAGTAAAATGGGCAGTTTTGGCTTCAAAAGCAACCAATACAAAAATAAGTACTGAAACGAGAACGCTTCAGATTGCACGTCCGGCAGGATTTGCCACCGTTCCTGATTCTTTATTCCTATTTGGGACTGCAACAGAAGCGGGTAACGATCCAACCAATGCAATTCCCCTGAAGAAAACTGCGGATGGCGTTTTTGAATTATACACTTCCTTAACAGCAGGAAGTTATCTGCTGACCGACCAGCGAAATGCAAGTGGTACAGAATATTACATTGATGTAAACAATAGTAACATAATCAAACTGGGTAATACACCTACTGAAGTAACCGGTGCCACAAAAGCTTTTCGCTTATCTTATGACTTTAATGTAGCTACTTCAGAAGCGACAGAAATCCAGTCAATTGGATTGTTTCAATCTGCAAATAATGCAGAAATTGGCCAATTGACTTATATAGGGAACAGCACCTGGCAAATCGATAGTTTGCCTGTTGTCTTTGTTCAGTTTTCCTGGGGTAGGGATGACCGTTATAAATTTATTGTACATACGCCTGCAGGTTTAGAATATTTTGGAAGCCAGAACGCCAATAACGTTCCGCCCGCAGGGCAGCCCGCTTCTTATTTTTACCTGTTTCCTGTAACCAATGATCAATGGAATAATACCTATAAGTTCGATCCATCTGCAGATAATCATAGTGTGAAAGTAGACGTTTATTTTAATGCTAATGGTCCTTATACGCATAAGGTCACTGTACTTTAATAGACACGAATACTCCATGTTTATTTAACCATGGACGATAAAACAGAATTATGAAAACAAGAAATGTATTTGTTTTGCTGGCTTCAATAATTGTATTGCTATCGTCATGCGGCAAAGGGAAAGATACACCTGTACCACTTACAACGCCGCCTGTTGATACAACGCCTGTTCATCTTGTATCGGTATATCTAACCAAAGCCAGGGAAACAAATGATTTTATCAATTCAAACCTTCTGACTTCTTATAACAGTTACCGGGTAAATACTTCAACTAATACAAACAGCGCTTTTGAATGGTACAATGTCAGCCAGATTTATGCGGATGCTGCAATGATTGAAATTGGAGATTCGTCCTACCTGAAATCTATGGATGCTACTTTTAAATGGATGGAAAATATGTGGGATAAAACAGATCCGAACGGGGGTTATTTTGCTGCTGCGAATCCTGATGGTTCCGGGGCTGCAGGCACCAAATATGTTGATGATAACTCATTAACCGGAATTGTGTATTTGGAGGCATATGATGTAACAAACGGTGCTGACAAAACCGCTTACCTTGCCAAGGCCGAAGCATGTGCCAACTGGATCATTAAAAGTGGATTATGGGATAGTTCTCTTGGAGGTGGCTTTTGGTGGAATACCGAGAAGCCGGTAAAATCAACACAAACAAATGGCCTGGTGCTGCAATTGTTCCTTCGTCTATACATCATTACCGGCCAAACAATTTATCAAGATTGGGCAGTATCGGTCAATAATTGGTTAACGAGCAAAATGTTTGATAGCAATACCGGTCTCTTTATCTGGCAATACGACAATACAGGTAAAAAATTCAGTGAAATTTTTACTTATGATAATTCAATAATGCTTGAGGCATATCTATGGTACAGTAAGGCAATGAATGACCCGGCATATCTTAGCAAAGCTGAAGCAATCGCCAACGCAATGAATAAAACATTATGGGATGGAGCACATAATGTTTACATTTTTAATACAAGTGATAAAAGAATAAATCCCGCATGGTGCGGATGGGCTTCACAGGCCATGATCCGGTTATATGAAGCTGATAAAAATACTTCGTGGCTTGCATATGCAAAAGGGAATATTGATGCAATCAATACCGTGTTAAGGGATCCAAACTCTCACGGTTATTACCAGTTTGCGGGCCTTGACGGAGCAGGGCGTTACAGTAATTTCGAAGGCGTCGACCAGGCCTGGATGCAAAGAGTTCAGGCACTTCTTTCAAAATATAAATAATAACGGTTACCAATAGACGAATTACAAAATTTAAGACAAATGAAAATATTCAGGCTTTTCTTTTTTATAATGATTGGTTTATTGTCAGTGGGTATCTTACAAGCGCAAAACTTACTGCAATATGTAGATCCGGGAATAGGAACAGCACATAGTAGATGGTTTTTTTACACTCCGGCAGCGGTGCCTGAAGGTATGGCGAAGCTCGCTCCTTCTACAAATGGTCATTACGGGAATGCCCAAGGTTGGGAGGCTGTGGGTTATGATATTCGGCAAAATTCAATTGAAGGGTTTGTACATTTTCACGAATGGCAGGTGGGTGGCGTAAGCTTTATGCCAACAACTGGTCCGTTGAAAGTAAAACCAGGAGATCCCGATAAACCAGGAAGTGGTTACCGTTCGCATTTCGATCATAAAAATGAATTGGCTCAGCCGGGTTATTATAAAGTCTTGTTGGATGATTATAATATAACTGCTGAACTTACTGCAACAATGAGAGTAGGCTTTCACCGTTATACTTTTCCGGCAAGCGATCAGTCACACATTATTCTTGATATTGGAAATGTCCAGGGGGAAAGTGGCCGCGTAACAGACGCTGAAATACACATGATCGATGATATTCACTTTGAAGGATTTGTAAATACCTATCCAAAGTATGTAAAAATATATGACTCCACAGGAAAAGTAGATATGTTTTTTTACGGAGAACTCAGCAAAAGGCCCAAAGACGTTGGTTCATTTACAGCTGATAATATCAGGCAAAATTCACTATCAGCAAAGGGAATAGGCGCTGGCTTATTTTTAGATTATAAAACGGTTGCCAATGAAAAAATAGAAATTAAAGTTGGCCTTTCTTATACATCAGAGGCCAATGCCAAATTAAATTTGCAAACCGAAGCAAAGAATCTTTCATTTGATGAAGCCAAAGAAAAAGCACAGGCGGAATGGCAAAAGGAACTTGGTAAAATAAAGGTTTACGGTAAAGATGATACGAGTAAAATAAAATTTTATACAGGCCTGTTTCATGCATTGTTAGGCAGGGGTGTGGCCAGCGATGTGAATGGCGACTATCCTAAATATGATGGTTTAATTGGCCATATGCCAACTTCAAATAACGGCAACCAGTATAATTTTATTAATACTGATGCGGTTTGGGGCGCTTATTGGGATCTGACCCAGCTTTGGTCTTTAAGTTATCCTGGCGCTTACGAAGATTTTATCCATACACAATTACAGATTTATAAAGACAAAGGCTGGTTTGGAGACGGTATTGCTAATAGCGAATATGTCTCTGGCGTAGGAACTAATATGGTAGGGCTTTGCATTGCCGCTGCCTACGAGGCTGGTATCAGGGATTACGATATCAACCTCGCTTACCAGGCGATAAAGAATAATGAAGTTAGCTGGAAGGACAGGCCGGTAGGTTCCGGTAAAATGGATACGAAAGCGTTTATACATTACGGATATGTTCCTTTCTTAGAGGGGGATGGTAGAAATTTTGTAACCGATTCCACAGGTTCAAATTTTTCAGCTTCGCATACACTTGAGTATAGCTTTAGCGCTTTTGCGGCAGCACAAATGGCAAAAGCGTTGGGGAAAAAAGAGGATTATCAAAAGCTCATGAAGTATTCAAACGGGTGGAAATATCTTTACAATCCTGCAAATAAGCTGCTTGAGCCCAAAAAAGCAACTGGCGTTTTTATTGATAAATTTGATCCATATGCACCGTGGCGTGGGTACCAGGAGGGCAATGCAATGCAATATACTTTTTACGTTCCTCAAAATCCTGCTGCATTAATCTCTTTGCAAGGCAAAGATTATTTTAATAAAAACCTGAATGATATTTTTGAAAAATCAGAAAAGGATGATTTCGGAGGCGGTAAAACTATCAACGCTTTCGCCGGCATCTCCTCCATCTACAATCATGGCAATGAACCAAGCCTGCACATCAGTTGGTTGTTTAATTTTTCCGGTAAGCCATGGCTCACACAAAAATGGACAAGATCCATTTGCCATGAATTCTATGGAATTGAACCGATTCATGGTTATGGTTATGGCCAGGATGAAGACCAGGGGCAGTTAGGATCGTGGTATGTTATGACTGCATTGGGTTTGTTTGATGTCAAAGGTTTTACAGATGCAAAACCAATCGTGGAATTGGGAAGTCCGATATTTGATAAAGCAACAATTGCTTTAGGAAATGGCAAAACACTTGTAATTGATACAAAAAATAATTCAAAGCAAAATGTATATGTGCAGTCTGCAGAGTTTAATGGCAAACGTCTGAACAATTGCTGGCTTTTCAGGGATGACTTAATGAAAGGCGGAAAGCTTTCGTTTGTAATGGGTAGTAAACCAAACAAAGCATGGGGCACAAAAATTCCTCCACCATCCCGGCAATAGTATTTTCAATTTTAAAATAGAAATAATTGGGAAAATTTTCAAGACTTTTTTTAATTGGGTTATTTGCTTTCGGCAATTCTTTTTCCGCGGCAGCTCAGGACTCTTCGTTAATATATTTGAAAAGAGCTGAACTTTTATATTCAAGAGTATGGAATTTCTACAGGACGCCAAGATACATAGGATTGTTCACTGAAAATTTTCCCTCTAACCGTTCCGATACTCTAACCTATTTTCAGGGAAGTGGGGTAAAAGAAAAAAAAGTAAGTTTTCTATGGCCGTTTTCCGGCATGTTTTCAGCAACGAATGTCCTTTTAAAAATACCTTCGGAACGAAAAAAATATCTGCCTTATCTCGACAGCCTTATTACAGGTGTTGAAAAATACCGGGACACAAGTCGCTCTCCCCCAGGCTACCAGGCATATCCCGTTCAATTTGAAAAAGCAGATCGTTATTATGATGACAACGGATTGGTCGGGATTGAATATATGGAGTCCTATTTTAATACGCGTAATCCTGTGTATCTCCAAAGAGCTAAAGAAGTTTTTAAATTCATCATTAGTGGATGGAACAATGATCTTGGAGGTGGTGTTACATGGCTGGAAGGTCATAAGGATCAGAAACCGGCGTGTAGCAACGGAACCGCAACCCTGGTGGCTTTAAAAATATACCAGGGAACTAAAAATCCATATTATTTAAATTGGGGTAAAAAGTTTTATAAATGGGTGTATCAAAATCTTAGAGATTCGGCAACGGGTATAATTAGTAATGATGAAAAACTAAATGGAGATATTAACAGAACCTTCTGGACCTATAATACAGGGTTTATGCTGGAGGCAGCAGTATCACTTTATAAGTTCACAGGCGACAAAAGATATCTTAACAATGCACGATCATTTGCAGCGGCCTCCTACAATCATTTTTCAAAAACGACAAACAGTGGTCATGTATCACTTTTAGATATGCCCTGGTTTTTAACTGTTTTATTTCGTGGTTACGAAGCGTTGTATAACGTTGACGGTAATCCGAAATATGTAAATGCAGTTATCATTAATGTAAACGATGCGTGGAAAAGACAAGACAAGTTCGGTCTTCTTTATAAAGATTGGTATGGATCTAAAAATGAATCAACCAAATCAAAATGGCTTCTTGATGAAGCCTGCATGATTGAGTTTTATGCCCGCATCGCGATAATTAAAAATGAAAATCTATTAAAATAATTTTCTCATAATCAAGTACCGGGGGGTGTTTCTACACTCCCTTTTTGTATGTTAGGCATGTATATCAACTATAGGGTGGAAGTCCCGAATGCGCCGTTACAGTCGGAAGCATTAGCCAAGAGCAAGGGTGTCCATCGTGAGGTGGAATCTGAAAGAAGCTGGCGGCAAAAGTTCGAAC
>JAGWRO010000072.1 GCA_028876495.1 Bacteroidota bacterium
GTTTAATGCTTTCGAACTAATCCCCGCCATTGTCAAGCCGAACGGATAATAATGCGTTTCCTCTGTTATAGGGCTACTATACTGCTTTACAGAAAGATTGTCAAAGAACACATCCCATCCGGGCGTCTCATTACTAACCCAAATATACAAATATCCACTCTTAGTTATCGGAATTCCTGAATAGGCTAAGGTATTTAACACATCTGCACTTCCAACTGGTATAGCTCCGCTTTGCGGATAGGTGGTTACTCCCTTAAACTGGTCGTCGAGCAATATCCAGTTGAGGTATGCCTTGGGCTTTCCCACCATATTAGGATCGTTGGTCGGAAGGAATGAATTAATGGCTGCGTATACAGGCCCGTTTGTGGAATTGGTCAGATCAGTAAGCACACCATGAGCTCCGGATGTGGCGGTAACAATACCTCCTGCCAGAGAATTTACAACATCAGTTAATATCGAATTGGGTGAATTAACAGTTCCTCCAGATTTGTAAAAAGATTTGGTAGCTATGTCTACCACGTCTCCACTCATCACTTTTAGGAGCAGTGATGGCCCGGTTTTGGGTCCGTTACCATTCACTCGTGCCAATGAGTCGTTGGGAACCGTGGTATTATCGGTGGGATATCCGGATACCGCGCTTCTTGCATAGGAGGTTAGCGGTATATTATAGAATAACTGGCTCTCGGTAGTACGGTAGGCCGCTTCCATCGTGGCGATATATTGAGCCGTATCTTTTTCCTGGGTAAGCACCATTCTCGTATTGCCAAGATGGTCTTTCAGAAAATAATCATATTCAAAACCATAAGCGGTACTTCCGTTTACATAATGATGCAAGGCCCATCGCGCCCTGCCTTCTTCATGCGAAATAAACTGCAGGGTATCATTTTGGTAAACCGTGCCTCCCAGGTATAAGGTGGTAGTGGCTTTAGCACCTTCGACCGTTGTTTTCTTTAACTTGTCACCTGCAGCATCATACGTATAGGTAATGGTTCCTTTATTGGTAACGCTAACCTGGTTGGGTAAATTAAGAGGGTTATAGGTAATGCTGCTGATGGCTTTGTTATTGTCCAGAACGAGGTTTCCGTTTCCATCATAACTGTAATCGTAAGCACCTTTAGTGCCTGAATAATGAAAATCGCCCAATTTACTTCCGGCATCATTAAAAGCATCATCTACTTTACTAAGTTTGTTACTGTTGGTTTGATAGGTATAGGTTAACTGGTCAATTGGTCCGGAGCCATTTACTTTAAAACCATACTGGTTCATGGTCATGATATTGCCATTGGCATCGTACGAAAGGTTATTGGCCGTGAAATTCAAATAACTGTTATCCCAGGTGCTGCCACTCGAATTTTGCAGGAAGTTGGCAGCAGTAAGGCGATTTACATTGTCATAGGTAAAATCGTATTTCCTGGCTATGCCGTCGCCTTTGCTCTTCCAGATGGTTCCCTCAATGTTACCGTTGTAAGTCGGCGTAGCATAACTGGTTGAGCTAACGGCAGCTGTGGTTTTATCATAACCCAGTTCCATTCCGAAATAATTGCTCCCCGAACCTGACAAATAATTTTTGTTGATGCTGGTTAGCCATCCCCTTATATTGTAAGCGTAAGCGAGATTTTCGATATTATTACCCAACTGTTTATTGGAAAGCTGGCCGAGTTCATTATAAGTGTTGGTAGTAATAGTTTGGTCAGAAGACGCATTATCAATATTTTTTGCAATGGTAAGTAATCTGCCTCCCGCATCATAAGTCATTTTAGTAAGTACCCTGTGGGCCTGGGCATTGGTTCCTCTCTGATTCATACATATTTTTGCCTGCTGCATCAAAAAAGATGCTTTCATAAATCGGAGCGGATCTGTATTTTATACTCTATGCGCCACAATTTTTTGAATCAAATTTTACAACAAAAGATTTCTTAACTAATCATCATTCATTCCCTGGGATTTAAAGCAGTTCTTTATTAGAAGTTGTTTTTTATTGGTAAACAAGATTGCTGTACGAATATCTTTTTTAGAGTATTAGCAACCAAGTCTTTTCGACCGTTGGATAGTTTTTCTCGACAATTAACCTGATTTGGCCGGTTTCGGGATAGTTTAATAGTGCATAAATAATCATATATAAATTCATTGAAAATCAAAATGTTAGAAAAACGCAGTTTTATTCAATGCTTCTTTACAATTTCTATCTGATCCCAGGACTCAGCATATCTGGTAAAGAATTTCATCCGGTATTTAATGAAGACGATTTGATAAATCGCGGGTTATAATGATGGATACAATTCCTACAGAAAAAAACAACAGCAACTTGAAACGATCGATCGCGAATATGATCAAAAAATGGCTTTCGCAAAAAATGACCGTCATTTATCCCGGAGGCAAAAAGCAAAACAAATTGACTGGTTCCAATATCAACGTAAAAATGAAATGAGACAAATGCAATTCCGATATGCTAAAAACGATCACGATGGCAACAAAAGAACTGCAGGCCATGATGAACACAAATGGTAGATGTTCGCCATCAATTTTATTTTGAACAATTAAAGATAAGGGTTGTTTTCAGCGGCCTTTATTTTTTTGGATCAGAATCCTTTTCCTTTTTCATCATCCTGAACCAAATGCCGTTTAAATACAAGATCAGCCCGAGCAAAACCATCAGCACCATCAACAAATAAAAAACCAAACCAATGGATAAATGAAGCCAGGTAAAAATGGCGATAACCACCGCAGTGACAAAGAACGCCTTCTTTGCGGGCTTTTTGAAATGAAGAAAAATTTCCGGGTATTCCAGGAGCGACATCATTGCGCAAATACCCAGCAAAAAAAGACTGATCGAAAAACCAAAAGTCCGGGAAAACCAAATCGTTTGTACAATTGACGCATTATAATAAGTAAACAATCCACTGAAAGAAGCGGCCAGCAAACCCAGGCCAATGAGCGTAGGGATAAACAAAAATTCAAAAAGGCTGCTGTTCAGCAACCCGGGTTTACATTTCCTGTCAGAAACCATGGTAAAAAACAACCACCAGAGCGTAAATACAATACTGATCGCTATTACAAACCGCAACCATGTGGCAGCATCAAGGTGATGCAGCGCGATAACGCCGTTGGTAACGCCCAATACTACTTCTCCAAAAATGATAATGGTAAAAAGCCCAAGCCTTTCCGTCATGCTTGAAGACAATGTAAGTTCCAATCCTTTTCTCCTAAGAAAATAGTAAGAAAAAAATGGAGGAAGATAATTGAACAGAAGCGTCAGGTAAAACATGATTCGGATGTATGGCTGGCGCAGAAATAAAGTGGCGAGTATTAATGCAAACGAGACAAGGTAAAGTAGAGTGTAAGGCCGGTTAAGGCGCCGGTGGGCTTTATCATAAAAGCCCACACTCCACCAAAGGTAGGTAATGTAAACCTGCATGATCAGCAGAATGATAGTGGAATTGAACAACAAATGCACCGGTTCACTGTGAAGAGTAATTACCAACGCAGCAATGATCAGCATTTGCCAAAGCGTCATCAGTTTGGTGCGCAGCCCTTCGCTGCCATGCAGGTCGTAGTATAAACTTCCGTTCAGCCAGCCCCAGAAAATAATTACAAACAAATAAAAGTAATCAAGCAAGGCGTTCATGTTGAATTGCTGCGCCAAATAGTGCGTAATGGTTGAAATCGCAATTACATACACAAGGTCATAAAACAATTCCAGCCAACTGATCTTTCGGTCGCGGCTTTCGGTGCTGAACTTTTTGGGAGCGCCCCACCAGGGTTTGGAAGTTAAAAGTTGCTTCATGTATGATAAAAATAAACAAATTACAAACTATGTTCGCTGCTGAGGCCTGACAAGCTTTTGAAATGGTGTGCCCATTCCCCGGTTAGTAAACGAACTTATTTTGAAGATTCCTGTTTTACCTCTTATACTTCCGGAAGATCCACCGGGAAAAATGTTTATCTGAATTCGTTGTAAATTACCTTGTGTTTTATTTATTATACTTTAGGGTTTACCTATAAACTATAGATCAAAATGAAAAATTCAGATGATGTAAACGTACAGGGGAAAATCGCATTGGTAACCGGCGCTGCCAGGGGTCTGGGAAGAGCCTGTGCGCTTGCCCTTGCAGAAGCTGGAGCCGACATAGCGCTTGGTTTAAGAGAGGTGAATGCAGATAATGGAATAGTAAAAGAAATAGAAGCGCTCGGAAGAAAAGTACTGCCGCTACAAATGGATGTAAGTAAAATGGAGGAAATACACACTGCTTTTGATACCATAAAAGAATATTACAAGAGGCTCGACATTGTGGTAAACAATGCAGGTATAGCCCCGGAAAACCTTATTGAAAAGGTAACAGAAAAAGATTTCGATGACACCCTTGCTGTAAACCTGAAAGGAACTTTTTTTGTGAGCCAGGCAGCCGGCGCGTTAATGATAAAACAGCAGTCAGGAACTATTATTAATATTAGCTCACAGGCAGGGTTTGTTGCTTTACCGGGCGAGTCAGTGTATTGCATGACCAAAGCCGGTATTGCACATCTTACCAAATGTTTTGCTGCAGAATGGGGCAAATACAATATTACCGTAAACGCTGTGGCGCCCACTTTTATCTATACACCCGGCACCGAGGAATATCTCGCCAATGAAGAGTCAAAAAAACACGTACTATCTAAAATCGTTTTAGGCAGAATAGGTGAACCCAAAGATGTTGCCAATGCAGTACTGTTCCTTGCATCCCCGGCCGCTTCACTTATTACAGGTACTACTTTATTGGTAGATGGTGGATGGACCACTTTATAGATTCGCATCCACTTTATTTACAAAATAGCGCCAGAAGATTTCCCGGCTAATGCTACACTAAAATAATACATCGTCATATTGAAGATTTTGGCGGATGAGGTGAAGGTAACTACCTATTAAAATTTTTGAGAATGTATTCTAAAATGATTACATTAGCCTATACATTTTTTCACCAAATTTCTTGATATGAAATTATCCAAATTACTTGCCGGTGGCATCATTGATGCCGTCATTTATTTTTTGTTGGGGTATTTATTTTATGGAGTGCTGCTTAATAGTTTCTTTGCCCGGAATGGGATGGCAACAGACATGAGTAAGTTTACCTGGTGGGCTATGATTCTCTCAACTGTTGCATCAGGTTTCCTGATCGCTTATGTGCTAAGCGTGGCGGGGGCAACTACTATGGGAAAGGGATTCGCAATTGGCTTTGTCGTTGGCCTCTTAATGGAGCTCTCCATCGACTTAGGGATGTATGGTATGGGGCAATCTATGATGGATTCCAGTGCAATTGCTGTTGATGCGGTTATTACTGCGGTCATATCAGGCCTGGCAGGTCTTGCTACCGGAATGGTGTATGGCTCCGGCAAAAAGGCTGCTGCCTGAAATAAAATGAATTCATAAACAAAAGGCTTATCGTCTTTTGCTGGCTCATGCTTTATCGTTTAGCCATTGGCGTTAGCTATGCTTTTGTCGTACCTTGCAAGAAATTATTTATTTCAGCAAACCAATACCCGTCTGAACTGATTCCTGGCCAAACTGGTCATCCAGGCAATGTCGTAAACACCCTGAAATAGGTCACAATCGCACCTCTTCAATCAACTCTTTTAAAATTATTTTTGCAGAAGAATCACCTTTTAAACAAAGACAAATGAAAACAGCACCCGCACCAGATATTGACGAATACATTGCAAAATTTCCACAGGAAACAGGCAAAATATTACAACAGGTACGCCTTACCGTTAGGAAGGCGGCACCAACCGCTACAGAAACGATCAGCTATGGGATGCCTGCCTTCAGGTATAAGGGCAGGGTTATCATTTATTTCGCGGGTTATAAAAATCACATCGGCGTTTATGCTACACCGTCTGGCCATGCCGCTTTTCAAAAAGAATTATCAGCCTATAAACAAGGAAGAGGTTCTGTGCAGTTTCCCCTGGATCAGCCAATGCCTTTGGATTTAATTAAACGAATGGTACAGTTCCGCGTAAAACAGCAGAACGAACCGGTTACTGATTTTCTTTCCGGTCTCTCTGCTCCTGCGCGCCGCGCCTTACAAAACAATGGCATCAAAACCATAAAAGACCTTTCCAAACTTACAGAAGCAGGGATACTGCAATTACATGGAATCGGTAAAACCGCTATCCCCATATTGCAAAAGGCATTAAAAGAAAAAGGATTGAATTTTAGTAAGGCAAAGAAAGTTTAATCCGTATTAATTACGCGGAGAATTATTTGTTTATTCTCTTTCCCGAAATTTTGTAAATATTCGTTTACTTTAGTGTGGACAACTGCGGTATATTTATGTCTCAACCACTTACCATCCCTTTAAAAGAAACTGTTTTTGACAAAGAAAACACCCTTGTTATTACCCCGGAATCGATCGAGTACAAAAATGCCAGTTTATCAAAATTCGATGTGGATGAAATACGGTATGGAGTTAGTTTTATTCGGGGTTATAGTTTTTATATCGGAAGAATATATTGTATTGATATAAAAAGCCATTCCGGCACTATTATTAAAATAAGGCTTAAATCGCTTTATGGCATCAGAAAAAAAAGATTGTGTAAAAAGTATAGTATTATTGTTGACGCACTATGGGAAAATTATATGCGCGATGTGGCAGAGAACTTTATAAACTTTTATAAAAACAAAATTGATTTCGATTTACTCGGCATCATATTCTCGCAGGCAGGAATCCAACTTTCCAAACAAAGCGATTTGGTACCG
The DNA here is from genome assembly GCA_028876495.1 of Bacteroidota bacterium. Classification (GTDB taxonomy): domain Bacteria; phylum Bacteroidota; class Bacteroidia; order Chitinophagales; family Chitinophagaceae; genus Ginsengibacter. The sequence goes on from JAGWRO010000072.1 coordinate 6,731, forward strand.
TGGGAAGATGTTGGAACAAAAAACTATTCCAGGTATTACGCCATTTTTTCAAAGGAAAATCCTCACAATTACAAAGCCTTTTATTATCTTGAAGATTGGAACACAAGTATCCTATATTATGTATCCAGATATATTTTAAAAGCAAAGAAATTGGTGTGAAAGTAAGATTAAGATGGCTCAACCCATTACCGGATCACTCTTCGTTGGCTTTCCCGTCTCTACCCTTCCCGTATATCTTTTTTCAAAATTGCCGGTTCCCTGCACTTTGATCGTAAAATCATACCAGCCAAAACTTTTACTGAGGTCAGGAGTTACAACTTCCGATGCTTTGCTGCCAATGTTTTTACTTACAGATGAATTGCCGTAGGCATTGTCTGCAATGGTGGCAACGTGTTCCTGTGTGCCGGTATTAACGAATTTAATTTGGACCTTACCATCCGGTAAATGCCTCACGGTTATTTGTAATTGGGGATCGTCTTCACTTCCTTTGAACCATCTTGAAAATCCGTTGGGTCCGTGCACTTCCAGGTGGTACTTGTTTTTTTCAAAATCGCCAACCGGCCATTCATCCTGCAAACTATCTCCAGCAACTACAGCATAATTTCTTTCTTTAAAATCGTATCGCTCAAAGTTGCGTGCATAAACAATAAAGGGTGAACCCACGGATTTATCTTTGAATATTTTATTATCGGCGCCGAGTATTATTTCAAGGCTGTTTTTAGCGGCATTAAAATTTCCATCAGCATACAATTCATAAGGAATTGCACACGCATCGCGAACTCCTTTTTCCTGCTGTGGCATATACGGTGATTTGCCGGGCGCTGAATTAAAGGTGGCTATTTCATCCCTGGTGAGCGCTTTATAATTGGAAGGGACATTTTTAAATTTTGCTTTATGAATCGTTTCAATAAACGGATCTTTTTTAATAAAAGGAAGTCCCGTTATTTTTTCTCCGTTGTACCGGCGAAATACAGAAGTAAGATCGCCGGTTACCGTACGGCGCCAGTCGGTAATGTTGGTTTCTTTAATATTCTTTTTAAATTTTTCGTTTAAGAAAGTTTCCAAAAATTGTATGGATGAAGTATGATCGAACACCTGCGAATTTACCCAGCCTCCCCGGCTCCATGGCGAAGCTATCACCATGGGTACACGAAAACCAAGACCAATAGAACCCGGAACATCTTCTTCTAAATTTACCCAATCAACGCTGGTGTCAATTCCTTTGGAAACCTTACCTGTAGTCGCGTCACGACTATCAGGTGCTGTGAACGGCGGTACATGATCAAAGTAACCATCGTTTTCATCATAGGTTAAAACGAAAATAGTTTTCTTCCACACTTCAGGATTTTTGGTAAGTATATCCATCACTTCAGACAAATACCATGAGCCAAACCATGGCGCGCTCGGATGATCGGAAAAAGTTTCAGGCGGAACCAGCCACGACACAGTGGGCAGTTTACCTTTCTCTACGTCTTTTCTAAATTGATCTAAAATATCGCCTTTGGGAATATTGATCTCGCGCGCAACACCATCGTCACTGTAGTTAAGCGGCGTAAGCTCATGTTGATGCGGATCGCCGGAATTTACTTCGAAAGCTTTTTCATGAATGTTCTTTTGCAACAATGAAAGATTGTCAAATTTTTCTCTTGTCCATTTCTCTTTTTCAGTCTCCGCAAACACAAGTTCCTTTTTTGCATTGGTTAACTTCATCTCAGCGGCATTCCGGTCTTCGCTTCCGGCAACCAGAGTTGACATTTTTTCCTTCAACCCATTTATATCGTCCTGCAGCTTTTTTATTTTTATGGGCAGGTAATCAATATATCTCTTCGAAAGTTTTACATGGTATTGATTGAAAAACTCCAAAGTATTATCGCCAAAGTTGGCCAGCCATGCTTCTTCTTCCCCGGTAAAACCACCTTCCACGCTCAGTTCATTCTGGTAAATTTTCCAGGAAATATTATTTTGCTCCAGCAACTCAGGAAAGGTTCTCCATTCAATACCTTGTTCTATAGCGCCATTGTCGATAAAAGCTTTCAGGTCTGCGTTTTTATCGGCACGCACCGTACCACTCCAGAAATGAACCCTGTTAGGATCCGTTGGCGTAAGAGACGAACAAAAGTTCATATCGCAAACGGTAAACGCATCGGCCATTGCATAATGAAAAGGAATGTCGTCGCGCGTATAATATCCCATCGTGAGTGGCATATCTTTATATTCGTCATCGCCTGATTTCTTGGCTTCAATCCAGTTGTCGTACCGGCCGTTATTTCGTGCGCCTGCCTGGCTTTCCCGGCTGTGGGGCAACGAACCCATCCAGGTAATTTTTGTGTCTTTTATATCAAGCCTGAAAGGAGCAAATGTTTCTCCTTTGGCGTTTTTTTGCAACCACACTTTATTATAATCAGGAAGCGTGATGGCACGCGGATCGTTATAACCGCGCACGCCCCGCAATGTTCCAAACGCATGATCAAACGAACGGTTTTCCTGCATCAGGAAAACAATGTGTTCTGCGTCTAAAAACGTGCTGCCTGCATCGGGATCGATGGCTAATGCTTTTAAAATGGAAGGGGGTAAGGTGGCCATTCCTGCTGCACCGGATAGCAACATGGCTTTTTTCAAAAATTCTCTTCTTGTGTCCATAATTAATTAATTGCATTAAAAGTAAAGATTTATGCCATTCATTTTCCGGGGTAACACAAAATTTAAATTTTGATAATAAAAAGATAACCTTTTGTTGATCTAGCTTTTTATATCCGGCGATTAAAGTGAACCAACAAAAAGTCTTCTTTTTTATTTTGCAGGTGGTAGTAATAAAACCTTACAGGCCTTGAGAGCTAGGCCAGTGGTGGAATTGTTTTGTTTACTACTTCGATATCCAATATTCCTTGTTCGATATTCGATATTGTCCGGCTCCTGCTATATAAACCGCTTAATTAATTTTTCCATACATCTTTAATTACAGAAGCTTTCGTAGTATCAGAAACATGCAGGCCATACATGGCTTCAATAGTTTTTAGCACATTATAATGATTGATCTTTTCTGAATATTTACCGGGTTTGATATTGGCGCCTGCAAAAAAAGTAAGGATACGATTTTGGGCAGTAAACTGATCTTCATCATAGGTAAGAATGAACAGACTATTATGCGTTTTGGCCCATTCAATATATGCACTCAAATTATCCTTCAGCCATTTATCACCCCGCACTATAGCTGCCGAATCTCCCGGCCCGCCTATATTATGCATGTCATGGTCCATGTCGGGGATAACAAAAGATACCGTAGGCAATTGATTAAAATCTTTAGGAAATGAAGTCATTGGCTGGCTCAGCGAATCGGGTATATCATTCTTTTTATCTCCCAGCCAATCTACCCACGGGCAATGTTTCCTGGCATAGATCGGTTGATCCGTAATTGCACTTGTTTGATATTCACACTTAAGATAATCAGGCGAAGGAAGCGTTTGTGCATAGCCTTTAAAAGTGTAACCTTTCTTTATTAATGCCGCAGCAAGGTTGGGTGTGGTAAAGATTGCTGAATCCTCAAGGCATTGGTCGCCGGTAATACCCTGTGTACTTCCCGAAAAGATAGCCAGGTAATTAGGCTGGCTGGGATGTGTAACGCCATGCGCGTCGGTAAAAAGGGCTCCCTCACCGGTTAGTTGGTTAATATACGATGCACTGTCAGACCCTATTATCTGGTCATAACCGTGATTTTCTTCTATTACTACTATTACATGGTCGGGTACTTTTATACCGTCTCTTGTAGTAACATTTTTGGAACCCTGGCTACAGGAAGATAATATTCCAATAATTGCTATGCCTCCCAATAAAATAAAATGTTTCATAAAATGATTAAAAAAATTTAGCTTTCAAAATATTTTCCTTTTTTATTTTCCGGCCAAATGAATAAAATCTCACGCCGGCATACAGGCAGCAAATATAAATTGGCGTTGGCAAACCTGTGCCTGCCTTAACTAATTCAGTGTCATATATTACCAGGAAGTAAAAGGGTTTTAAAAATTATAAAACCCGGCTCTATAGCTGTGCAATCATAGTGTGGAAAAGGGTTCATCTCTTCTACCTACTACTTTTAAGGATGAAAATTTAAAGCCGGAATGCGGCAACCAAAGTAAAAATGATAATAAAAATATAACAATGATACCATCAGAAACGATCAAAGCCTTAAAATACTAATGACAATGTGGTGAATATGCCTGGTTTGCTATTTCAATATTCAACATTCCTTGTTCGATATTCGATATTAACCAAACCTTACTAAGGAAACCCTTCAATTAATTTTTCCATACATCTTTATTTACAGAAGCTTTCGAAGTTATAGGCCGGCATTACTTCATCAGCAAAGAAACGTTTCCGAAATCAGGCGATTTGTTTAATTTTATTACAAAATATTTTATGAGCAAAGAAGTAAAATCTAAAATACACAAGATGATAGATTCCATTGAAGATGAAAACACTTTGCAAATGCTGATGGAAGATGTTGCATACTATACAGGTGATAATGATGTTGCAGAAGACCTGTCTCAGGAACAGTTAAAAGAATTAGATGACGCTATTTCCGAAGCGGACAAGAACGAAACGGTAGATTGGAACGATTTTAAAAAAGAAATGAATGAATGGAAAAAAAGATAGTTGTTTCCAAACGTTTTCGCAAAAGTACGCTGCAGATATATGATTATTTGATAAAGGAACGTTCGCAAAAAATCGGTATTAGCTTTCTTAACAATTTACAACGGCGTGTGGAACTAATCAGCCGGCATCCTGAAATTGGTAAACCTTCTCAACTACGGCCAAACGTACGAAGCGTTACACTTCAGCCACATAACAGAATTTATTACAGGGTCAAAATAAATACGATTGAACTACTGTGCCTGTTTGATATGCGAAAAAAGAAGTTGCCTTATTAATATGGGACTTCAGAGGCTCATAAATTAATTCTATAAGTATCTTCTTACTAAAAGCACAAGTAGACACTTGCCTAACAAAGGAGAAAATTGGTGTGATTTTATTCTTAGTCTTAAAAGAATATTTGCAAAAATAAAAATTGTGCGAATTCCTGCCCGAATGAATTTGTTCAGGCGGGCGTTGGTTTGCTATTTCAATATTCAACATTTCTTGTTCGATATTCGAAATTATGAACGCCAGAGGAGGACACCTTTTCGAAAGGTGTCAGCTCTTTTACCGCAAAATAAAAATTACAGGAATTCCTGCCCGGATCGATAGGGCATCCCTGTCACCACCTCCATATTTTAAAGAAAATAATTCCAGTAAACTATTCCCGGAAAAAAGTAGATTTACTTTCTAATCTTTTTATTAAATGAAACTCTTTACCGGCAATGAGGAAATCACTCCTGTTGTGCAACAGTTGATTGTGCCAGACCAGGTAAAGCACGAAGAAGGAAAGGAAATCAAAAACCAATTTCTCTCATTTGGCTTATTTTTTTTGGTAGCTTTTGGAATACTGGTAATCGGTTATTTCACCCATTCTACTTTAACCCTGGTATTCGGTGGCATATTTACCTTAGGGATGATATTGGGCCTTATTCAAACGCTCATTAAAAAAAGAGTTGCCGGTATCATGAGCAGAAAGGGGGCACAGGCAGGGGCATCCGTAGCCATCGCAGGAGACAATACTACCCAACCAACCAAAAAAGCCACGAACATCCCTCTTTTTCAATTGGCAGTGTATGAGCAAAATGAACTGCCCGATCATGGTTATGCGTTAAACCCACACCTTACCGAAGAAAAAAATATCTTTAATATGGCACCACTGCCCATCTTTTATTTCTTCAACTTTTATTCCACCAGGTCTTTATTGAATAAGACCAGTGGCGGCTTCCAAAGGCATGGCCCTGTGTTTTATCTTGGCTCCCCGGCAGACATTGGGTTCAGCAAGTTGTGGCAAATGTTTTCTATCACTAAGATCATGAAAAAGCTGTTACTCACTTCGCCGGAGCAGTTGCATGAGTCTATAGATAAATCTTCCGTAACACCTTTTCCGCCTAAAACAAAAGGGTTGCTGGCAGAAAATTATCTTACCGGCGCCTACCCTTCTAATACTTTCTATTGCACCGATCTTATATGGCAGCAGTGTGTGTCCATTTTATTCAGCAAAACAAAATTTGCCATTATTGACGCCTGCGATTACACTGCTGAAAGAGCCGGCCTTCAATGGGAGATCGGGCAGATCATTAACCATATCGCTACCAACCGTTTTGTGGTTTTTATCAATGCAAAAACAGATATCAATGCCCTGGGTTCTTCTTTCAGAAAATGCTGGAACGAAATGAATGCTGATTCACCGAACAATATTGAAAACCCTGCGCCTTTGCGTTTTATTTTTAGCCAATTACCTGACAGGAAAAGAGATAATAACTTTCATAAAAACATACTGTTGGCTCAATACCATGAAGAGGCTCTTTCTAATGACAATGTGGTGAATATGCTTTTGGAATCGGCGTAGGATTAGCTTGTGAGTTTTTGTAAAATATTTCAGCAAAAAATAATAACCGGCCAAAAATCCATCGTATAACTTTTGAAAGGGCTAATCAGTTCATGTATAAGATTTATACACGACAAAGCTCTCATGTATAAAAAAATGAATTATTTTTACATGACACATCTGTCATGTATAATTCGCATTATGAATAGAGCGCCAAATAAATCAATCCCTGATCAGCCTTTTAATTCATTACCTCTTCTGCCACCGGAAAAAGAAAAAACGGAAACAAAAAAAGTTTTGAGGCAAACGATCAGTGCCTCTATCGCATTAGCTGAATTAAAAGGAGTGGTGAATACGCTGCCAAATCCTGAAATACTTTTAAATGCTGTTATTTTAAGAGAAGCAAGGGCCAGTTCTGAAATAGAAAATGTAATAACCACCCAGGATAAACTATACCAGGCTTTGTCGGCAAAAAGCGTTGAGGCAGATACTTCAACAAAAGAGGTGCTACGTTATAGAGAGGCTGTATTGGCGGGATTCCGGTCGGTAAAAAAGAAGGGGTTTTTAAGTTCTAATGACATTATTAAAATTCAAAAAATACTCGAAGAAAATAATGCCGGTATCAGAAAGCTGCCGGGAACCGCATTAAAAAATGCAGCAACCAGTAAAACAATTTATACACCGCCCGATAAGTATGACTCCCTTTTAAGTTTAATGAAAAATTTTGATGAATATCTAAATGAAACAGATGAATTAGCTCCATTGATAAAAATGGCGATCCAACATTATCAATTTGAAAGTATTCATCCATTTTATGACGGTAATGGGAGAACCGGCAGAATTATTAATGTCCTGTATCTTATTCTTCATGGTTTATTGGAAAGCCCTGTGTTATACTTAAGCAAATTTATTATAGAAAATAAATCAGATTATTACCGGCTTTTACAAGAAGTGAGAATGAAAGATAATTGGGAAGAATGGATACTATTTATTTTGAGAGGGGTTGAAAAAACAGCGAAAGAAACGATTCAACAGATAAAAGAGATAAATAAACTTTTTCAATCAGCCAGCGAAAAAATTAAGTTAGAAATACAAAAGCCTTTTAATAAAGAATTACTTGAACTTTTATTTGAACAACCTTATTGCAAAATTGATTACGTGGTTGAAAGATTAAATATTTCAAGAATTACAGCATCTAAATATCTTAAAGAATTAAAAGAGATTGGGATATTGGAATCAAAACAGGTTTGGAAAGAAACACTTTATATTAATACAAAACTTTTCAATTTACTCAAAAGTTAAGGAGAAGCTGCGGAACTGTTCCGACAGAAAAATATTAACCGGCCAGGAATCCATCATTTAACTTTTCCCCCCGCAAAATATTCAAAAGGAAACCTTTACTTTTATGTTCAAATTTTTCCGGATGCGCGTATTTTTTGTAGTCGTTATGCTTTTCTTTTTTGTAACCGTAAAGTCTCAAACGGTGGTATCGCCGGGCGTTAGTTTTTACCCGCAACATTCTGCTTTTAATAACAGCCAACTTCACGACAGCCTTTCTGCTCCTAAATGGTTTTTCAGCAAATACAGCGGTCTTAGCACCAGCGTATCTTTTTTTAAAGGAGGCAATGCGTCTATCTTTTCGGGGCCGATGGGCCTTCAGCTCAATCGCAGGTTAACTAATAACTGGTATGCTTTTGCCAACGTATCGGTGGCGCCTTCTTATATCAGCATCAACCCTTCTTACCTAAGCAGTTTTAATAAGAATTTTTCAAACAATCCTTTTAAGCAAAACAGTTTTGGATTGTATCCCGCAGCTTCCGTGGGCGTAATGTATATGAATGATGCAAAAACTTTTTCCATTTCCGGGAGTGTGAGTACAGAAAGGGGTTATTATCCCGGCATGCCTTACTATCCCATGAATAATGTAAAACAAAATCCTGTTCTTATACACCAGAGATAATTTTTGATTTCAAAAACCGGATTTTTACGTCGGAGTCTTATAGTTGGCTACAGTAGCCGTTGCTCCTGAAATTCACCTTAATGGTTATATTGCAATCCTCTTGCACAAGCAACAATAAAATAATAAAATGAAAAAACTGGTTTGGCTGATAGCTATCGGAATAGTTACCAATTCATTTACTCCCCGAAAAATTACCTGGGTAGCTATCGGCGATTCTATCACGTATTTAAATGAACATACGGATGAAACAGGCAACAGGGTTTCCAAAGGATATATGACCAGGGTGGTTGAAAAATTACCCAATGTTAATTACATCAACCAGGGCCATAATGGCTGGACCTCCGGAGGCATAGCCAAAGAAATTGACAACCTCGGTATTGTAAAAGCCGATGTGTATTCGGTTTTTTTAGGCACCAACGACTGGTGGGCAGGCCGGCCGGTAGGGGTATTTGCAGATTACAAAGACAATACAGGAAATTCAACGGTCTATGGTTCTTTCCGCATTATCATCAACAAACTACGCAGCCTGAACAAAGATGCCCGCATTATTTTGATCACTCCGATGCAGCGGGTAGATTTTGTGTATATCAACGACATGAAAAATAATGCCTGGGGATCGTATAAAGATAAAAACGGGCAATCGTTAGAATCATTTGCCAGGGCTATCAAGACTATTGCAGACTATGAACATTTTGATTGTATAGATCTTTATCATAAAAAAGGTATGGGACTTAAAAATCTGGTAAATTATAAACGCTTAAAAGATCCTAAAACAGGCCAATATAAAAATTACAGGTATCCAAAGTTTATCGGCATTCCTTTTAACCCCGCAACAGATGAATATCCCTACCCTGTGGGCGCGATGAATGTTACCTTTGATGGCCTTCACCCATCTGATAAAGGCTTTGCTATGATTGCTGATATGTTGGTGCCTTTATTAAAAAAATATTGACACAAACTTATGGGTAGATTTTGCTTCCGGCACGGAAGTAAATTGGTTTATTTTTGCCGGCATTAATTTCTTCCTCTCTTAAAAAATAAAAACCGCTTCAAAGCTTCTATGCTGATATTTCTATCCATCCTCTTTTTAGTAATACTTGCAGTTTTTATTTTTTTGCGTCTGCCCCGGTTTGGCAAGCTGCCTTCAGGCGATCGTTTAAAAAAAATTAGTCAATCCCCGAATTATAAAAACGGTCAATTTCAAAACCTAAGCGATACACCAATGATCACTGAAGGTGTTGGCTTTTTTAGCGTCTTACAACAATTTTTATTTGATAAAAAAACAAGAGTAAAACCGGTTGACACGATCCCATCGGTGAAAACAGATCTTTTGAATTTAGATCCGGCAAAAGATGTGTTAGTTTGGTTTGGGCATTCCTCTTATTTTATGCAGGTGGATGGAAAAAAGATTTTGGTTGACCCGGTTTTTAGTACGGCAGCATCCCCGGTTTCTTTCAACATCAAAGCCTTTAACGGAACGAATATTTACACGCCCGATGATATTCCTGAAATTGATTTTCTTTTTATTACCCACGATCATTGGGATCATCTTGATTATAAAACTATCAAAGCATTAAAGCCGAAAATAAAAAGTATCATCTGCGCTCTTGGTGTTGGCGAACACCTGGAGCGTTGGGGTTTTGACAAAATAATTATCAACGAACAAAACTGGAATGAAGAAATTAATTTGGGCGATGGCTTTGCCATAAATACTGTGGCTGCAAGGCATTTTTCAGGAAGAGGTTTTGTTAGAAATAAATCGATTTGGGTTTCTTTTGTTTTAAAAACGCCAACCATGAAAATATTTATTGGAGGCGACAGTGGTTATGATACTCACTTCCCGGAAATTGGAAATACATACGGCCCTTTTGATTTGGCAATTCTTGAAAACGGGCAATACAATAAAAACTGGAAATACATTCACATGCAACCTTCCGAAACTTTACAGGCAGCCACAGACCTGCAGGCGAAAAGATTGTTTCCGGTTCATAATTCAAAGTTCCCTTTATCGGTGCATCCGTGGGATGAGCCCTTGAAAATAATAACAGAACTCAACAAGGAAGTAAAACTAAACCTGGCGACACCAATGATTGGAGAAGAACTTTTTTTAAAAGATTCTGATCAAGAATTTTCAAAATGGTGGGAAGGTGTATAAGATTGGAGAAAAGGATTGAAAAAATTTATGATTTTTTTGTTTCTAATAATTTACGGTAGGATAATGAGTAATATAAAATATCAATACATTTATCGCAAATTTCAGAAATGAACTTTAAAAAGGTCAATAACATCTCAGGATGGATTATTTGGGCCATTGCCTGTACTGTATTTACTATGACCCGCGAAGCAAGTGTGAGCTTTTGGGATTGCGGGGAGTTTATTTCCTGCGCCTATAAATTGCAGATATCGCATCCGCCCGGTGCGCCTCTTTTTATTCTTCTTGGCCGTTTGTTCATTATTCTTTTCAGCGGTAACCTGGATGCGGCAACACCCAACCTCCATGCTGCAGTGGATGTTAACCTGCTATCCTCTATAAGTAGTGGATTCACTATTCTTTTCCTGTTTTGGACCATTACCCATTTTGCAAAAAAAATGATGGTAAAAAAAGATGAAGTGATTACTCCTGAGAAAATCATTCTTATAATTGGCGCGGGTGCTGTGGGTGCCCTTGCATTTACTTTTTCCGATTCTTTTTGGTTCTCTGCTGTGGAAGGCATCGTGTTTGGCGTATCTCCGCTTTTTATTTCTTCCGCTTTTTGGGCAATGCTCAAATGGGAAGAGCAGGCGGATAAACCTTATGCAGATAAATGGATTGTCCTCATCGCTTACCTGATAGGTTTATCTATCGGCGTGCACCTGTTAAGCTTGCTGAGCATTACCGCTATTGTGATGACTTATTATATCCGCAGGTATAAATATTCACCAAAAGGAGCCATACTTGCTTTTATCCTGGCTTGTGTATTAACCGGGGTGGTACAGATCCTGATTATCCAGGATACGGTTAAATTAATCGGGTGGTTCGAAATTTTATTTGTGAATGGAATGGGGCTTCCTTTCAATTCAGGTATGTTTTTCTGCCTGGCACTTTTTGTTGTAGCCATCGTATTGGGTTTGCGCTGGGCTGCCAGAAAAAAGAAACATCTTGCTGAATTAGGAATACTCTGTTTTACATTTATTATGATCGGATATTCTACCTACGGGGTAATTATGATCAGGGCGAATGCAGACCCTTCGATCAATATGCAAAATGTTACTAACCCTATGACATTAGTATCCTATCTTGACAGATCGCAATATGGTACATGGCCTATTATCAGGGGCGCCGATTTTACAGCTCAACCTACCGGTAATAAAGACGAAGGCAATATTTATGAAAAAAATGAACGCACCGGCAAATATGAAGTAGTAGGAAAGAAAGAGGGCTATCAATACGATCCCGCTGATATTCATTATTTCCCCAGGATATGGGATACCGATAATTCGCAGGGGCATGTAGACTTTTACAAACAATGGTTGGGAATAGATGGAACGGAACCTCCCAGTACACAAGACAATATCAAATGGTTGATTGGCTACCAGTTCAACTGGATGTATTGGCGCTATTTTATGTGGAACTTTTCCGGCAGGCAGAATGATCTTCAGGGCACAGGTAACCCGCGGGATGGGAACTGGATTTCGGGTATTGCCCCCCTCGATAATTGGCGTTTGGGCGATCAAAGCAAGATGCCTGATTCACTCAAAGAAAATAAGGCACATACTACCTTATTCATGCTGCCTTTCATATTAGGTTTACTCGGACTTTTTTTTCAATGGAAAAAAGACCGGAAAAATGCAGTCGTTGTGTTCATCCTGTATTTTTTTACAGGCATCGCTATCATTCTTTACCTGAACCAGGCCGGCCCCCAGCCGAGGGAAAGAGATTACTCGTATGTAGGTTCATTTTATGCATTTTCTATTTGGATTGGGCTGGGTGTATTGTACGTGTATGAACTTTTGAAGAAAAAGCTAAAGCCAATCCAATCGTCAATAGTAGCCGGTGGCATTTGCCTTATCGCTGTTCCATTGCTTATGGCTTGCCAGGAATGGAAATCACATGACCGTTCCAAAAAAACATTAGCAAGGGATTTTGCAGCCGATTACCTGAATTCCTGTGCGCCTAATGCAATATTATTTACGGCAGCCGACAATGATACTTATCCGCTTTGGTATGCCCAGGAAGTTGAAAATATAAGGCCTGACGTACGCGTTATTGTTACGACCCTCTTAGGTACTGACTGGATGATTGATCAATTGCGCAGAAAAATTAATAAAAGCGACCCGATTCCTATCAGTTGGGCCCACGATAAATATGTAGGTGACAATCGAGATTATGTTCCTTATTACGACCAGGGTGGAATAGTTTCCAAAGACAGCACAATGAACCTGAATGATGCCATGGCTTTTATGGCAAACAACAACGACCGCCTGGCAACACAAGGAGGTGATAGCCTGAACTATTTTCCTACTCATAAATTTTATATTCCTGTTGATAAGAAATTCGTTCTGAGCAATGGTACCGTTGATCCAAAAGATAGTTCAGGAATATTAGACAGGGTTAATATTAATTTGACACAAAACACACTGTATAAAAATGATCTGATGGTGCTTAATATCATTGCAGCCAATAAATGGAAAAGGCCCATATATTTTACGGAGCCGCAGGGATTAGGATTGAACAATTTTTTACAAAATGAGGGAATGACTTACAGGCTGGAACCATTAAAGCAACAGGATCCAAGCGGAGCCGATGCCGTCAATACAAAAGCAGCCTATAAAAACCAGGTGTCAAATTTCTATTTCGGTGGAGCGCAATACCCCAACATTTATTTTGATGAGAATAGCAGAAGGTCGTTAATGACCATGCGGCAGGCTTTCTCAACAACCGGCAAGGCCCTTGCATTAATTGGAAAAAAGGATAGCGCTCTCCAGGTATTGAACTACGGTTACAAAATGCTGACCCCTTCTTCGTTTCCTTATGGAATGGTGTCTGCCGGTAATATGCATGATATTACTTCGCTTCAATATGCTTACGCGTGCTACCTGGCGGGTGATATTAAAAAGGGAGACCGGATTGCTGATGATGTTATAAGCGATTGCCGGCAGCAAATTGAATATTACAATTCTTTGTCAGATACCGATGCGGGTTATTTTCAGAGTGACCTGCAAACAGCAGAAGGTATCATCAAAGAGTTGCAGGGCATGAGGGCAAACTTTCAGCCTAAAAAATAGAAAGATAACTTTGATTTAGCAAGAACTTCGCTTCTAGCTCCATTCTGTCATTATCAAAAAATTATTTGACACAGTTTATTTTACACTCCCATGGAAATAAAAAATTGAACCTGTAAAGCTTATTCAGTATTATTGTAAAACACTGTAAAGTTCCTACAGTATTATCATCCTAACCTGTAAAGTTTTTTCAGTACAAGACAGGATGTCATAGTGTATGGATAGTATATGGATAAAGCATAGCAAAGGCATAGATAGTGTATGGGGAGTGTATGAAAAAAGTAACACTCTAAAAACCGGTGTAAACATTGCATGGTTAGGATAAACTTTGCAGTTCCGGTTCAGCCATAACACGCTGATCATTTGTACTTTCCAAAAATTCTTTCCGTATGATCCTTGCCGTTTTGTGCTCGCCGGTGTGGCTCCAGCCGGGAGGCATCACGAGATAAAGCAGTTTATTTTTCAGCCCGGGTGCTTTTCTTACATCGTGGAATAAAGTGGTGAACTCTCCAAAATAAGCATCGGTAAAACTGTTCGGTTTCATTTTACGGGTAATACCATATTCAATGGGGATGTCATCTTTTTCAACCACATAAGTTCCAAATACTTTATCCCAGATGTTTAAAAGGTTACAAAAATTAGTATCCATATAATAAGGGTTGCGGGCATGATGAATCCGGTGATGCGCAGGCGTAAGAATAATGCGGTAAAAAAAACCAAGGTGTGCTTTCTTTAAAATATTTTCTCCCACATGAATAAATGCACCCCAGGTTCCGTCGATGAACATGATAAAAAATAAAAGTGCGGGATTTACCCCAAGCAGGATACAGATTGAAGTCCTGATCACATCGGCATAAGGCGCCTCCAGGAAAAAATGAGCATAGGTGACAGAAAGATTCATGGCTTCGGGTGCATGATGCGTAGAATGAAGGCACCAAAGTAAACGAACTTTATGAGCAAGATAATGATAAACAAAGTGCGAGAGTTCCCAGGCAACGTAACCGTAAATGAGCCAATACCAGGTAAAGCTTGTTTTGATGATCGCGTATTTTTCAAAAAGGCCGATACAAAAAGCTACCGCTGCAATAGAAATAAATCTTCCCACAAAACTGTTGAACACATACGTGAAGAAAGAAATTTTATAATGAATCGCTTTGAATTTCTTGTAGAATAGCGCCCGTATAATTTCAAGAAATAAAATCAAAGGAATTACCGGCCCTATGGCACTTTCAATACCCTGTAAGGTATGAAGCGAGCTGTAGTCGCCGGTTTTATACATGTCGATCAGTGGTCCAAAGCCCCAAAAGCCTGTGAACTGATCCCATACAATTGAAAAGAAATGTTTGATTGCATCCATGATCAGGCGTTTACATTTTAAAAATTCAGTGAACCAACAAATTAAGTAAGATTTTATTTTGGTATTACTAACTGTTATACTTACACGAAAATTTCTCTTTAGGTTAATTTCACCGTAGGTAAAAACTTCGGAGCCTTTCGTGCTTTGGTTTCCTGTTCAAACGCGTAGGCAATTTTCAACAGTACCGGCTCGCTCCATGCTCTTCCAAAAAAAGAAATACCGATTGGCAAACCAAAAACATCACCCGCAGGAACCGTTATATGCGGGTAACCCGCTACAGCCGCCAGTTGCGAACTGCCACCCAGGAAATGATCGCCGTCAACCAAATCAGTCATCCACGCCGGGGCATCGGTTGGCGAAACGATCGCATCCAGGTTGTGTTTATTCATTACCGCATCAATACCTTCTTCACGCGTCATGCGATGATTCTTTTCTAAAGCGTCAATGTAGTCCTGATCAGTGAGTGGGCCTTTCGCTTCGGCCTGTAAAAACAATTCCTGGTTAAAGTAAGGCATTTCTTTGTCCGTATGTTTTTCATTGAAATCAATCAAATCCTTTAGCGTATGAAAAGAAGTACCATTGCCGCGGTGTTTTAAATAAGCAGCCATATCCGCCTTCAGTTCATAACGCAAAACAGCGCCTTCGGAATCATCAAATTTTCCCAGCGTATCAATTACTACCGGGTCAACCAAAATCGCCCCTTGTTTTTTCAAAATTTCCAATGAAGCATTCATAACATTATCCACAGAAGGCAGAAAGCCAAAGTATTGTCGCAGCACGCCGATCCTTGCCCCTTTTAGTCCGTTAATATCTAAAAATTTCGTGTAATCATTAACGTTAGTCCGGTCTTTATTTTGCGTAGCCTCGTCTTCATCATCTGATCCGGCCATTGCTCCCAGCAAAATAGCCGCATCGCGAACAGTTCTGCACATCGGTCCTGCTGTATCCTGCGAGTGAGAAATAGGAATGATGCCTGCGCGGCTTACCAATCCCACCGTTGGCTTGATGCCCACCAATCCATTTAAAGAAGAAGGACTTACTACCGAACCATCCGTTTCGGTGCCAATAGCAACCGCACAAAGACTGGAAGCCGCAGCCGCGCCCGAGCCCGAACTGGAACCCGAACAATTTCTATCAAGCGCATAAGGGTTTTTAGTAAGTCCGCCGCGGCCGCTCCAGCCGCTGGTTGAGTGCGACGAGCGCATATTGGCCCATTCGCTAAGGTTGGTTTTGCCCAATATCAGCGCACCTGCATCGCGAAGTTGCTTTACCACAAAGGAATCTTTTGCCGGTTTCGCATCCATCAAAGCGAGCGAGCCGGCAGTGGTTTCCATATTATCCGCAGTATCAATATTGTCTTTTATTAAAACCGGAATCCCGTGCATCGGGCTTCGGGGGCCTTTTTCTTTTAATTCTTTATCAAGCGCATCAGCAATTTTTAAAGCATCAGGATTTAGCTGGATCACGCTGTTGATAGCCGGCCCGGCTTTGTCAATTTCATTAATGCGCCTGATATATTTCTCAGCAACAGAACGCACCGTATATTTTCCGGATTTAAACCCGGAGCTTAATTCATCAACCGTGATCTCCTCCAGTTCAAATGGCGCAGCGGCTGATGAAGGAATCAATTTTTGTAAGCTTTGCCCGGCAAAAGACAAAGAGGGAAGTGTAACAGCGGCAATTCCGCCCGCAATACCCGTCTTCAAAAATTTTCTCCTGCTTTCTGTGGTTGGGTTTTTCTTTTTAAGTGGCATAAAAAAAATTTTAATGCATGGAAAATTAATGAATGAAAGTAGTAAAATTCTTCTTTAAAAGTTGCTTTACTGTGAGCTTTCTTGTATGCTTGCTTACCTTTGAAAGAAAACAATAAAACATGAAAGCATTTTTAGGAACAGGATTATTGGGCGCCGGTTTTACTAGAGCCATGATCAGCAAAGGTGAACAGGTGCAGGTATGGAACCGCACTTTTTCAAAAGCAAAAGAGCTGGAACAAAATGGTGCCAAAGCTTTTGAGAACATCGCCGAAGCCGTAAAGAATGCAGAGGTAATTCACCTGGCATTGAAAGATGACGCGACAGTTGATGAAGCATTGGCAAAAGCTGAAGCAGGCCTTAAGCCGGGAGCCATTATTGCAGATCATACCACTACTTCGGTAGAAGGCGCCAAAAAAAGAACGGGCGAATGGAAAAGCAAAGGCTTTTTGTACCAGCACGCCCCGGTGTTTATGGGACCGCAGAATGCGCTGGAAAGCACCGGTTATATGTTGGTCTCAGGAGATCAAAATCTTATCAGGAAACTAGAACCCCAATTATCTGCCCTTACAGGAAAGCTGATCAATTTTGGTGAAGAAGCAGGAAAGGCAGCAGCTATAAAGCTGACCGGAAACCTTTTCCTGGTAGCGTTTAACGGAGCTATTGCCGACACCCTTGCGTTTTCTCAGGCATTAGGCATTTCCTCCAATGAACTCTCCGGTTTATTTTCAGAATGGAACCCCGGCAATTCATTGCCTTCAAGGCTGAAAAGGATGACCGGCAATGATTTCTCCAATCCTTCATGGAGACTGGAAATGGCGAGAAAAGATACCGGCCTTTTCTTATCCGAAGCAGAACGTAAAGGAAAAAGCCTGCATGTAATTCCCGCTGTTGCGGCCCTGATGGATGAATGGATTAATAAAGGGCACGGCAAGGAAGACTGGACAATTATAGGGAAGGTGGAGTAGACCAATTGATTTTAATTACGCAAGCCCTCTTGTACCAAAATAAGGACATTGCTACCTTTAAAGTCTCAACACCTGATCAGAAGGGATAATATATCTTACGGTATGATGGTATTACAATGAATAGTGGCAACCGTTTCAATTTTGCACTACCTTTTGGCTTATGCTCAGGCAGCCGCTTGCTTAAGCATTGGTATTTTTAATACCCAAAACAGAAACGGTTGTTTTTTGTTGGTTTACTACAGCCAAATTTTATTATTCTCTTTCCTGATATGGTAGATAGCTATTCTCCCACTTCAAGGGCAGCCAACCCTTCTTTTTTCAACTGCCTGTTAATTGAAGGAATGGTTTGCAACCTTATATTTTTTACTTCTTCTTCCACTTCAACAAACTTTTTTTGCAGATCTTTCATCACAGTTGCCGTTTCCAACGTCGGAGTAATATCCGCTTCCTGCAATAAACCAAACATGCCAGCGAAAGATCCCTGTAGCATAGAAAGATTATAAGGTTTTCCATTAATTGATCCAGCCATAATACCTTTTAGTTTACTGATCAAAGAATCCAATTCAACAAAAAGATTCTTTCCTGCTTTTTCTTTCAACCCCTCAGCCTGGTGTTGAATAGATGCCAGTTGGTTCAGTTGGTTTGAAATAGTTCTCCGGTTTTCGGTGCAGAGGAGAGAAAGATCATATTGCCGCTGAAGACCCGCTAAAGGCGTATGAATCCGGGGATCCATCTTTACCACCAAAGGCTGCGTATATGCCTTACCGTTAACAGTTAATTTTACGATATAATTTCCCGGCATTACCCATGGAGAAGTGGGTGAAGGCGCAGTATTTTTATAAATAGCGGCAATAGGAAAGGATGGCGGAACATTTAAAGGAGAAGTATGCATATCCCACACAAACCTATGCCCGCCTTCTGTTGGCGGTAATATTTGCTGCGGACGAATCCAGTAATGCGGAACATTTTCAGGAGGAATTTTATACAGTGTATCCTGATTACTGTAATGCCGTAGAATATTTCCTTTTGCATCGGTGATGTCAAGGGTTACTTCAGTCGCCTGATTTTTTAAATAATAATCAATTACGGCTCCATCAGGAGGATTTTGCCCGGCAGGTTCATCAGGCGGCAATGGCGTATCTGTATTGTTATTCCAGCGTATACGCATAGCCGTTGCAGGCTTAAATAAAATGTTGTGTTCGGAAATGCCCGGCGCTAACTGGCGCAGCCTGTTCATATCATCTAATATCCAAAAACCACGTCCATGCGTTGCTGCCACAAGATCATTGTCTTTAACGATCACATCCCTTACAGAAGTTGCCGGCATATTCTGCCTAAGCGATTCCCAGTTATTTCCATCATCAAATGATACATACAAAGCTGTTTCTGAAGCGGCAAACAATAATCCTTTTTTCTTCGGGTCTTCCCGCACTGCATTGATCGGCTCATCCGGCAAGCCATTTACGATCAACTGCCAGCTTTTACCGCCGTCATGTGTTTTATAAATGTAGGGTTGCAAATCATCATCACGCAACCTGTTTACTGCAGCGTACGCAGTATTTACATTAAAATGCCCGGCATCCATCAACGAGATTTTACTCCACGAAGTAATAGCAGAAGGGGTAACATTTTTCCAGTTTTTGCCTCCGTCTTTCGTTACCTGAATCAGGCCGTCATCCGTTCCCGCCCAAATGGTATTGATATCCAGCGGCGAAGGCGCCACGGTATAAATTACACCACGGCGGGGCATCTTCTTCATTTCTTCATTGGTATAAATGCCTACACTTTTAGGAATATCCCAGGTTTTTCTTGAAAGATCAGGACTGATCACCTGCCAGCTATCGCCGCCATTTTGTGTTTTAAACAAAACATTGCCGGCAAAGTATAACGTCTTTTTATCAACGGGTGAAAAGACCACAGGCTCGGTTCGCACAAAACGAAAATGTTCATTGGGTTTTGCCTTTGGCGATATATTCACTACCTGCCCGGTACGCTTATTATATTTTGTAATCTTGCCCCCATAAACAATGTTGGAATTTAAAGGATCGGGTGCCACATATCCGTACTCCTGCGCTCCAACCGGATGCCAGTCGCGGAAGGTAATTTCTCCATCATTTCCTCTTGAAGAAATGCCTACCGAACCACTTTCCTGCTGGCCGCCATATACATTATATGGAAAATCATTATCGGCACTTACATGGTACAATTGTGCAGTAGGCTGGTTGTACCACGAACTCCAGGTATCGCCGCCATTAACAGTAATAATAGCACCCTGGTCGCCGGTAACCAGCATAATACCAGGGTTAGCAGGATTGATCCACATATTCTGGTAATCATCGCCGCCGGGAGCGCCACGAATTCCTTTCCATGTTTTACCTCCATCCACCGATTTATAAACCACGATACTGGTGCTGAAAACCGTTTCAGGGTTTTGGGGATCCACCTTTAATACTGGTACATCACCTCCACCGATTCGCGCTTCAGGTCTTCCATCTTCATCAGAAATCCTGTACCAATTTTCTCCGCCGTTATCAGAGCGGTACATGCCCATTCCTGTACCCGTTCCATAGTCGTTAGTTTCATTTGTGCCGATAGCAACATACAGAATATTTGGCGCAGAAGATGCAATCGCAATGTGCGCCTGCACCATATTTGCAGGCAAGCCATTCGACATTTTTTTCCAGGTATCTCCGCCATCAGTTGATTTATATACGCCACCTTCCGCACCAGACCATTCGCCATTTTCCCATGGGCCTTCTCGTGATTTCCATAAGGTGGCATATACGGTGTTCGGGTTCTTCGGATCTATTGCTACATCATCTCCGCCGGTGTTTTCATCTATATAAAGTACTTTCTCAAATGTCTTTCCTCCATTTAAGGAACGATAAATTCCTCTTTCTTTATTAGGCCCGTAAGGATGCCCAAGCACGGCCACAAAAAGACGGTCAGGATTTTTTTCATCGACTGCAATTTGAGGGATTTGCTGCCCGTCGCGCAAGCCAAGATGCGACCATGTTTTTCCTGCATCGGTTGATTTATAAATACCATTACCTACAGAAAGATCGGGGCGATGTAATCCTTCGCCACTACCCACATAAATTATATTCGGATCAGAGGGAGCCACCGCGATGGTGCCTATAGAACCTGTAGGCTCATGATCAAAAACAGGATGCCAGGTTATTCCATAGTCGGTAGATTTCCAAACGCCTCCATTATTAACACCGATGTAAAAAACATTGGGTTGTTGTACTACACCAGTGGCGCCAACGGTTCTGCCTCCGCGATAGGGGCCGATGCTCCTCCATTCCAGCCCGTTCAACAACGAAGTATCAAAAGATTGAGCAAAAGTTGAATAACCAATAAAAAGTGCACCAAACAGAAGAACCAGGTGGTTCCATTGATTGCTTTTTTTCATGCGTTCTGCAAGATTTAAATTAGTAAATAAAGGATTAAAGATAACTGAAATGCAGGCGTAAAATCCGGTTGATATTATTTTACCGTTTCCCTCGTTGCTGGTTTAGAAGATGCTTTTAAGAAAGAATAAACATTGCAATTTCTCGCTGTTTTCTGGTAGCTGAATTGGTTTAATGACAAAAGTCAATAAAAATCTTTCAGCTATCTGTTACTTTACTGTTACCAAATATTTTTTATAAGCTTTAAGGCATGATTATTGATTTTTACAACTAAAATCCTAATATGAAAGCCAAAAACACCACAAAAAACCTGTCAGCAGTTCCCCTAATTGATGTTTCTTTTTTTACACCTGGCACTGATCAACTTGGTACAGTAGATAGTAAAAGCCCAGACTACAGGGATTCTTAACATCTTCCAAAAACAAAGGGTTAACATTTTTTTAATTACTTAATCCAACTCCGGACTTAAATAATGACACTAAGGTTATAAGAATTAACAAAATTTACCAGACCACAAAAACTAAGAATCTGAATTTCTGAAATCAAATCCCGGGTTTATCGAATAATACATACTACTCATTGTTTCCTTATTTATTAGTCATCTAAATCTAATTGTTTACCAACAAAACGACCAACCTATGGAAAAAACAAAATGGAGGATACTGATTTTTTTGTTCTCAGGAATTTCATTTCTGGCGATAAACTGCAAACATGAACTGCCTCTAGCAATCAGCACGGGAACAGATACAGGTACCGGAACTGGTGTTATTCCAACCCAGGCCAGTACCTGCAGCCCTGATACAGCCTACTTTGCTAATACCATTCTACCACTTATTAACTCCAGTTGCGCTACTACCGGTTGCCATGACGCAATATCGCACAGGGAAGGAGTTACATTGACCACCTACAGTCAAATAAGAGCCATGGTGACACCATTCAATTCCGGGGGCAGCAGGTTGTATAGTATAATTACCCGGACTTCGGGCGAAGATATAATGCCTCCGGCTGGTCCTTTGGCATCTGCACAAATAGCCAATATCAAAAAATGGATCGACCAGGGAGCGTTAAACAATCAATGTAACAGTGGTTGCGACTCATCAGTGTTTACCTATTCAGGTGCCGTTTCTGTCATCATGAATACTTACTGTGTTGGTTGCCACAACTCCAACTCGCTGGGTGGGGGGATAGATCTCAGCAATTATATTGCAGTAAAAGCGGCCGCCCTGGGCAGAATGATGGGTAGTATTAATCATACTTCAGGTTATTCAGCGATGCCTAAAGGCGGTGCTAAATTATCTGATTGCCAGATAGCACAGATTCAGAAATGGATACAAGCCGGCACATTAAATAATTAAAGAAAAAATCTAAAATAGTATATAAAGATGCGTTTAAGAATAGCGTTTGTTTTAATTCTTTTTATTTCAATAATAGCGTTGTTTGTCTCCGGGTGTTATTATGATAATGAGCAATTGCTTTATCCTGCTCCGGCAGCTGGAAGTTGCGCAGGCATAAATGCAAAATTTAGCACCGACGTAGCACCCATCATATCATCGAAATGTGCCACAGCCGGTTGCCACAATGGAGCCAGCTCGGCAGGCGGAACAGTACTGGAAACCTATGCTCAAATTTCTGCCAAGGCGGTACGTATCAGGCAGCGTTGCATCGTGGAAAAAACCATGCCGCCCGGTGGAGGACTTTCAACCTCAGAAATCGCCATTTTAAACTGCTGGATTTCTTCCGGCATTCCTAACAATTAAATTTAATTTCTATGAAAAAGCAATGGAAAAAAATTCTCTATGCAGCAATGCTAATAACTTTTGCGGCAGCAGGCTATGGCTTTTATTTATTTAATAAAAAACCCGCAGATATCAGAACCCTACCCTACAAATATGAGCTTACTGCTTCTAACCTGGTGGGTGATTTCAATAAGGATGAAACCGCAGCCGATAAAAAGTATGTGGATAAGGTAATTGCTGTAAAAGGAAAGGTATCTGAAGTGAAACTTGAACCATCAACAGGCCAGGCTACTGTTATTTTAGACAGTGGCGACCCTTTGGCTGCTGTCACCTGCAGTTTTTATGATGATGAAGCTGGATCATTAAAAAAAATAAAACAGGGTGAATCTATTGTTGTAAAAGGGAGGTGCACCGGGAAATTAATGGACGTTGTTTTAAACAAATGCAGTATTGAAAAATAAAAAAATATAAACCCTCTATGAAAAAGTTCATTCTAATTGTCTCATCGATTTTATTGGTCCACATTTCCTTTGCACAAAAAAGATATTTCACCAAAACCGGCATTGTTTCTTTTGAAGCCGGAACAGCCGTGGAAGATATTGATGCTATCAATAAATCAGTTACCAGCATTTTCGACGCAACTTCAGGCCAGTATGAATTTGCTTTGCTGGTGAACGGTTTTGAATTTAAGCGTTCTTTGATGCAGCAGCATTTTAATGAAGATTATCTCGAAAGCGATAAATATCCCAAGTCAACCTTCAAAGGAAAAATCACCAATATTGATCAGGTGAATTTTAAAAAGGATGGCACCTACCCTGTTACGGTTAAAGGTATTTTGGAGATGCACGGTGTAAAAAAGGAAATAGAAACGCCCGGCGTATTTAAAGTGAAGGGGGATGACGTTTCCTCCACAGCCACTTTCACCATTTTACTGGAAGACTATCAAATTGCCATTCCAAGTTTGGTGAAAGATAAAATATCAAAAACAGTTAAGATAAGTGTGAATTGCAGCTATTCAATTTTAAAATAAACAACCCTAATACCAATCTGAATGCGAAAGATTATTGTAATACTTTTTGTTATAAACTCTTCCTCTGTTTTTGCCCAGAGCGATTTATTGTCACTTGTAGATAAGAAAGATAAAAGTAAAAAAGAGCATATCTCCAATGCTTTTAAATCAGCCCGCGTTATTAACGGCGAATCGATGGAGTTCATTGGCAAGGGAGTACTTGATGTAAGAATATTACATAGGTTTGGACTGATCAATTCAGGGTTTAATAACCTGTATGGTTTAGACCAGGCCAGTATGCGCTTTGGCTTCGGTTATGGCCTCTCAAAAAATCTTACTGCCGAGCTTGGAAGAAGCAATGTAGGCAAAGAGTGGGATGGCTCCCTCAAGTTTCGCCCAATTTGGCAGTCAACAGGTGGTAGTTGGCCCTCCCCGGTTTCCGTGGTTTTGGTAACAGGCTCAACGATCAGCACCATGCCGTGGACAGATCCTACCCGGAAAAATTTCTTTTCCAGCCGCATGGCTTTTTATAATGAAATAATTATTGGAAGAAAATTCAATGAAATATTCACTTTGCAAATAGCGCCCATATTTATTCATCGTAATATGGTGCCGCTGGCCACCGACCAAAATGATGCTTATGCCTGCAGCGTAGGTACCCGTTTTAAACTGTCAAAGCATACCGCCTTTGTTGCTGAATATACTTACATCATCCAGGGAGTTGATAAAACAGTTTATAAAAACCCCTTATCCATCGGATTTGATATCGAAACCGGCGGCCATGTATTCCAGTTACACTTTTCAAATGCCACCGGTATGAATGAAAAAGCGTTTATTACCGGAACTACCAATAGTTGGGCTAAAGGCGAAATAAGCTTTGGATTTAATTTGTCAAGAGTATTTACTGTGGGTCATTCAAATTGATTTAAATGTTAGAAACATTGCCCTGGCGAGATCGAAAACAGATAATTTATGCATGCTTCAACTGATTTTAATCATAAAATTTTCATCGCAAAAACCCTAACTTTCGTAAAATTATAAGGCATGAAATACGTGTTGCCACTCGTTATATTATCATTCTTTAACTTCTTCAATTTAGCAGCACAGGAAAACAAAACTTCAACAGATTCGGCTTTTCATTACCAGGGCCTTACCAAAGAACAATGTCCAACGGAGTTTCTAACCTATATTAATATAGATTCGCTCCGATCAAAAGCAGTATTACTGGTATTGAATGAATCGCTGCATCCGTTGGGGCGTTACGAGTTTTTTGATGATGACGCCAGGGTTCGTTCACTGCATATACCTATGCGTATGAATCGTTGTACAATGCTTTATATTGATAGCGGAGTACATCGTTATCATACCATGTATCAAAGGTTAAGAGATCCGGTCAACTACGAACCCGGCAAAATCTATATAGCTCGTTTATTTTCCCGGAAAGTTTGGCCGCTGGGTGGTCTTTCCATTATAAAAAAAATGAAAAGGGAGAGCCTGTAGAGTATGCTGCTGTTTTATTTGAATATATCGATGCCGCCACCGCAACCGGCTTATACAGCCGTATTAATAAAAAAGAGATTCTGGTGAATGAGTAACCGGTAGCAAAAAATTTCTTAAAGTAAAAACAGCAACCCTCATTTTTCCTGCCCGAATCAATTTGTTGAGGCGGGTGTTGATCTACTGTTTAGGTAACTCCCCCTAACGGGAGCCATTACCAGAAAACAGAATCGTAACAAAAGTTACCAATAACCTCAGTTTCCGGTTTTACCTTTACAAAAAATAAAACTATTATTATGGCAACAATACAACTTACCACAAAGGATTTTAAAGAAAAAGTATTTAACTACGAAACAGAAAAAGATTGGAAATACGAAGGATTACCTGCCATTGTTGACTTTTATGCTGACTGGTGCGGCCCATGCAAAATGGTAGCTCCGATTTTGGAAGAACTTTCAAATGAATACGAGAACAGGTTGGTTATTTATAAAGTAAATACAGACAGGGAGCAGGAATTATCTGCCGTATTTGGCATACAGAGTATCCCCACCATGCTTTTTATTGGCGCCGATGGCGAACCAATGATGCAGCCGGGTGCTTTGCCCAAGCACCTGCTAAAACAAGTAATTGAAGAACAATTACTGGTACCTGCAAAAGCAGAATAATGTTTAGTTAGATATATCCAGTGGTTTCAAAGGCCGGTAATTGATTTGCCGGCTTTTTTATAAAATAAAATTTCCTTTTTTTTATTGGTTCACTGGTAGGTAAGCCATAGCTTCTGCCTTCAGTTTGCCAGGGCCAATATGATTGAAAAAACGGCCAGCAATAAAGTAACCGGCGTGAACAACCTTTTTTCAAGTTTGTTTTTTGAAACCGCATTTCCTAAAGTATTCAATAAAAATAAGGCAGCCATAAACCAAATAGAATACGTTATTATTTTTTTTGGAATAGAAATTTCCAGGTAATTCGCCTTCACTAAAATCAAACCAATGAACAGCAAGTTTAATAATAACGACACCATTTCAAAGCGATACATTTGCGCATCAGATTTTAACCTGCCTCCCCAAACTGCCCGGTAAGGAATAATTTTCAACAGGATGCCCAAATGCAACAACAAAAACAGGGGAGAGTAAAATTAGAAGTCCGGTTTGGGCAATAGGAATCATCGTGTTGAAAATAATTTGTGAAATCAATTTTCGGCCCTGAATCTGCAGGTACGAAGAGACGGCAAAAATGAGAATATATTTCCAAAACGTTAGTTTTAAGTCTGCCCATAAATCAGGAATTATATTTTTTTATTTGTTTACTGCCAACAGACCATTAAATTTGGTAATTCTTTTTCGTATTGCCTGGTAATTTGTTTGACAGATAGGTATCTGCCTGCCAGCCTGACAATCGAAAACTATATTTGAATCGATCTTAATTTTTCAACAAAGCTTATGTTGATGAACAGGAAATAAGCGTGTATTAAAACCTTTTCACATCATACAAAATATCACTTCTTACCATGAAAGAAAAATCGTACAACAAAAACCTGGTAACTATTATTGCTGCCGTTGCCGCCACAGGCGGGCTTTTATTCGGGTTTGATACCGGGGTTATTTCCGGTGCCATACCCTTTTTTCAACAAGACTTTCATTTAAGCAACAGCATGGTGGAAAACATTACCACTGCAGGATTAGCCGGTGCAGTAATTGGTGCTATCCTCACAGGCAGGTTATCAGATATTTTCGGAAGAAAAAAAACCATATTGAGTGCGGCAATTATTTTTGTGATCGGAGCCGCGTGGTCAGGATGGGCTCCCACTCCTGAATCTTTAATCATCGCCCGCTTATTTATCGGCCTGGCGATTGGTATTTCTTCTTTCTCGGTTCCGTTGTACATTGCCGAAATCTCTCCTTCGCATATCCGTGGCCGTTTGGTATCACTGTTTCAGCTACTCATTACCATAGGCATTCTTGTTTCCTATTTAAGCGATCTTGCTTTTGCCAATAATAACGATTTACAGTCGTGGAGGCCTATGTTTTACATGGGCATCGTTCCCGGGCTAATCCTGCTCATAGGGATATTCTTTCTGCCCGAGACGCCGCGTTGGCTGATGAGCAAAGGCCGTGAAGAAGAAGGCCTCAGAATATTGAAAAGAATTGAAGAGCCGTCTTTGGTAGAAGAATCCATGCAGCGAATGAGAGACGAATTGGAGAAAGACAGAAGCCGTCCAAATTTTAGGGAAGTATTTCGCCCATGGCTGAGGCATGCCTTAATTATTGCAGTAGGAATCATGTTTGTCCAGCAATTTGTAGGAATTAATACAGTTATTTATTACAGCCCCAAAATATTTATGATCGTGGGTTTCCAGGGCGCTCATGCGGCTATATGGGCTGCTGTTAGTGTAGGCGCAGTCAATGTGGCTTTCACGGTTCTTTCTCTTTTTATGATTGATAAATTGGGTCGCAGAAAACTATATTTTATTGGCCTCGTCGGAATTGTCGTTTCGCTCTTTGCACTAGGCTTGGTATTTGCCTTTCACGACAGTTTGGGAGATACCGGAAAATGGCTGGCCATTGTTTTTGTATGGGTTTATATTGCTTTTTTCGCCATCAGCCTCGGCCCGCTTGGATGGCTGATCATCTCCGAAATTTTCCCATTAAGGGTAAGAGGGATCGGTTCTTCCATCGGTTCTCTTTCAAACTGGCTTTTCAATGGTATTGTCGCGTTTACCTTTTTTAAAATTGTAAAACTGTTTACCGCTTCGGGTGCGGGAATTATCACTCATGAGAAGCTATACGACGCCGCTACCAACACTTTTACCATGCAGGCGGTAGACAATGGAAATCCTGCAGGTGCCTTCTGGTTTTATGCCGCCATCGGCGTTTTAGGAATTATCTGGGGTTATTTTTATCTGCCCGAAACCAAGGGCGTTGCTTTGGAAAAAATTGAGGATCATTGGCGCATGGGAGGAAAACCAAGGCATTTGCACAAAGCTCAAAGCGGAAGCTAATCTTTTTATTCTCTGCAATTTCTCCTAACGGGAAATTGCAGAGAATTCATATAATCGTTTTACCAAAAGGCATCAATGAAATTTCTACCAGCTTAAAATGCTGGCGTGCAAAAGGAATACCAATGATGGTAATAAATAAAATGATTCCGAAGAAAATGTGAACAACTGCCGTATACAACCCGCCACACAACAGCCATATTATATTGCAGAACAAATTAAGGCACCCGTTGCTGTGTGAGTTGCTCACCACACGCCTGCCGAAAGGCCACAATACAAGTCCGGCTATTTTAAAACATTGCAACCCCCATGGAATACCAACAACCGTGAGGCATAATATAATGCCGCCAAACAAATAGCCGATAGCCGCCAAAAAGCCACCAAAAATTAGCCATATAATATTTCCGATAAAATTCACTGAACGTAATTTGTTATCAAATATACTAAGTGATCAGGATAGCAATTTATAGGGCTGATTATACCTGTTGCAATAGCTGAGCGATTATATCTTTAAACCATCGGAATTTTTATATTCCCTTATAGTTACCTGGCTCTTTACCAGTTGGTGAAATATGGATAATGTAAAAAAGGAAAGTAAAAACAATCCCCGTTAATTAAACTAACACTATAAGAAAAAAAATAATTCTCAGTTGCTGATACTTGCCGTTCTACACATTTGCATGGCAAAACTACCTTCGCTATGTTACCACATCATTATATACTTATTAAAAAATGGTTACCAAAAGCCCATGCTACATGCCTGCTTACCAACTTAAAAGTAGAAAGGCAGACAACCTTTCCTGAAATAATCCCCGAATCTCTATTTTTGCTGCATGCAAAAACCGGTATTGGTAATAAAATTAGGTACGGCTGTTATTTCAGACCAGCAAGGTATCAATCATACTGTAATAAAAAAAGTAGCATCTGAAATTGCGGCGCTTTCATCCAAATACAATGTAGTGCTTGTTTCCAGTGGTGCCGTGGGCAGCGGGAAAAAATTGTTGCGTCACTATAAAGGTTCATTAACCGAACGCAAGGCTGCCGCTGCGGTGGGCAACCCTATATTAATTATGCTGTATCAAAAATATTTTGAAGCGTACAACATTCCCGTAGCGCAGGCATTATGCGAGCGGCATCATTTTTCCAATCGTTTGCAGTTCCTGCAATTGAAAGATACCTTTGATACCTTTTGGCAAAACAGTATTGTGCCCATCGTGAATGAAAATGATTTGGTAAGTAACATCGAGCTTAAATTTTCTGATAACGACGAACTGGCCACATTGATTGCCGTTGGCTTCAATGCAGAAGCGATGATCATCTGTACTTCTGTTGGCGGTTTAATGAATCATGAAAAGGAAATTATTCCGTTGGTTGAAAAGGTCGATAATAAAATTTTAGGGTTGGTAACAACTGGCAAATCCGATGTGGGCCTGGGTGGAATGATCTCTAAACTCACGTTTACACGGCTTGCTATCTCGCTCGGGATAAAAGTGGTCATTTGCGGACTTAAAACCGATTCGCCATTCCGGGAAGCCCTTAGCGGAACAAACGGAACTACTTTCAATGCACAATCTTCCAACCTGAAAGCCCGGCAAAAATGGCTGGCAAGCGGCAGCATCACTTTAGGGAACATCATGATGGATAAAGGCGCCGTGAGGGCATTGCATCAAAGAAGAAGTTTACTTACCGTAGGGATTAAAAATGTTCATGGTAAATTTGAATCGGGCGAAGTGGTGCAACTGATGGATGAGGAGGAGCAAATAATTGGCGTAGCCAAGGCAAAACTGGCCGCCAAAGACATCAAGGATAATATTTCAGTAAAAAATGTGGTGGCTGCTCATGCAGATGACATTGTTTTATTTTAAAAAAAAGAAAATGAATTCCGTTCTATCACTTATAGTAAAAACACACAAAGCTTCCATTAAGTTGCGCAGCATGCATGACGGCCAGATTCAAAATATGCTGCTATCCCTCGCCAATGCGCTGGAAAAAAACAGGTCGCGCATCCTGGAAGCAAATGCAAAAGATCTTTCGAAACAAGACGCTGACAATCCGCGCAATGACCGGCTGATGCTGAATGAAGAACGGGTTATCAATATTGCAAATGCTATTCGCAATGTGAGCCAATTACCTGATCCCTGCGGAAAGGTTTTGGAAAAAAGAACCTTGCACAATGGTTTGCAACTGGAAAAAATTGCTGTTCCGCTTGGTGTAGTGGGCGCTATTTATGAATCGCGGCCCAATGTAACTTTTGACATCGCTGCCTTGTGCCTGCGCAGTCATAATGCATGTGTTTTGAAAGGGAGTATTGATGCGCATGAAACAAATAAAGTATCAGTGGATATTATCAAGCAGGCGCTTAAAGAAAATAAGATGGATGAAGACCTCGTAACGCTATTGCCGCCGGAAAGAGAAGTGGTACAGGAATTATTTACCGCAACGAAATATGTTGATGTGTTGATTCCACGAGGTTCTGACGGACTGATTCAATATGTAAGAAAAAATAGTTTGGTTCCTGTAATTGAAACCGGCGCGGGGGTGTGCCATGTGTACGTGGAGAAAGAAGCAAATCTAAAAAAAGCGGTAGATATTGTAGTGAATGCAAAAGTTTCCCGCCCGTCGGTATGTAATGCAGCAGATGCCATCCTCGTGGATAAAGCCATTGCAAAAGATTTTTTAACGCAATTGCAGCCGGCTTTTAATAAATACAATGTAGAAATTTTTGCAGATGCATCTGCATATGATTTGCTGCAAGATTATCCTCATTTGCAAAAAGCTTCGCCTGAAGATTTTGGCCGTGAATTTTTAAGTTTGAAATGTGCCATCAAATTAGTGGATGATATCGACGAAGCGTTGGAACATATTTCAGAATATTCAACCAGGCACTCCGAAGCGATCGTTTCTGAAAACAAAGAACAATGTGAACGATTTTTGCAGGAGGTAGATGCAGCGGCGGTTTATTCCAACGCCTCCACGAGATTTACCGATGGCGAAGAATTTGGTTTGGGTGCAGAGATCGGCATCTCCACTCAAAAGCTTCATGCAAGAGGCCCGTTCGCATTAGAAAAACTGGTCACCGAAAAATGGGTGATAAGGGGTGCAGGACAGGTGAGGTAAATCAGTCTCTCCCCAAAATAAAAATCCTTCTTATTGGTTTATTTACTGCAGAAAATAGAAATGTCCGGGGCCGGGACATACGAACAGCAATACTTTTATTATTTTAAACATTCAAAGGATAGAGGTTAGGCTTTTGACCAGACTTATGGAAGCTATAAATGCTTGGAACTAAGACGTATGACTATAAAATTTTGTATGTTTATGTTTTTATTACTTTTAATAGAAATGTATACCGACCAATTTATACAAGATTTGATTGTTTGCCCAAAGACAATAATTGAAGCTCCAAAAGATTCTGGTATCAGCAGGGGGAGTTTCAAAACGGTTTTTGGTATGGCTTCGGTTGATGGAGTACATAATTTTACAGGGTTTATTTCAAGGAATGCGTTATTCCAAGAGAACTTTTCCATTGGTCTTGTTTATGACCCAAAAGAAGAAAAAGGTAAAATTTGTCTGCTCAGATGTAATGGACTACATGGAGAAACAATAGGTCTTGCACATCATTCGTTTTTTCATATCCATACAGTTACCGCAGATGATATAAATAATGGTATAAAAGTTGAAAAGCATATACAAAAAACAGAGGAATATTCTACCTTAGAGGATGCAACCCAGTTTTATATTAAATACGTCAACATACTGCCAGCGGATAGAAAAAAACATTTTCCACCGCCATCTGGACAAATTGAAATGGAATTTTAATAAACAAAAATGGAAGAAATACTAACATATATAAAATCTGATTTCAATGGTCGGGTCTCAATAAAAGAGAAGCGGCCAGGTGTTTATCAGTTACTGCTTCCAATTTACCATGAAGATGGTGATATGGTTGACCTGTTTATTAAACAAAAAGATCAACATACTTACTCATTGTGCGATTACGGATTGACTTTGCAAAGGCTCTCATATACTTATGATATAGATACAGAAAATAAAGAGTCAATCTTGCAACGGATACTATCCGAAAACAGTTTGTCTGAAGTTGAAGGAAATATTTGTTTAGATACCAAACCGGAAACTATATATACTGACATAATGCACATAACTCAAGCCTATGCAAAAATTGGCAGTATGAGGTATTTTAAAAGAGAAGTAATTGAAAATCTCTTTTATGAAATGCTTGATGAATTTATTATTAAAGAACTTCAAGAATTTAAGCCACAAAAAAAAGTTTTGCCTATCCCAAATAGAGACGACCTCGAAGCTGACTATTCCTTTTCACCGAATGGACACCCTATATATTTGTTTGGTGTAAAAGATGTCGCAAAGGCAAGGTTAGCAACTATCAGTTGCCTTGAATATCGGATGCAAAAATTAAACTTTAGAGGTTGGGTCGTAAACGAAGACTTTGAAAAACTACCTAAAAAAGATAGGTCAAGGCTTACAAATACTATTGATAAACAGTTTACGTCATTCGATGAATTTAAGGTCAACGCTGTTGAATTTTTGGAACGGGAAAGAAAATAGCGTTTAAAGTCCCTGTCTATACCCACCTGTTTTTATAAGCAATTTTTATGGCCTGTGCTTTTGATTTTACGTGCAGCTTCTGATAAATGTTGGCGATGTGTGTTCTTGCAGTTGCAGGACTGATAAACAATTTTTCTGCTATCTCTTTGTATTCAAGCCCTTCAACAAGAGCAACCAGTACATCATATTCGCGGCGGCTTAACAAACCAGGCTCTACCTTGCCGTGGTTATCATCGGTTGTTCCTGTTTTTAACAAGCCTAAAGTTTTTCTCGCAATGGCGGGCGACATAGGCACGGCATTATAATTCGCCACCTGCATAACCGCTTCGATAAGATTAACAGCTTCATCGTCTTTCAGCAAATAGCCATTGGCTCCTGCTTTGATGGCTTCAAAAATTTTTTCGCTGTTATCAAATACAGTAAGCACAATAAATTTTATTTCAGGAAAAAGCGTTGAGGCAATCGCAATCGTTTGAATGCCGTCCATTTCGGGCATTTCAATATCCATTAAAACAATTTCTGGCCAATTCGTTGCCAGGGCATCGTTCATTTTTTTTAGAAAGTCCTTACCATTTGCCGCTTCCATTACGATGTTGATTGCTGTGGAAGATTGCAATTTGTTTTTAATCGCTCTTCTCACGATCGCTTTGTCATCTACTATCGCTAATTTAACGGACATAAAATTTTATCATAAAATTGCATCAAGTGAAAATAATTTTCTATACTGCAAATGAATGATTTTTTTTCAGCAATACCATGGTGCCGTCTGCACCAGAATCAATGTTTAATTGGTAACCTGCTTCTTCACAACGATGACGCATATTGTACAATCCATTACCGGTAGGTAGCTGGCTAATGTCAAAACCATTGCCATTATCTACCAAAGAAAGCAAGGTAATTTCACTGTTGCTGATGATTTCAATCTTTATCAGCGAAGCGCAGCTATGCCTGAGTACATTATGCAACGCTTCCTGCATCACGCGAAAAACATTAAGCGCTTCACCGGGCGAAAGCTCTTTATCTTTTTCAATGCTTTCGTGAAATTTGATTTGTATGCCTTTATTATGATGCAAAATTTTTTTTGTATATACTTTAAGACGGTCAGAAAAATCGGTGATAGTGATAATGTCATTGTTTAAAACCCAGATAGTTTCCTGTAAAGAAGCGATAATATTTTTTGCGTTTGCCGAAATGTATTCGGCAGTTTGTTGCACATCTTCTTTTGTTGTCAGGTTGTTTAATTCTTCGGCGCCTGCAGCCAGCGCAGTGGTGTAGGCGCCTACATTGTCGTGCAGGTCTCTTGATATGCGCTGCCTTTCCCGTTGAATACTTTGCTGCATTTTTAACTGCTGCAATTTTCTTTGATATCTTCTTTTGTTATACAAATACATTATTGCCCACAGCATGGTTGCGGCAACTACTATCACAACTATCTTAAACCACATCATTTGCCAGAACAGGGGCGTAATAATGACAGAGATATACTTTATAGCTTTGGAACTTTCACCTGCAAGACCCGCAGCATATTCAAAAATATATTTTCCGGGAGGCAAGGCGTATCGTGCGTGCCCGGTGCTTCCCGCATTCACCCAGTTTTTATCTATTCCCTGCATTTTGTAGCGATAATGATACACGTTCGGTTCATAGCGGCCAAACGCAATAAAATCAAACGAGATAATATTTTTTGTGTAAGGAAGTTTGATGCGATGCATGCACCATGCGGCAGTGTCGGTCCTCCATTCGGCGTCCATTACTTTAATCCGCTGTAAAAGCACAAGCGGATTTTCCCCTGGTATTTTCATTTCTTTCGGATAAAAACTATTTACACCATTAGTGCCCCCGAAAAACAATTCTCCGTCACTTGCTTTTGCGCTTACGTTGGTATTAAATTCATTCCCCTGCAAACCATCTGAAGCGTAGAGGTTGATGATACGCCCGTTTTTGTAAATGCACGATATGCCTTTATTGGTGCTGCACCAAATATTTTTATCATCATCATCCTGAACGCTGTAAATATTTTCATCAGCAAGACCATCTTTTTTTCTATAAAGGCGCAGCACCTTGCCGTTAACGGGATTAATTTTGTATAATCCTTCCTCCGTTCCCAGCCAGATGTTTCCTTCGCCGTCCTGAAAAAAACATTTTGTTGCTACATTCTCTTTGAGGTAAAAAACAGATTTATTCGAAAATTTTTTTCCTTTTAATAAAGAATATTTTCCCGCACCGCCTATCCATAACTGCCCCTTATCATCCAGTAATGCACACAAAACCATAGTCTTTACCAAAGTCTTAAAACGGATTTTTTGAGGAGAATAAACCGCTTTCACCACAGCCTTTGGCTGCGCTAATATTGCAGCCGTATCTCCCATTATTTTAAGCGGATAATAAGTCGTTGCCAATCCCGCATGCAATGGCAAAAGTCTCATTGTGGCTGTGTTTAAGAGGTAAACGGAATATTTGCCGTCGGCAAATACGAGGTACTTGTTTTTTGCAGCTTTCAGAATACAGCTAACCTCTTGCGCTGCAGTGTTTGGCGTAATACTGAATTGTTTTAAAAGATGTCCCGAAGTATCGAAAACAGACAATTGGTTAAAGAGTGAGCCGGTGATAACAAGGTTAGCCTTTTTATCAGGGAAAATGACCCGGGAGAAATTTTTGCGCACATCAGGTACGCCGTAATATTTGAGATTGAGCGTGCCTAAATTTATTTTTCTTAAGCCTGAAAACGATAATAACCATAGATTATGAAAACGGTCGGGCATACTAAAAGTGATATAACCCAGGTCAAAGAAATTTTGATTTTGCCGGTTCACCATACGGTATAAAAATTTTCCGGAATTGGCATTGAAAAAGTACAGTTGATTATTGACAGCAATTGCAAAAAGATTATTGTATAAATAACTCATCGAAATACATGCAATGCCGGCGGTATCAACATTTGCAGGATAACTACTCAACAATTCTGTGGAACCGCTTGTAAGATCAGCCTTAAAAATACCTTTGTTGGTAACGAGCAGAAGCGTATCATTCTTCAAGGAAAAAAAATTATAAATTAACTTTTTAATTCCGGGAATATGATACAAGTGCACAATTTTTTTTGTGGTGAAATCAATTTCGGCTATACCCTGGTCGAAGCTAACAAGCAAGGTGCCTGAGGTGCTTCTTTTAAAATATTTTATTCCGGGAAACTTGCCGGAAATATTAAATGTGCCGGAAACTTTGTGGGTTGGTTTATCAATGGCCACAAATTGATGTTGGGACGCCGACCAGCACCAAACAGCATTTGCCGTTTCGAGCACAGGCATCACCGGCGAAACCTGGTAAGGCTCAGGCTGATGAATATTTTTCAAATCTTTTTCGGGGGTTTCATATATAACTTCAAACTTGTTGGTAACACTGTTGTATGCACTGATTCCGCTATGATAGCTTAACCACAGGCTGCCATTGCGCAGCTTGAAAAAATGCGGATGATTGGTTTCGGGTAAGCCCTGCTGCGGAAGAACGTCTTCAAATTCATTCCCGTTAAATCGCTGCAAGCCTGCTCCAAAACTTACCCATACAAAGCCTGCACTATCTTCTGCAATATCCACTATGTGGTTGGCAAGGAGGCCTTCATTTACGCTGAAAGTATGGCTGCTCAATTGCTTAAGCGCCTGAGCCTGCAATGTATATTGAGTGAATACAAAAACGATAGCAACAATTAATCGGTTTTGAGTATGAAAGAATTTTTTTTTCACCTTGAAAAATCCCGGGTTATTCTTATGGTTGATAAATTTCAGACATTAAAAATATAAAGTTCTGAGCATTAAAAAATCATGCAAATGATGTATTGCCCTTACTAAGCAGCGCAACGAAATTTGTCTCCTGTATTTAAGTGGAAAATAAAAAAAATTTAGAATAATATTTACTGAAAAACTTTCATCAGTTTACCAGGCTAAAAATATAATGTCATTAAAACCTTTTATTATATACCAGTTTAAGGCAGCTCATTTCTGATTATTATTAAAGCAAGGCACAAAAATTAAAAAAGATCCGTAATCAAAACAACAAAAAATATGAAAAAACAAAGTATGATCGCCATGTTTGCATTGGCCTCGTTAACTATTTTGTCCTTAGGTTGCCACCAACCTAAGGATGGTTACAGTAATGCCAGTACCAGTTGGAACTGGACGGGTACGGCTCCGTTAAGTGCAGACATAGACGGAGTTCACTACCAAGCGACGAACGGATCTGTTGCATCTCCATTTGGAGCCATTGTGCTCACGGGAAGTGACAACACAGATTCGACAGTAAGTATCATCTTTACAGGCATACCTGCAACTGACGTATTATACGACTGTCCAAGCACTGCCAAACTGGGTTTTGATATAAAGTCATCTACCTCGGATGACTATTTTGCAGCAACATCGGGCCAGGTAAAAGTGCTCTCTCTTACAGGTAATACTATAGAAGGCATGTTCTATGGCACAGTTAAAGACTCGACAACTGGTGTTACACACACTTTGAAAAATGGTTACTTCAAGATGAGTAAATAATGATGAAAGCAACTAAGGGTTTCAGTACTTTCCACTTTATCCGGACAAGGTCATTGTATGGCGCAAGTATGAGCCTTTGCCCTAGCCAGGCCTACTTGTGCTGCTGCATAATAACTCAAACATAATAAAACCAATCTTCCCGACTTGGCACAAGTATAGTCAACACACAAAGCAGGCTACCAAACTTCCGTCAAAGCAACCTTTCTTTATAATTCAAAGAGAGAGTGAAGATACTTGCGCGAACATCGGGGTCTCAAAAAAAATTGATTTTTTTTATTCATAAAGTAATTATTTTCTAATCTAAAACTATATTTATCATGAAACGTAAAGTATTTGTTTTTGTCTTCGTCTCTTCGGTTGTTTTTTTCAACAATGTAAAAGGGCAAAGTTGCGACCCCTGGATTATTTCAGCTTACAAACAACTCTATAATCGCAACCCAAATGCAGATGAATGTAATATTCATCATTACAACAATGGTTCATGGAGAAATTATAATGAACTGGTAGGTTACATCAGAGCTTACAGGGGTGATCCGTGGATTTTTAAAATTTACCAGGAAGTTTATTACAGGGAACCTAATGCATGGGAATTAAATATCCGCAATTATAATAACGGTTCGTGGAATAATTATAATGAATTAAAAAATTACATTATTCAGTTTCAAAATTCTTTGAGCAATAATCATCTTCAAATAAAGATTGCTCCATTGAAAGAGAACCAGTCAATTGCAGGCTTTTTTATTGATGGGAGGCAAGTAGGTGTTGATGTTATTACAGCGGGTGCCGGCAACGTTATTGCAGCGGGTGGTGGTAATGTAATTGCAGCCGGGGGAGGTAATGTAATTGCAGCGGGTGGAGGTAATATTGCAGTGAATTCGGGTATGGCAGGAGTAAATTTTGGTGGCCGATACACCGTTCAATCAGTAGGCACCAAAGTAATAGCCACTTCAGGAAATGGCGCTTTAATTATCAGATAAACCATTCTATTAAAATTTTACAAGACATGATTTTTTAATAAAACTGTTTCCCGATATAAAATTGAGCTGTCTTGTATATGAAACTATTTAACAGAATGATTTGCTTAGAATCCTACAATTGAAATAACTAAACAAGATGTTTTATTTCAATTAGCATAACATTTTTTTAACCCTTTTAAAAAGTATAACAAAATGAAAAAAATTTTTCTTCTGAATTTGGCGCTTCTTATTGCATTGGTGCACCTTACCTCCTGCAAAGCTCAATCAAGCAGCCATGCCGGTCTTACCAAACAAATAGTGGAAGAAACCATCCAGAACTCTCTATACCCCGCCTCAAATAACACTGATAATGCTAAAACCACTCTTGCGTTTCACAGTGTCAATATCGCGAAACCACGGACATTGAAAGCTGAAGAGCTTTATGGTTTTGCTGGCGGCACAATTATTTATCCTGTGTTGGTGAAATTCACAAGTACCCTGCGTGTTCAGAATGACCCCAACTTTAATCCAAGCTTCGATATCCACGATATAACACAGGAGTATTACTTCTATAAAGATGAGTTTGGCAAATGGGCCCTGGACATAGTTTCCAGTTCTGAAAACCGGGATGTTGAAACACAGAAAGGAGGTTAGCAGCCTTAATATTTTTGCCGCTATTTTTTATTGCAACTTTACCCTTCAGGGACGTTTCACTGATTGCTGCTGTTGGCGTCTCGCCAACAACAAGAATAATTTAAATTATCTAAACTAAGTTAAAAAAGTAAAACAGGAATTTTCCAAATTTGTTGCTTTGCTATAGCATGAAAATAAAGTGGCTGTTGGAAAAAACTATAGGAAGGCTATAGAAAAAGTATTTTGTTCTCAGCAACGTCTCACCGGTGGGTGATTGTTTCTAATTGCAATGCTCCAGTGTGCTTTGCGTCATTGAACCTTAAGCATCAAATAAGCAAATCGGATCTGTGCCTGGTGCGCAAATTCCCGAAAGGCATTAATGTATATTTGAAAAATATCGACGGAAACTTTGCCTGGAATCAAAAATGAAGAATACCCTCAAGAGAAATAGTTTAACCATAACTCTTTAGATTGCATAGCAGATCAGAAACCTAAACCCATCAAATGAGAAAGGTAATCTTCGCCATCAATACGACCTTAGATGGCTTCTGCGACCATACCCTATTCTATCCCGATGAAGAAACGATGGCCTATTTTACACTCCTCACGCGGAATGCTGACACATTCATCTACGGGCGTAAAACGTATCAATTAATGGTTCCTTATTGGTCCGATCTGGCAAAAAACACACCGGGGGAAAATGACAGAAAAGTTAATATCGAATTTGCCCGGGCATTTGACGCCGTCAGTAAAATAATTGTTTTCTCAAAATCCTTAGATAACCCTGAAGGGGAAAAAACGAGAATTATTCGTACGGGCCTGCACGACGAAATACTTAAATTGAAACAGGAACAAGGCAAAAATATTTTAACCAGTGGCGTAAACATTCCTTCACAGCTTGCAGAGCGTGGCCTGATTGATGAATATCGTTTCGTGATTCATCCAATAGTTGCAGGAGAAGGCAGGCGGTTGTTTGAAGGCATCAAGCTGCAAAAGAAATTACACTTAAAATTGGTTGAGTCAACGGTTTTTAAGTCGGGGTGCGTTGCGCTTCGTTACCTGGTACAATGAGAGAACCGGCTTTTGTTGGCGGGGATAGCCCACAAGAGCTGGAATGGGTGACCAAGACCTTTGCAAGCCAAAACTACGCTCTTCAGATTATAGCTTTTTTACAATTGCCAATGCTTTTTTTACATGTTCGTCAGGAGAGATTTTATCTTTTGTTGATGAAAAGACAGCTACAACTTTATCGTTTTTATTGATAACAAAGGTGGTGCGCGGAATGAAGCCATGTGTAACCTCCACGCCCCTTACATCTTTAAAAGGCTGATTGGGAACGATCAAATTAAGGCCATAAGTGGCTGCAATTTTACCTCCGGGATCTGAAGCCACCGGAAACTTGCCCGCGCAGTATTGAGGATCGGAAGAAAATGCATTCAACCGCTGGATATCATCTGCAGATACACCGATAATGGTAGCGCCGGCTGCCGTAAATTGATCCTTCATTTCGGCGAAAGTATGCGCTTCCAAATCACAGCCTCCTGTGTAGGCAGAAGGATAAAAATAGACCACAACAGGTCCTTTGGCAAGGGCTTTTTTTAATGAAAAATCAAAATCTTTACCGGCCAGGCTGGCTTTGGCAGTAAATGAAGGAGCTGCAGATCCAATTGACAACATGGTTGATTGGGCAAAACCTGGCTGAGTAATAAAGAGCGAAAAGCTGAAGAGTAAAACGGATAGATAACAATATTTTTTAAACATGGCTGATGTTTTTAAATTTAATAAAATCACCAACAAACTTACAACAGTTTGTGGATTAATCGCTATGCTCATTGTTTCCTGCTGTTGAAAGATTGGTTAGCATGATGAAAACCGCGGAGGGGAGGAAGTAGTAATGGACATTACCCTGAAATATTTTATTTTTATTTATTAAAATGCTTTTAAACAAAATAAAAAAATATGCAGGAAATGGTAGATTTTAAAAGCGGTTATTCTAACGTGAATGGCCTTAGAATGTACTATGAAATTTATGGAACAGGAAAACCGCTGGTGCTCATTCATGGTGGAGGTTCAACCATGCACAGCACTTTCGAAAATATTATTCCGGAACTGGCAAAGCATCGCCAAATTATAGCCATGGATTTACAGGCCCACGGGCGCACCAATGACCGGAACGCTGACCTTTCCTTTGAACAGGATGCCAATGATGTGGCAGCACTTTGCAAAAACCTTGCTATTACCAAGGCAGATTTTTTAGGGTTTAGCAACGGTGGGCAAACCACTATAGAACTGGCCCTTCGCCATCCTGAACTTATCAATAAAATAATTATTGCTTCCGCATTTTATAAACCAAATGCAGTGGCTCCCCAATTCTGGGAAGGATTTAACCACGCCACGCTTAACAAGTTGCCACAGGTTTTAAAAGACGCTTATTTAAAAGTTACGGATAATAATGAAGCAGGGTTATTAAACATGTTCAATAAAGACGTACAGCGAATGAAAACTTTTAAGGGTTGGACCGATG
Source organism: Bacteroidota bacterium (assembly GCA_028876495.1). Classification (GTDB taxonomy): domain Bacteria; phylum Bacteroidota; class Bacteroidia; order Chitinophagales; family Chitinophagaceae; genus Ginsengibacter. The sequence goes on from JAGWRO010000072.1 coordinate 48,371, forward strand.
AACAAATGAAATTAATTAAAGCACCTGCATTGATCATCAACGGCAATCTTGATGTTGGAAGCGTGGAGCATGCGGTTGAAATGTACCGGCTCATCCCGGATTGCGAAATGGCTATTTTTCCCGGCGGCCACGGTGATTATTTAGGTTCCCTTGAAACATTAGTAAATGGAAAATGGCCCGCGTTTAATGCAATCCATTTAGTTGAAGCGTTTTTGGATAAATAGGAAAGTATTTTTCTGTTCAGGCAACTCCTCACAATAGTGGATATCGCATATCTGTAAAATTCTCTTTTACTAACCGGCTAAAGTAAAACAGGAATTATTATTTTTTGTTGCTTTACTATCTTTATCCATTCTTCTATTCACTCTATCCCAACGTAATTTAACAACCAATTTCCTTTTCCCAAACACTTCTTTATAATTCAATATTATTTCCGGTACGATGAGACCAGGAACCCAAAAAAAACAAAGCAGGATCGTAAAGGTATCAAAATCCATTTTGCCTATAAAGGGTACGGGCCCGATAACGCGGGATACCACAAAGGTGAAAATGGTAATGCCATAGCTACGGCACATCCATATTTTATGTGGTGTTACCAACCGGCGCCTGATGGTAAACCACGCCATGGAACTGGTCGTAGCCACGTGCAATCTTTGTTTTCTATATTGAAGTAGCCGGTAATTGGATAACAAAGTTTGTTCCCTCACCTTCTTTACTTTCCACTTTGATCTCCCCACCATGCGCTTTTACAATATCATAACTCAAACTCAATCCTAATCCCGTTCCTGATCCTGTCGGTTTTGTGGTAAAAAATGGTTGAAATATTTTATCTACAATATTTTGAGGAATGCCGTTTCCATTATCACTAACGGTAACGATTACACTGGCCTCCCTGCCCTCCAAAGGAGGGTTCAATGATGTCCTCACAGAAACAGTTGGTTCATACTCTTTGCCTTGTGCCTCTTGCCTTTTGTTTACAGCATAAAAAGCATTATTAAATAAGTTCAACAGCACCCTTCCGATATCCTGCGGAACGATATTTATTTTTCCGACCGAAGGATCAAAACCGGTCTTTAATTCTGCATTAAAGCCCTTGTCTTTTGACCTTAATCCATGATAACTTAACCTTAAATATTCATTACATAATGCGTTTATGTCTGTGGGTTCTTTTTTCCCGGAAGATTCTCTTGAATGCTGCAGCATACTTTTTACAATCGCATCGGCACGTTTGCCATGATGATTTATTTTTTCTTCATTGCTTTTAATATCATCAGCAATTTCATTTGCCAATTGCAAATTGCCTGTTGCCAATTCATTTTTTAATTCATCAATCATTTCACTGTTCACTTCCGAAAAATTATTCACAAAGTTCAACGGGTTCTGAATTTCATGTGCAATGCCCGCGGTGAGTTCACCAAGGGAAGCCATTTTTTCTGATTGAATGAGTTGTTTTTGCGTAGCTTTTAGATTGTCCAGTGTCTGGCGTATCTCTGCCGTTTGCCTGTTCACTTCTTCCTGCAGCATTTTTTGCTGATTTTCCGCCTGCACTCTTTTTTCCTCTGAAAGCTGTACTACTCTATCCGCATTTACTCTTACTTCCCGTATCATTTCTTTAAATCGCATAGATACATAAACTAATAATGAGAGCGGAAATGATAGAACAAAGCATGATAAAAATGTAGCGGCCACGTAGTAATTTGAAGACTGTGATGTTATAAGATATACAGCAAAGAGACATAATATGAAAAGGGAAAAGAACAGCCCCACCACCATGGCCCATTGTGCTCCACGCAGTTTTTTCCAAGAGCTGATTATATAATACATGGAAATACTCAGTGAGGAAAGAATAATTACTATATCCATTATCAACCCCATCGTTTTTGAAACGTCAAAGAAGAGTAACAAAAGACATAAAAGGAATAAGGCAACCAGGAAGATGATTAGTTTACGGCTGAGCCTTCTTTTAAAAATCCTGATCAAGAGTACAGGAATAATAAACAATATTAATATAAGAGAAATATTACCAATTAGACCATAAATATAAAATGACAAGTAATGGGTCACGCCAATGATAACAGTTTTTAACTCGGCAAAACTCAAGAGTGTATAGAAACTTGTACAGAGCGCTATCAGGACGAGGTTTTTTTCCCGCCGGTTTTGAAAAGCCAACAACCAAAATAACAGGCTCAGTACTGCACAAGTAACAAACCATGTATTAAAAAATGAATAAATAACTGCAATGGACTTTGATATATTGGTAAAAGGATTGGGGCCATCAATGTTAAATAAACCAGTTCCGTTCAATTTATATTTTAAATCATGTGGAGGAAAAGGAGAAAGGTAACCTACAAAATGAATAGCAAAACTGTGTACCGTATCACTATTAAAAGTAATAGAAAGCGGATCAACATCATCATTATATTCCTCGAACGGTTTCCCATTATCGCCGGTGTTACCTCTTGTAGCCATCAGTTTGCCGTCGATATAAAATTGTGTTGCTGCCCAGTTGGTAAAATCTATCCATAATACTTTATGCAGCAGCGAGCTGTCAAATTTTAGTTTTATCCGGAACCAGCCTTCCACCCGGCCATTTTTATCTGCATATCTTTTGGATAAATTAGCTGGATTCATTTTTATCCATCCTACAGTATCAATATGCGGCTGACCCCAGTTGGAATCGTTTCCCGGCCTGAATAACCATGCATTATCGTTGGCTAAGGAAAGCTGATCGTTAAATTTATCAAACATGTTGGAGGATACTACTATCGTAGTGTCCTGGGCTTTGGCAAACTGGACGCCCAGTAGCAGAAGAAAAAAAACGATTTTAACTGGTTTCATTACTGATATTCTTTTTGAATTGTTTCTAATAGATCTTTTGCTTTTACTTGTATTTGCCTGAATAAAAATTCATGGTAAACTGCCAGTTTATTAAAGGCGAGAAGTTTGTTATCATATTCTCCAATCAGCTTCGGGTCATTATTCAGCAGGCTATAGGATGAATCGTTATTAAAACTTCGAAATCGAATTTGGGTATAGTCAGCAATTTTTTCTTCAGCCTGTTTAGACACATTCATCAGGTCTTTAACATCCTTTTCCTGCGTTAATAGGTACTTCATATCAAGATCGAATGACATAATCCGGTTTTCAATTTTCTTGTCCCTGATCAAACGAAAATTTCCGGAACTTTTCAATTCTTCCACCGTTTTGTTATCATATTTAAACAGGTCGAAATGCCAGAAATCTTTTGACAACGATTGATAAAATGTTTTTACGTCCACAGGACGTGCTTTCAGCGATTCTTGAATAACAAGGAGATCCTTATTTACGGACGACCATTCATCTATCGCCTGGGAAATTGCCGAAGTATCTGCTTTCAGATCAGAAACGAGACTTTGCATATATTCTTTTTCTATTGCTTTGTCAGATATTTTCTCACGAATATTTTCTGCAAAAAAGCCAAGTGTTACAGCCAGGAATATCATTAAGAACTCGAAAAAATATTCTTTGAAATTTTTCTTTTCCACGTGTGGGTGATGATGTACTTCCATAAACAGCCTCCGTGTTTTTAATTTGTGATTTTTGTTGGTTTACTATCTTTTAAATGATATTGTGTGTTGATGGTTTGAATCAGCTCAATTTCCTCGGCTTTTTGTTCTTTTAAAATGCCAACTTCCCCAATAAAACTTCCGTTCCGTTCATGCAGATCGAATATGAGTTGATTAATTGCATCCGGATTATGATTGCGCAACTGCGGGTTACCGCCCGGTTTTGTAATATTGGAAAAAGCACTTGCTGTAGAATCAATCTCAAATCGGGAACCGGTTTCCATCGTATTGAAAACAGACGCGTCAAACAGCTTGCCCAATAAAGGGTAAGTCATTTCGGCTTCCTTTTCATCCAAACCGGTAATTACTTTATACGCTTCGGCTATTTTTTGAACTCTTACCAGGCCTGTCAACACAGGTTCTTTCGTTATCAGCCCAAAATTTCCGGAGTGTTCCAGTTCGGTTAATGTAGTATTATTTGCTATAAACGAACGAAGCTTGGTAGTAAGCCTGGCGAGGTAATACATATCACTGCCGCGATCGGTAACTCCTTGTGTTTGCAAAATTTTTATAAGCGTATCAGTTTGATTAACTCTTGAAATTAAATAAGGAAGATAATCGTTCATGCTTGCCGTATCTGCAACGAGATCCTTTTTTATGCCGATGATGTACTCTTTTTCTTTCGAATGATTACTCAAATGTTCACGAAGACTTTCTGCAAAGAATCCCATTGTTACGGCAAGAAATATCATTAAAAATTCAAAAAAATATTCTTTGAAGTTTTTCTTTTCTACGTGTGGGTGATGATGTACTTCCATAATGAATTTATTTGTCTATACCGTAGTCAGCCACAATCATTTTTTTTATATTGGCAGCTTTTTGCTCCAGTTGCAGGATGCGGTTTTCAATTAATTGACTTAATGCCTTGATCTCACTCACCGATATCAATATCCTGTTAATCGCAATGGGATTAACTGAGCCCAGGCGTAGGTTTGCATTTTGTTCAATGATGTTAGTTTCTGCATCTTTTACTTTATTGTAATCGCCTGCTCTCAGGATAAGTGGAATATCGTCCTGAAATTTATTTTTATACCCAAGTAAAGTTTGCTGCAAATATTCATCGTATTCAACCTGCTTATAATAATTTTCAATACTGTCGGCTATCTGTATATTGCTTATAAGCCTCATTTCGCCGGCATTTGTTATCTGGTCGATAGTGCGGTCTGTTATGAATGACTTTATACCTTGTTGCCTGAACAGTCTTCGCATAAAAATATATATAGTACTGGCAGGCTTGATTGTATCAGCCTGGCTTAATAAAGATGGCAGTGAGTTTGCGGGCTGTATTTGTTCTGTTTCAATATTATTAATGAGTCCCGGTAAGTGCGATTCATCTGCTGAAAAATCCTCGTAAAAAGAAGCCATGTATTGGTACTCTTTATCTTTGTTCACAAAATGCTCCCGCAAGTTTTCAGCAAAAAAACCAAGTGTTACTGCAAGAAATATCATTAAGAATTCCAAAAAATATTCTTTGAAATTTTTCTTTTCTACGTGTGGGTGGTGATGTACTTCCATAAAAATTACTTAAGATGATATTCATTTTTTAATAAAGCGATTAAACGGGCTGCCTGGGCTGAAGCTGACATTGATCGTTCATTCATTAATTGAAGAAATCCATAATAATACTGATAGCGCATTATTACAGCGTTTATTGAAATCGGGTCATGAGACATAAGTTTAGGATTATTCTCAGGCATAAAAGGACCGGAATCACTTTCCATTTTTTTGAGTATAGAAAACAAGACCTTCGAATCAAATACTCTGTCGTTTATTGAAATCACTTCGTTCAGCCGTTGCTTCTGAAAGTCTGACCAGTATTCAAACCGTTGTGTCCACTGGTAATAAGAACCAATACTGTCATTAGTAGATTGTTTCGCGATAAGCCTCAGCCCTCCGCTGCTTTTCATTTGATCGAATGTCTTTGGTGTAGTAGAAATAACAAAGGTGCCCATAGTTAACTGTCTTACCAGAAGATAAAGTTGAACATTATTGCTGCTGTTGTCATTATTAGATAATGACTGAATGATGGTGTCAATTATCCGGCATTTTGATAAATTATATTCAACGGCAGAATGATAAAGGGCTGTATCACTTTGCAGATCATTTACCATTGACTCAATATATTCGTGCAGTTGCTTTTTATCTTTTATACTTTCTCTTATATTTTCTGCTATAAAACCCATAGTTACTGCAAGAAATATCATTAAGAATTCTAAAAAATATTCTTTGAAGCCTTTTTTTTCTACTTGTGGGTGATGATGTACTTCCATGTCTTCAGTTTGCATTTTGTTATTTAAAGTTTATTATTCTTGTGGGCCGTCCATGCTGTTATTCTAATTGATATTCCTTTTTTAGAGCTTTAACCAGTTTATCAGAAATTTCCAACTGCTTTTTATATTCCTGTAGTGAGCGGGTGCGAAAAGATTTGATCATCACAACCAGGTTGATGTATTTATCGATAGCTGCTTTATCGTTTAGTTTTATGTACATTTCATGAGTGACAGGTTGATTAAATCGAAGGTCGGAGATTACCTCGCCATTCATGACATTGAAATTAAAATCAGCGAGCCTCCAAATTCCCTTGTCTTCCACATCCTCCCTGTATTTTGTATTCTTTAATTGCACGTCATAGGCATTCATCAGGTTTACCAGGGATTGTGGAAAATAACGCAATGTGCCGGAAGTTTTCATTTGTGTATATGTTCCATCTGTGGGAGCAAAGGGAAATGACGAAAAAATAATTGCCATGTCTTTATAAAAAAGGGTATCATTCCATGCAGAGTGTGGCTTATGCATCATGGAAAGAATACCGTCAACAGCTTCCAGTTTTTTATTACTCCAATTGATGGCTTCGTGAAGAGATGCCGAATCTTTTTTGATATCATCAAACATGGATTTCGCAAGAATTTCTGCAGTCTTTTGTTCTGAAATATGCTCACGAATATTCTCTGCAAGAAACCCAAGCGTTACCGCAAGAAATATCATTAAGAACTCCAAAAAATATTCTTTGAATCCTTTCTTTTCTACGTTTGGGTGATGATGTACTTCCATTTTTATTTTATTGAATTTTATATGCTTTTTGTATTGCCTGCAAAGTTTCTGTTATTTCTTTAATGAAAATTTCATAATCATCAATAATTCCTGTGCGCAAATAAAAACTGTATTTATGCAACTTGTTGTCGTATAACATTATTGCATCTTTGTTTTGCCAGTTTACAACTGCTGTCGCTGGCACATCTGATAATTGTAGTTTCGTAAACAAAGGATCTTCGAAGGCTATTTTCCCCGCCTGGTAATCAGTGGCTCCATCAAGAAATGCATAAGAAGAGATGTCTATATCGTTTTGCATTGACTGCATTTCATCAATAACGGGTGAAAAAAGTTTATAGTTTCCTTCCAAATTGCTTATTGCATTTACCGCTTCTTTTTTGCGGATTAATGCAAAACCTCCACTGTGTAACTGAGATAAAGTTCGCTGATTGAAATGAAAATCATAAGTCCATGCTGTTCCGATTATCAGAGCCTGGTAAAGCATTCTGTCCTTTCCCAAATGTTCTGTTTCCTCTAATAAATTTCTTGTAGAATCCATCCATTTTAAATGGTAAGGAATTAATTGATGAATGCTTAATTGTAAAAAAGAAGTGTCACTCTTAAAGTCTTCAACCAGCGAAGCCATGTATTCATTTTCTTTTGAAAGATTGTTTAAATATTCCCTGTAGCTTTCTGCAAAAAATCCAAGTGTTACCGCAAGGAATATCATTACGAATTCTAAAAAATATTCTTTTAAATTTTTCTTTTCTACGTGTGGGTGATGATGTACTTCCATTGATTATTTTTTTTCCAAATGATACTCATTCTGTAAATCTTCAATTATCTCCGTAGCACGCACCAGCAATGTGTCAGCATTACGGGCTTTTAAAGGAATAAACCTTGAACGCACCATTTCCAGATATTGATTAAAAATGGTTTTGTCAGTGCTTAACAACGGTGGATTGCTGTTTATGAATGAATCAATTTTATTTCTGCCAGGCTTAAGCCGGTTCGATTGATAAACATCATTGGCCTGGTCATTAAATTGGACATAGAATAGTTGCGAACGCAATTTTCTTACTTCACTGAATATTCTTTGATCCTGGTCATCATAAACCCTCATCCTGCGGGTCAGTTGGTCATATTGAGAGATCTTTTGAGCCACGTTATTATTGAAATAGCTGAGCGCGCCGGCACTCTTCATTTCCTGGAACGTAGCATCATCAGGTATAAAAACAATTGGAGCGCCGCCAAACAATCCATACCAGTAAAGTTTACCGGAAGGGATTTGAGCTGGCTCAGCTTTCGAAAGCAATTGAAATAGCGTGTCCACATTATTGGAAGCATAGTTCCAATAATTTATATAATATTTCAAGGAACTTGTATCCGTTCTCAAATCATTGACCATGGTACCTGCATATATTTTTGCCCTTTTATGCTCGGTGATTTTTTCTCTTATATTCTCAGCAAAAAAGCCAAGCGTTACTGCCATAAATATCATGAGGAACTCAAGGAAATATTCTTTGAATCCTTTCTTTTCTACGTGCGGGTGATGATGTACTTCCATATTAGTTGATGGTTCATTGATTATAGTTAATGGTTGTTTCAAGCTTCCTGTCTTGCTGACTTTGTTCTATTTTTTCTTCTCAACTCATTTACCTTTCACCTGGTGCCAGAAATAAGCAGCTGCAAAACCAACAATAATATAAATGAGAATTTTTATCAGCCTTTCTTTTGTATTGCTATTCATCTTTTAAATGATATTCTTTATTGATTAATTGAATGAGTGCTGCGGCATATTGTTTTTGAACTGTAAGCAAACGTATCTCACCTACAAAACTTGATTTTCGTTCGTGAAGGTAAAATATCAATTGATTGATATCATCTTCATTATGCTTTCGCAGTTGCGAATAAATTTCTTTGTATAAGTTTTTCGCTAATTCCTTTGCCTGTGAATTTTCAGAAATTTTTTCACGAAGTGTTTCTGCAAAAAAGCCAAGCGTTACCGCCAGGAATATCATTAAGAATTCCAAGAAATATTCCTTGAAACCTTTTTTTTCTATGTGTGGATGATGATGTACTTCCATGTCTTTACTGTTTATTGTAAATGATACTCTTTATTCAATAGTCTAATCAATTTTCTAGCATTGTCAAATTGTGAGGTTTCGAGACTTAAGTGGCTATCCAGCATCATCATAAGTGACCTTACTTTATTCATGTATTCTTTTAAAACAATACTATCCGAACTGATTAATTTCAGTGGCAGTGAATCATTCAAAAAAATATCAGCACCTCCTCTAAAACCGAATCTTTTGATCAGCGAATAATCAAATATTGTTTGAGACATCTTATTGAGGTCGAGCATCCAGTTCTCAACGTCAACAGCCTCGTGTTGAATATGAAAGTCATAAAAATTGTAATAAAAAGTAATGCTGTCTTTACATTCTTTATTTTCAATCAGGTTAAAGGCTCCGGTGCTTTTTATTTGTGATATAGTTCTTTCATTTTGATCAAAAAGAATCAAACCGAAACTGTACCTGAAATTGAGATAGTAAAGCCGGTGTATATCGTAGGTATTTTTATTGGCTGCAAGGTTCAATAAAATACAAAGGCTGTCAAGTTTGTCAAGCTGTAATTGTGCCTTGGGAATTAAGTGGCTTAAAGATGAAGTATCTGTTAACAGGTCTTCTTTTACAGAAATGATATATTCCGTTTCTTTCTTGACGTTTACTAAATGCTCACGAAGGCTCTCTGCAAAAAAGCCAAGTGTTACTGCAAGAAAAATCATTAAGAACTCTAAAAAATATTCTTTGAAATTTTTCTTTTTGTGATGAAGATCCGGATGATGATGTACTTCCATATTTTCAGTTTCTTGATTTGGTTATTTGTTAGTCTGTTTATAATTACCTCTTCTTTCTTTTTTATTCCAGTCGATATTCGTCCTTCATTTCCTTTATTATCTCTGTAGATGAGCGTTTAAGAATGTTCAACATTATTAGTGAGTACAATGATCTGCGTCGTGCATCGGCAAACTTGGTATATAACAGTTTCATACATTGTTCGTCGGTTGTTATAGGTTTCAATTTATTTGTAGGCCGTAACTCAAGATTGTAAAAATTCGAAGCAGCATCATTGGTAAGGCCTGATAAATCTTCTGGATCAAATATTTTAGATTCCATTTCAGAAGATAAACCATTACCTCCATTACTGAAGCTGCCATCTACTTGCTGATACCGGGAATAAAGATTAAAATAATTGGCAATCTTTTTATACAAGGCAATACTTTTGAAATACCGGAAGTTGCCTGAACCCCGCAATTGCTGATAGGTAACATCCTGCGAAGTAAACACATCGTTATCCGCTAAATACCTTTCTATATAATAAATAAATTCATTGTTTTCAGTTACTTTATTAAAAGCAATTATGTTTTTAGCACTGTCGTATTTTGACATTATCCATTTTTTTTCATCTATGGTTCGTTGAATGGAAGCTGTATCTATTTTAAAGTCATCGTAAAGCGATTGTGCATATTCTTTAGCTTTAGATGTGTCTGAAAAATGTTCTCTGATATTTTCTGCAATAAAACCCATTGTTACGGCAAGAAAAATCATTACAAACTCCAAAAAATACTCTTTGAAATTTTTCTTTTCTACCTGCGGATGATGATGTACTTCCATAATATTTTTTTTATAAACGATAGATAGCAGCTTTGGCAGGTTGCGAATATTTTCATTTCGATGGGTATTCTTTGGGTATTTGTTCAATCAACCAGGTGCCGAGCGCTAACTGCTTTTCCAAAGACGGCTCATACTGATAAACTGCCTCATTAAATAAGTTGCCACTTGCATTCATGAATTCATCCATGTTACCGGGATTGATGATCGCCTTGAAGGTCATTGTTTTAATGACTGAACTGTCTGCACCCATGAGTCGGGGACTGAAAAAGGCCCGGTACCAGCTAAATGTTTTGAACCCAATGTCATGTTGCTTTTCCCTGAAGTTTTCAAATTTGTCATGTGCCTGCATGATTTCAATTTCATTGTTCCAGTATTGCGACAGCGAATCCGAAATATTTCTATGCCTGATAAGGCGAATAGAACCTGAGCTCTTTAACTGCGAAGATGTCCGGTCATTGAAGATAATATCAACGCTGTGCCCAATAGTCAAATTAAGAATTCTACGATAATTTTGGGAAGAAAGCTCATTCTTTGCAAATAATACCATCAGTTTATGCCCATTATCAATGTCGTGTTGCAGGCGCCAGATACTGTAATGAAGCGTCGCTGTGTCTTCTTTGAGGTCTTCAACAAGGGAGTGCATATATTCGGTTTCTTTTTGCCGGTCACCAAAGTATTCTCTCAAACTTTCTGCAAAAAATCCCATGGTTACTGCAAGAAATATCATTACAAATTCCAAAAAATATTCTTTAAAATTTTTCTTTTCTACCTTGGGATGGTGATGTACTTCCATTTTCTCAGTTTATAGTTTGTAGTTTCCTGTTTGCGGCTGTTCAATCATTTCGTAAGTGATATTCTTTTTTAATTAAAGTAATAAGCCGTAATGCAAGTGCTTTTTGTCGTTCTGCTAAAACGCAATCAAATCTTTCGCTGGCAGCGAGATAATAATAATTCAATGCTACTCTGTTTACATTTTTATAGTCAGTTGAAAGCAAGGCAGGATGACCTGAAGGCTTTTCTATTGTTGTGTAAGATTTATTAATGTTTTCAAACCGAACTTTCATTTGAGAAAAAATATTATTGTCAAACAAGAGATAATTGTCTTTGTGAACATCGTCGAGCTTAAGCTTAACGAGATTATCCTGCGCAGATAAAAACTGGAAGGTTACATAATATAAGCTCAAACTGTCAAGCAAATCTCTGGGATGTATAAGCTTAAGGATTCCTGAAGCTTTCATTTCGTCAAAGGTTTTTGAATTGGCATAGTAATTACCAACATTCGCTGTAACAGCTCTTGCGAGTAAATAAATCTGTGGCGTATTAGAGATATTATTATCAAGCAAACGCAGCAGAGAATCTGCTGAAGTATAACTATACTCATTAGTATTTAGAATGGCATTAAAATGCCCAACATCGGAATTAAGGTCTGATAAAACAGATTTAATGTCTTGAGTAATTTCATTATTGTCTTTAATATGCTCTCTTAAATTCTCTGCAAAAAATCCCAACGTTACCGCAAGAAATATCATAATGAACTCAAGAAAATATTCTTTGAATCCTTTTTTTTCTACGTGTGGGTGGTGGTGTACCTCCATGTATTTATTTCGTTTTGCATTGTTGTTTAAAATTGTATACTTCCCTGGTTTGCATCATTACTTCCTAATTTTTCCCCATTGTTGGTGTTCCCGGTTCGTCGGCTCACCACAGTTGGTGTTGAGCGCGGGCCTATGGCAAATGCTTCACCAACGGATAAAAAAGTCCATCATTGTGCTCTTGCTTACATCAATAAACAAAATCATTATTTATTGTTGCTTTACTGTCTTCACTGCTTTTTATTGATCGATACTCAATATTTCCAGGCCTTTGTATCAGCCCCCTTCGGCGCATGTTCGGTAATATGCTTCGCCATCATTTCCAACATTTTGCTGATGGGCATTGGTTGCCAGCCGTGGCCTTTCATGGGGCGGCCATATTCAAACGTGCCTTCGTAATGCGGTTTTTCGGTATACTTCAAAAAATCCTGGAACTGGTACACTGCAAGGTTCAGGTAAAAGTTGTCGGCATCGCCTACGTACACATGCAGTTTGTCTTTAAGCTTTGGTCCAAGCGTGGCCCAGTTTTTAGCGAGGTAATAGCGCAGGTCGAAGCCATGTTCGCGGGCATAGTTTACCGCGTTACTGTCTATTTTGCCGGTTAGGTTATCCCACAAAGGAACAGGATAACCATCATCGCCAACGGGGCCAAATACGGCATCAAAAATATCCATTTGTTCGCCCGAGCGGCCGTGCGTGCCCAGCACCGCTTCGAGCCAGCTTGCCTCTTTGGTAGTTCTTATGGGCTGGCCTTCATTGTCGCGCATCATGTAGCGCGGCGATTGCTGCCACGTGCTGTTGGCATTAAAAGGCATGGTAAAAGTATTGGCGCAAAAGGCATTGGTATCTTTGGTAAGATCCATGAGTTGGAAGTGCCTGAAGTCGAGCGGATCGGGATAGAGCGTCCAGGTGCCGCCGAAAAAGTCCGGGTGATAAAGTTGTAATGCCATTGATTCCCATCCGCCGGTAGAACCTCCCGTGAGCACCCGCGCATACGGTTGCTGAATAATGCGGTAATGATTTTCAATATAAGGGATTAGTTCCTTCATAATAGCATCTCCGTAAGGCCCGTTGTTGGCTGAGTTTACCGCGTAGGAATCATCATAATAAGGCGTAGGATGCTGGAAGGTAACGATAACCATCCTCGGAAAATGAGCTGAATTGTATTGTTGTTGAAAGGTGTAGCCATCTTCTAAATTATAATCGTCAAAGAGTTTTTTACGGGCAGCCGATACAGGCCCTTTCTGTGTGGTAAAACCGTACGGGGCGCCAAGGCCAAAATGGCTTTGCTCATATACTACGGGATAGTGAACATTAGGATGCCCGTCAAAACCTTTCGGCAATAAAATAGTAGCGCCCAGGTACATATCATGTCCCCAGAAGTCTGAAAGGATTTTACTTTTGATCTTGATATGTTTTACCTGTTTGGTATCCGGCGGAAGATGGCGCGCAGGCAGCACACTATCCAGTTGGATGGAAAAAGACTGGCTCTGCGATGGATCATAATGTATCTTATGCACGCCGCTGATAAAATTGCCGGGCGACGTATTAAAATGCTGTCCTTCCCAGTGATCCTGGTGCGCCCAAATGGTGTGGCCATCGGCTCGGTGATATTGCGTGTACACATTCATGATAGCCTGGATATAGTAATCACCCGCAGGAAGGTCACGCAAGTTGGTTATCGGGTAGCCAAGGTAGTTAGTATCGATAACCACTTCTTTTCCGGGTTGCAAATGGTCAACATCTTTGCCCCAAAAAGGTATGCTTTTAAAATAAGAACCTGCTTCGTATCGCGGCTCCGGCTGGGCGTTCCTGCTGATAGCAAGAAACACACGCCCGGTAATGGGGGTGTCGCTCACATTTTTAACGAAGGAGATTGAAAAAGTATGGTTTACGTTTTGTGCGATTGCCGGAAACGAGAATACTGTCAATAAAAAGAAAGCAGCGGAGGCGAAAATGGAACGCAGCAGTTGTATCATATTGCCCTGGTTTTTAAATAATAATAGTTTAACAAATGTAATAAATAGATTAAGGATTAAATAACAAAATGTTGGCGGGGATAGCAACCATTAGCAGGGTTGGCAAAACAAGAATGGTGGTTTTTTGTTGGTCTGCTGTAGATAATCTTTAATAATCGAGTAGGAAGACCACCATTAATTGATGGTCTGTCCTCTCACACCACCGTACGTGCCTTCGGGCATACGGCGGTTTGTCAAAATAATTTCATCTGCTTTTCAGTTTGCCGATGGTAAAGGTCATAAAA
>JAGWRO010000073.1 GCA_028876495.1 Bacteroidota bacterium
CATGGAAAAACGCGCGGAGCGATCGGGTTTTACTTGATTTTTTTGGAACATCCCGATGTTTCGGGAGTCTTTTGTATCAAGTCAAAAGAAAGGGCAATACCGTTCATAAGCTAACAATTTTATTGCCAGGTCTCACTAAATACAGCCAGGTGATAATGATTAAGAAAGTTTTTCACAATGTCGCAAAAGATAAAGCAAAAAAATATCATGCAATTAAACTCTGATCCAATAAATTAATACAAATACTATCTTTTTTATTGTATATTCAGTCCTGATTTTTACCTAATTTTTTTAAAGATGAATCATTTTACTCCCGTCGGCAAGAGCCGTTTTATTCATTTCCTTTCTAAAATTGAGAACCTCTTAAACGACGCTGCTGCTGAAGACGATCCCGGAAGGTTTATCTATTCAAAAGACATGCGTACCCCTCTTTTTATGCTGGAAGCATTGAGCAGGATCTACAAAAAAATACTTGCACCTAAGAAAATAAAAAAAATAAATAAAGTCTTTAAAGACATCGAAGATTTCCTCGGACAGATTGATTATTACGACGGTTTTTATAAAGAATTTGCTGACGACAAAAAGGTACCCGGATTGATTACCCAATATGCAAAAGACCAAACAGATAAAAAAATAAAAGAATTCAACAAGCACCTTAAAAAAGAGGAATGGATTGGCAGCCATAAAAAGCAGTTGGCAAATATTTATGAAAAAATTGATTCGATAGAATGGTTTGATGAAAAAAATGACACGGTAGCTGTTCTGGAAGTATATCAAAACGATATCGAAAAGATCATTAAAAAATACAAGGACAGCCAAAAAGAATTTACGGATATGGAAAAAGATGTTCACGAACTAAGGCGTGAATTGAGATGGCTGAGTATTTATCCACAGGCATTATTGGGATTGATGGAATTAAAAGCGGATGGCGACCCACCCGGATTTTTAAACAAATACCTCACTCCTGAAATCATCAATGCTCCTTACAACAAAATGCCCGATGGAAGTGGCTTGGGAAATCATATCCTGCTCAACCAAAATTATTATTTTGGCCTTAGCTGGATGATCGCCCGGTTAGGAAAATTAAAAGACAGTGGCCTTAAGGTTGAGCTATTGGAAGAAAGCATTTCGAAGGTATATAAAGCCAAAGAGAATGTATCGCAACTGGCTTATTCCATCTGTGATGAAAACCAGCCTACGATTTTGCAAATTCTCGAAGAAGCGCAATCTATTGCAAAGACTTTCTTTGACGAAGATATTCTTGAACACATTGTGGTTTCTGTTTTCATTTCCTAAAACACAAATCTGTAGAATTTCTTTGTTTACAGCAATCCAGCATCCAGCATCCAGTATCCAGTATCCAGTATCCAGCATCCAAGCATCCAGTATCCAGCATCCAGCATCCAGTATCCAGTATCCAGTATCCAGCATCCAGCATCCAGCATCCAGCATCCAGTATCAACTCACCACCTTCTCCCTCCTCCCCTTATACAACAACCTCAACATAGAAGGAAGCACGATCAGCAACAGCGGAAGGGCAATAATAAAACCACCGATCACTGCGATGGCGAGAGGTTGATGTAATTGAGCACCCGCGCCGATGCCCAAAGCCAAAGGCATAAGTGCGATAATGGCACCGAGTGCTGTCATTAATTTCGGGCGAAGCCTGGTGGAAATGGCATACACTACAGACTCGTCCACACTTTTATCAGCCAGCGTTTCCTTAAACTGCAAAAAAGTAAAGATCGAATTTTCACCAATAATTCCGACGATCATGATAAGCCCGGTATAACTGCCCACATTGAGTGGAGTGCCGGTAATAAAAAGGCCAAGATAACTTCCCGCAATTCCTAAAACCGCAATAATTAAAATGGTAATGGCCGGCTTTATATCCCTGAATAAAAACAGGATTACCCCAAACACAAGAATGCTTGAAGAAATCAGGATCATCAACAATTCAGAAAAAGATTTTTGCTGCTGGGCATAATCGCCACCGTATTCAATACTATATCCCTGCGGAAGATGGATATTTTTATTCATCTGGCTCTTTATATCTTTTATGGTACTGCCAAGATCCCTGTTTTCAAGGCGTGCAGAAACGATTCCTATCGTTTGAAGATTTTCCCTGTTAATTTCAGCAGCGCCACTTTTAATGTCAATTTTAGCAAGAGAACTTACTGGTTGCAGGCTTCCGTCGGGTAAAAATATTTTAAGGTTTTTTAATTCTTCCAAAGTCCTGTTCCTGCTTCCGGGATAAATAAGCCTGATGGGATATACCATGTCCTTTTCAAAAATATTTCCGGCCACATTGCCTTCCAAAGCCGTTTGCACCTGGAACTGCAGGTTGGCAGGCGTAATACCGTATTGTGCTATTTTCTTAAAATCAGGGGTTACGGTTAAAGAAGGACCAGCTATTACAATTCCGTCAAACACATCGGCAGTACCTTTTACCTTTTCTACTATCGAACTTACCTGCCTCGAAAGTTCATGCAGTTTTTGTGCGTCATCCCCGAAAATCTTTATTTCAATGGGCTGTACAGAAGTCATTAAATCCCCCAGCATATCTCCTATTACCTGCCCGAAATCAACACGCAATTCCGGTTGGGAAGATTCGATCCTTTTGCGAATCTCTTCGATAACCTGGTCAGTACTTTTAGTACGGTTCTTCTTTAATTCGATTAAATAATCCCCCGTGTTTGGTTCTGTAATAAAAAATCCCATTTGTGTACCCGTTCGGCGTGAATAAGCAGCCACTTCAGGGGTTGAGGTAACTATTTTATCAACTGCCTGTAATTCACGGTTGGTTTCTTCGAGGGAAGTTCCGGGAATAGAACTGTAATCAAGTACAATACTTCCTTCATCCATCCTGGGAAGAAAACCGGTTTGCAGGCGTGGTAATATTAAAATGATGGCAACTATTAAACCGGCTACAAAAATGAAACTGATCCATGGGCGCAGTATAAACCATTTTACCCATCCCTGGCGGGTTACTTTTTGTGGTTTCTCTACTTTCGCTTCTTTTTTTTCTTTCTTCGACTTTTTCTTTCCTGCAAAAAGAAGATAGATTACAGGCAAACAGATCCATGTAACAAAGAAAGAACATACCAGGGCTATGATCATGGTATTGGTAAGCACATTGAAATACGCTCCTGCCACACCGCTCATTAAAATAAAAGGAAGAAAAATAACGATCGTACTTATAGAAGACCCCACCATCGCGGGAAACAGGTAACGAATACCATCCTGCACTGTATGCTTATATTCTTCGTCCGGATGTTCCTCGTGCGAACGATGAATTTGTTCCATCACCACTATCGCATCATCAATGATTAAACCAATCGACGCAGCAATAGCGCCAAGGGTCATGATATTTAAGGAATAACCTACCGCATATAATACAATCAGGGTGAGCCCAAGCGTTACCGGAATCGTGATCAGGATCGTGGCGCTGGCTTTAAAAGAACGAAGAAATATAATCGCAACAATGATAGCCAGTAACAGCCCGATCCAAAGGCTGTCTGTTACACTCCTTACAACCGTTTTTACAAAATCTGCCTGTATATAATAAGGCTTTAAAGTAACCCCTTTGGGAAGGATATTCTTCAATTGCGCTACCTTATCTTTCATCTGTGAAGAAACATCCACCAGGTTACTGTTAGGCTGTTTTACCACCGCTATCAAAACCCCTTCTTTTCCATTGGCATTTATTTTAACATACTGAACACCTTCCTCTATTTTTATATCTGAAATATCTTTAAGCAAAACTACCCGCCTGCCGTTACTGCCTATCACCATATTCTGTAAATCCTTCAAAGATTCAATTGAGGCATCCGTTAAGGTGAGATAGAGGTACCGGTAATCAGATAAATAGCCATTTGAATTAATAAAATTAGTTTTGCCAAGTGCCGCGTTTACAGAATCAGGAGTAATACCCAGCGTACTCATTTTTTGCATATTCAGCTTCACCCAAAATTCTTCATTTTTGCCGCCCATTATGGCAATGTCTGACACGCCGGGCACCTGGCTTAAAAAAGGTTTGATGGTATACACTGCCAGTTTCTTCATTTCAATAGGAGAAAGGGTATTGCTCTCCAACGAATAACCCATCACCGGTAAAATAGACGGGTTCATTTTCTCAACGGTAATGTTTACATTGGGCGGAAGCGTGTTTCTTATTTCGGAGATCCTTGATTCCAATCTCTGTTTGCTAAGGTCTACATCGGCTTTCCAATCTAAATAAGCAGAAATTTCACAACTCCCTCTGCTGGTGGTGCTGCGGATATCTACCAAATCGGGTATCTTTTTTATGGCCAGTTCCAATGGGCGGGTAACGGTTACCATCATCCTGTCAACCGGCTGCAGACCTGCATCAGCAATAATTTTTATTTTTGGAAACGTAATTTCAGGAAATAACGCAGTCTGCAATTTGGAATAGGCAAAAAATCCGCCCAAAATCAAAACGGATATAACCACCGTAAGCGGGCTTTTATATTTGGTAAAATATCCTTCCTTCCTCTTTGAGGATATTTGGGAAGGCTCTTCTAAAGGGTCATTTTCATTACTCATTCAATAATCAGTTTATTTTAGAAAAATCTAAACCTGCCTCTTTCTCATTGGAGGATCTTTGAAGAATCAGAAACAGCTACATTGGAACCTGGAGATACAATTACCGCGGCGGTATCAGATAAGCCATAATTTCCGCCAGATAATATTTTAGTATCATTTGAAAATTGAGGGGAAAGTATTTGTATCGTATCTCCTTTTTCAATGCCTTTTTTTACAGGCACTTTTACCGCAGTACTATCATTTATCAGTTTCATCACCCAATACATAGTTTGCGTTTGGTCTGATAAAACAGATTGCCCGGGTAATGTCTGGGCATCCTTAACTGAAGTCTTGAGAATCTTCACCTTTGCGATCAGGTTCTGTGGAATAGTATGGGGTGCGTTTACCCTTATTGAATACGACTGGGTTTGCGAAACCGAATCAACCACAGGCATTGAAGAAGTAATCGTCCCTTCCAACACTTCATTATCAGGTAATATCAGTTGTACCGTTTTACCCACAGTAACATAGGGGTTGTCTTCATAAGGCACATTCATCACAAACATGAAACTTTTCGAATCACTGATCACTGCCAGTTGTTCGCCATCCTGTACGTAATCCCCCTGCTGATGATTTACCTGCATCACATATCCTGATGCATCCGACCGTATTGTATTTACCCCCGAAAATTTGAAACTTGAATCCAATTGGTTTACCACGTTTCCAATAGCACTTGCTTCCTTTGTTTTTAAAACAAAAAGCGGTTGGCCCCTTTTCACATAATCCCCGTATTTAATATTTGATTTTTGAATGTAGCCGTTTAGATTGGATTTGATATAATTCTGTTGCATGAAAGTGGAAGTGGCATTTAGTTCAATATATTCATCCAAAGGCAGGTGAGATACGTTAGTAACGGTAACGGGCGTACGCACTTCAGAAGTATCATCTGCATCGGCGGTGGGTGCAGAATTACAACTGTAAACCAGTAAACCAACAAATAACACAAAAAACAATTTTAATCCCATGGTTGGTATCCTCACCAACCATTTAGCCAACACCGTGGTTGGTGTCTTCACCAACCATTTAGCAAAACGCTTCATCCTTTTATTAAAATATTTTATCATTGAGCTTCATTTACAATTTCATGTTCCAGTAATTAATTTGTTGGATAACCTGGTAGCGCGCAATTTGATTCTGTACCACAAGGTTTTTTGCCGTGATATAGTTATTCAATGCCAATATGTAGTCCGTAATACGGACATCTCCGGTTTCCAATAATTTTCCATCCACCTTTATCAGGGTTTCCAGGTATCCTATTTGTTTATCGATATTATATCTCAGGTTCCCGATATCATTAAGTTGTTGATGCAATTGTTGTAACTGCTGGTGATATTGATGATCAAAAAAATCCTGTTGTTTCTGTAAGGTCCTTTGCTGAATATCTAATTTTGAAAATTGTAATTGCTTTTGATGCCCATCATAGATTGGAATGGTAAGATTGATACCAAAATTATAACCAAAGTTTTTATATGGGTTTAAGATGAAAGTAGATTGGTAACCGGCGTCTGCAAAAAGATTCACTTTGGGCCGGTATTGCACCCTGGTAATGGATCGCTCATTCTCAATACGCAGACTATCGATTTTATATTTTAAAAAATAGGCTGATTCAGTAGGTTGGTAATTTTGAATCACATACAGCTTAGGCTCAGAAAGAGTTTCAACGGTAGTATCTATTATTCCCGCAAGATAATTAAGCGAAGCATAATCATTTTTATATTGAACGAACAACTCGTTTCTTGCTAATTGCTGTTGCTGAAGGGTAACTAAAAAGGTTAAATAATCTGCCTGTTTATAAACATTTTTTTGAGTAAGCTGCTTCAATAATTCTTCTTCCCTGGTTAAAAGCTGAATCAATTCGTCATTAAAATCAATCTGAAGCTGGTCGCCATAAGTAGTAATGTATTGATTGATAATTGCCTTTTTAATATCCTGTTTAGAGATAGCCGATGAATTGAATAATGAATCATTTTGTAATTGAAGGCTGTTGAACCGAAGGCTCAGATTCTTATTATTATAAATTTGTTTATTTACTGCTACCAATGCAGAAAGTTGCTGGCCGTTAGTGATTGCCATGTCATACCCCCAGCCATTTATAATCGGGGCATAATAAGCGTTGCCGTTGCCGGCAACCTGCCATTTATTTCCTGCAACAATCAACTGGCTGTCGAGTTTGTTTTGTAAAATAAGATTTTGAAGTTCCGGAATTTTCGGATTATTCTGAAGAGATTTTTCGATAAAATAATTGAGATCTTTACTTTGTCCAAAAGATAAAAACGGTGCAAGAAATAAGGCAAAGGGTATTAGTACATTTCTAAACATATCTTGAGTATAATATTAGCCAGTCATTCAAATTGTCGCCGGTTGGTGGCAACACCTACCGGGGCAGCCCGCCGTGGGCGGCGTCCCCAACACCCACAGGCAGCATGGCAACGCGACAATTTTAAATGCACTACAATTCGGTTATTCTGATTTTACAAAATTGCCATTGGCATCAAAGATTTTATCTTTGCCATTGATCTCTACTTCATAAGATGTTTTTCCCTGTGCATCCAACACTTTTCCAACATCTCCAAATTTAGCGTGTTTATAATTTTGTTTTATATAATTGCCCGCAGATTTTGGAAGTTGACTTACAGGAATTTCTTTTACAATTTCTACGAATGTACCTGAAGGAGTGTATGTGACTGAATTCGCTTCCCCGTCTTTACCTCCCCAGTTGGCTTCATAATTACCTTTTTCAGTTTCCCAGGTAATGTGATATTTATTTGATTCGGGATACTTTTTCATATTGGCTTTTTTTACAACTGCAGGAACGCTAATAGGTGCATTGCCCCCTTCATTTTCCTGTGCGAACGTTATGCTGATTACTGCAAATAATATCGCGGTTAAACCTACAATCTTTTTCATAATTTTTAAATGTTTAATGTTTCTGATTTATTTATTTGGCAAACTTATAAACCGAATTTGAGGGAATTTTGAAGATGGGATAGAAGAACCAGTGAACCAACCAATATTTCGATTTTTTAATTTAGGAATATTTTTTGTACTGTATTTTCCACTTCGGAATTTTGCCAATTTTGATCTTTACCTTTGTCGTGGCATTTCTATCATAAAACAAAAAACATGTTGCTTCAATTATTAAGAGTAAAAATTCAACAACTTATCGTAACCGAAAGTTCGGAAAGTTATCCCGGAAGTATTGCCCTTCCTGATGATCTGCTGGAAGCTTCGGGTTTAAAATTATTTGAACAGGTTCATATAAATAATCTTACCAACGGAAACAGGATTGTTACTTATGTGGTAAGAAGCAACAAGCCCGGTTATGTATCTCTGAATGGCGCAGCATCTAAATTGTTTAATAAGGGCGACAAGATCCACGTGCTTGCTTTTGGTTATTTTAATGACCAGGAAGAGGCTCCGGATTTTGAGCCTACCATTGTGTATGCTGATAAAGAGAACAAACTGATCGAAGCAAAAAATTATACTTTTTAGAACCAATTTGAATTGAAAAATGTAATCAGAAGATTAAGTAACTGGCAGCATTGGCCTTTTTTCCCATTTTACTTCCCTTTGTTTTTTGTATGGTCTTGGTATATGCTGAAAAGCCGCGCTATTTGGTTCTTCAGTACTTCCAATCCTACCCTCACTTTTGGGGGTTTTGAAGGCGAAAGTAAAAAAGAGATGTACGACCTGCTTCCGGAAAAATATTTTCCAAAAACCATTTACATCAGCCCGCAACAAACATTTGACCAAGTGCTGGAGAAGGTTCGCTCCGGTTCTTTCTCCTACCCTTTTATTGTAAAGCCTGATGTGGGAATGGAAGGAATCCTTTTCAGGAAAATCGATAATGAACAACACCTTGAAACTTATCACCGCAATATGCCGGCTCAATACATAATCCAGGATTTTGTTGATTATCCCATGGAGATCGGGGTCTTCTATTATCGTCATCCAACAAATAATTCAGGAGTTATTACGGCATTATTCTCCAAAAAATTACCACTAATTAAAGGCGATGGCTTTTCAACGATAAAAGAAATAGTAGAAGAAGAACAGCCTGAAATAGCAGAAGAATTATTAAAACTGGAGGAAAGTGAATTAGGTAGAGTTTTGAAAAAAGAGGAGATCATTAATTTATCGTTTATAGGTAACCGTTATCATGGCGCCACCTTTCATGATTTATCGGAGCATATAGACGAAACACTGATGGAACTTTTTGATAGGATCAGTCATGATAGCCGGTTTTATTACGGACGGTATGATATCAAATGTTCTTCAATCGAAGATCTTAAAAAAGGAATCAACTTTTCCATTCTTGAATTTAACGGGGCCGGCTCTATTCCCAATCATATTTACACCGGCAGGCATTCTCTGATAGAAGCTTATAAAGAAATTTGCAAACACTGGAAAGTACTCTATGAAATAAGTGCCTATAATCGCCGGGAAGGTTTAGCCTATTGGAATACATTGAAAGGGTATAGATATTTGCGCAAGGCCAATAAACACTTTAGGGTTTTAAAAAAATGTGACAGTCTTATCCTTCTAAAAAACAAAAAAATTTCCACCAATCCCTAAAAAAAATCCTATTTCCTGAAAGTATAAACCAGCCCCGGTTCATAATGACCCAGGTTATATTGAAGATGAAAAGAAATCGTGTTCCGTGGCTTTGCTGACGCTGATGTTTTTGCAAAACGATGGTAGTTGTTTAGAATATTTTTTCCGGTTAAATAGCCTAACGCCGCACCCACAAATACATCAGTTGTCCAGTGCACATTCTCAGTAACCCTGCTTATTCCAATCAATGAAGCAACCGTATATACCAAAACAGGAATCACAGGTTTGTCTCTGTATTCAGACGCAAAAACAGTTGCAACAGCAAAAGCCACCGTTGTATGCCCTGAAGGAAAAGAACTGTATGTTTTTTTTCCATTGGCGTCTCTCTCTGCCTTGGTAAAAGGCCCCAAAAACCGTGGTGAAGCTACCTGGTCAGGCCTGTAATAAGAAGGTCGTGTTTCCCCGGTAAGAAATTTGACAACCGTAACGACAGTAGCTCCTGTAACATAAGCCTGGGAAGCTAAAAGAGTGGTGGTTACCATTTTTTTATTATCAAAAATCAACCCATAGCCCGCCAGCCCCACTAGTGCAAATCCTTCATACACTCCCCCTAAATCAGTAACATAATGACTGATGTTTTTTACAGAAGTGCTCCTTTCAAGCAGTTTGAGTGCTTCCTGCTGAATGGGTTTATCCACCAGGAAGAGCGTCCCGGTTCCTGCAGCAAAAATTCCTAAATTTTTCCAATCTGTTCCACTCATATGAAACGGTTTGGTAAACTCCTGCTTTAAACTGTTTTGTAATAATAAGAGATACATTTTGGGTTTTAATAGTGATTTTTCATGAGAGCATGAAGAATTAACAGGATCACCCGCACTATCTTTTTTCAGGCAAAACCTGCCGGGTTTATTTACAAGCGTGTCCTGTGAAAATGCGGCAAAGTTGACAAAAAGCATCGACAGGATTAACACCCATATTTTTCGGAGTTTCATGTAACAGGATTTCTGAGTGTAGAATTCAAAGGGTTTTTATCGGTAAAATGTAATTTTTAATTATTCAATTGCTAAATCATTAAAAATGATTTCAACGATATGCTGTTCTTTTTTATAATCATAGCTAATTGAAAAACCGTAAATATCGGTAATCGTTTTCACAATTGACAAACCTAATCCCAGCGAATCACCCGAAGAAGATTCCTTTTTAAACCGCCCGATTAATTCAGCGGCATTCGTACGTAGTTCCGGCCCCGTATTACTTACCCGAAAATAGGTTTTGTTAAGTTCAACAGTAATATTGCCATTATCAATATTGTGTTTTATCGCATTGGAAATAACATTAGAGATCAAAATTTCTGCAAGAGATTCATTCATTTGCATAATAACTTTGTCCTCTATATTTTTTAAAATTCTCAGGCCTTTGGCCTGTGCCAGTTCATCAAAATTATCAATATAACGTTGTAACATAGACGAAAAATCAATAGTGTCAATATGGGCAAATTGAAGATTTTCAATTTTTGCCAGCAACAATAAAGATTGGTTTAGCCTTGAAAGCCTTGATGCCGCTTCATTCAGGCTTTGCAAAACATTGATCTGCGTTTCCGTTAAATTTTCTGATTGCGATAATAATTCAACTTTGTTTTTAATTATGGCCAAAGGGGTTTGTATTTCGTGCGAAGCATTTTCCGTAAATCCTTTGAGCGTCTGGTAATCCCTGGTTACTTTTTGAGTCATAAAAAGAACCGTATCATTCAGTTCTTTAAATTCATCAATATCTGTTTTTTGAAGTGCAATTTTATTTTTTGAAAAGAAATTAAACTGGTTTAATTGCTCCAGCGTATTACGGAAAGGTTTCCAAAGGTTACTTAATAAAAACCTGTTGGAGATAAAGAGGATCAATAATAAAATAGCAATAATAAAAAAAGTGATCATCAATATCAGCCTTACTATATCTTCTGTTTCCTGTTGCGATTTTTTAACTGTAGCAATAAAATGTTTGTCTCCCTGTATTACTAAAAAATCAATCCTTCTGAAGGATTCTCCTTCATGTTCCCTTTTATTATAAACATCCTGGGTTGAGTACCTATCTTTAAATTCAACAAGATTCGTGGGGTGAAATGATATCTGCTGATCTTTATAATCGGAGGTTTCAGGAAGCTGGCCTGTTTCTTTTAAATGCTGAAAGATCTCATTCTGCTCGACCCTGAGATCTTTATCCAACTGGTAAATCAATATCCGGTGAAGTATAAAATAATAACCGATACTGCTTATTAAAAGAATCGCGATAATAATAGGAATCGTGACGCGGTTGTATTTTGCAATTAATTTCATCTGAAAACATTTGTTGTTTAAAACCGGGCAAATGGAACTCACCTAATGTGTAATACCGTTCTTTGCACACCTCACATAAATACCTGATCTCATCTTCGGCTCATTGGTCGGTAAATTTATACCCCATTCCATAAACAGACTTAATATAATCTGCATCACCGGCATCTATTAATTTTTTGCGAAGGTTTTTGATATGGGTATAAATAAAATCAAAATTGCCGCCCATCTCATTTCCCCAAAGATGCTCTGCTATGGCATCTTTAGAGATCAGTCTTTTTTTATTGGAAACAAAATACAAGAGCAATTCGTATTCTTTTTTGGTAAGTTCTACTGTATTATTTTCAACCGTTACCGATTTTCTTTGTGTATCTACGCAAAGGTTGCCAAACTTAATAATGCTGTTTCCATCAAAGTTTTTTCTCCTGATAATGGCTGCAATGCGGGCATTCAATTCTGAAAGATGAAAAGGTTTTGACAAATAATCATCCGCACCAAGGTTCAACCCTGTTATTTTATCATCCAATGAATTTTTAGCAGAAATGATCAGCACACCATCGGTCTTATTATCTTCTTTTATCTGTTCAAGAATTTTTAAACCATCGCCACCTGGCAAGGTGATATCAAGAAGAATGCAATCATACGTATTGTATTCAATTTTTTCAAGGGCGTTCCGGTAGTCCGCAGCGGTTTCACAAGTGTATTCCTGTGCAGAAAGATAATCGACTATACTTTCACTTAGTGCCTTTTCATCTTCTATAATTAAGATTTTCAATTAATTATTTTTTTGAAAAAGTACAAAATGATTCTGAAGATATTTTGAAGAATATTTTACCTGGCTAAATACTACGGAAATTTAACCAGGATTATAATCTTACCTATTTCTTCATTTACTGGCTTTTAAAAAACTGACAATAAAAGATTTAGGGTAATTTATTGCAATATCAATTCTCAAACTACGTTAATAATCACTATAAATTATTCTGCCAACTAAAAAAATCTATTTTTTTAAATGAAAAGTACATTTTTCCCTGTTCCTTCAAATGAGAAAAACCGTTTAAAAGCACTTTACCAGTATGATCTGCTTGATTCACTTTCAGAAAAAGAATATGATTTCATTACCAATATAGCCACGCAAATATGCAATACACAAGCTTCTCTTATTACCTTGCTTGATGAAAAAAGGCAGTTTGTAAAATCAAGTTTTGGATTTGAAATAAGGGAAACACCCAGGGAACTTTCTTTCTGCAATTATACCATTCTTGATCCGCATAATGTAAATGAAGTGCCTGATCTCAGGCGTGATGCACGTTATAATTCAAACCCGTTGGTGACCGGAGATCCACATGCTGTGTTTTATGCCGGCGCGCCATTGGTAACTCCCGAAGGGTTTGTCCTGGGTTCGATTTGCGTTTTACATCCGGAATCTAAAAAACTTACCAAAGAGCAGCAGGATGCCTTAAAAGCACTTGCCCAACAGGTAATAATAATAATAGAGTTAAGGAAGAAAAATAAAGACCTGAAACTCGTACAGCAAAAATTAAAGAGTACCAACAGGAGCTTAAAGGAATTTACAAAATTAGTTTCGCATGATATGAAAACGCCCCTGGCTAATATCACCATGTTGTCAAAGGGATTTAGAGGAAACTATAAAAATATCCTGGATAAAAGCGCTGATGGTTATATTGAACTGATACAAAAAAGCGCAACAGAATTGATTGCGTTTATTGACCGGATGTTTAAAAACAGTAATAAAAAAGTGAGCAAAAAGGCAGATGAAAAAGTGGTAAATACCCGAAAAGTTTTAAACAAAGTAATCGGCCTCCTTGCTCCACCAAAAGATATTGAAATCATTATAAAAGGAAATTTTCCTAAAGTGCCGGTTAATGAAATTGCTCTGCAGCAAGTGTTTCAAAACCTGATAACCAATGCGATCAAATACAACGATAAACCTAAAGGAGTTATCAATATATTGGCGGACAGAGATCAGGAATATCATTATTTCTATTTCTCTGATAACGGCTCTGGTATTGAAGAAAAAGATCTCGAAAAAATATTCCATAAACAACAAACGCTTGATAAAACAGACCGTTATGGAAATAAGGGAACAGGAATCGGGCTGGCACAGGTAAAGCGGATTATTGAATCTGCAGGAGGAAATATTTCTGTTGCTTCTACTTTAAATGAAGGAACTGATTTTAAAATTACACTTCCCCAGTATAATTAAATCTTTATTCCCCG
Source organism: Bacteroidota bacterium (assembly GCA_028876495.1). Taxonomy (GTDB): domain Bacteria; phylum Bacteroidota; class Bacteroidia; order Chitinophagales; family Chitinophagaceae; genus Ginsengibacter. The sequence goes on from JAGWRO010000073.1 coordinate 13,725, forward strand.
GGAATAAAAATATTCCATATTTATTAGTTTACTGTTGGAGTAAGTGAATACAATCATTTAAAATATCCCTCCAGCTTTTCTTTTATTTTTTGGGGAATATCCAAACGTTTCTTCGTTTTAGCATCTAAGAAAAATAAAGTAACCTCTCCCACATTCAACAATTCATTTTTCTCATTATAAATTTCATTGTGGAAAACAATCCTGGAATGCAAAGGCATTTCTTTTACCGTAGTAACCACCGTTAGCAGATCATCATATAAAGCAGGCCGCAAAAACCGGCTGTGAATTTCGGTTACAGGCATAATCACCCCGGTCGCTTCTATTTCTTTATACGTTAAACCCAGGCTACGCAAAGCTTCTGTCCTTCCTATTTCATAAAGCTGCGCATAATTTCCATAGTACACTACGCCCATTTGGTCAGTAAAAGCATAATGAATTCTTATTTGATTTTTGAATGTAAACATGTTCTAAACTTCTAAACTCTCTAAACTTCCAAACCTTACTACCTACTTCCCGATCATTGCATCAACACTTATTTTTCCGGGCCCGCAAAATAAAATAGTGATAGTTGCTGCAAGATAGATAGCGCCACGTTCACCTGGTCCAAGTATCTGCCCGTGAGTAGCCACAAAAACAACCACGCCCATTGCAATTAAAATAGGAATACAGGCAAACCTGGTGAACAATCCCAATATTAAAAAGATGGAACAGAACAATTCTGCGAAGATGACTAATGCAAGAGAAAGGGTGGAACCCATGTGAAGAAAATTCATGAATTTAAAACGGAGAGAATTAAAAGCAATCAATTTGCTATAACCATGGCTGGCGAGCAGAACACCCAAAACCACTCTTAAAACCAACATCCCAAAATTGAAGCCTGCATTCGAATATTTTGTGGACAGAAATTTGCTCATATCTTTTTATAATTGTATTAACAAAGATTTGTGCAATTTAAAGTGTTTTTAATATCATTCAAATATTTTGAAATCAAAATTAGTGAAATGGTGTTTGTATTTTTGCGAGAAGCAAAATCCTTTACAAGTAATAACGATTTGTTTGTTTTTTAAATTCAATATTGAAAATTAAAAATATAAAGTTGATGACGCGTCTTTTTCTTCCCCTGGTGTTTATGATTCTTTCTGCTCCCTGTTTTTCTCAGGCGAATTATTTTGTAACCGATCCGCAGAAAAATTTTAAAGAGGCCGAAGATCTGTTTATGAAAGGAGAATACAGTCTTGCCTATCCCCTGCTTAAACCTTTGCTGGATAAGTATCCTGAAAATACCAAAAGCAGTCATGCCTATTTAAACCAGGACTTGGAATATTATTACGTCGTTTGTGAACTAAAACTAAACCAGCAGGTAGCCGAAGATGCAGCCAAAAGTTTTATAGATGCGGCCAACAACGAACCGAGGCAGCAACTAATGAGTTTCCATCTGGCACAATATTATTTTACCCAAAATGATTTTGCGCGCGCGGTGGTTTATTATGAAAGAGCCGGTTACAACAACCTGAGCAATGAGCAAATTGCTGATTCAAAATTTGAACTTGCTTATTCGTATTTTAAAACAGGACAATACACAAGCGCCAAACCATTATTTGATGAAATACATCAGCTTCCTTCCAACAAGTATTATTATGACGCTAATTATTATTATGGTTTTTTAAGTTACCGCGATCATGATTATAATAATGCTTTGGCCTCTTTTCAAAAAGTAGAATCTATTCCAAAATACCGCGGACTGGTGCCTTACTATATTGCGCAGATCTATTATTTCCAGGGAAACAAAGACCAGGCCTTGCGTTACGGCGAAAGCAAACTTGGTCAGGATGACATTTACAACAGGAAAGATTTGAATCTCCTAATGGGACAAATTTATTTTGAGAAAAAAGATTTTGCCAAAGCGCTGCCTTTACTGGAAGCCTATGTGCAGAGCAGCGATAAAGTTTCCAAAGAAGTAATGTACGAATTAAGCTATTGTTATTACAATGCCAACGATGTACAAAAAGCAATAGATGGATTCAAACAATTGAGTAATGAAAAAGATTCTTTAGGCCAAAATTCAATGTACCTTTTGGGAGATTTGTATTTAAAAACCGGGCAAAAAGAAAATGCACGTAATGCATTTCTTTACAGTGCTGATAATAACAGCAACCTGAAACAGCAGGAAATCTCACGATTCAATTATGCAAAACTTTCTTATGAACTGGGTTACCAGGATGTAGCATTAAGTTCAATGAATAAATTTCTTGATCTCTATCCTCAGTCTGTTTATGCCAATGAAGGAAAAGAGATTATTATTAATCTTTTGGCCAATACCAACAATTACGATCAGGCACTTTCATTATACCAATCGTTTGGGGAACCAACGCCAACGATGAAGAAAATTTATCCGAAAATTCTTTTTGGGCGGGCTACAGAATATATCAATGGTCAGCAATTAAATGAAGCCGATGACCTCCTCACCAAAATAATCAACGACCCGAACGCCGGCCAGGTTTTACCTTTTGCTTATTTCTGGAAAGGAGAAGTTTCGTACAGGCTTAACCGTTATGATGAAGCGGTAAAATACACAAACGAATACCTTCGATATGGCGGCATCCAGGGAGAAGCCAGCCCTACAGATGCAAAGTATATTCTCGGGTACAGCTACCTAAACCTTGAAAACTATTCCCAATCGCTTGCCAATTTTAAGCAGGTAGCTCCGGTTGTTTCTCCACGATCTTCTGCACTTCAACAAGATGCCTATGTAAGAGCTGCCGATAGTTACTTCATGATGAAGAATTACAGCACAGCCAAAACCATGTATCAAAATGTAATTAATGATGGATTGGCTCAAAGTGATTATGCACTATACCAGGTAGCACTGATAAATGGTATTAATAATCCTGCTGAAAAGATCAGGACATTTAATACGCTTACAGAACGATACCCTCAAAGCGACCTGGTATCAGAATCTTACATGCAGATCGCCAATGCCTATATGGTCCAGGAAAAATTCAGGGATGCGATTCCGTATTTAAATAAAATCTTAAACATCAAATCAGCCGCAAGTCAATATCCCAAAGTTTATTTGAAATTGGGGCTTGCCAATTACAACCTTAACAACAACCAGGAAGCATTGCAGGATTATCAAAAGCTCGTAAGCCAATATCCGCAATCTGACGAAGCGAATGAAGCCCTTGATAATATGAAGAACATTTATGTGGAAATGGGAAAGCCTAATGATTATGTAGCCTTTGTACAAAAAACAGGAAAAGTGATCAGCATTTCAGAAGCAGATTCATTAACTTATGCAGCTGCAGAATTACAATTTACCAATAACGATTGTACTGCGGCCATCAATTCATTCAATAATTATCTCAGCAAATATCCCCAGGGCGCCTATATATTGAATGCTAACTTTTATAAAAGCGAATGTTATTCAAAAAATAAAGATTGGCAAAATGCTGTAACAGGTTACGAAGCCGTTTTAAACGAAGGCACCAGCCCTTTTGCAGAAAGGTCTGCATTTGCTGCAGCAAGGATATTCTACTTTGAGCTAAAAGATTATCAACAATCAAAAACTTATTTTTCAAAATTGCTGGAACTGGCAACCACTCCTGAAAACCAGCTTGAAGCCTTGCGTGGCCTGGTTAGAAGTTACTATCAAACCAAAGATTTTGCCGAAGCCAATAATATTGCCAAAGAATTACTTACTAAAAAAGGCATCAGTACGGATGATAAGGCCATCGCCAATCTGGTGCTCGGCAAATCGCTCCAGGTAAACAACCAGTGTGAAGACGCTATTAAAGCCTTCAAAGAAGTTTCGGCAGTTAATAAATCAGAGTGGGGTGCAGAAGCACGTTACGAAACAGCCAATTGTTATTACACGCTTAACCAACTCAAAATAGCTGAAAAAGCAGCGCTTGATGTAATAAAAGTTACCGGCTCTTACGATTATTGGGTGGCCAAAGCCTATATTTTATTAGGTGATATTTACCTGAAGGAAAATGATTATTTTAATGCAAAAGCGACGTATAAAAGTGTAGCGGATAATGCTACCATACCTGAATTAAAAAAAGAAGCCCAGGATAAGTTGAATGCTGCTATTGCACAAGAACAACAAAATTCAAAAGTAGAAACAACCCCTTCAGACAGTAAATAAAAATTCAACTACAAACAATACCAGATATGTTTAAAAAATTGATGATGAGGAATTCTTTAAATAAAATAATCTTTATTTTGCCACTGTTTTTTTTGTTTACTGCATTACAGGCACAGGACACCACAAGAAGGCAAACCATACAGATTACTTCTTCTTATAAACCTTCATTGCGTAACACGGTAAAAATTAATTTATACGCCTCACCTGTTTCTCCGGATACATCACATCCACGGCTTGCTTATTATATTCCACCCGAGAATTTATTTTTTGCCTATGAGCCCGTTTCTTTAAAGCCCCTTTCTTTACAGGCTGACACTTCATTAAAAATGGGTGAACGCAACCAGTTAAAAGTTGGGTATGGCAATTTATCTACTCCGTATGTTTCCGGCGCTTTTAGTTTTGGCGATGGCAAACATAACCTGGGTAACATTTACGGCAATTATATTTCCTCCCGCGGCAAAATTGAAAACCAGGATTTTAGCGAATGGAATGTCAAAGGAACCGGAAGTCTTTTTTCAGATAAGAATGAAACGTATGCGGGGGTTGAATTTGCGCAACATGAACATTATTTGTATGGTTATAATCATGCAATTGACAGTTTTGCGAAATCTGATATCAGAAGAAGCTACCAGGATTTTTCAGCAAGTGTTGGGTTTAGAAATATTGCGCATAATGATATAGGAATCAATTACGACCCTCATCTGGAAGTACATGAATTTTCAAGAGAAAACAAAGCAACAGAAACTACATTGATGGTAAACCTCCCTGCTGAAAAAAGATTTTCTGATGCGGTTTCTTTTAAAATAGAAGCGCGCGGTAATTTTGATAAATACCAGGTAAAAGGTTCTTCTGTTTCCGCAACCAATAACCTGTTTGAGCTGGCTCCTGAATTAGTTTATTACAGTGACATGTTTACTTTTCATGGTGGTATTACTCCTTCATGGAATAACAATACACTTGCTGTGTTACCTAATATTTATGCAGAAGTTCAATTGCAACAAAATGCTTTGATGGTGCAAGCCGGCTGGGTTGGAAAATACATTGCGAACAGTTTTCGCACCTTAAGCAATGAGAATCCGTACATGCAGGATCCGGCTTTTTTAAATAATACCAAAGAAATACAATATTATGGTGGCATCAAAGCCACTGTAGGTAAGCATTTTAACTTTAATGCAAGAGCGGCATTTATTTCATATACAGATACGCCCTTGTTTGTAAATGATTCTTTAGATGGAAAATCATTTGTTCTTACCAATGAAAGCAAACTCACCAACTTGCAAATTCATGGTGACATGAATTTTATCAGCCAGGATAAATTTACCGCTTCTGCAGCCCTGGATTTAAACAGTTACACTGGTTTGCATGATAATGCAAAAGCGTGGGGATTATTTCCATTAAAACTTACCGGTTCTTTAAGATGGAATGCCTTTAAAGAACTGATCATCAAAAGTGATTTGGTTGCCTTCTCAGGTGCTAAAGCCTTGTTGAAAGACGGAACCGAGAAAAACATGAAAGGTGGTACAGACCTGAGTGCCGGAGCGGAATTTAAACTGAACAAGCGATTTAGTGTATGGCTTGATTTTGATAATATTCTTAACAGCCAATATGAACGCTGGAATAATTATCCCGTTTATGGCTTCCAGGTTATCGGCGGGGTTTTAGTTCATTTTTAAGTAAATTGTTTTTCAATTCCATCTAAATAAATTACAGATATTTATGCTCACGCAGGATCTTATTACTTCATTTATCATTCAATCAAAGGAATGCAAACTACGTGATATAGGCAGGTTTAAAGTAGTAACCACTTCTGCAGCAGTTGATATTGCTAATAAAAAAGTAACTCCACCGGTAACAGAAATTATTTTTTCCGGAAGAGAGGAAAAAATTTCGGATGGGTTGGTAAAATACGTAGCGGATATAAAAAATATTCCTGTTGCAGAGGCCCTGGATGAACTTAAAAAATGGTGTGCCGCCTCTAAAGATAAATTGAAAGACGGCGAGGAAATTTTGCTGATGCCTTTAGGAGTATTAAAAAAGGGAACTTCAGGAACTACCTTCGTTCAAAGTAAAAATAAGATTGAGTTTTTTGAACCTGTTGCGGCGGAACGCGTCATTCACATCAACAGTGAACATGCGGTACTGGTTGGCGACAGGGAAACCACTTCTTCTGCCATGAACCAATATTACCAGGAAGAAGAAAGCGCTGAAAAAAGCAACAGTTGGAAGATTTTTGCAATTATTTTTTTAGCCATTGGACTCTTTCTGTTATTCCTTCATTTTTATGGAAATTCATTTTCGTTATCTACCATAGGAAATCAACATAAAATAATTCCCGCCACAGCTCCAAACACTTATACAAACCAATAGCTTTTAAGATTGTTCATCCAGATTAATTTAATATAAATGATTGTTTACAGATCATGCCCCAACTGCGGTGATAAAAATATTTCCAAAGTTCTTTCTGCAAAAGATTATACGGTTTCAGGTGAAAATTTTGAAATATGGGAATGTAAAAATTGTACCCAAAGATTTACACAAAACATTCCAGAGGTGAATGATATTGGCCGGTATTATCAATCTGAAAATTACATTTCGCATAGTGACACCTCAAAAGGTTTTGTCAACAATCTTTATCATAAAGTAAGAAAGCGGACACTCGTTAAAAAAAGAAAACTAATCGAAGAAGCCACCGGAAAAACAAAAGGAAACATCCTCGATGTAGGCGCAGGAACAGGTGCATTTTTAAACACCATGAAGAATGCAGGATGGAATTGCACAGGGATTGAACCTGACAATAACGCAAGAAAAAAAGCGCTTGAATTGTATGGGCTTGATTTAAAAGAATCAAAGAAACTTTTTTTACTTCCTTCCAAAAGCTTTGATGCCATTACGTTGTGGCATGTGTTGGAACATGTACACGAACTACATTCGTATGTTGAACAATTGAAAAATTTATTGACAACCGATGGTAAATTATTTATTGCTGTACCCAATTACACTTCTGCGGATGCAAAAATGTACGGTGAGTTTTGGGCAGCTTATGATGTGCCACGGCATCTCTATCACTTTTCGCCAAAAGCAATGAAAACTCTATTAAATGCCCATGGTTTAAAGCTTGAAACCATAAAACCCATGTGGTACGATAGCGTATATGTAAGCCTGTTAAGTGAAAAATACAAAACCGGGAAATCAAATCCTGCAAAAGCATTTACTAACGGAATGATCTCTAATGCTGAAACTGTTTTCAACAAAACAAAATGCAGTTCCTTAATCTATATTGCCTCACTAAAATAAGAATCCGACTTTCTTATTTGTTTACTGCGGAGAACCCTTTCACAGAAAAAAAATGAAATAGCAAAGCAGTTTCGTTCCGAAGGAGCGGCTGGTGGAAAAAGAGATAAATAAGAAGTTATTCTTTCTGCAGGAACGTTTTGTACTGATCAATTCACAGCCACAAATTTTGCAACACTTATAAATTGTCTCTGTAAAGAAAGTGTATCTTCTATTATCATGTAATGATCAGCTTTTGCAAGTGCATTTAAATATTTTTCTTCAAAATTAATTTCAGGGCACAAAATATTGGTCCTTACCATATTCCCAAAAGAAATTTCATTGTTTTTTCCAACAAGATAAGTCCCCGAAAAATTATTGCAGCCACCGTTGCCACTAACAGTCCCGTCATCTTTAAAAACAATATACATTTCGTTCGCTGCTTTATTAACCGGAACCGGGACATTGGATAATTGAACCAGTTTCCAATGTGTTTTAGTTAACGGTGCACCAGCTCTTAGAATCAAATTTCCGCATGTTGGTTTATTACTTTTATTGGCCGGAAAATGATTCATTGATAATGTGAACCATCCAATAAAAGCAGCAAATACTATTTTCATCTTTTATACATTTAAGTTTTTGGGGAAATATTTCCATATTTTTTATGAATAGGTTTATATTCACTTTTAATTACGTCTTATGGCAAAAAAAAGAAAGCTTCTTTCTCCCATAACTATATTGATGATTGTGATTGTAATAGCAGCAGGCGCCACCTGGTTTGTTCCTGCAGGAAAATACAACACCCTCTCTTACAATGATAATGGCTTCAAATATAATACCGATTCAGGCTCCATTAATTTGCCTTTTAACAAACAAACTCTTGACAGCCTTTCGATATTTATTTCACCGGAAAAATTTTCTTCGGGTTCTATTCGCAAGCCGGTAGCCATTCCGGGTACTTTTCATTTGATCCCAAAAAACTCACAAGGTGCCATCGATATTCTCCAAGCCCCTTTAAAAGGAATTATTGATGCGGTAGAAATTATTTTATTCCTTTTGATCATAGGTGGATTTATGAATGTTTTTCATGAAACCGGAGCCATTGTAAAAGGGCTAACCTCTCTTTCATACAGAATGAAAGGTAAAGAAGCATGGCTGCTCATCATTCTCACTTTCTTATTTTCGTTTGCAGGTGCTTCTTACGGAATGGCAGAAGAAGCGCTGGTTTTTTACCCGGTTTTGGTTCCTTTATTTATAGCTGCAGGCTATGACCTTTTAGTTCCTGTTATTGTGATTTTTGGAGGTACACAATTAGGTACTTTATCGTCTTTTACCAATCCTTTCTCGACAATTATTGCTTCCAATGCTGCAGGTGTAAACTGGACTGATGGCTTAACAGAGCGTATTTTAATGTTTGCTATTTCTACAGCAATTACAATCTGGTACCTGGTTCGTTATGCACAAAAAGTAAAAAAAGATCCTACCAAATCTATCGTTTACAAAGTAGATGGAATAGTAAAATCGCCGTATGAAAACATAAAAAATACAGGCGTATCTGAACCTTTATCCGTCAGGAACAGACTTTTGCTAATGATTTTTCTATCCACCTTTTTAATTATGATTGCAGGAGTGGTTTGGTTTAATTGGTGGCTGATCGAAATGTCGACCATGTTTTTCGGCGCTTCGCTTTTAATCGGCGTTATCACGCGCACCAAAGAAAGCGAGTTTATTAAGCAATTTATAAAAGGAGCAGAAAGTTTATTGGGGGTGGCTTTTATTGTAGGTGTGGCTCGTGGCGTAACGATCGTTTTAAATGAAGGGCATATAAGTGATTCAATTTTATTTTATTCTGCCAAATTAGTGAGTGGCATGCCTCCCACTATTTTCATTGTTGTGCTATTAATTTTGTATATGGTCTTCACCTTGTTCATTGCTTCTTCATCAGGAATGGCAGTTCTTACGATGCCGATCATTGGCGGCCTGGCAGTAATTGTAAATGTTCCGGGAAGAGAAATTGTAAATACTTACCTATTCGGGATGGGCATTATGGGCTTTCTTACTCCCACAGGATTGATCTTACCCTCTCTTACTTTAGTGAACGTAAGTTTAAAAGCCTGGTGGAAATTTATATATCCTTTGCTGATTATTCTTTTTATTGTTTGCTCGTTGTTTCTGATTGTTGGAATATATATGAAATAATTTAAAAATAAATTTCACATTTATGTGTAATTTAAGGTGCAATATTTGCGGCAGTTGTTTTAAAGAAATAGTTATGAAAGCAACAAAATACCAACCATTTTTCAAATTCTTTTTTCTGGGCATTTTTATCAGCCTCATCAGCACAGTTTTTTTTAGTTGTTCCTCTTCAAAAAAAGCCGCTAAATTAAATGTAGAAGATATCAGAAGCATGATCAATGCGAAACAGTTCACTTTTGTAGCTGAAAGGGTAAATCCATTACGCGGAAGTTCCCGCATCCTTACAAGCAACTACGACGTGCAGGTGAAAAAAGATACTATTGAATGCTATCTCCCGTACTTTGGTCGGGCTTACCAGGCTCCAATTGATCCTACAAAAGGCGGCCTTGATTTTACATCCTACAAGTTTACCTATAATGTAACTTTAAACAATAACGATGAGTGGCAAGTGTACATAAACCCAAAAGATTATTCAGATGTACAACAATTATACTTTCAGATTTTCGGAAACGGCACCGCAACTTTAAATGTGGTAAATACCAATCGTGATCCTATTTCCTTTTACGGGTACATTAAAAAAAATGACGACTAAATTTATTATGGATCAGCAAACCGGAAAATATATTTTAATTATAGGAATCATTATTGTTGTTGTGGGAATGTTGGTTTATTTTTTTCATGATTATTTAAGGTGGATTGGCCGCCTTCCCGGCGACATAAGAATTGAAAGAGAAAATTTCCGTTTCTATTTTCCATTGACAACAATGATCGTTTTGAGTTTGCTTGTTACACTCATCATCAATATTTTTAAACGATTTTTCTAAGTTTTTCAAATGGAATATTTTGTTGAAGAAGATTCGGTGGTAAGAGAAATCTGGGGAAAAAGCGATACCATACTTTTCATTTTTGCCGGTTCTGCTGCTGAGTTTGCGCTAAACAAAGCAGTTGACTGGCTTTACTTTACCGGGCGGCTTCCTGCCGACCCTTTGGGAAGATTATTTTCAACAGTATCTTATGCGCGAAAAATAATTTTTGCAGAAAATGAAGCAGCATTAAAGATCATAGATTCCATTTATGGCATTCACAAAGTAGTGGAAAATAACCGCGGAAAAGCAATACCAGAATGGGCTTACAGGGATGTACTTTATATGCTTATTCATTACTCTATCACTTCATTTGAATTGCTGGAGAGAAAATTATCTTCTGAAGAAAAAGAAGAAGTTTACGATGTTTTTTATCGCTTCGGGCAAAGAATGCAATTAAAAGGGCTTGCAATAAATCACCAAGAATGGCTTCAGCAAAGAGAAACAGATATGCAAAATGACCTGGCAAAAAGTGATTTGACTGTTGATCTTTTTAAACAATATAAAAAGCATTTAGGCCCTTTGCGCTATTTTGTTTTAATTGAAGGAGAGAAATTAATTATGCCGAAAAGGGTAAGAAAATTATTAGGCTTCAGCAAATTTTCGTTTCTCTCTTTTTTTGTTCCTGTTTACAAATTCAGCCGGAAAATTCATTTAGATACCTCTATTAAAAAGCTCCTTCTTCCTCAAAAGTATGCAAGGGAAATCGCTGATCTGGATATCGCTTAACCTTATTGTAATCATTCAATCTTTTTCGAAAATAAGAACACCTGTTCTTTGTTTGTTTACTTTTAAATTATAAAAGATTACGCCACTCATCAAACATTTACTTTCTTTTAAAAATTGCTTTGCTACTTTTATCGTTTTTAACGAAAACTACATTTGGATTTTATGAAAAGATCTTTTTACACAACTGCTTTTTTGTTAGTTATTTCTCCTGCCCTTTTGAAGGCACAGAAATTATACATGCCGCGAAACATTACCAACGCTTATAAAAATGGAACCCGCTCTCTGCAAGGACCTCCGGGGAAAAATTACTGGCAAAACGGCGGGAAATATGATATCAACGAAACGGTAACTCCGGAAACAAAAGTGGTATCAGGAGTTGAAAACATTGTGTATTCCAACAACAGCCCTGATACGCTGAAAGTTTTGGTGATCCGGTTTGTAAACAATGTTCATAAGCCTGAATCACCGCGAACAGGGCAAACCAATGATAATTTTTTTACTACAGGATTAGATATTACTTCTTTTTCTGTAAACAACAAGGATTATAATGTGAATAGTAAAAGTTGGGGAACCGTGGGAGTAGTAAGATTGAAAGAACCATTACTTCCCCATTCATCAGCAAACGTAAATATTTCGTGGAATTATCCTTTATCAAAACAAGATGGGCGTGAAGGCCAGGTTGATAGCGCCACTTTTTATGTAGCCTACAGTTATCCACGCATATCGGTTTATGATGATTACAATGGTTGGGATGTACTGCCACATAATGGCGGGCAGGAATTTTACAACGATTTCAACGATTACCAACTTGCAGTAAAGGTGCCAAAGAACTATGTGGTGTGGGCTACCGGTGATCTTCAAAATCCGGATGAAGTACTACAGCCGGCTATTGCAAAGCGTTTGAAGGATTCTTATACATCGGATAAGGTAATTCACATTGCAAACCTGAAAGAAATGCTGGAGGATAAAGTAACCCAACAAAATGATTGGAACACCTGGAAATTCAATGCCTATCACATTACCGATGTTTGCTATGCTGTAAGCAATCACTATGTGTGGGACGGGGCAAGTGTGGTTGTCGATCCAAAAACCAATCGTCGTTCAAGTGTTCAGGCAGCCTATAACGACACAGCCGCAGACTTCCATCATTCAGTAGAATTTGCACAAAACGCTCTGAAATTTTTCTCCACTCAATGGCCGGGCGTTCCTTATCCATTCCCTAAAATGACAGCCTTCCAGGGCCATGCAGACATGGAATACCCGATGATGGTGAATGATGCTACAGTTAGTGATACAAGGCGGTTCGGTAAGCAAGGTTTCAAATTTGCGCAAATGGTACAAGATCATGAAATAGCCCACACGTATTTTCCATTTTATATGGGCATCAACGAAAAAAGATATGCGTTTATGGATGAAGGCTGGGCTACCACTTACGAATACCTGATAGGCCTGGAAGAAAACGGAAAAGCGCATACAGATTCTGTTTATAAGATGTTCCGCATCAGCCGCTATATTCATGATCCTTCAACTGACGAAGACCAGCCGATCATTACCATGTCTAACCAGGAAAGTGGCGCCGGATATGGAAACAATTCTTACGGAAAAGCTTCTCTGAGTTATCTCGCTTTAAAAGATTATTTGGGAGATGCCACTTTTAAAAAAGCCCTTCATTTTTATATGAATGCGTGGCATGGAAAACACCCGATTCCGTGGGATTATTTCAATTGCATGAGTACCGGTTCAGGAAAAAATTTAAACTGGTTTTTTACCAACTGGTTTTTTACCAATAATTATATTGACCTCAAAATTGACACTGTAAAAAAAGATAAAGGGTTTTATATGGTAAACATAAAAAACGTGGGCGGCTTTGCCATTCCTTTTGATGTAAAAATTGTGTATGCAGACGGACAAACTGCTATAATTCACGAAACACCTGCTGTTTGGGAAAAAAATCAGAAAGAGCAGGTATTAAAGATTTCAACCAATAAAATTATAAAATCAGTAGCATTGGATGGTGGTATTTTTATGGATTATACCCCAGAGGATAATATTTGGAAACAATAATTAATTAACATCAACATCTCACAGGCGTGCATCAAAAATGCACGCCTGTTTTGCTTTTACATTGATAGGGAATAAAAATCTTTACAATTTGTCGATTTACTGTTCTGGCCTCAATTGTTCTTAGGGCAACAACATGATTGAAAAAAATATATTTACTTTATACCTTTCATTAAAAGGATTTTAAGACATAAACCGATTCAAAAAAAAATCACCCTTTTATAATAACTTTTAAATTATCTACATTAACTTCGCAGCCTATTTATAAAAATGAAAAGACCCATTTCTTATATAACCCTTTCTGCATTTGCAACGCTTAGCATTCCTGCAATTACCATTACTACAACCCGTTAAGGGTTGTACATTTCCATATCATCTATTGGGCTTTCGCTGCGTACCTTCGGAAAAAAATAATACCATCAATAAATTTAATAGTTAGAAAAATATGCGTGTTTTAAAATTTGGCGGCTCATCTGTAGCAAACGCTGAAAATATCAACAAGATCGTTTCTATTTTGGAAGATCGTTTGAAAAATGAGAAATTAATTGTAGTGGTATCTGCTTTAGGAGGCACGACTGATGCACTTTTAACTAGCGTGGTTCTTGCTTCAGAAGGAAAAGAAAAATACAAGGAAGAACTACAAAAAATTGAAAACCGCCACCTGGAAATGACCAAACAGTTGATTCCTGTAGCGCAGCAAAGCCGTGTATTGAGCATGGTAAAACAACATTGTAACGAAATTGAAGATATTTGCAATGGTGTATTTTTATTGCAGGAACTTACTTCGAGAACCAAAGACAGGATAATGAGTTATGGAGAATTATTATCCTCACAGATTATTGCCGCAAAATTTGAATCTACCGGGTTTAAAAATAAATGGATAGACGCCAGGAAAATAATTATCACCAATTCCAACTTCGAAAACGCAGTAGTAAATTTCGATGTTTCCAACCCAAAAATTCATTCATGCTTTCATGATGCTGAAGAGTCCTTCTTCATTGTTCCGGGCTTCATTTCATCTGACAAAAATGGCGTAACCACTACATTAGGCAGAGGTGGATCTGATTATACAGCTTCCGTCATTGCTGCCGCAGTTGATGCTACCGCTCTTGAAATCTGGACGGATGTAAGCGGCATGATGACTGCGGATCCGCGATTGGTATCCAACGCTAAAATAATTCCAAATGTTTTGTATCGCGAAGCAATGGAGCTTTCGCATTTTGGGGCCAAAGTACTTTACCCGCCTACTATTCAGCCAGTGATGAGAAAAAATATTCCGGTTTGGGTGAAGAGCACTTTCGCGCCGGAACATCATGGAACTTTAATTGAAAATACTTCAGAAAAAAAAACCACAAGCAGTGTGCGGGGTATTTCAAGCATTAATAAAATAGCATTGCTAAGTCTCGAAGGAAGCGGAATGGCCGGTGTGCCCGGTTTCTCAAAAAGATTATTTGAAACCTTAGCAAACGAACAAATTAATGTGATTTTGATTACGCAAAGTTCTTCAGAACATTCGATTTGTGTGGGTATTGAAGAAGCCGCTGCTGAAAAAGCAAAATTAGCTGTGGATGCTGCTTTTGCTTTAGAAATTGAAAGGCTTGTGGTTGAACCGTTAATCGTGGAAAAAGATTTGGCGATCATTGCATTGGTTGGCGATAAAATGAAAAGCCATCCGGGTATCAGCGGAAAAATGTTCAGTGCTTTAGGAAGAAACGGGATCAATGTTAGGGCTATTTCACAAGGATCTTCAGAAAGAAATATTTCGGCAGTCATCTCTACCAATGATGTAAAAAAAGCAGTCAATGTACTGCATGAAGATTTTTTTGAAACCACTTATAAGCAGGTAAATTTATTTGTAGCCGGCGTAGGAAATGTAGGTTCACGGCTACTATCACAATTATTGCAACAACAAAGTTATCTTCAAAAAAATCTGCGTTTATCCGTAAGAGTTGTAGGCATTGCCAACAGCAGGAAGATGTTATTTAATAACAATGGAATTGATTTGGAAAATTGGAAAGAACTTTTGCAGGAAGGCGAGAAAATGAACCTTTCTGAATTTGTAAATACCATCAAATCAAAGAATCTTCGCAATTCGGTTTTTGCGGATGTAACCGCCAACCAAGATGTGGCAAAACACTATGCTGAAATTCTCGAAAAAAGTGTTTCAGTAGTGGCCTGCAACAAAATTGCTGCGTCTTCTTCTTACAGTTATTATGAAAAATTAAAGAATCTTGCACGTGAATTTAACGTACATTATCTTTTTGAAACCAATGTGGGTGCAGGTTTGCCCGTTATCGGCACTTTAAACGACCTTTTGCTCAGCGGTGATAAGGTAAATAAAATTGAGGCAGTGCTAAGCGGCACATTAAACTTTGTTTTCAACAATTACGACGGCAAAAAAACATTTGCAAAAGTGGTTAAAGAAGCTCAGGATGAAGGTTTTACAGAACCCGACCCACGTCTTGATTTGAGCGGAGTGGATGTAGTAAGAAAGATCATGATACTTGCCCGCGAATCCGGTGAAAAAATTGACATGGAAGACATTACCAACAATTCCTTTATGCCTGAAGAATGTATGCAAGGCTCTGTTGAGGATTTTTATAAATGCATGGAAAAGTATGAAGCCCATTTCAAAAGCATTTTGGATGAAGCGAACAAAGCCGGAAAGAAATTAAAATTTGTAGCTAATTATGAAAATGGAAAAGCGAGTGTTGGTTTACAACAAGTAGATTCAAGTCACGACTTTTACCATCTTTACGGGAAAGATAACGTAGTGGTTTTTTACACCAACCGTTACACCGGGCAACCATTGGTGGTAAAAGGTGCAGGTGCCGGCGCAGAAGTAACCGCTTCCGGCGTGTTTGCTGATATCATCAGGGCGGTAAGGATCTAAAAAAATAACAATGAAAAAAATAAAAGTTTTGGCTCCTGCAACGATCGCGAATTTGGTTTGCGGTTTCGATATTCTTGGAATGGCATTGAAAGCGCCGTTTGATGAAATGACACTTTCTTTAACCGATGAGCCTGGAATTGTTATAAAACACACAGACGAATACAACTTGCCTGAAGAACCTGAGAAAAACGTTTCAGGCGCCGCCTTACTCGCTTTGATGGAAGAATTTAAAAAACCGGTTGGTTTTCATTTAACAATTCATAAGCATATAAAACCCGGAAGTGGCTTGGGTTCCAGCGCTGCAAGTTCAGCAGGCGCTGTTGTTGCCGCCAACCATTTATTGGGAAATATTTTTTCAAATGAGGACCTGGTGCGCTTTGCCATGAACGGCGAAAAAATTGCCGGTGGCGTAAAACATGCAGACAATGTTTCGCCCTGCATTTATGGTGGCGTTACTTTAATACGTTCTATTTTTCCTTTGGATATTATTCCGCTCAATGTCCCTGATCTTTTTATAACCATCGTTCATCCGCAAATAGAAGTGCGTACTTCTGATTCACGGCAAATTTTACGCAAAGAAGTTCAGTTAAAAAATGCCATTAAACAATGGGGCAACATAGGCGGATTGATCATGGGTTTTATGAAAAACGATTTTGATTTGATCGGCCGTTCAATGGAAGATGTAATTATTGAACCGGTGCGAAGTATTTTGATTCCGGGCTTTGATGAAGTCAAATTAAAATGTAAAGAAGCGGGAAGTATCGGCGGTGGAATTTCAGGTTCAGGGCCATCCATTTTTATGTTGAGTAAAGATGAAGAAACTGCCAATAAGATTGAAGGGATCATGAAAGATATTTATGAAAAAATCGAGGTAGATTATAAAACGTATGTAACAGCCATCAACACTGAAGGCGTAAAAATTGTGGAAGCACAGTAAACGAACAAAGAATGAAGTATTTTAGTCTGAATAAAACGGCTCCTGTTGCCACTTTCAAAGAAGCCACCATTAAGGGTTTGGCGCCTGATAAAGGTTTGTATTTTCCGGAAATTATTCCGAAACACGAACCCGGTTTTTATGTGGATATTCAAAAATTTTCTAACGAAGAAATTGCTTTTAAAATCATTCAACCATTTATTGGAGATGAAATTCCTGTGGCTGAATTAAAAAGAATTGTTACTGAAACGATCAATTTCGAAATTCCTTTAAAAACAATAACAGATACTATTTCTTCATTAGAATTGTACCACGGTCCTACCCTTGCCTTTAAAGATGTTGGCGCAAGATTTATGAGCCGATGCCTCGGATATTTTGTAAAAAACAACGATAAAAAAATAACTGTATTGGTCGCCACTTCCGGCGATACAGGCGGGGCGGTTGCCAATGGTTTTTACAATGTTGACGGCGTTGAAGTAGTGATTTTATATCCTTCCGGCAAGGTGAGCAGTGTTCAGGAAAAGCAATTAGTCACCTTAGGCAACAATATTCACGCGATAGAAGTAAAAGGAAATTTTGACGATTGCCAGCAAATGGTGAAGCAGGCATTTTCGGATAAATATTTAAACGAAAAATTATTTCTTACCTCTGCCAATTCGATCAATGTGGCGCGTTGGTTGCCACAACAGTTTTATTATTTATTTGCCTGGAAACAATGGACGGATAAAAACCATCCACCGGTGATCAGCGTGCCGAGCGGAAATTTTGGAAATATTTGTGCAGGAATTTTAGCGCATGTTTCAGGATTACCTGTGCAACATTTTATTGCTGCGTGCAATGCCAATAAAGTAGTTCCTGATTTTTTATCTACTGAAAAATATGAACCGAAAAAAGCCATCGCTACCATTTCAAATGCAATGGACGTAGGCGATCCAAGTAATTTTGTAAGAATACTTGAATTATTCCATCATCAATTTGCCGAACTAAAAAATACGCTCAGCAGCCTAAGCATTTCTGATGATGAAACAAGAAAAACGATAAAAGAAGTTTTTGAGAAAGAAAATTATTTATTAGATCCTCACGGCGCTGTGGCGTATCTCGCTTTGCAAAATTATTTACAAGAGCATCCCCAACAGAAAGGTTACCTCCTGGAAACCGCGCATCCGGTAAAATTTTATGACGTAGTAGAACCGATAATTCAGCAAAAAATTCCAATCCCCGAAAGTATTGAAGGCATTTTATCAAAAGAAAAATTAAGTACTGTAATGGAACCGGGCTTTGAAAACTTGAAAGAGTTTTTATTGAGCAGATAAAAGAAAAATCGCGGAATTTTATTTGTTTACTGAATAACCGAACTGTTTGCATATACAGTTGTTTCCTGCTTCAGTGTCGCCTGCTAATATCGTAAGCGCGTGCTTTTGCCAGCAATAGCAAGCTGAAATTTCTATTATATTTGTATTATGACAGACCTGGATACTATAAAGCAAATTCTCACTCAGTTAAAACCAGAGTTGACGGACAAATATCATGTTAGTTCAATTGGTTTATTTGGATCTGTTGTCCGCGACGATTTTAGTCCTTCGAGTGACATTGATATAATTGTAGATTTCAGTCAGCCCATCGGTATTGAATTTATTTCCTCTTAAAAAACCACCGCCTTGGGCGGTGGTAATGTACTGAGGGCTATGCCTTAATTTTGTTAGATGTCAGAGAATAAATATAGGAAGCTATCGCATGTAGTGTATAAATGCGATTACCACATAGTTTGGACA
>JAGWRO010000074.1 GCA_028876495.1 Bacteroidota bacterium
ACCTTCTCAATGATTAAAGGATTGTTTCTTAGAAAAATACATGCAGTAACCTTTAAAGGCTTTCTGCTGAAATTAATAATATTTATTGTAGCTTTTACTTTTGAAAAGCTTGCTTAAGTAAATAGCAACTTGGGTTAATTATAATCCTTAAGCAGATGCTTAAGTATTTTTTTTTTGAAAAAAATTAAACCACGAAAACAAATGGCAAGAAAATTGATAACTGGTAATTGAGCAAATATCACGTTATTTACCACGGAAATTAATTAATTAAACTTTTTACATCAAATACTTCTTTCTCTTAAAATTCCTGTTTAATTTTACTATATGAATATTCATTTTCAAGAATTAATACCTGAAGATTTTGACGATAATTCCAGGGTTTGGGTTTACCAGTCCAGTAGAGCTTTTTCAATAAGTGAGGCTATACAACTGGAAGAACAGCTCGAAAATTTTACTAAAGAATGGAATAGTCATGGAAGTTCAGTTAAATCCTATTCCAATCTTTTTTTTGGTCAGTTTATTGTAATGATGGCAGATGAAACGCACGTAAAAGTTGGAGGATGCAGTACTGACAGCGCTTTCAGGTTTATTAAAAATATTGAAAAAGAGTATAATGTTCAACTTCTCGACAGGCAAACGCTTGCATTTATAGTTAAAGAAAAAATCCAATTAATTCCTTTGGCGCACGTCAATTATTCAATCGATCATAATCTTATTACACCTGACACGCTATATTTTAATAACACTATTCTTACTAAAAAAGAATTATTAAATAATTGGATTATCCCGGTTAAAGATAGCTGGCTTGCACAGAGAATTCCGTCAAGTCATTTTGAAAAAAGCGAATAATAAATAGCAGTTCAAATTATTTATTTAATGCTTCTTTAAAATCAGCCCAACCCCATTTGTTTTCTATAATAGGCCCTTTCATTAAATACAATTCCGGATTTGTACGTGCTGCAGTTTTAAAAGCGGTGGCGTCAAGGCTAAAAACAGGAATGTTGTAATTATTCCTTTTGTTGAAAAAGTCATTAGCTTTCACCATTTCCGGGGTAACAATATATATAAGACGGTTAGCTTGTTTTGCCTGTTGATATATTCTTGTAAAATTATCAAACCAATAGTCTGTATTTGTAAAGTTCTTTACGAAGAATAAATAATAAGATGCATCAAGGCTTAAAACAGCATCAGTTGTATCATTGCCTGAAAGTGTGGTAAGATTAAAATCCTTAATTGGAGGCTCATTATCTTTTCCTTTGCTTATAAGAATATCCTGTCGGCTTACAAAATGCCAACTGGAATCCGGGAGATCTTTTATTGTAAAATTCTTTTGTTTCCCCTGTTTTTCATAAACAAAAGTATAATCCATTTTGTCAGGAACCGCATCTGCAGGCATTTTACGAAGTTGCAATACATTGCCTCCTTTCTTGAAAGGTAAGCAGTCAACAGTAGGTAAATGCCGCATTACATACCATTGATAATATAGAACCAAAAAGGTAGAAATAACTAAAAGTAAAATATCAAAAGCAGAATTAAACAAAGGAATAATGTGTTTTCTTCCGAAAAAAAGGAGAAGAATAAGGGCCAGTAAAACCAGGTCTTTGATAAATGATTCCATGGAAGTTAACGGAATACAATCACCAAAGCAACCACAGGTAGATATTTTACCTGACAACGCCGCATAACCGGTAAGAAAAGCAAAGAAAATAATCAGCAATAAAATAAGCCATGTAAAAAACTTTTTCCATATTCCTAATAAAATTCCCACTCCCACAATTATTTCCAAAGTAATCATAATAATTGCTAAAGGAAGTGCAAAACCACTTAACCAGTACATAAAAGAGGCTAGCGAATGATTCATTGCCCATACATCAAAAAACTCCTGCATTTTATAAGCAAGCCCATGCGGATCCATTGCCTTCACCAACCCTGAAAAAATAAAAAGAAATCCAACAATTGCACGCGAAATGTTTACTAAAACTTTCATTTTTATATTTATTTTAAAAAATAGAAATACCCCTATTCTGATAATATAAGAGCAAAAACGGCGTAATTCAAAATGTCATAAAAGTTAGAATCAATACCTTCACTTACCAGCGTTTTTCCCTCATTTTGCACAATTTGCTTTATCCTCAAAACCTTTACCAATATAAGATCGACAAAGCTTTGCTGGCTCATTTCACGCCACGCTTCACCATAATCGTGATTTTTATTTTGCATTAAAGTTTTGGCAGCATGAATCTTTTCATCATAAAAATTCAAAGTTTCATCAAGAGGCAATTCTTCCATTTCATCATCATGAATATCAAGTTGTATCAATCCTATAACCGCATAATTCACTATGCCGCAAAATTCCGCTTCGATATCATCATCAATTTTTTGC
The DNA here is from genome assembly GCA_028876495.1 of Bacteroidota bacterium. Taxonomy (GTDB): domain Bacteria; phylum Bacteroidota; class Bacteroidia; order Chitinophagales; family Chitinophagaceae; genus Ginsengibacter. Next base: position 2,384 of record JAGWRO010000074.1, read on the forward strand.
GTTCCTTTTTCCTGGATATTCCTGATGCGTTTTGCTTTTATATAAATTTGATCAGCGATTGAAATAGTACGATACACCCTCCAGGAGGTGCCGTAATCTTTAGTTTTTTTAAAAAAAATCTCCCTGCATTTGTTTACTGCATTATCGTATTGCAGATCGGTATTAACTTGCGCCATAATAATTTGCCAAATTTAAACTTTAAAACCAATGTTTTCATTGAATTGCAGAGGGAAATTACTTTTAATTGACAAGCCTTTGGTAATGGGCATTCTAAACCTTACCGAAGATTCATTTTTTGCCGCAAGCAGAGTACAAACACTGGAAACGATAAAAAATAAAGCTGAGCAAATGATAAGTGAAGGTGCAGATATTCTTGATATGGGTGCACAAAGTACAAGACCTGGCAGCATTAGAATTTCAGCAGAGGATGAACTGAAAAAAATAATACCGGCCATTAAATTTCTCACTCAAAAATTTCCTCAAATTATCATTTCCATTGATACTTACCATTCAAAAGTAGCAGAAGAATCAGTGAATACAGGTGCTTCAATTATAAATGATATCAGTGGAGGTGAAATGGACAAGAGCATGATAGAAACAGTTGCAAAATTAAACGTTCCCTATATCTGCATGCACATGAAAGGAGTGCCGGAAACTATGCAGCAGCAAGCTCATTATAACAATATAACCCAAGAAATTCTCGATTTTTTTATAGGAAAAATTGATGAATGTAAGCAAGCAGGCATTAAAGATATTATTATTGATCCGGGCTTTGGTTTTGGAAAAAACACTTCTAAAAACTTGCGCTTATTAAAAGAACTGGGAACATTTAAAATGCTCGATAAGCCAATAATGGCAGGTGTCTCAAGAAAAAAAACTATCTATAAAACACTAAATATTTCAGCAGAAGATTCTTTAAATGGTACCACGGTGCTTAACACTATTGCGTTACTTAACGGAGCTTCCATTCTACGTGTTCATGACGTTAAAGAAGCCAAAGAAGCAATTACTCTATTTAAAACTTACAGTAATGCTTAAACGCAATTGAAGATTCAGTTTATAAAATAACAATCATTAAAATTTATTTGTTTACTGCACCTCTTTATAAAAAAAGCCGGATCTTTTCCAGATCCGGCTTTTTAAAATTCTAAACTTTTTATTTCTTTTCCTGCGGCTGAGCCTGCTGTTGCTGCTTCTGCTGCTGCTGTCTTTGCATTTGCTGTATCTGCTGCATCATTTGGCGCTGCTGTTCCATTTGTTTTTGCTGTTTGTCAAGTACTTCCTGGTATTGCTGCTGGTTTAATACATCTGTTACTTCAATATCAAAAATAACATTAGAATTTGGTGCAATTTTTGGAGGTGCACCGGTGGTTCCCCAAGCAAGGTATGAAGGAATTAAAATCTTTCCTTTTGTTCCTTTTTGCATTAATTTCAAACCATCAATCCATCCCGGGATTACACGAAACTCATTCATATCAACATATAATGGCTGCACATGACCAAATTTTGGAATGGTATTAGAATCAAAAGTACTATCATCAAATGTGCGTCCTGTATAGTTTACCTCTGCTATATCACTATCGCTGAGATTTGGACCTGTGCCAGGATTATCAATAACTACATAAGTTCCCCACTTGGTTTTAGTGCCGGTAAGATTATTTTTTGCCATATAATCTTTAATGATCTTATCATCTGCTTTTACTAATGAATCATTGGAAGTAATCTCTTTTTCGACTTTATCTATTACGGTCTTTTTATTGATTGCTTTAGCAGCAGCCTCGTAAGTTTTCGCAGCGCTATCAGCAGCTTCTCTTGAATGAAATAATTTTACAACTTTAAAAGACTGAATTATATAGTTTCCTTTTTTCATGAAAGGAGCTCCTTGTCCATATTTAATTAAAGAATCTGTTGATTGCCTTAAAACCAGGCTATCACCTTCATGTACTTCTTTAAAATACGAAGGAAGCTGTGCAGTGTCATAAGGCAAAAAGCGTGGAGCGCTTTTTTCAATACTATTGAAAAGCAAGCTGTCTTTATATTTTACAAGCAGATTCAGCTCCATAATATCTCCTTCAACAGCCTTTTGTCCGTTTGGATTACTGATAAGTTTGTATTCTGTTCCGTCCTTATCTTTTTTAAAATCCTGTTGCTTACACCCGATCGCAAAAATTAAAAGTGCCGCTGCCACCAGGGAAATTGATTTGTTCATTTTGATTTTTTGTTAAATGTTAATTGGTTAATTGTTCTTTATTTTCTTTGATTGCCTGTTTAAATTTTGCAATCACTTCTTCTATTGGTTCTTTATTTTTTCCTCCTGCCGCATTAAAATGGCCGCCGCCGTTAAAATATTTTCTTGCAAAGGTATTTACATCAAAACCTCCTTTACTTCTGAAAGAACTTTTTCTTTCGTCTCCCCTGTCGATAATTACTGCAGCAAGCTTTATTCCTTTAATGCTCAACGGAAAATTTACCAGTCCTTCTGTATCGCCTGTTTTTACATTAAATTTTATAAGATCTTTTTGAGGAATTGCAATCAATGCAGTATTGTATTCATAAAAAATTTCCATTCGGTTAAGCAAAGTGTTTCCAAAAAAACGAAATCTTCCTTCCATGAAATTATCAAACAAATTTTCATGAACCTGGCTATGATTTAACCCACTTTCTTTAAGCCTCGCTACCATTTTATGTACATCAGCCGATGTTGAATTGAAGCGAAAAGAACCGGTATCGGTCATTACGCCGGCATAGAGGCACTCAGAAACTTCGGTATTAATCATTTCGGAATGGCCACTGTTAATGATAAAATCAAAAATCATTTCTGCTGTAGAACTTTTGTTGGTATCGCTTAACCCATAGTCAAAAACTTCTGTTTGAGGTTGCTGATGGTGATCAATTAAGATCTTGGTACAACTTAAATTTTCGATAACAGGCTCCATATTTTTAGTACGGTTCAGTACATTAAAATCGAGACAAAAAAGCCATTCTGCCTTTTTTAAGGCATTTACTGCTTTTTCATTTTGCATTTCAAAATCCAAAACTTTTTTTGCGCCTGGCATCCAACTTAAAAAGCCAGGCCAGTTGGTAGGTGAAATAACAGTAACCTTATGGCCAAATTGTATCAAAAAATTATATAATCCCAATCCCGATCCCATTGCATCAGCATCCGGCTTTTGATGGAAAGTAATAACAATGTTTCGAGGTGCCGCTAATAATGGAAATATGTCGCTTAAAGGTTTCATAAAAGGTGGCAAAAGTATTGATTAATTGACAAAAAATCCGATTGTTTTGTTAGACAAGTGTTTATTTAAACTTAATCTTTGATTATACTAATAATTAGTTACAGATTTTATAATTAAATAGCCAACGACAAGTGCGTTGGCTATTTAATTATTCTTTTAAAGAAGAATTTAGGGATTAGGTGCTTTCCAGGTATTATTTCCAAGGTTTATATCGGGGAAAACATGATCAGGATCTATAGTTACCGATTTCAATTTCTCTTTTGTTTTTAATTTCTGAATCCATGTAGGACCATTTTGCCAAACTTCAACCGGAATTTTTAAAGTATCAGAAGTCCCACTTTCCGTTTCATATTGAAGATATAACGGCATTGCCATTTTATCAAGATTTTCTACTGTAACCAATGCGCCCTGCGAAGAATCATCATTAACATATTTTACATCAGTTATTGCCTGGTCGAGTTTATAATTCTTAATAAACATGCCTTTCCAAAACCAGCCAAGATCTTCTCCACTTACGTTTCCTATCGTTCTGAAAAAATCCCAGGAAGTGGGATGTTTATATGCCCATCTTTTAATATAAAGTTGAAATGCATAGTCAAATCTCTCTTTTCCAAGTATATCATTTCTTAACAAGTCGAGTGCATAGCCGGGTTTATAGTAAAGTGCTGCGCCAATATTAGCTTCCTGCAAAGCATCTGGTTCGCTCATAACCGTTTCGCTTTTATCATTGAAAATATATTTATAAAGATTTTCCGGATTTCTTCTTTTGTTAACATATTCCCCATTATTAAAATCTTTCGTCGAAATTCCATTGATAAAAGTATTAAAGCCTTCATCCATCCAACCAAATTTTCGCTCATTGCTTCCAACTATCATTGGGAACCAGGTATGTCCAAATTCATGATCAGTAACACCCCAAAGCCTTTGGCCCTTTGATTTTGCATTACAAAATACAATTCCGGGGTATTCCATTCCATTAATATTGCAAGCCACATTTGTCGCGTTGTCGTAAGGAAATTCAAACCACCTTTTTGAATAACCTTCCAGTGCAGCTTTTATATATTCTGTCGATCTTTCCCAGGCATTATTTCCATTTGCTTCTACAGGGTAAACACTTTGCGCAAGACCTTTTCTTCCTGAAGGAAAATTAATTCTTGCAGCATCCCAAATGAATGCTGTGGATGCGGCCCAGGAAACATCTCTTGTATTTTTCATTTTAAAATGCCAGGTAAGATTGCCGTTTCGGGGCCTGGATGAAGGATCACTTACTTCTTCAGCACTTCTTATTACAACAGTTTTATCACTTTTTTTTGCCTGCGCCAATCTTTTTAATTCTGTAGAAGTAAGAACTTCATTTGGATTTTGCAAATCACCAGAGCCCACAACAATCATATCTGCCGGTGCTGTAATGGAATAATCGAAATCTCCATAATCGAGATAAAACTCCCCCGCCCCAAGGTAAGGTAATGTATTCCAACCTTCAATATCATCATATACACACATGCGTGGATACCATTGTGCAATAGCATAAATTTTGCCGTTTTTTGTATCGAGAATTCCTGTGCGATCACTTCCGTCTTTAGGAATATTATAGGAATAATCAATTTTTATTTCAACAGTTTTTTCATGGGCCAAAGGTTTAGGAAGTCTGATTTGCATTCTTGTATCAGACACGAGGTTAAAAACATTGGATGAAGAAATTTTACCTTTTTCAGTTGACAACAGTTTAACCGATTTAATATTAAATCCACCTTCAAAAGTTGAATTCACATCGCCATACCGGCTCCTTCTGTTTGCAGGGAATTTCGCTTGTCCCCGTGAACTTAAATTAAACAAATTTTGATCAAGATAAAGCCAAAGGAAAGGCAATTGCTGCGGACTGTTGTTGGTATAAGAAATAATCACACTTCCAGTAATTGCGTCGTGCACTGCATCTAAAGTTGCGTTGATTTTATAGCTTGCCTTGTTCGTCCAATACATTGGACCTGGTTCTCCATCAGCTGCGCGATATTCATTTACTGAAGAAGGGTAAAAATTAGGAGTAAAAAGATCATGTTGGTCATAAACGGATTTTTCATTTTGTGCAAAGGAAAATGAGCTTATGAAAATAAAGGAAAAGTAAAAGATAAATTTAATTTTCATCGTGCCAGAGATTTTTAATTTTTAAAAAAATTATGAAAGTTCCAAAGATATTGATTTCGAAGAACAGAAAAATTGCTAAATAATCTCTTTCTCAATTATTTACATAAATGGTAATCTGAGTAACAGGAAAAGGAAGATTAAATAAAAATTTAGAAAGTTTGTTTGTTTACTGCAAAAAGAAAACAATCAGGAACTGATATTGGATTTAAAATTCTTTGTGCCAACAAACCTCCGCAAAGCCTTGCATTCCTTCAATGGGGGGATTCATTTTTTTTATTGAAATGGTGATGGATTTCAGGTCAGGGAATTGGTGATGAATATCATTTCCTGCTTTCATTGCTATGGTTTCAAGAAGAGGCGTAGGTATACTCATTCTATTTTTGATAATAGAATAAACAGTTGCATAATCTATTGTTTCAGCGATGTGTTCAATTACTTCATCTCTTTCATGAAATTCAACTGAAGCATCGATACTGTAATCGTTTCCTATAATTTTTTCTTCTTTATGAATGCCATGAAATGCTTTAAATAAAAGATTATGCAACTGTACCCTTATCATTAAGTTGGCTAATTTAAAAATTAGAATTGTTTGTGTTACTTTTCTTTTTCTTCCGAAAAAGCCTGAAAATGATCTGATGGAACGGGATGTTCAAGTGTACTTAAAAACCGCTCTGCCTCAAGCGCTGCCATACACCCGGATCCAGCTGCAGTTACCGCTTGACGAAATATCTTATCCTGAAGATCACCGGCTGCGAATACGCCTTCTATATTGGTTTTTGTGCTATCTGGTTGAGTTTTAACATAGCCTGCTTCGTCCATATCCAGCCATCCTTTAAATATTTCAGAATTAGGTTGATGACCAATGGCTACAAAATAGGCACTTACAGGTATCTCTGTTTTTTCTCCCGAAATATTGTTCACAATTCTTACAGCCTCTGTTTTTTCTTTTCCTAAAATTTCATCAACCTCAGTATTCCAATACACTTTTATATTTTTAGTTTCCAAAACTCGCATTTGCATTATTTTACTTGCACGCATTGCATCTTTTCTTACAAACATGTGCACAAAACTGCAAATCTTACTTAAATACAATGCCTCTTCAGCAGCTGTATCTCCTGCCCCAACAATACAAACTTCTTTTCCCTTAAAGAAAAAACCATCACACACAGCGCAGGCACTTACTCCATATCCATTTAATCTTTTTTCACTTTCAAGCCCCAGCCATTTAGCACTTGCTCCGGTTGCTAAAATGATAGCATCAGCACTGATCCATTTTTCTTCATCAATTAAAACTTTGCAAGGGCAAGAGCCGAAGTCTACTTTTGTTGCCAATCCATAGCGAATATCAGTACCCATTCTTTTTGCCTGATTTTCAAAATCTATCATCATATCAGGCCCCTGAACGCCATTTGGATATCCCGGATAATTTTCAACTTCTGTAGTTATCGTAAGTTGTCCGCCCGGTTGAATTCCCTGGTACAAAACAGGTTTTAGATTAGCCCTTGCGGCATAAATTGCCGCTGTATATCCTGCCGGCCCTGACCCAATAATTAAACATTGTACGTGTTCTGTTTCTGTATTCATAATCTTCTAAATAATATTTACAAAATTAATGATTTTGCATTTGCAAAAGATTAATTAACTTATAAAGCAAGGCTTTCTAATTAAATAAAGTAATGGAAATCTTTGCTTTGGTCGGCTTTCGCCCATAAACAATAAAAAAAGAGGTTGTAAAAATTATCACAACCTCTTAATTCTTTATTTATTACGAAACACTAATGAGTTACCGTCACATAAAAAACCACATCATTAAAATCATTGTCACAACCCGCGCTTGTTCTATTAAAATCTTCAAAACCTATCAATACTTTATTTGCAGGGGCATAAGGTATTAAAACAGCGTGCTTTTTTAGTTTGGGATCCACTTCAGGGTTTAAAGCGTCATTTGTAAGAAAATGCACAGCATCATTATTAAGTGAAGCAGTAGTAGGATCCCAAGCATTTTTCATTAACACAAATCCAATAGAAATTCCTACATTAAAATTTCCAATGTTTGCCTTATCTCCAGAAATCAAAGGTGTTAGATTACCTGCATTCGGAAAAACATAAGTTATTTTACTTATATCAGTTGGTTTTGTTGGTGGTTGGTTAGTCGGATAAGTATAAAATGCTAGCGCATTATTCAACCCACCACTTTGTGAAACGTATGTAATGTAAACAGTTGATGGAGAAGTAATTGTAATATCGCCTATCGCCGGATTTGAAAATAATTCAGGATGGGCGATAGTAAGATTTCTACCGTCAGGGAGAAGGGTATCAATAAAATTTATCAAATCAGGCGGTATAGTATCTTTTAATAAACCATCAGGTAGCCCTTGAGAATTATAAGTCGATAAATCGGCATAAGTTGTTGAAGTAAATTTAACATCCTTTGTTAAAACCTTTGGCTTGTTACAGGCATTTAACATTAACAGGACTATAGCCAGAGATAAATAATTTCGTGTTTTCATTTCTTGTGTTTTACAGTTAGATCCCAAATAAAGGACTTTTCCAAGGTATCAAAAAGTTTGCCATTATTTTTATAAGCAACTCATTTTCAAAACTTCAAAAATTATTTTCAATTGGTTGATTGTGAAAAAAATTGTGAATCTGTAACCAATTAAACGAATATAAAGTTAAAATATTTTAGCCACTTGCATACTTTTTATTTTTGTATGCCAAACGACAATCCTTTCATCTTTTAAGGGTTCAATAATTTCCTATTCTAACGCTTAATTTTCTTCATGTTTTTATAATAATTAGAAAGTAAGTAATTACTTGAAGAAATTATTATTATTTTTGCGCCTCGTTGGCTGCGTAGCTCAATTGAATAGAGCATCTGACTACGGATCAGAAGGTTTCAGGTTTGAATCCTGACGCGGTCACACCAACTTATACCTCTTCTTATGAAGAGGTTTTTTATTAATAAGCCCAATCATGAAAGTTTACTTATGGAGTGTAGGAAAAGCGCATGAATCATACGTAAAGGAAGGTATTGAAGAGTTTACAAAACGTATTTCGCACTACTTCCCGGTAGAATGGAGAATTTTTCCGGCAGCAAAACAAAAAAGCTCCTTTTCAGAAAATGAAACTAAAAAAATAGAAGCAAGTGTTTTATTGAATGCTCTACAAAATGATGATATTTTGATAGCTCTGGATGAAAAAGGTAAACAGTGGCATTCTGAAGAACTTTCCAATTTTATTCAAAAATGCGCAAATCAAAGCTCCCAAAACATCATCTTTCTGATTGGAGGGGCATATGGCTTACATGAAACTATAATAAAAAGAGCCAATTTTACATGGAGTTTATCGAAATTGGTTTTTCCTCATCAACTTGTGCGATTGATCCTTGCTGAACAAATCTATCGTGCATGCACCATCCTCCGGAATGAAAAGTATCATCATTCTTAGTTTTTATGTAGGTTTGATGCTTTTAAAAAATGAATATGTCTGTCACAATTATAATAATCATTATTACGGTAATCGTTTCCCTTTTTGCCTTTAACTCACATAAAGTACGCGAAGATCTTATCTTTTATCCCGCAGCTATTACAAAGCAAAATCAGTATTATCGTTTTATTACTTATGGATTTATCCATGCCGATCTTGCGCATCTTTTTTTCAATATGTACGCCTTTTATTTATTTGGAGGCGTTTGTGAAGATTCTTTCGTTGCCATTTTCGGCAATTATGGAAAAATATTTTACCTCTTAATGTATTTCCTTTCTTTAATTGTTTGCGTAATTCCGGATTTTATGAAATATCATGGAAACCCAAATTACAGAAGCCTCGGGGCTTCAGGAGCAGTATCTGCAGTAGTTTTTGCATACATTTTGTTCAGGCCATTGCAGGGAATCGGTTTATTATTCATCCCGATCTTTATTCCGGGATTTCTATTTGGAATTCTTTTTATAATCGTTTCCTATTTTTTGGGAAAGAAAGGCGGCACTTCAGTAAATCATTCGGCACATATCTGGGGCGCTATTTTTGGGGTGGTTTTTTTAATCATTTTTAGTCAGTTGTTTTCAACTTATCCTTTGCTTGATAACTTTATTGATTCAGTAAAAAATCTTGATCTACGCCATATTTTTACCACCGGTTAATTCAATAAAAAGAACGTTTTCGGTTTTACCATTTATTTTAAAACGATCATCAATTCTTTCACCAATTACCCAAATAATTCTTCTGTTACTCTCAATAACCCATATTTTCTCTTTATCAGTAACTGACATTTTTTGATCGATAAAAAACTTACTTAATTTCTTCTTTTTCTGCATTCCTAAAGGATAAAAGTAATCGCCTTGTTTCCACTTTCTTAACAGCAAAGGAAATTTTATATCTTTTGCATCAAGCACAGCCATAAAATGTGAGGAAGGAATTTTAGAAGGTATAAAATCACCTTTTTTAATTAATAATGTTCCCAACTCAAAATCAATTTTCTTATCTGTTTTATTGATTAAAACATGCCCCGCTTTTAAAGTATTTATTGGCGCAATTATAAGCCAGTTACGGTTTCTAATAATTTTATGTGTTGCTGATGAAATATATTTTCCGCTTTCACTGTTTAATAAATTTATTGCTTCATCCGTTTGATGAGCCGTAAAACCGAAATCTTCGATTATCTCATAAACAATGGTTTTCAAAGGTTCCGTTTTTAATAATTTCAAAACAGGAATATGAATTTCATTTCCTTTTTGCTCCAGCAATTTTTTTTTGTGAACATCCAAAGCCTGTTGGTACAATACTTCTGTTTCGTTAAATCTTTCAATATTGTGAATCAAATTTTCCTGAACCCTGGGAAAAACTTTTTCAATTGATGGGATCAATTGGTTCCTGAAATAGTTACGTGTGTACTTATCAGATGCATTGGATGAATCTTCCACAAACTCTAAATTATTCTCTCTTACAAATTCAAGTATTTCATCTTTTTTTGCAAATAATAATGGTCTTATTATTTTTTCCTGTTTTGGTAAAATTCCCTTCAAACCATTTATCCCTGTACCTTTTAAGAAATTCATCAGGAGTGTTTCTATATTATCATTGGCATGATGTGCAGTGAGAAGAAACCGTGAATGGCGAATATTGAATGGTGAATTTCCTGTATCAAAAGCAGGTATAGGATTGTCAGCTTTCAACAATTCATCAAACCATTGATATCTTAATTCCCGCGCAGCTACCTGGATAGAAATTTTATTTTCTTCAGTATATTTTTTTGTATCAAATTTTTTCACAAAAACTTTAGTCCAATATTTTTCTCCCAATTGCCTCACAAATTTTTCATCCCTTTCACTCTCCTCTCCTCTTAGCTGAAAATTACAATGTGCTATTTCAAAATGAAAACCCGCCTGAAAACACAGTTCACACAAAGCAACAGAATCGGCACCTCCACTTACTGCCAACAACAAGAAATCATTTTTTTTAAAAAGATTTTGTTGCTGAACATTTTGAATAAATTCTTTTATTAACGACATTTTTTATTTTTTGGAACCCTGTTTACAGTAAAGGAACAAATATCTGCGATTTCTGTTTTCTCTAAAGTTTCGTTTCTTATCTCAATCTTAATTTAATATTCATCTTCTGCATCTTCATACGCTGCCTGAAGTTCACTATAAGCATGAGAATCATTTGCGGCCTCTGCTACTTCCATTCCTCTTTTGTAAACACGCATTGCTTTTTCAGGATCACCGATGCGCTCCAGTAATTTGCCCAGGTGATAGTAAGACCCAAGATAAGTTGGCTCTCTTTTTAAAATCTCGTTGAACAAGCTTCGCGCTTCTTCATCCTGGCCAATTTTGATATATTCTAATGCCAGAGCATGTTGAAGAAAACTGTCTTTTTCAGCAGTTTTCATATATTCCTTTAGCTTGCTTATTCTATCCATCAAATACTTTTTTACATTTTTTTTCCTTAGTATCTTCGCGCCACCAAAAAAGAAGAACAATGAAGATACTTGTATGCATCAGCAGAACTCCCGATACAACAGCAAAAATAGCCTTCACAGACAACAACACGAAATTTCAGGAAGCAGGTGTTCAATTCATTTTAAATCCCTATGACGAATTTTATGCATTGATAAGAGCCATAGAATTAAAAGAGGCTGATCCTTCTGCAATACTGCATTTAATAAATGTGGGCGGCTCAGAAAATGATCCTATTATTCGTAAAGCATTGGCACTTGGAGGCGATGAAGCAATAAGAGTAAATAGTAACAGCCACGATGATTTTTACATTGCTTCACAAATTGCAGAAGTTGCCAAACAAAATAATTATGATCTTATTTTTACCGGAAAAGAAACCATCGATTATAACGGTTCGTCTATTGGTGGAATGATTGCAGAACTTTTAAATCTTCCGTTTATTTCTTTAGCTACTAAATTTTCTTTGGAAGGAAGTACCGCAACTGTAGACCGTGAAATTGAAGGCGGCGACGAAGTGGATGAAGTAAATCTTCCTTTAGTAGTAAGTTGCCAGAAAGGAATGGCAGAACAACGTATTCCAAACATGCGGGGAATTATGGGAGCAAGAACAAAACCTTTAAAAGTATTGGAACCTACAGAAGCAGGCTCTTTCACCGAGGTTTCTTCTTTTGAATTGCCACCAGCAAAAGCAGGTGTAAAATTAATTCCTGCAGATCAACCAGAAGAATTGGTAAGATTACTGCATGAAGAGGCAAAAGTAATTTAGCAGAAAAAGAACTTCAGAAGAACAAAATAAAAATTGTAAGTATTTATTTGTTTACTGATTAGAATAAGGTTTTAAAATTTAATTTAATTGATAAAATGAGTGTATTAATATTTTTAGACCAGGCAGACGGAAACATCAAAAAAAATTCTTTTGAAGCTGCTTCCTATGGAGCAAAAATTGCAGAAAATCTAAATACTTCAGCAGAAGGAATTGTACTGGGAACAGTAAAAGATGATCTTACGGCTTTAGGAAAGTATGGATTGAAAAAAGTCTACAATGTGAAAGAAGAATCACTTAACAATTTTGATGACCAGGTTTTTACCCAGGTAATTGCGGAAGCGGCTAAAAAAGCAGATTCAAAAGTAATTGTGTTTTCCAATAATTTTAACGGAAAATCAATCGCTCCACGTTTATCAGTAAGATTGAAGGCAGGCCTTGTTTCCGGAGCAACTGCGTTACCCGAAACATCAAATGGATTTAAAGTAAAAAAGAGCGTTTTTAGTGGAAAAGCTTTTGCAAATATTTCTATCAAAACTGAAATAAAAATTATCTCCCTGAATTCTAATGCCTATAAGATTTTAGAAGGAGAAGGTTTAGCTGAGATCGAAGAACTAAGTGTTGAAATACCTGCATCAAAAGTTAAAATAAAAGAAGTAAATAAAGTTTCAGGAGAAATTCCTTTATCAGATGCTGAACTGGTTGTAAGTGGTGGCCGTGGATTAAAAGGGCCTGAAAACTGGAACCTGGTTACTGATCTTGCAAAAGCGCTTGGGGCAGCAACTTCGTGTAGCCGCCCTGTGAGTGACAGCGACTGGCGGCCTCATCATGAACACGTAGGCCAAACAGGACTCACCATTGCTCCTAATTTATATTTTGCCATAGGAATTTCCGGAGCAATACAACATCTTGCAGGTGTAAACAGGAGTAAAACAATTGTTGTTATTAATAAAGATCCTGAAGCTCCATTTTTTAAAGCCGCCGATTATGGAATTGTTGGCGATGCATTTGAAGTAGTTCCAAAAATTACAGAAGCTGTTAAAAAATTAAAAGGTATTAGTTAGATTCTACTGAACCTTTCTGCTTTTTCAAAAGTTTCCATTAATAAAAAGGCATTTATTTTTATATTTGTTATTCACATAAAAAATTCCGTTAAAGCGGATATGAGTTCATATGAAGAAAATTGAATTGGAAATTGTGGCGCTTTCTCATAGTATTACTCAAACCCACTCTTATGCGGTTGTTTTGGGAGAAGTAAATGGGTTAAGAAGATTACCGATAGTAATTGGGGGATTTGAAGCTCAGGCAATTGCAGTTGCTTTGGAGCGCATGCAACCCAGCCGCCCTCTTACTCACGACCTGATGAAAAATTTTATGATGGCATTTAATATCGATCTTCATGAAATAATAATTAACGATCTCCAGGAAGGGATTTTTTATTCTAAATTAATTTGTTCCTCAGATAAGGATACCGTTGAAATTGATTCCCGAACTTCTGATGCCGTTGCTTTGGCTGTAAGATTTGGCTGTCCTATTTATACTTACGATAATATTTTGGAGAGCGCAGGAATTTTAATGGAAGAAGATGATAAAAAGAAAAAAGTAGTGGTTTCTCATAATGATGAAGCCAGCGATGATCTTAAAAAGCTCTCGTTATCTGAATTAGAATCTCTTTTAAATGAAGTGCTCGAGCACGAAGATTATATAAAAGCCGCTTCTATAAGAGATGAGATAAAGAGCAGAAAAGGAAGTTAGCTATCCACTTCTATCTTTCTCTGAATATAAAACATGATTTGTTTGTTCACTGATATTCCCATTTTAAAGCCGTCATTCTTCTATGGTTACGTTTCCAAATTGTAAAATTAACCTGGGACTTAATATTCTGCAAAAGCGTAAAGATGGGTATCATGATCTTGAAACGGTTTTCTACCCCATTACGCTCAATGATGTACTGGAAGTTGTAAGTTCAGAAGGCAAAGCAGAATTTAAAAATACAGGAATTTCAGGTGGAGAACCTTCAAATAATTTGTGCCTGAAAGCCTTTTATATTCTAAAAAAAGACTACCCGCATTTACCCGAAATAAAAATGCATTTGCATAAAACAATTCCGGTTGGAGCAGGGCTCGGCGGCGGCTCGGCTGATGCTGCATTTACTTTATTACTTCTCAATCAAAAATATGATCTCAATATTCCGTTTGATAATCTTTTAGAATACGCCTCACAGTTAGGAAGTGATTGCCCTTTTTTTTTAGTGAATTCACCCTGCTTTGCTGCGGGTCGTGGAGAAAAAATCGAAAAAACAAATCTTTCTTTATCCTCATATAAAATTCTATTAATAAATCCGGAAATCCATATCAGTACAAAAGAATTATTCAGTAAAATCAAACCAACTACTCCTCAAAAATGCATTAAAGAAATCATCCGGCAACCAATTGAAACATGGAAAAATGATTTAAAAAACGATTTTGAACCAATTGTTTTTTCAAAATATGAGGAAATAAAAAAATTGAAAGAATCTTTATATAAACATAAAGCACTTTATGCATCAATGACAGGAACAGGGAGTACCGTTTATGCGATTTTTAATAAGAAGGACCAGGTTGATCTCAACATAAAAAATAATCTTTTTTATAAGTGGATAGACCTTGAGTGATTTTATTTCAGCAGATTAAATTTAAAATAAATTCATTCTTATTTTTTATACCTTCTCATTTTAAATTTTATACCTTTGCATTTAAATAAAGAATTGAGCAACTCATTTCACATACAACACTTTCTTTCAAAGAACCTTGATTTCTTAGATCACAGGCCTTAACGATATCGCCCTTTCAATTCTTTTCACCACTTTTTTTCTATATTTTTTTTCTATTAAAACTACCTATATGTCAGTTCAATCCACTGCTTCGCAAACCGATTATTTTATCGATCTGGAAAACCAATACAGTGCTCATAATTATCACCCCCTACCGGTAGTTTTAAGAGAAGGAAAAGGAGTTTTTGTTTGGGATGTGGAAGGCAAAAAATATTACGACTTTCTGAGTGCCTATTCTGCCGTAAATCAAGGCCACTGTCATCCAAAAATTATCGATGCGCTTATAGAACAATCAAAAAAACTTACTCTTACAAGCCGGGCTTTTCATAGCGAACAACTTTCACTTTTCTCTAAGTTTATAACCGGGTATTTCGGTTATGATAAAGTATTACCAATGAACACAGGCGCTGAAGCAGTTGAAACAGCCTTAAAGCTTTGCCGGCATTGGGCTTACAGGGTAAAAAGAGTTGAAGAAAATAAGGCAAAAATTATTGTGTGCAAAGGAAACTTTCATGGAAGAACCATTTCGATCGTTTCTTTCAGTACCGATCCGACAGCAAAAAGCGATTTCGGCCCGTTCACTCCTGGGTTTGAAGTGATTCCTTACAATGATCTTCCTGCTCTTGCTGAAGCATTGAAAGATAAAAATGTTGCAGGTTTTTTGGTTGAATCCATACAGGGAGAAGCAGGAGTAAATGTGCCTGACGATGGATATATATCTAAAGCAAAGCAATATTGTACTGATGCAAATGTGCTATTTATTGCGGATGAAATACAAACCGGCTTAAGCAGAACCGGAAAATTACTTTGTTGCGATCATGAAAATGTAAGGCCTGACATTTTGATTCTTGGAAAAGCATTAAGTGGTGGAACCATGCCGGTTAGTGCTGTTCTTGCAGATGATGAAATAATGCTTACCATCAAATCTGGGGAGCATGGAAGCACTTACGGCGGAAATCCGCTAGCTTCCAGCATTGCTATTGCTGCTCTCGAAGTACTAAAGGAAGAGAAACTAGCTGAAAATGCGGAAGCTTTAGGAAACTTATTCCGGGAAGAATTGGAAAAACTAAATTCTCCCCACATTGAAAAGATCAGGGGAAAAGGGCTGTTAAATGCAATTATTATAAAAGACAAATCAGAAAATACAGGCTGGAAACTTTGTATTGAACTAAAGGAAAACGGATTATTGGCAAAGCCCACTCATGGTGATAAAATAAGATTTGCTCCACCACTTGTTATTACAAAAGATCAGATTTTGGATTGTATCGGCATCATTGAAAAAAGCCTTAAAGTACTTGATTAGCTTCGATGGTACTATCATTTCATGTCATCTGCCCCAAATAACAAGGGTAATAAATTTTCAGCGTTCTCTATTACATACACCTTCCCTTCCATTCCACTTAAAATAATGCGGATTGGATTTTTGGTTCTTTGCTGAAATTCTGCAAAAGATTGACGACAAATTCCGCATGGACTTACCGGGCGATCGCTTTTGCCATTGCCATTTTTATAAGAAATTGCAATAGTGGCAATACCTACCCCTGGAAACAGGCTTGATGCAGTAGACATCAACGTCCGTTCAGCACAAATGCCCGCGGGATAAGCAGCATTTTCCTGGTTGGTACCACTTACAGTTTTGCCATTTACTAATTTAGCAAAAGCGCCTACCTTAAAATTAGAGTACGGCGCATATGCAACCTCTGAAACTTTCCTGGCTTCTGCCAATAAATAAACATCTTCTTCGTCCAATTCGTCTATTGAATCATAGACCTTAAAATCAAATTTAAAAAACTCCTTATTCATTTATTTACTGTTTAGGTTTAGATTTGAAAATTACAATATTACCCCCAGTAAATAATTCTTATTTAGGCATATTTTTTAAACAATCGAGTAGGAAGACCACCATTAATTGATGGTCTGTCCTCTCACACCACCGTACGTGCCTTCGGGCATACGGCGGTTTGTCAAAATAATTTCATCTGCTTTTCAGTTTGCCGATGGTAAAGG
>JAGWRO010000075.1 GCA_028876495.1 Bacteroidota bacterium
AAAACAAGACTTCAACAAAATACACAGCATCAAGAACAAAAAAGAATTGCTCGATTGCACAAAGAAGCTGCTAAGTACGGCTTCAAACTAGAAAACCTAATAGCTTGAAGTTGAAGTCTTTACAATCTACGTCATTGTAAGGCGCTTACAGGATCTTAAAGGAAAATAGAAAAGCTCATAGCGCCGTGGCAATCTTTTTATTTTAATCCTGGACTCAAAAACAAGATTGCCGCGTCGCCATTAAATCATACTAAACGATAATAATTACTGAAGGCTTCTTACAATGACGTAACAGGGTGGTTCCTCCCAATGACGTTAACTCCTACACCACCATTAAAAAACACCGACGCAATTACAAATTATCTACAAAGGCTTTTGCCGCGCGCAGCCCGGAAAAACGCGCGGAGCGATCGGGTTTTCCTTGTCCCGATATTTTTCGGGATTGTTTCTTTTGCATCAAGGGAAAAGAAAAGGCAATACCTAACTTTGTACTATGGCAGACGTGCATAGCAAAGAAATAAGAAGCTATAATAACTTGTCCCGATTTATTTCGGGATGAGCATGATCAAAGGCAAAAACGCAAAGCCTGAAATGCTGGTGCATAAATTTCTTTTTTCCAACGGCTACCGCTACAAGCTCCACGATTAAAACCTCCCCGGCAAACCGATAGATGATTTTATTTTCAGTCCAACCTAACGGCTTTTGCCGCGCGCAAGCCCGGAAAAACGCGCGGAGCGATCGGGTTTTCCTTGATTTTTTGTTTCTTTTGCATCAAGGCAAAAGAAAAGACAAAAGGCAAAAAACAAAAGAAAAGGCAGCAAGTAAACCAACCAATTCCCCTATTTCTTACTATGATAACTTTATACAATGGCAGACGTGCACACCAAAGAAATAAGAAGCTACAACAACTTGTCCCGACCTATTTCGGGATGAGCATGATCAAAGGCAAGAATACAAACCTGAAATACTCTTGGGAAAAATTATACAATAGCTAACGGTATAGGTTACACTAAAAACAACCCTTTACACCATTATATATTTCAATTAATTCAAAAATTTATATATTCCCGGCCGAACGAATAACTAACACGAATTCAGCTCCTGTTTTCATTTGAGAATTCAAACTAATAACACATCCTATTGCCTTTGCCAAATCGCGAATAATGTGAAGCCCTAAGCCAGATATGGCACCACTACTGGTTTTCTCATCATATAAGGCTCGTAACTGTTCGTCTTTAACGCCAGGGCCATTGTCTGTGACAGATAGGTATATATTATTTTGTTCCTGCCAGGCTTTCCATTCAATATGTGCATTTGTTTCTTGTCCTATGGCTTTGACAGCATTAGCGGTAAGATTATGCATGATGGTTTGCAAATACTGCCGGTCTGTTTGTACAACCAGGTTTGTATCACCTGAAAAAGTAAATGCAATGTTGGTTGTATTTGCAAAAAATTTCTTTATATATTCAAATAAATCATTTACCGGTACTGCCGAGATGGTTGGTTTAAAATGTTCCATCTGTCCTTTGCTCCATAGCAGCATAGCCTCCATAGTGTCAAGTAATGATTTTGCGGAATCGCTTATTTTGTTTTCTCTTTCGGCCTTCTGTTCTTCATTCATAATGCCTGGCTTTCTTTTTTGTAACTGAAGGAAATTTACAAGATTGGCGACAGGGCTGCGCAGATCGTGGCTTAGGATACCAAAGAATCTTGCTTTTACTTTATTGGCTTCATTTAATTCAGTATTCAATTTAAGTAAAGTAGTATTTGTTTTTTTGCGGGTAAGGCTTTGCCAGTAAAGCAGCCCTCCGATTATACTTATTAAAAATAGCCCGCTTACGAAAAATATCTTTTGCTTACGCTGGCTGGCAATAGTGAGTTTATCAAAGGCGATTTCAGAATTTTTTTTATCTATTTCAAACTTACTCATCGCTTCGGCAATCTTATTTTTATTTGCCTGTGAATAAACAGAGTCTTTTATTTCCTGGTAGCTTTTATAATTAAAATAGGCACCCTTATAATCACCGGAAAGTGCGTTTGCTTCTGCTAAGTAATTTTGAAATTCGGATTGAGAATTTTTATTGCCTTTTGCCCTGCTTTTTTCAACAGCTTCTTTAAGATAATTGTTGGCGAGTTGCAGTAATTTTTCCCTGTTGTGCGAAATTTGATTTGTGTAATTTACTTTCCCTTTCTGCAACTGTTTATAAAGTTGCAAATAATAACTCCCCAGTAAACCGGTATTATTGATTGCATCTTCAAACTCAGGCCCCAAAATGTCCCATATTTTTTTAGCCGCCGATCCATATTTTACTGCATTTGTATAATCTTCTAATCCGGCATAATACCCCGCAAGTGAATTTAATACTGCACCTTCATTAGTTTTATTACCATTTATACGGGCATACGCAAGTGATTTTTGATAATAATAATATGCAGAATCATTTTGTTTTAACCGTAGAAAAAAAGTGCCAATCAATTCCAATGGGAATGCAAAATCGGTTTGGCTATTAATTAACTCAAATGAATTTAATGCCTGTCTTGCATATTCCAACCCCTTTTCATTATTATGCTCCTGTTCGCAAACCAGCGCAAGATTATCACAAGCAACACCTATGTCATAATTATTTTGCAACCCTTTTCCTATTTCCAAAGTAAGCATATAATAATGGGCTGCTGATACAAAATCACTTTTAGCCTGGGATACTGCCCCAAGGTTATTATATGCAGAACCTATATTTACACTATCATTTATTTTTTTGTACACTTCAAGCGCCCTGAGGTCCCAATATAAAGCTGAATCTAATTGACCTTTAACGATATACGTGTTCCCATAACAGGTGTTAAAAGCCCCAATTCCCTTATACCATTTCATTTTTGTAGTTAATTGCATACCCATTGCTGCATACTTAAAAGCAGAGTCAGTGTTTGATTCTGAATAGTAGAGGGCAACCTTATTTAAAATCTTTGCCTTGACCGTATCATTTATGGAATTTGGAAGTGCAGACAGTAAGGAATCAATCCACGCTTGCCCATGCTTTTGCGCCTGTATAGAAGAATAAAATAATAATAATAAAATGACAGATTTGATGCGCATTGTAAACCAATCAGGATTTTAAAAATGCAAGTGAATCTTTAAAACTTCTGCCAACCGGCAATGCAATATTACCTACCATAACTTCACCCGAACTTATTCTTTTAATAAAATGTTTTTGCACCGCATAACTGCGGTGGATGCGTATAAAATTGTTGAATGCTTTTTCTTTTATGAGGTTACTTAATGTTGAAAGCACTGTATACTTGCGGCCCGGTGTTACAATACTTGTATAATTATTCAACGCTTCCAGGTAAATAATTTCATGCAGATGGAGCTTCACCTGGTTGGGCCCATCCTTAATAAAAATAGTATCGGCGCCCAACGTATGATTTAATAAGTCGGCCTTTTGCCGGATAGTCAGGTATTCATTTAACCGCTCCATGGTTCTTGCAAATCTTTCATGAGAAAAGGGTTTTACTAAAAAATCAAGTGCTGCCATTTCAAAACTCTCCAGCGCATATTCAGGATAGGAGGTAATAAAAATACAGGCAGGTATATCTTTTAGCTGTTCTCTTAGCTGAAGCCCATTCATACCGGGCATATCAATATCCAGGAACAAAACATCAGGAGGTGATTTTTTTGCAGCAGTTAATGCTACGGAAGATGAATTATACCTGCCGGTTATTTCCAGAAAAGCGTAATCTTCCAGGAAGGAAACTATTGAAAGCATATCCACCTCATCATCATCAACAACTATGCATGTAAATTTTTTTATCATCCCGCATAGGATTAAGATTGACAGATATTATAACAAATATAGTTCTTTAAAAGCCAGGCAATTGCTGTTAACCAATTTTTTTTGTCGTTTACCAATTTACACTTTTTCCGGCTTCTGCAAAGTGTAGGTTTGTTAAAGCCAAAAACTTTTTACAAATGAAAAAAATATCAGTAGTTATAACCGCAGCTATCATTTTTTTACCATTTTCTGGTTTTGCACAAAACACCGGCAAGCCGGACGTATTTCAAAAAGCGAATAATGCTGTAAATAAAGTAAATAATGTGCTTGCCATTTTTCAGCCATACCTGCTAAAAGCGAGGCAACTTTTTTATGATGCCAAACAATTGGCCGGGGATGTAAAAAATTCGTCGAAGGCAGCCTTTGGAAAAAATGGCAATAACAATGGAGCCAATAACAATAATAATTACGGGCAATACTCCAATGGCAATGGGGTTGATGCTACACAAAACGGTTACAATACTTCAAACGGCAACTATACCCAGGCAAATAATAATAACGGTTACACCTCTACAAATACCAATTCGGGCAATCAAAATGGAACCGGAACTTACCAAAATTATAACACCCAGGGTGACAATAATGCTGCCTACCAGAATTATCTGCCCAACCAAAGCCTGCCGGTAAATAACCCCGCTACGATTAATGACGATGGCTCAGGAAACTGGGGCAACCAAAACAACGGGCTTTATGGAAATTGCCTGGATGTACTAACGGGGACGATTATGGGCATGGGAGAAGCGGCAGAAACACCCACAGCGGTAGACCTGATGTTTTTTGCGCCGGCTGACGGGCAGAACACCTATTATTTAATAACCCCGGGCTTTGCGAAAAGCAACAGCAGCGTTTCTTACTGGACGGAGCACACCAGCGACCAGGTGATGCAATGGAGCGATGTAAACGAAACCGAGGTGGCCCTTACAAAACTAACTATTGGCCAGTTCAATCAAATTCAAAACAACAGCCAGATTCAGAACGCTGTACGCAATGCTCAAAATTATGATGGCTATTATTCCAGTGTTGGGCAAAAGTTAGATGGAAGAGTCTTTGCCGTAAAAGCGCAACTCGAAAACCGGGAAGTGTACGCATTGATTGCTGTGGTTAAACAAATTGGAACAAGTGGCAGCAACGGTTATTTAAAAATAAATATAAAAGCCCAGGGTGTAAACGCCGGGAACGGGCAGGTAAACGCCAATTCGTATTTACGATAAAAAAATATTTTAAATAAAAGAAAAATAAAATGAAAAAGATACTGATCATTTTGGGTTTATTGAATTGCATATGCGTAGTACTTCCGGCACAAATTAACAGGATGAATGCAAGAACCCAACAATCAAGAGTTATACAACAACAGGCACAACCACAATACACACAACCACATCAGGCACAACAACAGGTGCCGCAACAACAGGTACAACGACAACAAGTTCAGCTACACACTGCAGAGCAACAGCAGGGAACTACCAGCCGGAAACCAATTCCGCAAATGATGAACAGGTCTATGGTTTACCCGGTTCCACACAAGCTTAATTTTATGACGTTCAAAAGAAGTTTATTAAAACCAGGAGCGACCGACAGATTAAGAGTAACAAATAAAATAACTTATACAAACAGAAGCAATCAAATTATGTCGGAGAATATGAATATGAATGTCAAAAGCCAGGGGAGCACTACCATGCAACAAAGCATGAGACAAAAAATTGCTACAAACAGTTTTTCCAGCGACCGGATGAATTACAAACCTATGTTAATGGATGTTTTATATACCGTTCAAAAAAAATTTAGCGATGGACACAAAGCTTCTTTTATCTTAACGAATAATACAGATACATGGGCAACAGATTTTGGCTATGTAAAAAAAATAAAAGATTCTGTGGTGGACCATAGCGATCCAAACTGGAATTGTGCCTATATCACCCAATCCGTTAATGCCCAAAGCAGCAGTTTTATGAATGCGTCTGTTAATCAAAAAGGCACCAGCCTGATACCCGGAACCATTTATGCATTTGACGATTACGCAAAAGGAAATTTCAGGGAATTTAGGGATGGAAGAAACCCTATCGTTGTGTGGACACCCACTAATGTTGGAAAAGACAGTTTCGATATCCAAAATCCAAACGGGCAAACAATTAGCCAGGGTATTTCAAATATTGTAAACCAGTTTTCTCAAACACAAGGTGGTGCATCGGCTTATGAGCATACTATTTTTTCAAATAACGAATCCGATTTGAATATGCTTGTTTCAGCCGGTGGTTCTTACAGTGGCTTTTCAGGTTTTGGCATAAATAAAACAAACCAGGGGCAACACCACATTTATGTTACGCTTGATGCCATTAAACCCCTTTACACTATTATGGTTCAACCACCACCCGATGGTTATTTTGCCGATGGAAAAGTCCCGGCCACTTCATCTCCTTTAGTGGTTGTTCAAAATGTTACCTACGGAACGAGGCTGCTCGCAAACATAGATATACAAACCTCCACTTTTACAAATTACGACAGTTTACACCTGGCCTATACAGACGGAATTGATAATGGAGCACTCGACTTTTCTATGCTTGCTAATAATAAGTCCCTAACGTATACTGGTAATATAATGGTTGTAGGTACAGGTATAAACATACCAATAGTATCCGGACAAAATTACCAGCAGCAAATAAGTAACCTCCTCGCACAGGGAAATTACAGAACGGCTATGCCCATACAATATCAATTGACTGACCTGGATGGCAATATCCTTGGCGTGGAAAGTGTAACCGACCAGTTTGTTGTTCCTGAATGCAAACCAGCCGAGGACATATACACTCTTAAGTCTGTTTTTTTCTCATTGAGAAATGGGGCGGATGGTAAAAATGATGATTCGCAATTTGACCTTTACATAGGTTTAGATGACGGTAGTGGAAATGCCAGCAGTTTGATTGGTGCGTTTGAGGATAAACAAACAGAATACAAAGCAGGTAGCGCTGTATATAGCCAACCAATTCCTTTTACTAATCTTCCTAATCACCCAAATGCCTATACATATAACGAATTTAAAAATGGAGGATATATAGAATTTGACTTGAGTTGTGCAGCTCAGCTGTTCAAGAGTGATGATTGGGATATCGCCAGTGGACGAGTTACTTTCAATTTTGTCAGCCAAAAGGGAGTTCCCTACCCTGGTCAAACTTATGTTGATATCCCTAATTTCAGATTGTCATCATCTACAAACGGCTTTACAACCGGTAAGCAAGTATTTTGGTTTGATGGTAATTTTAAACTTCGATAGATAAATTTTATTAAACCCACTTAAAATGAATCGATCCTGGTTTTTCATTTTCATCTTTACATTTTTTTCAGACAGTGGCCTTTTTCCCAATCAAGATTTCCGCCATGCATAAACGAATTGATCATTAAAACTGCAGAGCAGCATAGAAGAAATTCATGTGAAGGCAGTGATAGGTTTTTAAGAATTGAACAGTATTCTTACAAAGACACTTTGTTGTACAAATTGGTATTTGAGAAAAAGGCTTTTTGTCCTGATTATATAAATAGTACCATCTTTTATGATGTCAATTGCCAGGTAAAAATAGAGATACGGATGGAGGTTTAGCCTATCGGCACCAGGTAATACCATATTACGTTGATACGAAAGAAATAAAATTCATCAGAACCATTGACGGGCAAACAGACAATAATAAACAAAACAACGGTGATAATGGAACGCTACCCACGGTAAATGCGAACGGCAATCAACTCAGAACATTTTATTTCGGTTTACATGTAGAAAACCTTTGGATAGCAGGCTCACATATTAATTGGGAAACCGGTGTGGCATACAAGCCCGATGCAACAAGTGGCAACCCTACTCATTACAGCGCTTTTGTTGCAGCCTGCAAGCGGCTCAATCCCAGCTAACGAGTAACCAGGTTTTATCAAAATAAAACAATACAGTTTATGAAAAAAACAATTTATTTATTTCCGGTATTTTTATTACTGCTTATCTCTTATACCGGCCTATGCCAAGGCATTACAGGCTCGTGGAAAAAAACCTCGCTAACACTTACAACTGCTAACGGCAAAAAAACTGATTCGTACAAACAGTTAATAAAAATGCAGCCCTGCTATGCCAATATGGTATATACTTTTTTACCGGGCGGAAAGATGTCGCAAACAGCAGATGGCTGCGGAGAGTCGATAAAAAAAATGGTTGTTTCCGAAGCGGCAAAAGGCAGTTGGAAAATAAACGGCAATAAACTGACCATAAGCATTTCGGGTAATCCATTACCTCCTTTGACATATGAAATAAGTTTTAGTGGAAATACTATGACATGGGTTTTTAATTATGCCGAAAATCCAAAAACACTCAATATTGGAGGAAAGGCCAGGTCAATGACCATAACTTACGTTAAAACAAAATAATCTACCGGCGACCCCTTTTGTAAAAGTTGTTACCTGTTTAACAACCCGGGCCCTTTGAATGGACAAGTGTACCAATGACCTGAAATAATCATAAATATTGTATTTAGATAACCTTACACTATGGCAGATGTATACACCCGGGAAATAAGAAATAAAAACATGGTAGCATTAAAGGCAAGAATACAAAGCCTGAAATGCTGGTACGAAAATTTCCTTTTGCCAACGGCTACCGCTACAAGCTCCACGATTAAAACCTCCCCGGCAAAACGGATAGATGATTTTATTTTCAGTCCAACCTAACGGCTTTTGCCGCGCGCAAGCCCGGAAAAACGCGCGGAGCGATCGGGTTTTCCTTGATTTTTTGTTTCTTTTGCATCAAGGCAAAAGAAAAGGCAAAAG
>JAGWRO010000076.1 GCA_028876495.1 Bacteroidota bacterium
ATAATCATGAAGATCATGTAACAAAAGATTTGCCTGCGGTATTATCCTTTGGAAGAATGCCAACATGGATAAAGCGTGTGCAGGATTTTATGTATGCAGATAAAGAGGATGCTTCTTACCAGGTACAACAGGCAAAAATTGCCATTGCCACCGGTGGCATTTTTGGCAAAGGGCCGGGAAAAAGTGAAGAGAGAAATTTTTTACCACATCCTTACAGCGATTTTATTTATGCAATTATTATAGAAGAATATGGTTTGGTAGGTGGTGCGGTGATTTTACTCATCTATCTTCTTTTTTTATTCCGAAGTATAAAACTTTTCCAGCGATGTCCTTACGCTTTTGGTGCATTCCTGGCAGTGGCGCTCAGTTTTACTTTGGTGATCCAGGCATTGGTGAATATGGCCGTGAATGTAAACCTGTTTCCCACGACGGGTGTTACATTACCTCTTGTAAGTATGGGAGGGAGTAGTTTGTTGTTCACGTGTTTTGCTATAGGAATTATTTTAAGTGTTGCAAGAAACGTAGAGCAGGCAGAAGGAAGAAATGTTGAGTTAGCTACTCAGCAGACTGAAGAGGAAGTTGAATAAAAGAGAAAAATAAAAATCTTTCTTATTTGTTGGTTTACCATCTAATAAGAAATTGTGAAAATGAAAAAAATGCAACTATGAAAATAATAATTGCAGGTGGTGGTACTGGAGGTCACATTTTTCCGGCTTTGGCAATTGCTAATGCCTTGAAAGATCAGGATGCTGCAATTGAAATTTTGTTTGTTGGGGCAAAAGGGAAAATGGAGATGGAAAAAATTCCGGCGGCAGGATACAAAATTGTTGGACTTGATATCGCCGGGTATAACAGAAGTTCTTTGATAAAAAATATTTCACTTCCGGTAAAACTGGTAGCGAGTTTTTTGCAGGTAAGGAAAATTCTTAAAACGTTTAAGCCTGATGCGGTGGTAGGAGTAGGAGGGTATTCAAGTTTTCCTGTTTTGCGATCAGCGCAAAGCATGAAAATCCCTACGTTTATTCATGAAAGCAATTCTTTACCC
This sequence comes from Bacteroidota bacterium, assembly GCA_028876495.1. Lineage (GTDB taxonomy): Bacteria > Bacteroidota > Bacteroidia > Chitinophagales > Chitinophagaceae > Ginsengibacter. The sequence continues at coordinate 1,046 of JAGWRO010000076.1, forward strand.
GGCAAAAGCAATATCATGTTGGGTAAAAGGGCAACTGAAATTTTTGTGCCTTCAGAAGGAATGGAAAAATACTTTCCTTCTGAAAAATTAAAGATAACGGGCAACCCTATACGCAAAGTTTTTTTGAAAAACATTTCAAAAGAAGAAGCGCGAAAATTTTTCGGATTAAGTCCGGAATTGAAAACAGTATTTGTAATGGGAGGAAGCCTGGGCGCCAAAAGCATCAATGAAACCATAGAAGAAAACATTGATCTTTTTAAAAAGAATAAGTTACAGCTTATCTGGCAAACAGGTAAAAATTTTGCTCCACATGCAGCAAAGGCAGAAGAAGAAAGAACGAATATGTGGTCAAATGCTTTTATTGATAAAATGGAAAATGCTTATGCCGCAGCAGATGTGGTTATTTCAAGGTCGGGGGCGATGACGGTTGCTGAATTGTGTGTGGTAGCCAAGCCTGCAATATTTGTTCCATATCCCTTTGCAGCAGAAGATCATCAGACGGTGAATGCAGCAGTCCTGGTAAATAAAAAAGCGGCTTTGATGGTGCCTGATGCAAAAGCAAAAAGTGAATTATTTCCTTGTTTACTGCAACTGGTAAACGATGAACAACAAATGAAAGAATTAAAAAATAATATTTCAAAACTGGGTAATGTAAATGCAGACGAAATCATTGCCACAGAGATTTTAAATAAAATAAATAGAAAATAAGATTAGGGTTTTAAAAATAAAATGAAGGATTTTAAAAACATATCACGGATTTACTTTTTAGGTATAGGTGGCATTGGTATGAGTGCACTTGCAAGGTATTTTTTGAGCAAGAATATCGTGGTGAGTGGCTATGATAAAACGCCCACACCTCTCACGCAACAAATGGAAAAGGAGGGAATGATTATTCATTATGAAGATAGTGTTGAGTTATTGGATAAAAACGCTGATCTCGTTGTTTATACTCCGGCAATTCCTAAAGATCAAAAAGAGTTTAATTATTACAAGGATAATAATTATGATTTGGCAAAAAGAAGTGATGTTTTGAAGGAAATTACGAGCTCTTCATTCAACATCTGCATCGCAGGAACTCATGGCAAAACTACGATCAGTACGATGGTTGCGCATATTCTGCGGCATAGCGGTTATGGTTGTAATGCCTTCCTGGGTGGCATTTCGGTCAATTATCATACTAATTTCTGGAGCAGTGAAAACAATGTGTGTGTGGTAGAAGCTGATGAGTATGACAGAAGTTTTTTAAAGCTTTCGCCGGATGTTGCAGTTATTTCTGCAATGGATGCAGACCATCTTGATATCTACGGAACAAAAGAAAAGATGGAAGATGCGTTTGTGGAGTTTGCCAATCAGTTAAAACCCGGGGGTATTTTATTTACGAAATATGGTTTGCCTGATAAAGATTTTACTGCGTTTAATCATAAACATTATAGTCTCCAAAATGATATGGCTGACGTGTATGCAACCAATATTACTATGCGCGACGGAGGTTACGTGTTTAATGTGAAATCAAAAAAATGGGAACTCAACGACATTAAGCTGAACATAGGCGGAATGCACAATGTTGAAAATGCGGTTGCATCAATAGCTATAGCAGCTAATTTGGAAATTAATCCATTAAAAATAAAAAACGCCGTTGGAACATTTAAAGGGGTTAAAAGAAGATTTGAATATATAATTTCTGTTGATGAGGCGATGAAGTTGAAGAATAATGTGGTTTATATTGACGATTACGCGCATCATCCTGAGGAATTAGCAGCGCTGCTAAAAAGTGCAAAAAGCTTATTCAGTTTTAAAAAATGTACTATCATTTTTCAACCGCATCTTTTTTCGCGCACAAGGGATTTTGCGAAGGAATTTGCAGAAAGCCTTGACCTGGCCGATAGGATTTTGCTTCTTCCCATTTATCCTGCCCGTGAATTACCGGTAGAAGGGGTTTCAAGCAAACTGATTTTAGATCAAATGGAAAATGAAAATGCTACTGTTGTTTCTAAGGAAGAATTATTAAAGTACCTGCAAGGGGATTATCTCAAGCTGGTGCATGAAAGCTCTTTTGGAGAAGTGTTGATAACTGCTGGCGCGGGAGATATTGATCAACTGGTAGAACCAATTAAAAAGATATTATTGAATCCTTTTTAAAATATGACAGCAAATAAAAAATACAAGCTCAATAAAATACTTTCTGTTTCAGTATGGATCATACTGGCTTCAGGAGTTGTTGTGCTTTTGGTTGCTGCCATTACGAAAAAGAATACGGAGAGAATTACCGGTGTCGACATAAAAATATCCGGGATTCAAAACAATTATTTTATTAACAAAAAAGAAGTACTTAAAATCCTTGAAAAAGTAAATGGCAAAAAGCTGGATAAATCAACGATAAGTTCTCTGGACCTGGCTGCAATGGAAAACCAGTTGGCAAAAAACGATTGGATCAAGAAGGCTGAATTGTTTTTTGACAATAATAAAGTGTTGCAGGTAAAGGTTACAGAGAGAGAGCCGATAGCAAGAATATTTACTGTTTCTGGCGCTTCATTTTATATTGATAGTTCTTTGAGCCGATTGCCTTTGAGCGATAAATTTTCTGCCAGGCTTCCGGTATTTACCAGCTTCCCTACAGAGGTGCGCATTTTAAAAAGTAGAGATAGCGTACTATTAAGCCAGGTGAAAATATTAAGTGAATATATTAATAATCATCCTTTTTGGATGGCGCAGATTGATCAAATTGATATTTCTCCGCAAGGGAATTTTGACCTGATTCCAAAATTAGGAAACCAGGTAATACGCTTTGGAGACATAAGCAATTATGAACAAAAGTTTAATAAGCTGCTTGCTTTTTATAAACAAGTGGAAACAAAAGTTGGTTGGAACAAGTATTCTGTTTTAGATATCCAATATAAAAACCAGGTGATAGGCGTGGTAAGAGATGCGGCAGAAATAAAGTCAGATTCTTTAAAAGCCATAGAAATTATGAAAGAGATTATAACTGAAGCTGAAAAGAATACAAACGATTCAACTAAAATTCAATTACCTGAACCAAAAGATAATAACGATAAAGTAAATCAATCGCCGGTTTTAGATCCTGTACCCAATGAAACTTCCAATGATAATAAAATTAATACAGCCGAAAAGAAAGTTGGTACTGTGACCCCTATCCATCATCATGAAAAACCATTTTTAAAAAAACAATTCTCAACAGAGAATAAAGCAGTAATCAGACATCCATCATCAAATGAAAAACCGCATCCTGCCCCTTCAGAAAAAACAGTAGAAAGAAAACAAAAGGAAGTTGAAAAACAGGTACCAAAGGCAGTGATGCCGCCAAAAAGTGATTATTAAAAATGAAAAATTTGGATAAATAAAAAACATAGTACAACAAGCACCTTCATCATTTGATGGGATCGGAAAATCAAAATGAAGGATAAAAAAACAAAAAACATGAACAACGAACAACCCATTATCGTAGGCCTCGACATTGGTACAACCAAGATCGCTGCCATTGCAGGAAGAAAAAATGAATTCGGCAAATTAGAAATTCTCGGCTTTGGACGCGCCAACAGCAACGGTGTACAACACGGCATGGTTTTAAACATTGATCAAACCATTAAAGCAATTCAAACAGCACTTGAAAACTGCTATGCCAGTAATCCGAACTTACCTATTACCGAAGTGTATGTTGGTATTGCCGGCCATCACATCAAAAGCCTTCAAACGCGCGGTGATATTGTAAGGCAGAATACGGAAGAAGAGATCATGCAATCTGAAATTGACCAGTTGGTAAATGATCAGTACAAAACTTATATACCTGCCGGCGATCAGATCATCGATGTGATTCCACAGGAATTTACGGTAGATAATTTTCAAAACATTCCTGATCCCATTGGTTATAGCGGCGTGAAGGTGGGTGCGAATTTTCATATTATCACCGGCGATAAAAATGCGATAAGAAATATAAACCGAAGTGTTGAAAAAGCGGGATTACAAATCAAAGACCTCGTACTTCAACCTCTTGCCTCTGCAGCCGCGGTTATGTGTGAGCATGATCTGGAAGCCGGTGTTGCCATTGTTGATATTGGTGGTGGCACTACAGATCTTGCTGTTTTTTATGAAGGGATTTTAAAACATACTGCTGTTATCCCTTTTGGTGGAGAAAACATTACCAATGATATTAAAACAGGGTTGGGTGTTTTAAAAACACAGGCTGAACAAATGAAAGTTCAATTTGGCAGTGCACTTACTGATGAAGCCAAAGCCAATACATTCATAACTATTCCAGGTTTAAGAGGTATGGCGGCAAAAGAGATCAGCGTAAAAAACCTGGCTGCGATTATACAGGCGCGCATGAGCGAAATAATGGATTTTGTTTCTTACCATTTAAAACAGGTTGGGTTGGATAACCGGATGTTGAACGGAGGTGTAGTGCTTACCGGTGGCGGTTCTCAATTGAAACATTTAATTCAGCTTACAGAATATGTTACAGGATTGAACGCTCGAATCGGCTACCCTAATGAACATTTGGCTCCCGGCCATATTGAAGAACTGGCCAAGCCAATGTATGCCACTTGCCTGGGATTGATCTTAAAGGGATATAATGATTATGAAAATAAACGCAAACAATTTGAACAGCAATTTGCAAAAGTTAATATTCCTGAAGGATTACAGCAGGCAAGCATAGACGAAATTGTTGTTGAAACAGATGAAAGAACAAATGTAGTGAAACCAAGAAAAACCTTAAAAAGCTTTTTGGATTCGTGTAAAAATGGTTTAATAGAAATGTTTAAGGATGAAGAGGATTCAGAATTGTAAAATCTCTCCAAGGATCATCAAATATTTAAGAAATAAAATTTAAAAAACAACAACGTTACATAATTCGGGGATGCCCTAAAAAAATCCGGATTAATTACTAACCCAAAAATAAACCTTACTATGATTCAATTTGATTTGCCAAAAGAACAATCATCCATTCTGAAAGTAATAGGAATAGGTGGTGGTGGCAGCAATGCGGTGAACCATATGTTCAGCCAAAATATTGATGGTGTAAATTTCATTATTTGCAATACAGATGCGCAGGCAATTACTACAAGCAAAGTACCTAACAAAGTGCAACTCGGCCCGCATTTAACACAGGGACTTGGAGCGGGAGCTAATCCTGAGATTGGCCGTGAAGCCACCGAAGAAAGCCTGGAAGAAATAAAAAAGATACTCGAAGTAAATACCAAAATGGCTTTTATCACTGCAGGCATGGGCGGCGGAACCGGTACAGGTGGCGCGCCGATTATCGCTAAAATTTGCCAGGATCTTGGAATTTTAACTGTTGGGATTGTTACTACTCCATTCGCTTATGAAGGCAAAAAAAGAATTGCGCAGGCAGAGGAGGGAATCAGAAATTTAAAAGATCATGTAGATACATTATTGGTAATCAGTAATGATAAATTGCGTCACCAGTTTGGAAACCTTACTATGAAGGCCGCGTTTGCAAAAGCTGATAATGTTTTAGCCACGGCTGCCAAATGTATTACTGATGTTATCAACAGTACAGGGCAGATCAATGTTGACTTTGCAGATGTTTGCACCGTTATGAAATGTGGTGGTGTGGCTATTCTGGGAAGTGCTGAATGCGAAGGCGAAAACAGGGCTCAAAATGCAATTGAGTCGGCGCTGAATTCTCCGCTTTTAAATGACAACGACATTCGTGGTGCAAAATGGATATTAATCAATATTAATTCTGCTGAAGGTGAAACAGAATTTACAATGGATGAAGTTGAAACCATTCAAAATCATTTGCTAAGCCAGGCAGGGGAAGATTCTGATGTGATTCTCGGTTTGGGTTACGATAATTCTCTCGATAAAAAAATCGGTATTACATTGATTGCGACAGGCTTTGAGCATAAATCGCCTTTTAATAAAAATGAAGAACCGGTAAAAGAAGAAAAAAAGGAAAATGAAAAAGTGGTAGTGGTTTTAGAGGAGGAAAAAAAGAAACCAAGCCAACCACTCTTTCTTTTTGATGAAAAAAATGAATCGCTTATTAGTAAGGAAGAGATAGCTGAAGAACAAAAGAAAAAACCGGAAAGGGAGGACATAAAACCGCTGCAACAGAAGGATATCAATACTTCTGTAAAAAAACAAGAAGATGAAACGGAGAGCCTTGCTCCAAAAATCGTAGAAATACCTGAGATTGAAATCGTAAAATTACCAACTAACAAAAGGGAAATTACTGTTGATAAATCCTCTGAAAATGTTATTCGTTTGGAATTATCTTCAGATTATAATCCTGTAACTTCGAAAGCGAATTTTAATCAGAAAGATAAAGCTGAAAATTTAAGCCAGGTTAAAGAAACTAAAGTTAATAAAGACGCTAGCACCGCCCCAACGTCAGGCGGTTATTTGGCCATACCGAAGCATATTTATGTGGAAGATAGGCCAAAACCCGAATCCGAAACTCCTGATAAACCAGCACCATTGCCAATTTCTAAACAGGAAGACGAGCCTGTAGAAGAAATGCATTTGGTGGTTAAAAATTCCAATGATGCGGTGGAGGAAAGTCAGGAAAAGAAAGTACACCAAACGATGCCTATCATGATGTCGACTGTTGAGGAACCGCCGATGGTGGACGAAACAGAAGAACTAAAGCGCAGGGCTATGGATCGTATTGCGAAACTGAGGAATCTATCCTTTAATGTAAACGCTGCGGATCCTAACAATGAGTTTGAGTCTGTTCCCGCATACCTTCGCCGCAACATGGAATTGCAAAATTCTATCGCTGACGTAGAAAGTTTTTATAGCAATTATACCGTTAAATCGGATGGAAATAATAAAGCCGAAATAAGCACCATCAATACATTTTTGGATGGTGAAAAACCGGATTGATACTATTCGTTAATTAGTTAATTGGTTAAATGGTTTAGTGGTAGGATGCTGTAGTTCTACAACATCAAACTAAAACTACAAACTATGAAATAATTATAATTTCGTTGTTGTGTGTACTAATGTAATGTTTACTTTCCCCGGAGACTGAAAAAGTTGGCCGGGGTTTTATTTGAAATGCATTTAAATTTGAATACAATGATTAAAACCCCAACTTTTCTTTTTAATAAAATCATCCAATGACACCATTATTTAAAAAGCTCAATTTTAAAATGCAAAAACAAATTTGCATCCTAAATTCCCCGGCTGAATTTGAGAAGGAAGCGGAAGAAATTAAAAAAGTAACTTCTTTAATAACCAACATGCGTGATTGCAAAAAAAGTAGAGTTTATTTTATCATTTGTAAAAACAAAAAATGAGATCGAAACCATTTCTTCTGGCCTGGCAAAAAAATTAGAAGGCGATGCAATAGTTTGGTTTGCCTATCCTAAGAAGACCTCCAAAAAAATATAATGTTGAAATTAACCGCGATTATGGCTGGAATGTATTACGAAATGGTGGTTTGGATACAGTAAGAGCCGTTTCAATTGATGACGACTGGAGCGCATTGCGTTTCAGAAAAGTTGCGTTTATTAAAAAATGAAACAAGCGATTTTTTTAACAGGAGATTTTCTTCAGTCTAAAATAAGAAACTCCATTATTTCCTCACTTACTGTATCTTATTAAAGATGCAGTGGCTACTTAATTCTATTTTTATCGAAGGTAAAAATGAAAATTCTAACTAAATGTTAGTTTACTGTGGCGTAAGATTTATTAACTTCATCTTTTTCAAAATCTCTGAAAGAAACCTGATTCATGATATCAAAATTTTTGAAATACTCGTTTTTACCAATATTCGTTATTCTTTCAAGTTGTAAGCAACCTGTAAAATACAGCAAACCAACCATAGCTATCCAAACTTATTTTGGAGATATTATTGTTGAATTGTATCCGGAAAAGGCACCGAAAACTGTGGCGGCATTTTTGTCTTTTGTGGATTCCGGTTATTTTAAAAATACCTCTTTTTACAGGATTTTGACAACAGACGACGAGTCAATGAATGCATTCAAAACCAATCTTATCCAGGGAGGACTTTGGCAAACAAAACTGAAACTTCAACAAAAAATTCCCGGTATTCCGTTGGAAACAACCAGGCAAACGGGTATTCCTCATGAAGCAGGTGTTATATCGTTGGCAAGGGGTGAAGAGGAAAATTCCGGAAATACTGAATTTTTTATTTGTTTGGATGATGCACCCGCTTATGACGATGGCGGAGATGCCAGCCCCGATAAAAAAGGCTACGTAACGTTTGGTAAAGTTATTAGCGGAATGAAGTATGTAAAACAAATACATAAACAACCGGAATTTGAAACGAATTTTTTGCCTCCTATTAAAATTATTAATATTAAAAGACTTAATTGAACCAGATTTTGAAATTATCGAATTTAATCCGCTAAAATTTCAAAAGAAATAAATTAATGGTCAATAAAATGTTTCATTCTACATTTGCAAAATTATTCACTAAAAATGAAGGCAGTTGAGGCAATTGGATTTTGAGGAAGCATCTTAAAACAAAAGCGTGCAGAAAAATATTAATAAAGTAAGCGCCGCAGGATTACTTATCGCATTAGGAATTATTTATGGCGATATTGGTACATCACCTCTCTACGTTGTTAAAGCAATTATTTCTGATAAAATTATCTCACCTGATTTGATCCTTGGCGGTTTGTCCTGTATCATCTGGACACTTACACTTCAAACTACTATTAAATATGTAACGCTCACCTTAAAAGCCGATAACAACGGTGAAGGAGGTATTTTTTCTTTATATGCCCTGGTGCGCAGGCAAAAAAAATGGTTGGTTTATCCTGCAATGATCGGTGGTGCTGCTCTGATAGCCGATGGAATGATCACTCCTACGATCTCTGTTACTTCAGCTATTGAAGGTTTAAAACAACTGCCGTTTCTCAACGAGATTCCCCAAACAATTGTTGTTTACATTGTAATCGCGATTTTGTCGGCCTTGTTCTTTGCACAACAATTCGGTACTGCCTCCATTGGTAAAATGTTTGGACCAATCATGTTGGTCTGGTTTAGCACACTTTTTATTTTAGGAGTAACTCATATTTCTGCTGATTGGGCCATTCTTAAAGCATTCAATCCTTATTATGCCATTAAACTCCTAACTGTATATCCGAAGGGTTTTTGGTTATTAGGAGCGGTTTTTTTGGCTACTACCGGAGCGGAAGCTTTGTATAGCGACCTTGGGCATTGCGGTCGGGGAAACATAAGAGTTTCATGGATATTTGTAAAGGCAGCCTTGATTGCCAATTACCTTGGACAGGGAGCATGGGTTCTTTCCAATTTTGAGGGACAAACGAAAACCAAAGCCATGATTGATAATGGTTTTAATCCTTTTTACGGTGTAATGCCGCATTGGTTTTTGATCTTCGGAATTTTTATTGCTACTGTAGCAGCTATTATTGCAAGCCAGGCTTTAATCAGCGGTTCTTTTACATTAATTAGTGAAAGTATGCGATTGAATTTGTGGCCCAAAATGAAAATCAATTATCCTACTGAAGAAAGGGGACAGCTTTTTGTGCCAGGTATAAATACCATGCTTTTTGTTGGTTGCATTGGTATCACATTATATTTTAAAACTTCTTCCAATATGGAAGGCGCTTATGGCCTGGCAATAACGCTTACCATGATAGCAACTTCTTTACTGTATGCTAATTTCCTTGTTTCACAACGTACAAACAAGTTTTGGATATATCTGTACCTTATCGTTTATCTTATCATTGAACTTTCTTTTCTTACGGCAAACCTGGATAAATTTCCCCATGGAGGATTTGTTACTTTAATTGTAGGCGGTGGTTTGTTCGCTATCATGTACGTTTGGTTCAGGGCAAGAAAAATTAAGAATCGATATGTCGAATTCGTCAGGCTCGATCAATATCTGCCTACTATTCAGGAACTCAGTAATGATATGAGTATTCCAAAATATGCCACTCATTTGGTATACTTAACAAGTGCCAATAACCCAAAAGAAATTGAGCATAAAATCATTTATTCCATACTGAACCGAAAACCTAAACGGGCAGATATTTATTGGTTTGTTCACGTAGATACCCAGGATGATCCGTACACTGCCGAATATACAGTGGATACCATTATTCCTAATGAAGTAATTCGCATTGAGTTTCGCCTTGGATTCCGGATGGAACCACGGATAAACCTGATGTTTAAAAAAGTGGTTTTGGATATGGTGGCCAATAAAGAAGTGAACATTACAAGCCGATACGAAAGCCTTCAGAAAAATAATGTGGTAGGAGATTTTCAATTTATTGTAATGGAGAAATTCTTATCACAGGATAACGAATTGCCTATTTTTGAAAAACTGATTATGCGTTCGTATTTCTGGATCAAAAAAATAAGTCTTAGCGAAGAAAGAGGCTTTGGCCTTGAACAAAGTAATGTTACGGTTGAAAAATTCCCTCTCATTGTGGCGCCTGTCCGTAAGTTGAAACTCGACCGTATTTTTATAGATGAAGAAGAAATGTAAGGAGAGAAATTCTGAAACGGATAGCAGATAAAAATTTTGCAGAACGATCTTTCCGAAATAAAAAATAATGAAATCTACACCAAAACCTAAAGTTTCGACGGGAAGAAAAATATACAGATTTACGATAGTGGTTACACTTATTTATTGTTCCGTAGGTATTGCCTTATATCATTTGCAGGAAAAATTATTGTTTCATCCAAAGGCTTTTCCAAAAGATTTTCCATTCAAATTTGATATCCGTTTTAAGGAAGTGAATATCCCGATGAACGAAACGGACACATTAAATTTGATTCAGTTTTTCCCTTCAGATTCAGTGCCAAAGGGCGTTGTAATTTATTTTCATGGCAATAAAGGAAATGTAACCCGCTTCGCCCAATATGCGCCCAATTTTACCAAACACGGTTATGAAGTGTGGATGCCTGATTATCCAACTTATGGAAAAACCACCGGAAAACTCACTGAAGAAAATATATATAACCAGGCGACGGAAGTGTACAAACTGGCTCATTCAAAATTTTCGGCTGATAGCATTATCGTGTATGGCAAGTCGTTAGGTTCAGGTGTGGCTTCACATATTGCAGCCAATCATGATTGTGCAAGGTTAATTTTAGAAACTCCTTTTTATAGCATACCTGACCTTTTTAGCCATTATGCACCGATTTATCCGGTAAACAGAATGTCGCATTTTAAATTTCCTGTTGGTGAAAATTTGAAAGAAGTAAAAGCTCCGGTTACCATTTTTCATGGTACAGATGACGGCGTAATTCCATATGATGCTTCATCCAAATTAAAAATGGTTTTAAAACCGGGAGATGAATTTATTTCCATCGAAAATGGTACTCATAATAACCTGAATGATGCTCCTCTTTTTCAGTCGAAACTTGATTCGCTTTTAAGTTTGTAAGAAGAGGGAGAACAAAAAATTGGCTTATTTATTGATTTACTGAACTTCATATTTCTTTAAGTTCCACTGCGCCTTCTTCCACTTTTAATTTATATTTCACGCCGATCTTTAAAGCATAATTTTCTTTTTCATGGCTTACCGGAAATCCAAAACAAACCGGGAAATTATAATCTTTAACCATCTCTTTTATCGCCTGTTCGGCAGTTTGCCCAAAAGGAATGGTTGTGTCTTTCATTTCAGAAAATCTTCCAATGATTAATCCTTTCAGCTTATCTAATTTTCCGCTTCGTTTTAATTGATACATCATCCGGTCGACCGAATAAATATATTCTCCTACTTCTTCGATAAATAAAATTTTATTTTTTGTCTTGATGTCAGAAGGCGTACCAATTAAATTTACAAGAAGCGATAAATTGCCTCCAACCAAAACGCCGGTTGCTTTCCCCGGTTGATCTAAAAGATTTCCTTCTGTTTTATAATTTGCTTTTTTACCAAGCAAAGCGTTGTGAAGACTTTCGATATATTGATTTTTAAATTCGCCATCATTAAAAGCTGCGGCCATCGGTGCGTGCAGAGAAGCAATTTTAAAATTGGAAAATAAATGGCAATGCAAAACAGTAATGTCACTAAAGCCGATGATCCATTTTGGGCGCTTCTCATACTTTGAAAAATCAAGTTGGTCAATAATTCTTCCCGTTCCGTAGCCTCCTCTTCCGCACAGGATCGCATCAATATTTTTATCATCCAGCATGTGCTGCAGGTCGTGAATTCTTTCTTCATCGTTTCCTGAAAAATAATTGAACTGGTGGCCAAGCGTTTTCCCGGGAATCACTTTAAAGCCCCACGCAGTAAGTGTTTCAATACACGTTTGTGCTTTTTCAATTGGCATATATCCTGCCGGGCAAACGATTCCGATGGTATCGCCGGGTTTTAAATATGGAGGCATAATCGTCATTTAATATTTTTTTTCAAAGCGTGTCCCTCTCCTTTGGAGGGGGGTTGGGGTGAGGCTTCACTCAATACATTGTAATATCGTTCCTCTTTCTGATACTTGTAAATTGTGTTGTACGCCACACTTCAATGCATGATTTTCTATTACATGACCGACGGGAAAATCAAAGCAAACCGGATAATGGAATTCTTTTACTTTTTCCATTACCATATCCTGGAGTGACCTTCCAAAATCTTCCCCCGGATCGTCTGGTTTTATCCTGAATTCGCCGATGATCAATCCTTTCAATTTATTCAATCTTTTACTTCGTTTTAAATTCCACAACATTCCATCGATCTTGTAGCGATATTCCCCTACATCTTCGATGAAAAGGATTTTTCCATCGGTTTCAAGTTTGGAAACACTTCCATCCAACATTTCAATAATTGATAAGTTTCCGCCTACCAATGGTCCTGTTCCTGCTCCAAAACGGTTTTCAAAACTTACAGGTCTTGAATATTTCATTTTGTCGCCGATCAGGCATTTTCGGATGGAATCAATAGAATCAATTTGAGGTTGGGTAGCTGTTGTAAAATCATCAGGAAAACTGTTGCACATTTTTGAATGAATGGTAGCTATTCCATAATTGGTGTTGATGTGGCAATGCAAAACTGTTGCATCACTGAAACCGATGATCCACTTTGGCTTTTTTGCAAATTTCTCAAAGTTGATTTTGTCAATGATGCGGACTGCGCCGTAGCCGCCTCGTCCAAGCATAATGGCTTTTATTGAATCGTCATCAAGCATTTCCTGAAGTTCTTTCGCTCTTTGTTCATCAGTTCCGGCTAACGAAAAATTCTTTAATCCAACGGTATTGCCTACACGAATATTAAAACCCCAATCCTGCATTTTATTAATAGCGGGCACACATTCTTCAAGCGTTATATATCCGGAGGGACATGTTATTCCTATTGTATCTCCCTTTTTTAAATAAGGTGGAATTTTTGGTAAAACCGGCTTCTCAACTGACCTGTTTTCACCAAAAGAAGTTGCCACAGAAACAAGCGGGATTATGGCAGACAAAAAATTTTTTCGATTCATATTTCTTCTTCTGTTCAGTTAAAACCCTTTCATTCAAAAGAATGCATTCCGGATTTGAGTGCTTTTTTATAATTGCGCAGGTCAAATTTATAATAAAACGGCGCTTTGTGGGCAACACCTTTTTTGGTTTCATCCAATCTTTTTAAAATTCCGGTTGCAAGCATCTTTCGCTGAAAATTTCTCCTGTCTAATTCCTTTCCTAATATGGTTTCGTATAGCTTTTGCAACTCCGGCATAGTGAATTTTTTTCCGAGCAAATTAAATCCTACAGGATGAAAATTGAGTTGCATACGCAAATTTTGGAGCGCTTCATCGAAAATGTGGTGATGGTCAAGAATCATTTCAGGGAGTTGATAAATGCTGAACCATTCACATGCCGCTGAAATATTATCTGGTGACGGTGTAACCTTAGTGAAATCTACGAGGGCATAATAACCAATGGTAACAAACCTTTCAAACATCCAACTGATGTCAGCTTTTACACCTATGTTTTTTAAAAACTGCTGGTTTATTTTTTTGGTGGATCGGTCAGGATCGCCGAATACATGAAACTGCTCAAGAAATATTTCATCCAGGCCTGTGCGTTCTTTTAGAATTCTTTGTGCGGAGGCATCCATGTGTTCGTTCTTTAAAATAAAACCTCCCGGCAAGGCCCAGCCGCCGGCATATTTGGTTTTGAGAAGTAACACTTTAAGATCATTTTCGTGAAATCCAAAAATCACACAATCAACCGAAATATGGCGGAGGTACTTTTCGTGCCCTTTTGAGTAATGGTCTTTTAATTCTTTTTTAAATTCCATCTTTAAAAGTAAATATGATTATTCGGATTAAAAATTTAAATAGCCGGATGACAAATAAATATAATAAAATCAAATAAATATTTTACATTGTGTCACCATAACGCAATGAATAATTTAAAATTTAAAAAATGAAAAAAACGTTTGCTTGTATTTTAATTGTATTCGCCTGCTCGCAAGTTTCGGCACAAAAAAATGATGCTGCCAAAGCTAAGGAGATCGTAGGCAAAATGACCCTGGAACAAAAGGCTGAACTGGTGGTTGGTAATGGTTTTCGTATGCCGGGCATGAAACCGCAGGGACCTACTATCGGTCAAACACAAGATAAAGTTCCGGGAGCAGCAGGAACAACACATCCGTTTCCCACCCTTAAAATCCCTTCCATTGTTCTTTCTGATGGTCCGGCGGGTGTAAGAATTGCGCCCTATAGAAATGGCGATAGCTCCCGGAGTTATTTTGCCACAGCATGGCCCGTTGCCACTTTGCTGGCGAGTTCATGGGATACGGCTTTGGTTAAAAAAATGGGTGTAGCTTTTGGAAGCGAAATACATGATTATGGTATTGATGTAATATTAGCGCCCGCTTTAAATATCCATCGTAATCCTTTGGGAGGAAGAAATTTCGAATATTTTTCTGAAGATCCCTATGTAGCCGGAAATATGACAGCAGCACTTGTAAATGGAATTCAATCTAATGGTGTAGGAACTTCTATTAAACATTTTGTTGCCAATAACCAGGAAACGAATCGTAATACCGTTAATACAATTGTAAGTGAAAGAGCTTTAAGAGAAATCTATTTAAGAGGATTTGAGATCGCAGTAAAAAAATCACAACCCTGGACAGTGATGAGTTCTTACAACAAAGTGAATGGAACTTATACTTCAGAGGATCATGATTTACTTACTACCATATTAAGAAAAGAGTGGGGATTTAAAGGGCTTGTAATGACAGATTGGTTTGGCGGAAAAGATCCTGTTGCGCAAATGAAAGCTGGGAATGATTTACTAATGCCGGGAACCCCCAATCAAACCAAAGCTATCGTGGATGCGGTTAAAGACGGTAAACTGGATGAAAATGTGCTTGACAGAAATGCAGAAAGAGTGCTCGAACTGATTTTCAAATCTCCTGCCTATCATAATTATAAATATTCTGATAAGCCCGACCTTAAAAAAGATGCGCAGATTTCACGTGCTGTTGCTGATGATGGCATGATCTTATTAAAAAATAATGCGAAAGTGCTCCCATTAAGTAAAAGCACACATAATGTGGCGCTCTTTGGCATAAATGGTTACGAATTAATTGCCGGCGGAACAGGCAGCGGCAGTGTCAATAAAGCGTACACGGTTGATCTTGACCAAGGCCTTGCTAACGCGGGTTATAAGGTAAATGCGGATTTAAAAAATGTTTACACCAATTATATCAATGATGAAAATGCAAAGAATCCTAAACAGACGATGATGGAGCAGTTTATGCATCCAAGGCCACCAATGAGCGAATATGTAGCGGATAAAGATTTGATAAATAGAACAGCTTCAAATACCGATGTGGCTATTATTTCAATAGGCAGAAATGCGGGTGAAGGAAGAGACAGAAAACTGGAAGATGATTTTAATTTATCCGATACGGAACAAGCACTCATCAAAGATGTGACTGATATCTATCATGCACAAAACAAAAAAGTAATAGTTGTCCTGAATATTGGCGGAGTAATTGAAGTGGCAAGTTGGAGAGATCAGCCAGATGCCATATTGCTTGCATGGCAGCCGGGGCTCGAAGGTGGAAATGCAATTACCGATTTGTTGAGTGGAAAAGTAAATCCTTCAGGAAAGTTGGCAGTTACTTTTCCGGTTAAATACGAAGATGTTCCTTCAGCAAAAAGCTTTCCTGGAAAAGAATTTCCTGAAAAAGCTGCTCCCGGTATGTTCGGAAGGCCATCCATCCCCGCGGAAGTTACTTATGATGAAGGGATTTATGTAGGTTACCGTTATTACAATACGTTCAATGTAAAACCTGCTTACGCATTTGGTTATGGCTTGAGTTATACCAATTTTTCCTACAGTAATTTAAAATTAAGCAATTCTGTTTTTAACGGGAAAATTAATGCAACTGTTACCATAAAAAATACAGGATCTGTAGCCGGGAAAGATGTGGTAGAATTATATCTCAGCGCTCCTTCCAAAGAAATGAAAAAACCTTCGGAAGAGTTGAAGGGTTTTGCAAAAACCAATTTGCTGAAGCCCGGACAAAGCCAAACGATCACATTTACCATCACTCCAAAAGATCTTTCCTCTTTTGATACAAAAAGTGCTTCATGGATAGCAGAAGCAGGAAAATATACTGTTAAGATCGGTGCTTCATCAACTGATATAAAACAAAAAGCAGATTTTCAGTTGAAAAAAGATTTGATGGTTGAGAAAGACGAAAATGTTTTAAAACCACAGGTGATGATTCCTGATTTCACCAAATAGAATTAAATTCTATTGAAAAACTGTAAGGGCTTTTGGTGCATTTTATGCTACCGGAAGCCCTTTCTTTTATCTGCAATGTTAAACACGCGATGGTTATAAACAGTAAAGCAACTTTTATTTGGGATTTTTATTTTGTGGCGCAAAGGAGAACGGTTACAAAAGCTGGTTTTTGTTTCTTTGGGCATTGCATTCCTTTGCGGTATTTTTGCAAATTCAATTTGGAAAATAAACATGAAAGAATTTAAAAGATACTTACTCACGGCGGCTCTTCCTTATGCTAACGGCCCGGTTCATATCGGCCATATGGCAGGGGTTTATTTGCCGGGAGATATTTATGCGCGTTATTTGAGAGCTAAAAAGCTGGATGTAAAATTTGTTTCAGGGAGCGACGAACATGGTGTGCCTATTACCATTCGGGCAATGAAAGAAAACGTTACTCCACAGCAAATAGTTGATAAATATCATGCAATTATCAAAGACAGTTTTGAGCAGATGGGAATTTCTTTTGATATTTATTCACGCACTTCCAATGCAGTTCACCATAAAACCGCGCAGGATTTTTTCCTGAATTTATATAATAAAGGTTTATTTGAAGAAAGAGAAAGCGAGCAATATTTTGACGAAGAGAAACAAATGTTTTTGGCAGATCGGTATATTGTTGGAACATGCCCTATCTGTGGAAATACAAATGCATACGGAGATCAATGCGAAAAATGCGGTTCATCCTTAAGCCCGGAACAACTGATCAACCCGAGAAGTGTGTTGAGCGATGCGGTTCCCATAAAAAAGAAAACGAAGCATTGGTATTTCCCATTACAGGATTATGAAAACTTCTTACGGCAATGGATACTCGAAGATCACAAAGAATGGAAAAATAATGTGTACGGCCAATGTAAAAGCTGGCTGGATAAAGGCTTGCAGCCGCGTGCGATGACGCGCGACAGCAATTGGGGAGTAAAAGTTCCTTTGCCAGGTACTGAAGGAAAAGTGTTGTACGTTTGGTTTGACGCGCCGATCGGTTATATTTCGGCCACGAAAGAACTGACAGATAATTGGAAAGATTATTGGTACAGTGAAGATACCAAGCTGGTTCATTTTATTGGAAAAGATAATATCGTTTTTCATTGTATTATTTTTCCTTCAATGCTTCAGGCGCATGGAGATTTTGTGTTACCTGAAAATGTTCCGGCCAATGAATTTTTAAATATCGAAGGCCAAAAAGTTTCAACCAGCCGAAACTGGGCTGTTTGGATTAATGAATATTTAGAAGATTTTCCGGGGCAACAGGATGTGCTGCGCTATGTTTTATGCGCCAATGCTCCGGAAACAAAAGACAACGATTTTACCTGGAAAGATTTTCAGGATAGAAATAATTCTGAGCTGGTTTCCATTTTCGGAAATTTTGTGAATCGTACTTTTGTGTTGATGCATAAATTGTGCAAAGGGAAAGTTCCTCCATTGCACACTGAGATCATGGATGACACTGATAAAGCACTGATTCAGGAATTCGGAAATACCAAAACAAAAGTTGAAAATTTATTAGAACAATTCAAATTCCGCGATGCATTATTTGAAGTGATTGATCTTGCAAGAAAGGGAAATAAATACATGCAGGATAAACAGCCATGGATCGTTGCGAAGCAGACAACAGACGACGGACAACCGAAGACCGAAGCACAGCAGGCAATCGATAATTGTTTACATATTTGCCTGCAATTGTGCGCAAACCTCGCTATTTTGATTAATCCTTTTCTGCCATTCACCGCAAAAAAATTGCTTCACATGATGAAGGTCGTAGAGAAGCTGCTGGAGTGGGAAAATGCTGGAAAATTGAAATTGTTAAGCACCGGCTATTCTTTAAGAGCACCTGAATTGTTGTTTAGAAAAATTGAAGATGAAGAAGTAAAAGCACAGGTTGATAAGTTGGAACAAAATGCAAAAGCCGCGGCTGCAAATGAAAAAGCAGTTTTGCAAACAGATACAAAATCAAAAATGGAGGACGAACAAGAAAATAAACCAGAATTAAAACCCGAAATCGTTTTTGATGATTTTGCAAAAATTGACCTGAAAGTAGGAACAATTATTTCTGCAGAAAAAGTAGAAAAGGCGGATAAATTATTGAAACTTGAAATTGATTTAGGTTTTGAAAAGAGAATTATTCTTTCAGGCATAGCGCAACATTTTTCTCCTGAAGAAATAACCGGAAAACAAGTAGTTGTTGTGGCCAATCTCGCTCCACGAAAAATGCGTGGAATAGAAAGCAACGGAATGATATTAATGGCAGACGATAATGAAGGAAAATTACATTTTGTAAGACCTGAAAATGTGATTGGGAACGGGAGTGGAGTAAGTTAGTGTTACTTTAATCAGAAAAATAGAAATCTGTAAAATTTCTTTGTTTACTGTCTTTCAATTTTAACTTCATCAATTTATCCCTGAAAAAAATAGCTTAATTTAGATTTTTATAGTTGTTTAACTAACTAAATTATATGCTACACAAAAGAAACATCAATAAAGTTACTGTATTGGGAAGTGGCGTAATGGGAAGCCGTATTGCTTGTCTATTTGCCGGTATCGGCGTGCAGGTTTTGTTGCTTGATATTGCTCCCAAAGAATTGGCCGAAAGTGAAAAGAACAAAAATTTGTCCCTTGAAGATTCGGCAGTTAAAAACAGGATTGTCAATGAAGCCCTGGCTGCAGCTGTAAAATCATCGCCTTCGCCTCTTTACACAAAAGAGGATCTCAAAAATATTACTACCGGAAATTTTGATGACGATATGAAAGATATCGCTTCAAGCGATTGGATTATTGAAGTAGTGATAGAAAGACTGGATATCAAAAGGCAAGTTTTCGACCAGGTGGAAAAATTTCGCAAACCGGGTACACTTATCACTTCCAATACTTCAGGCATTCCGATTCACCTGATGGCTGAAGGCAGAAGCGATGATTTCAAAAAACATTTTTGCGGGACGCATTTTTTTAATCCACCAAGATATTTAAGACTACTTGAAATTATTCCTACTGAGTTTACTGATCAAAGTGTAGTTGATTTTTTGATGCACTATGGTGACTTGTTTTTGGGAAAAACTACTGTTTTATGTAAAGACACGCCTGCTTTTATTGCCAATCGGATTGGCGTTTTCAGCATCATGTCGATTTTCCATATCATGGATAAATTGGATCTTTCTATTGATGAGGTCGAAGCGCTGACGGGCCCAATAATGGGTCGTCCTAAATCTGCAACTTTTCGAACTGCTGACGTGGTAGGTATTGATACATTGGTAAAGGTGGCAATGGGCGTTAAAGAAAGTTGCCCTGATGATGAAGCAAAAGAAATTTTTGTTATTCCGGGTTGGTTGCAAAAAATGGTTGATAACAAATGGCTTGGAGATAAAACAGGACAAGGTTTTTTTAAGAAGACGAAATCTGCTAACGGGCAAAAAGAAATTCTTGTACTTGACTTAAAAACGTTTGAATATGCGCCAAGGCAAAAGCCAAAATTTGCATCGATTGAAACGGCAAAACCAATTGAAGATATTAAACAACGAATAAAAGCGGTTTCAAAAGGAAATGATAAAGCCGGCGAATTTTACAGGCAATTTCATTACAGCCTTTTTGCTTATATCTCCAATCGTATCCCTGAAATAAGTGATGAATTGTATCGCATTGATGATGCCATGAAAGCCGGTTTTGGCTGGGAGATTGGCGCTTTTGAAACATGGGATGTTTTAGGCGTGAAAGAAACAGTGGAAGCAATGAAAAGAGAAGGTTACAAAGTGGCTGATTGGGTAAATGATTTTCTTGCTGAAGGAAATACTTCATTTTATAAAGTGGAAAATGGAAAGCGTTTATACTTTGACGTTAGTAGTAAAAAATATTTGCCACTTCCAGGTGGTGATTCGTTTATTATTCTCAGCGATCTTACTGAAAAAACAGTTTGGAAAAACAGCGCCTGCAATTTGTATGATTTAGGAGATGAAGTGGTTGGCCTTTCATGGAATACAAAAATGGGTAGTATCGGCAGCGAGGTATTGGAAGCTTTGAATAAATCTATTGCTATTGCTGAAGAAAAATACAAAGGGCTGGTAATTGCAAATGAAGGACCGCAATTCAGTGCAGGAGCCAATGTAGGAATGATTTTTATGTATGCTGCGGAACAGGAATATGATGAACTCGATATGGCCATTCGATTGTTCCAGAATACAACTATGCGAATTCGATATTCTTCTACACCGGTAGTAGTTGCTCCACATGGTCTCACTTTAGGAGGCGGTTGCGAAATTTGTTTGCATGCAGATAAAGTCCAGGCGGCTGCAGAAAGTTATATAGGTTTGGTTGAGTTGGGAGTTGGTCTTATCCCCGGCGGCGGAGGAACGAAAGAATTTACTTTACGCGCTTCTGATGCCATTCAGCACAATGAGCCTGCAACCATTCCTTTACAAAACCGGTTTTTCACCATAGGAACTGCAAAGGTTTCTACTTCTGCTTTTGAAGCGTTTGATATGGGAATATTGCGGAAAGGGAAAGATGAAATCAGTATCAATCAATCAAGAAGAATTGCACAAGCTAAAGAAAGTGTAATTGAAATTTTTGATAGTGGCTATACAAAGCCGGTTCAAAGATCGGATATTAAAGTGCTGGGACGCGAAGGCCTGGGCATGTTATATGCAGGGATTAATGGCATGTTTCGCGGAAATTATATAAGCGAACATGATGTTTTGATTGCAAAAAAACTGGCTTATGTAATGTGTGGTGGCGATTTGAGTGAAGTTACCCTGGTGAATGAACAATACCTGCTCGACCTTGAACGGGAAGCTTTCCTAAGCCTTTGCGGGCAGAAAAAAACGCTGGAACGATTGCAAAGTGTTTTGAAAACAGGAAGACCGGTTAGAAATTAAAGCAACAGTAAACCAACAAATTCTATAGATTCTTCTTTTAGGAACCGGGTAAATCCCGGTTTTTGTTTTAGAACCCTTAATCAAAATTCCTGAAAGAAAAAAAAATAGAATTTTAATTAAACATTTGTTTAGTTTTAAACAAGTGTTTAATTTTGCGCTCTTTTTAAAGAAATGCCAAAAAAAGAAACCATTATAGAATCAGCGCTCAGGCTCTTTAGTACAAAGGGTTTTGAAGGTACCTCGGTAAGGGAGATCGCTACCGATGCCGGTGTAAATGTGGCCATGATCAATTATTATTTCGTATCAAAGGAAAAATTATTTGAAAGTGTGGTGGAATACCGCTCTTTGTTCCTAAAAGGTCTTTTTTCTGATCTTATTAATAATCATTCTCTTTCAGCAATAGAAAAAATTGATTTTATCATTGACCAAACGATCGATAGAAAATTATCTAATGCGCAATTTCATCATATCCTTCACAGGGAATTATCGCTGGAACACAGGCCACAGTTGAGAGAGGCAATTAGTGATATTCTTTTAAGGAATATGGATCCGGTAAAAACCATTATCAAAAATGGTATAAGAGATGGGGAATTTAAGCAAGTCGATATTGAATTAACGCTTACAACCATGTTGGGAACGATTCATTATTTACTTACTTCAGACATTATGTGCCGAAAGATTTTGGGGAAAAAAGAAGGCTTTAGTCCTTTTCAAAATAAACAATTAAAAAAACGGTTAAGTGAACACACCAAGCAATTAATGCGTTCGCATTTGTTGAAAAAATAAAAACATTTAAAAAGATGAGCAGGAGTGTAATTAAATTATTTTCGAAGGGGCTTTCAATCTTAGCTATAGGAATTATTTTTTTAAGCTTTGATTTATTGCCACTTATTTCAAAAGCGCAGGATGTAAAACCCCTTACCCTTCAGCAAACCATTGACCTTAGTATAAAAAACAGCAATATTTTAAAAGCTGCCAATGCAAGAAATGATGAAGCGGCGGCGCAATTAAGGCAGGCGTTTGATAATAAGCTTCCGGATCTGAGTGTTTCCGGGTCTTATTTATATCTGGCCAATCCGAAGATTGCTTTGAAAACCAACGCATTTAGTGGTAATACAGATAGTACAGGCAGTAAGAAGGGCATCCCCCATGTAAACCAGGCGATGTATGGAATTGTAAACGCTTCGCTGCCCGTATATGCGGGAGGTAAAATCAGGTATGGAATAGAATCGGCAAAGTATCTTCAAAAGGCAACTATCCTCGATGCCGAAAATAACAAGGAAGCAGTAATTCTTAATGCCATCAATGCATATATCAACTTATATAAAGCGGCGGTAACCGTAGCAGTGGTAAAAGAAAATTTAAAGCAATCACGTCAACAGGATTCTGTTTTTAGCCGGCTGGAGCAAAATGGTTTACTGGCAAGAAATGATTTATTGAAATCTGAGCTACATACTTCCAATGTTGAATTATCACTTTTAGATGCGCAAAGCAATTTGAAAACAGCTACCGTTAATATGGATCTTATGATAGGTTACCCCGAAACCACTGTTTTGGAAACAGATTCAACCGGGTTCGATAAAATCCTGTATGTAAAAACGATTGATACCTATGAGCAGTTGGCATTACAAAACAGGAAAGATATGATGGCGCTTTCTTTCAGAAGAAAAGCCGCCACCGCTGGGATTGGTATTGCCAAGGCCGATCAGTACCCAGCCATTGTTTTAACGGGTGGGTATATTGCTGCAGATATTCCTCATTTAATCACCATTACCAATGCAGCCAATATTGGAGTTGGATTGAAATACAATTTATCTTTTTGGAAATCAAAAGCTGACATTGCAGAGGCTAAATCGCGTGAGGTAGAAATTAGGGCAAACGAAGCCGAACTGGCCGACCAGGTGAAGTTGCAGGTGAATCGTGCTTTTGAAAACTTTTTATTAAGCCAAAAGAAAACAGAGGTTTATCAAAAAGCGGTAATTCAGGCTACAGAAAATTACAGGATCACCAAAAATAAATATGATAATAACCTGGTGAATACGACAGAACTTTTGGATGCAAATGTTTCTTTACTACAATCTAAAATAAATTTGGCTGTTGCCAAAGCAGATGTACTGCTGGCTTACAGCAAACTTTTAGAAACCACAGGAATATTAACGAATAATCAATAATTAAAAAGCGGCAAACTATTATGCAAGCAGAAAAAGAAGATTTTCCTTCAAAAACAGAAGTGACAAATAACAGCGAAAAAGTGGTAACCGAACCTAAGAAAAGGAGTAAAGTATTTTTAATCATACTCATCGTAATGATTTTAGGAGGTGGATGGTTTGGTATATCAAAATACCTCTATGCACAACATCATGAAGAAACTGATGACGCCCAGGTAGAAGCGGATATTATACCTGTGATTCCACGTGTATCAGGTTATGTGAATGAGGTTCGTGTAAAAGACAATCAAATGGTACAAAAAGGGGATACACTGATCATATTGGATGCAAGGGATTACACCATTCAACTGCAACAGGCAGAGGCTGCATTGGCTACAGCAAAAAGTAATGTAGCTGCCAGCAGGGCTAATACAGCTGCTGCACGTTCAGGAATCGCTTCTTCACAACAAGGAGTTTCTACCGTTGATGCTCAAATAGAAGCTGCAAAGGTGAATTTAACACGTGCCACCCAGGATTTTAACCGATATCAAAACCTTATCCAGGATCATTCGATTACCCAACAACAATTTGAGCAGGCACAGGCTGCCAAAGAATTGGCTGAAAGACAATTACAGATTTTGCAGCAACAAAAAAAGCAGGCGACCAGTCAAACAGGAGTGGTGGCTTCACAGTCAAATGCGACTGCACAATCGATAGGCGTAGCAGAATCTGTTGTAAAACAACGTGAGGTTGAAGTGGAAGATGCAAAGCTTAAACTTTCTTATACGGTAATTACCGCCCCGGCCAGCGGAAGAGTTTCACGGGTGGATGTAGTACCCGGACAGTTATTACAGACCGGTCAATCTACCTTTGATATTGTACGTAGCCATAATCTTTGGGTGGTTGCCAATTTTAAAGAAACCCAGCTTAGCAAAATGGTGGTGGGCCAAAAAGTGGTCATTCATGCGGATGCTTTTCCTTCTCATAATTTTGACGCAGTACTTTCCTCATTCTCACCGGCTACAGGCGCTAAGTTTTCTTTATTGCCACCTGATAATGCCAGCGGAAATTTTGTGAAGGTGGTTCAAAGACTTCCTGTAAAAATTGAATTTACGAATCAATCAGATAGTTTGCTACAACGCCTGAGGCCTGGAATGAATGTGGATGTTGATGTACATCTTAATTAATTTATTTGATAAAGCGATAGACGGGATATAAATGCAACAACAAAATTTATTAGTAGAATACGGTGCAAGGCGCGCAATAGTTACAATAACCGCCATCATAGCAGCTTTACTTGAAATTGTGGATACGACTATTGTAAATGTTGCCCTTACAGATATGAAGGGTAACCTTGGCGCTACACTTACAGAAATAGGTTGGGTAGTGACTGCTTATGCTATCGGAAATGTGATCGTTGTGCCGATGACAAGCTGGCTTTCACAACAATTTGGCAGGCGCAATTATTTTGCCGCATCCATCATGATTTTTACCACCTTTTCTTTTTTGTGCGGTAACGCCACAGGCATCTGGGAATTGGTGGCTTTCCGATTTTGCCAGGGTCTGGGTGGCGGTGCTTTGTTGGTTACTTCGCAAACTATTATTACTGAAAGTTACCCGATTGAAAAAAGAGGAATGGCACAGGCAATATACGGACTTGGGGTAATTATAGGACCAACTTTAGGGCCGCCGTTGGGAGGGTACATTGTTGATCATTTTAGTTGGCCCTACATTTTTTATATCAATATTCCTATTGGGATTATCGCCACCTTATTAACCCTGCAATTTATTCGGAGTCCCAAATTCCAGGAAAAAACCTCCCTTAGAAATATTGACTTTTTAGGTATTATTCTATTGGCTATTGCTGTCGGTTCTTTACAATATGTGCTGGAAAAAGGCCATGATGATGACTGGTTCAACAGTAATATTATCGTCTTGTTAAGCGTGGTTTTCATTTTTGGATTTTTCTTTTTTCTCTGGCGCGAACTTACTTATAAAAACCCTATTGTAGAACTACGCGTACTCAAGAATGGAAACCTGCGTATCGGTACCATATTGTCTTTTATCTTGGGCTTTGGATTGTATGGCTCTACTTTTATTGTTCCTTTATACACCCAATCAACACTTGGATGGACGGCTGAAGACGCGGGTTTATTATTTATTCCATCCGGTATAGCTACGGCCTTTATGATGCCCATTATTGGGAGACTTTTGCAGCGGGGAATTAAGCAGCAATACCTGGTATCGGCGGGCCTTATTATATTTTTTCTATACAGTCTTTGGGCTTACAAAATACTTACGCCTAATACACCTGCGGAATCATTTTGGTGGCTGCTAATGTTCAGAGGCTTTGGGCTAAGCCTGCTATTTATCCCTATCACTACGCTGGCACTTTCCAGTTTACATGGTCAGCAAATAGGCCAGGGCGCTGCTTTTACAGGTATGATGCGGCAATTGGGGGGATCTTTTGGCGTTGCAGTGATTACCACTTTTATTGCCCGTGCTAATACAACCCACCGTGTAGATCTGATAAGCCATCTTAATGCAAGTAACCCACTCGTACAACATAGGATAGCGATGATGCAACGTGGATTTGAGAGCAAAGGAATGACGCCGGATATAGCACTTCAATCAGCATACAAAGCATTGGATTTTTCTGTTACCAAACAGGCGATGGTATTATCGTATATGGATGTTTTTCTATACATCGGCATTCTGTTTTTGATTTGTGTGCCTTTTGTTCTATTGATCAAAGGAAAAAGAAACGAAAAAGTAGATCTTTCAACTGCTGTACATTAAAGAAATAAAGTTGCTTTTAAAAGTTAACAATTTTACTTTTGGCAATACATTCGTTGAATAACCTCGGACTATTATATTTGCATAAATCAAACAGGAAAATTGAGTAACTCTACAACGGAAAGAAAGGCATTTTTTAAAAGCTTACGTGGAAAGGAAACTGAAGGCGCGGAAATGAGCTTTATGGATCATCTGGAAGTTTTGCGCTGGCATATTTTTAGGGTTGCCTTAGTTCTTATCGTGGTTGCCTTCGTTGCCTTTTTTTATGTTGATTGGATTTTTGATAATATCATTCTTGCTCCTTCAAGGAATAGTTTTATTACCTATTCCGGGCTTTGCAATCTCGGCCACAAACTCCATCTGGGCGATTCTCTTTGTATGCCGCCTGTAAATTTTCAACTCCTGGGCCAAACCGTAAGTGGTCCTTTTATGTCTGCGATTAACATTTCTTTCATAAGCGCTATTGTCGTTTCTTTCCCTTATTTGATTTGGGAATTATGGCGTTTTGTAAAACCTGCTTTATCTGCTAAAGAAATCAGTTACGCCAGGGGAAGTATTGGCTGGGTTTCACTATGTTTTTTTTCAGGGGCTGCATTCGGGTATTATTTATTAGCGCCCTTCACATTTAATTTTCTTGCAAATTTCCAATTAGGAAAACTGGGCGTATATAAGTATATGCCTACGCTCGATGATTATATTGACACACTTACTTCGCTTATACTTGGTTGCGGGATGGCATTTGAACTTCCTGTTCTTGCCTATATACTTTCTAAGTTAGGATTGATCACACCCAAATTTTTGAAAAATTACCGCAAATATGCTTATGTGATCATTTTAGTTGTTGCGGCGGTTATTACTCCTTCTCCTGACTGGACAAGCCAAACCATTGTGGCAGTTCCGCTGATTATTCTTTACGAGATAAGCATTTTTATCAGTAAAAGAGTGTATAAGCAAAGGCAGGAAGCGGAAAAGCAATGGGATTAAGTTTTCATAATTCTCTTTAAACTTTCCGGAAAAAATTACATCAAATAAAAGTTAAAACCACTTTACAAACGGTTCTATATTTTGATTGAAACAAGGATTTTTTTAGATTGCAGTACCTCCTAAAATGAAAACACCTTTTAAGCCCATATCACTATTTCTTTTATTTTCCGTTGCATTTTTATCCTTTGCTCCCGGTAAACGAACAAATAATAAAGATTTTAATTTTAATAAAAAAACTATTGCTCATACTTCAAAAGCCAATCCGTATTACATTATTATTTCTAAGAAAAGTTATGAGTTAAGGGTATATGATGATAAAGGCTGGTATGCAACCTACCCATGTGTTTTCGGCAGCAGTGATTTTAGGGATAAATACATGGAAGGCGATAAAAGAACACCTGAAGGAAACTTTAAAATCATTGCTAAAAAGAATGATTCAAAATGGAAATATGAACTTTTATTAAATTATCCCGACGCGGAAAGTTATAAGAAATTTGATGAAAGAAAGGCTGAAGGACTTATTCCAAGAAACGCAAAAATAGGCGGTGGCATTGCCATCCACGCTACACGGCCCCAGGAAGAATGGACGGTGGATTATTACCAAAACTGGACCGATGGATGCATTTCATTAAAATACCGTGAAGCTGCCGATCTGTATAGTTATATTCCGGTAGGTACACCGGTTACTATTGAAAAATAAAAAACTTTATTCTACAACTTATAAATATTTTACCCTGAACTTTTTAATATCTTTAAGATTCTCAAACTCTTTGTCTCCGGTAACTAATATTGCATTTAAATGCAAGGCAAGTGCTGCGGCATGAGCATCGGCAAAAGAAAGTTTATGTGTTGCTTTTATGGTAGCGGCTTCAAAGGTTAATTGTAAATCCGGTTCTATAATGGTAATTTCAAATTGCAAAAGTTTTTTCAGGCATTCATCGGCTATTGCTTTTCCATTCTTTCTCCATATTGAATAATAAACTTCACCAGCATTAAATGAACACATATACAATTGTAACTTATTATTTATAGCATCAAGTAAAAGTTTTTCCACTTCATCGGCACCTTTTTCATTTCTAAAAAAAGTAACTATTGCGAAAGTGTCCAGAACGAGACTTCCCATTACTTTTTTCTTTTTATTTTAGTGGCTCTCTTGTAAAATGTTTCAGGTTCACTGAGCACGCTTAACTTTCTTTCTTCCAAAGTAATTTCTTTCGCTTTATATTCCGGCCACCATTCATCCACAGTTTTTTCTCCCTTTTTTCCTGGCGCAATGCCTTTGGCGCTCTTTATAAAATCGGCATCTACTTGTTTTAAAGTTATCCCGTTAGGTGTTTCTTCAAAAAAAATCTTTGTTCCCGGTTCAAGTTTGTATTTTTCCCTAATACTTTTTGGTATCACTATTTGCCCTTTAGTTGTTATGACGCTTGATTCCATAATATGGCTTTTATTCTTACAAATATAATAAAGTAAGATTTAAGTTTAAAGTAAGAATCTGGTTTACTTTTTGAGTACTACAAAACCACATTCTGCACCAAGTCACTTTTTCCGGGATAGTCAGTATTAAAATGAAGCCCGCGGCTTTCGTGCCTGAACTGCGCGCTTTTCACAATTAAATAACCAACTGTTATTAAGTTTCTCAATTCACAAAGTTGCGGAGAAACGGATGTTGCCTGGTACAATTTTTCGGTTTCAATATGAAGCAGGTCGAGTCGTTTCATCGCTCTTTCCAATCTTACATTCGTTCTTACAATTCCCACATAATCGGTCATTAGTAATTGCAATTCTTTCAGGCTTTGCGTAATGAGGATCATTTCTTTCGGCGCGTTTGTCCCCTTTGCATTCCAGTCAGGGATGCCTTCATTGAATTGGATAGAATCAATATTTTTAACTGAATCTAAATAACACCTATGCGCAAAAACCATCGCTTCCAAAAGCGAATTGCTGGCGAGCCTGTTTGCGCCGTGCAACCCGGTACTTGCACATTCGCCGCAGGCGTATAAATTTTTAATCGAACTTCTTCCCCATACATCCGCTTTTATTCCACCACAACTGTAATGCGCTGCCGGTGCTACGGGAATGAATTGTTTGGAAACATCAATACCAATTGACGTACACTTCTCATAAATGTTGGGGAAATGGTGAACGAATTTTTCCTGATTCATTTTGGTACAATCTAAAAAAACATGTTCAGTACCGTTGATCTTCATTTCCTGGTCAATAGCGCGTGCTACAATATCACGTGGAGCAAGATCTTTTCTTTCATCATAGTTTTCCATGAATGCTTCACCATGGGCATTTCGAAGAATTCCACCATCTCCGCGAACCGCTTCTGTTATCAAAAATGCCTGCCCGCTTTTTCCTGCTTCATATAGAGCAGTGGGATGAAACTGAATAA
Organism: Bacteroidota bacterium; assembly: GCA_028876495.1. Taxonomy (GTDB): domain Bacteria; phylum Bacteroidota; class Bacteroidia; order Chitinophagales; family Chitinophagaceae; genus Ginsengibacter. Next base: position 30,938 of record JAGWRO010000076.1, read on the forward strand.
ATTCCATATTTTCAATTCTTCCTTTTGCCCTGTAAGTCATAGCTACTCCGTCTCCTGTTGCAATGGAAGGATTGGTGGTAGTGCGATAAACCTGTCCGTTTCCTCCTGTTGCAACCAGGGTAATCTTCGAAATTATTTTTTCGATTTTATTTTTTTGCAGGTTGAGGACATACACTCCAAAACATTCAATATCCGGTGTTGATTTCGTAATTAAATAACCGAGGTGATGTTGTGTAATGATATCAACTACAAAATAATGATTGATTAATTGAATGTTTGGAAACTTCTCAATTTCTTCAAGCAAAGTATTTTCAATTTCTTTTCCTGTAACATCTTTGTGATGAAGAATCCTAAATTCACTATGACCCCCTTCTTTCCCCAAAGCGTATTCACCTGAATTTTCTTTATCAAAATCGGCACCCCAATTGATGATCTCTTTTATTCTTTCCACACCTTCCTTTACCACAATCTCAACCACTTCCGGGTTGCATAAACCATCTCCCGCAACTAATGTGTCTTCAATATGTTTTTCAAAACTGTCTTTTGCAAAATCTGTAACACCTGCAACGCCGCCCTGGGCGTATTTTGTATTGGTTTCTTCGCTTTCTGTTTTGGTAAGAATGGTAATACTTTTATCCGGGCAATCGCGCGCTACTTTTAATGCATAAGTAAGTCCTGCAATGCCGCTGCCTATCACTAAAAAATCTGTTTTCAATTTGAGTTATTTAATTTGAAAATGAAATTAAAAATGATTGAAAATAATCCAACTTCTGATTTTTTAAAAATCAGGAGTTTTTCGGAGTTTCTTTTACAGGCTTGAAAAATAAAAAGCCGGTTTATTTGTTCGTTTACTACAAAATAAAATTTTAAATCAGTTAACAAGCGCTAGCTCCGGCTCTACCCACGCATTATTTTCTTTCAATAAATTAACCAGTTCTTCTACCGCTATAGATTCGGGAACATTTCTTTTTATTACTTCCTTGCCTTTGTACAAAGTAATTTTTCCGGGACCGCTGCCTACATATCCAAAATCAGCATCAGCCATCTCGCCGGGACCATTTACAATACAGCCCATAATGGCAATTTTTAATCCTTTTAAATGATGGGTAACTGCTCTTACTTTTGCAGTTGTTTCCTGTAAATCAAAAAGCGTTCTTCCGCATGAAGGGCAACTGATAAATTCAGTTTTGGAAATCCTGGTGCGTGTTGCCTGCAATATTCCAAAAGCAATTGAATTCATTAATTTATAATCCGGAATTTTATTTTTATCAGCATAATGATCGCCGAGACAAATGCCGTTTCCTAAGCCGTCAATTAATAATGCACCGGTTTCAATTGCAAAGTGGATAAGGCTTTCATCCATCGAATCTTTATTACTGTCGCAAATAACAATTACCGGATTTTTGATATTTCTTTCACTTAATTCACCAAACATCCTGCGAATACTTTGTACCGCATTTCTATTTTCGCTGCTTAAGCATAAAACTACCGTGTGATCATTTTTAATTTTTTCAAAGAAATTTTCTTTATCAGAATTAGTGTATCCTTGCGAATAACAATCCAACATTACAAAATTTATATAAGAAGATCTTTCAACCAAATCATTTAAAAATTGTTTTTCATCAAATAGCGGGAAACATTTTGATTTATCTAAAATTTGTTTCCACGAATCATAAGAGTAAAGGAGTTTTAGTGTTCCCGGTAAAGCAAAATCAATTTGATTATCTCCGCAAAAAATATAGTCAGCCGCCATATCACCTATATTCCATTTGTCGGTAACGGCATTGTATTGGTAGCCGATGTCTTTCAAATCATTTGTTGTAATTCCATCTTTTTTATGAAAATCAGCCACGACTACAGGAACGTTTTTACCTCCTATATTTTGAACTGGAAAAGAATCGCGTACATGCATTCCTGTTATATCCGGAAATAAAGTGGAAATGTTTTTAATTGCCGGAACATTCGAAGTGTTTTCCTCATTATTATGGATATATCTTTTTACAATGTTTTTGCAAACCGGTATTTCAAATTCTGAATCTTCAGTGAGCGAAACCCGTATGGTATCGCCAATGCCATCTTCCAGTAAAGTGCCGATTCCAATGGCTGATTTTATTCTTCCGTCTTCGCCATCGCCAGCTTCTGTTACACCTAAATGCAACGGGTAGCAATGTCCCAACTCGCTTTGCATATTTTCTATCAAAAGCCGGTAAGCCTGCACCATTACTTTGGGGTTGCTGCTTTTCATGCTCAACACAATGTTGTAATAATTTTCACTTTCGGCTATTCGTAAAAATTCCATCGCGCTTTCAACCATTCCGATAGGTGTATCGCCATAACGGCTCATGATCCTGTCGCTGAGAGAGCCGTGGTTAGTACCAATCCGCATAGCGGTTCCATATTCTTTGCAAATCTTTATAAGAGGCGTAAACCGTTCTCTTATCCTTTCAATTTCTTCAACGTAATCGGCATCGGAATATTCAATGAGTTCAAACTTTTTCTTGTCAACATAATTGCCGGGATTTACCCGGACTTTTTCAACAATTCTTGCGGCAATTTCAGCAGCATTTGGTGTAAAATGAATGTCTGCGACTAACGGTGTTGTGTACCCGCGTTTACGTAATTCATTTTTTATATTCAATAAATTTTCTGCTTCTTTTTTTGACGGCGCTGTGATCCTGACCAGTTCTGCTCCAGCTTCTATGCACCTGATACTTTGAGCTACAGTAGCTTCAGTATTCATGGTATCAGTCGTTGTCATAGTCTGGATCCTGATAGGATGGTAATTTCCTATCAGCAGGTCGCCTACTTTAACTTCCAGCGTTTTAAGCCTTTTGTATTGGGTTAACGATTCGGCAAAAAGTTCCATAATTCCTGTAATGATTGAGTTGCAAAAATACGAATTCGTTAATTGGTAAATTCGCTAATCAGCTAATTAAATATTACCAGTCTTTCTCAGGACTATTAGGTGCCGCAGCCCCTTTTATCTTATGCATTTTGTCCTGCAGTTGTTTTTCGTTTTCCAGCAGCGATTTTAATTTCTCTTCAGCATCCTGCTTCGATAATTTTGATGGAGAAGGCTGGGGCTGATTATTTTTTTGCTGTTTATTTTGGGGCTGGTTTTTAGGTTGTTGTTTCTTTTGATTTTTATTCTTATTCTGATTTTTCTTTTGATTTTGTTGTTGCTGTTTTTCTTGTTCTTTTAAAGCTCGTTGTAAATTCTGTCTTGCATCTTCGTCTTTGGGATTCAATATCAACGAATTTTCATAAGCAGTAATGCATTGGGGAAGTTTTTTAGCTGCCTGTAATGCAACGCCTTTGTTGTAAAATGCTTTTTGTTTTACCGAATCATCTTTGGTATTGGCAATGGCATTATCATAAGATTTTACTGCTTCCTCTGTATTATTTTTTCTATATAAAACATTGCCTAAATTGTAACTGGCGGTAACATCACTGTCCGAATTTTTTAAAGCCTGTTGATAGGCGTTTTCAGCGGCGTTATAATTATTTTCTTTATAAGCTTGGTTCCCTTTTATGATAGCATCTTTTGCAGTTTGTGAAAAAGAAGAAAGACTGAATCCCAAGAAAAAAAATACAGCAACAGCACTTTTAATTTTAATTCTTTTTTTATCGGACATGAAAAATTCAATCAATAATAAAAGAAAAGCCGCTCCTAAAAAGTATTGAAAATATTGCTTAAATGAAATGTATAAGCTATCGCTGGTGCTGGTTTCTTTCCCGATATTGGCAAGTTGGTTTTTAATTTTGGAAGCTACCGCATCTGTGTTGGTATATAACTGGTAAATTCCATTTCCGGCTTTGGCAATATCACTCAATTCTTTTTCATTTAATTTAGTAATTACCGTTTCTCCTTTATCATCTTTTTTATATTGGCCTGTTGCAGGATCCATTATTGGCGCGCCTTCAGGAGAACCAATACCAATTGTATTCACCATAATTCCTGCTTTTCCCAGTTCTTTTGCTTCCTTAATTGCATCATCATCATGGTCTTCTCCATCGCTTATTAAAAGCACAGATTTGAAAGTTTTATCATTAGGATTAAATGCTGCATCGCACATTTGTAATGCATCGCTGATAACCGTACCCTGCGTAGGAACATCATCCGGAGAAGCAGACGACAAATACATTTTTGCCGCTTCATGATCAACAGTTAAAGGCATTTGCAAATAACCGCGGCCGGCGAAAATTACCAAGCCAATTCTGTCATCAGGAGATTTATCGATAATAGTAGAGATCAATTGTTTGGCTCGCTCAAGCCGGCTGGGTTTTATATCCCGGGCCAGCATGCTCTTACTTACATCCAGTGCAATCATGATGTCTGTTCCTTTCCGGTTTATTTTTTGATTCTTGTCAGGAGTTACAAGACCTGCAACTGCAAATACACAGAACGTAAAGGCGGCAATAATTAAGATAAATTTGGTTAAAAATTTTTTTGAAGAATAGCCTGCAGTTAATTCTTTAACCAATGAAGGATCACCGATTTTCTTTCCCGTTTTTTTCTTCCATTTTACCAATTGCAGATAGAACAGAATCATCACCGGTACAGCAGCTAATGCGACGAAATATTCTATGTATTGAAAGTGGAGCATCTGTGGCTGCTAAATTAAAAATGAAAATGCGATTGATTTGTCGGTTTACTGTTAAATTGTTGTTTATCTACCGGGCACGATTGAACGTTTTAACAATTTGATGCACTTCTATTTTTCTCCCTTGAAAAATCCCAGTGCTTTTAATACTGATTTGGAAATATTTACTGCCGTGGTTTTTACATCCATTGATTCATCCGGCGTTTTTATATAAGTGACGAAGAAGTATATATGCCTGTTTTCTTCTATCCATCCCAAAGTCCAGGCTATCTGGTCATTTTTTTCATCCACGCCTGTGCCTGTGGTATAACTGAATTTGTAAAGCGAATCATCTTCCTGAAGCATTATGCTGGCAACCATCTCCTGCGCATATTTTTGAAAAGGCAATTGGTCAAAATATAATTTACTCATAAGGCCCAATTGCTCATCAGGCGAAATTTTCAGTTCATTATTCAGCCAAAAAGAATCTACCGGGCCGTTGATTTTTTTGTTGCCATAGCCGAGCGAATCGAGCCAGGATTTCAAAGTGTCTTTCCCGATTTCACGGGCCAGCGATTGAAAATAGGAGATAGATGAACTGGCAAATGCTTCTTTCAATGTCGGGTTATTTTTACCCGAACTATCATTACCTAAAGTTGAGTTTTCATTGATGATCTTTCCGGTCTGGATGCCAATTAAAGTTTCAGGTATTTTAAAAGAAGTTCCGGTAGAAAGCCTTTGCGTATCCAACTTCATATTGTACACGGTAATATTGCCCATTTGATTATTTAATAAAGCAAAACATCCTTCCACATTCGAAGAGTCAAAATATTTTTTCAGGTTGTTATCGATCTTCGCATGGTTTAATGAGCATGAACTAAAAGCAAAGAGAAAAAAAGCAAGTAATAAAAAGTGAAATTTATTCATAAGAAGTAATTGGATATTTTTTATTGATATTCATTTTATGGTTTCCAAATGAGAGGCAGTTGCAGCAAGTGCTTCATAAAAATCTTTTCCATATTTGCGTATCAGCGGCTCTTTTAAAAATTGGTAAACAGGCAATTTTAATTTTTTACCAAGAGAACAAGCGGCTGCGCAAAGGTCTTCGCGGGGTTCATAGTTTACCAAATCACCTCTTTTTGTTTTTTTTATTCTTATTGGAAAAAGATGGCAGCTGATCGGTTTTTTCCATGAAATTTTTCCGTCATTAAACGCTTGTTCTATCGCGCACTTTACAATTCCTTTTTTATCTACAATTCCATAAGCGCACATTCCATTGCTGATTGTTGGCGTTACCCAGCCAAACTCTTTATCATATACATATTTTCCTTCTTTTTCTATGATATTTTCCGCTTCGTTTGAAAGGTAAGGTAGCACTGTATTGTAAACCGCATTTAGTTCTTTCAGTTCGGCATTTTCAAGTGGTGCGCCCGCATCCCCGTCAACACAGCAACCCCCTTTGCATTTATCAAGGTCGCATACAAATTGTTCTTCAATTACCTGGTTGCTTATAAGGATATCATCTATTGCAATCATTTTGCAAAAATAGGCCGAATAGTTATCAATTAAGAATTGGTAGTGGCTGCCAAAATTAAAATCTATGTTATTTGTTTGTTTACTTTTATTTCTTATACAGGCTTTTATAATAAGCGCAAACAGTATTCATTAAACAGATTTCGCATTTTGGCGTTGGCCTGCAAATTTCTCTTCCTAAAAAAGATATCGCCATTCCGGCATCCCATTCACTTTTGGGCAAAGCTTCCATTATTTGCTTTTCAATTTTTTTAGGATCTGTTCCTTCAGCAATACCTAATCTCGGCGCTACCCGCACTACATGGAGGTCTACAATAACACCTTCCGGCGATTCACCGGCTTCACGCCTGATTACATTGGCTGATTTTCTTCCAATACCGGGAAGTGCCGTAAGCTCATCAAGTGTAAGAGGAATGTTAGCATCTTTTTTAATTTTTTGTGCAAGTGAAATCAACCATTTTGTTTTATTTGCATAATTACGCACTGAACCGATAAGAGGAAAAAGTGTTTCCGGGGTTGCATTAGAAAGTGCTCCCATGTTGGGAAAGGCTTCAAAAAGTTCGGGAGCAAGTTGGTTAATATGTTTGTCTGAATCCTGTGCAGATAATACAACCATAACCAAAAGCTGATAATGGTTTTCGTAATCCAGCGGATGCTTTGTTTTTTTATATTTTTTTAATAAGGGCTTTATCGCTTCAGGCCAGTTAACTTTTGTAGACATTTTCTAAAATTTTAAGTTGATAAATTTACAAAATTGTAATGGCTTTACTTTCAAATCCAAATTCATAAGAAAGAAAATTTATTTTTGCAGTATAATTTTTATTATCATTCAACCTAATCATCTTTAGTAAATTCTAAATGTAATTTTTTGGAAAACGAAATTTTTGATATCGCCATCATCGGTGGCGGAATTGTAGGAGCAGCTACTTTTTATCAATTGCAAAAACATCATCCTTCTTTAAAAATAATTTTAATTGAAAAGGAACCGCGACTTGCAGCGCATCAGACAGGCAATAATTCCGGGGTGATGCATTCGGGAATGTATTATAAACCTGGTTCTTTAAAAGCGAAAAATTGTGTGGAAGGCAGAAAGGCTTTGGTAAAATTTGCAGAAGAAAATGATATTCCTTACGATGTGTGCGGCAAAGTAGTTGTAGCTACAGATGAATCTGAATTGCCTTATCTCGATAAAATTTTTAAGACCGGCCAGGAAAATAATATTGAAGGAATTGAAAAAATAAATGCCCAACAAATTAAAGAACATGAGCCATTTTGTGAAGGAATAGCGGGCATTTGGGTTCCGTGCACCGGCATTATTGATTATGTAAAAGCAACGAATAAAATGGTGGAGATCGCTTTAGAGATTAATCCTCAAAGTCAACTGGTATTAGATACTGAAGCCACTGCTTTTGAAAAAGAAAATGGTATCAATATTATTTCTACCAATAAAAAAACATACCGCAGCCGGTTCAATATTTTTTGTGGAGGCTTGCAGGCAGACAGGTTGGCCAATAAAGATCATGTAAATATTAAAGAAAAAGTGGTAGGCTTTCGTGGCGATTATTACGAATTAACTGACCAAGCAAAACACAAAATCAAAAATCTTATTTATCCTGTTCCAAATCCTGATTTCCCTTTCCTGGGTGTGCATTTTACACGCATGACAAATGGAGATGTAGAATGCGGTCCTAATGCAGTTTTTACCTTTAAAAGAGAAGGTTATGGCAAAACCGATTTTAATTTAAAAGACACAATTGATGCATTAACTTATAAAGGAACCTGGAAATTATTTTTCCGGAATATGAGTTTTGGTATCAATGAATACCGGCGCGCTTTTTCTAAAAAACTTTTTTTGAAAACGCTGCAACGTCTTGTTCCTGATCTTACAATGGATGATATAAAGCCCGGCCGGTCCGGCGTTCGCGCCATGTTGCTGAGCGAAGATGGCGATACGCGTGATGATTTCAGGATTGAATACCGCGATACGAGTATTCATGTATTGAATGCGCCTTCGCCGGCTGCTACAGCTTCTTTGGCTATTGGAGATAATATCCGGGAAATGGCTGAGAAACATTTTTTGCTCGAAGCTGTTTCCTAAATTCAGGATAGCAAATTTCTAACACAAAAATTTACAATGACTGATCCCAATAATTTTACGATTCAAACCAATTCAGGTCTTTATACAGATATGTATGAGTTGGTAATGGCTGAAGTGTATTTTAAAGAAAAAAAGCAGGACCAGCCTGTTTGCTTTGATTATTTTTTCAGAAAAAATCCTTTTGCCGGTGGCTACATTATTTTCTGTGGCCTTGGCGAATTATTGCCGGTATTAGAAACCTTTCATTACCATTCAAATGAAATAGATTGGCTCAGTAAACAAGGTTTTAATAAAGATTTTTTATCGTGGCTGGAAGCTTTTCGTTTTAAAGGAACAATCAGGTCTATGCAGGAAGGCGAAGTTGCTTTTCCGCTGGAACCCTTGCTGGAAGTGCAGGGCGGCCTTGCAGAAGTACAATTGATAGAAACGATATTATTAAATTATCTGAATTTCCAATCTCTTATCGCTACAAAAGCTGCGCGCATTCGTTATGCCGCCGGAGATTGTTATTTGAGCGAATTTGGTTTGAGAAGGGCGCAATCGTTGGGAGGCATTTCTGCAAGCCGCGCCGCCATTGCAGGAGGATTTGACAGTACCTCCAACATGTTTGCTGCAAAAAGATATGATATACCTGCGGTGGGTACCATGGCGCATTCATATATCCAAAGCCAGGAAAATGAGTTGACGGCTTTTAGAAAATTCGCAGAATCTGAACCTCATAATTGCACGTTGCTGGTTGACACTTACAATACTTTAAAAAGCGGTATACCCAATGCGATTATTGTGGCAAAAGAAATGAAGGAAAAAGGCCAACAATTGAAGGCGATAAGACTCGATAGTGGCGACCTTGCTTATCTTTCTAAAAAAGCGCGAAAACAACTTGATGATGCTGGTTTGGAGAATGTGGAGATTGTAGTTTCCAATCAATTGGATGAATACCTGATCAAAAGTTTATTGGACCAAAAAGCGCCGATTGATTCTTTTGGTGTTGGCACAAGCCTGGCAACAGGACAACCTGATGCAGCGTTGGATGGGATTTATAAATTAAGCGAGATTAATGGTGAGCCAAAACTTAAACTGTCAGAGAATATTCAAAAGGTTACGCTGCCGGGCGTAAAACAGGTTTATCGCTTTACCGATGAAACTGATAGTTTTGTGGCCGATGCAATTGCTCTTGCTGATGAACCTGTTCCTTCCAAAATGATACATCCTTATGATATTGAAAAAAGCAAATCCCTCGATATAAAAATGGCTACTCCATTACTTCATAAAATCATGGATAATGGGAAGTCATTATTAGAGAATAATGAACCTGCAGATATTGCACAATTTGTAAAGAAAAGATTGCAAAAATTACCAGAAGAACACAAGCGTTTTAATAATCCTCATATTTATAAAGTGGGTATCAGCGAGCCTTTGCATCAACTAAGAAGTGATTTGAGGAAGAAATACAGGATGTAATTGAAAATAAAAGTTTGAATTATTTGTTGGTTTACTGATGGGCTTAAACCACAACCCCTTCGAGATCATAATCAAAAGCATTGGTGATTTTTACGTTCACAAATTCGCCTGGTAATAATTTTTTATCAGAATTTATGATCACTTCGTTGTCTACCTCCACACTGTCAAATTCTGTGCGGCCCAAATATTTTCCTGCTTCCTTTTTATCAATAATCACTTTAAAAGTTTGCCCGACTTTTTCCTCATTTTTTTGAAAAGAAATTTCCTGCTGCACTTCCATTATCTCACGCGCGCGTCTTTCTTTTTCTTCTTCAGGAACATCATCATCCAACTGGTGTGCAATGGTATTTTCTTCGTGCGAATAAGTAAAAATGCCAACACGGTCAAACTCGATTTTTTTCAAAAAAGTTTTTAATTCTTCCACATCTTCCTGTGTCTCGCCCGGGAAACCTGCAATGAGCGTGGTTCTAAGGCAAATACCGGGAATCTTACTCTTGATTTCACCAATAATATCTTCCATTTCTTCACGCGTGATCTGCCTTTTCATAGATTTCAACATCCTGTTGCTGGCGTGTTGCAAAGGCATATCAAGGTAGTTACAGATGTTTTCTCTTTCCTTCATCGCGTCAATTATTTCCATCGGGAATTTTGATGGATACGCATAATGTAACCTGATCCATTCCAAGCCGGGAATATCTGCCAACGCATGCAGTAAACGAGGTAATTCTCGTTTTTTATAAATATCCAAACCGTAGTAAGTAAGCTCCTGCGCGATCAGCATAATTTCTTTTACACCACGGGAAACTAATTTTTTTGCTTCTTCTACTAAAGATTCAATCGGGCGGCTGATATGTTTGCCACGCATAAGAGGAATGGCGCAAAAAGCGCAGGTGCGATTGCACCCTTCACTTATTTTCAGGTAGGCATAATGGTTAGGCGTGCTCAATAATCTTTCACCAACCAATTCAGCTTTATAATCTACCTCAAATTTTTTCAGTAAAAAAGGTAATTCCATTGTTCCGAAAAAAGCATCTACTTCAGGGATTTCATCTTCTAGATTTTGTTTGTAGCGTTCACTGAGGCAACCTGTAACATATACTTTATCAAGCTTCCCGCGCTTTTTTAATTCAACCTGTTCGAGGATTGTATTGATACTTTCTTCTTTTGCTTTATCAATAAAGCCACACGTATTTATCACCACGATATTATGATCCAGTTTTTTGCTTTCGTGCAAAACATTTATATCAGCGGCAGCTAACTGTCCACTCAACACTTCACTGTCCACCATATTTTTACTACAGCCAAGTGTGATGATATTTACCTTATCTTTTTTATTTTTTGTCTTCATTTATTTTTTGCCACTGATTACAAAGACTTTCACAGATTTTTTTAGTCTCGAATTACACTAATTCCACGAATTTTTCTAAACTATCTAAACTAATAAACCGCTTAACCAATTAACTTTTTACTCCTCCAAACAAACTATCAACAAATTCTTTTTTGTCAAATACCAAAAGGTCGGTTGCTTTTTCCCCAACGCCAATAAACTTAACCGGAATTTTAAACTGATCGGCAATCGCCAGCACCACACCTCCTTTCGCAGTTCCGTCAAGCTTTGTAATCGTCAATGCAGTTACTTCTGTAGTTGCAGTAAAGTGGCGCGCCTGTTCCAACGCATTTTGGCCGGTGCTTCCGTCCAAAACAAGCATCACTTCATGTGGTGCATTTGGCAAAACTTTATTGATCGATCTTTTTATTTTATTCAATTCATCCATTAAATGGATTTTGTTGTGCAACCTTCCGGCCGTATCAATAATTACTACATCAACATTTTTGGCAACTGCACTTTGTACCGCATCAAAAGCAACAGCGCTGGGATCGGAACCCATGGCATGTTTTACTATCGGAACGTTGGTTCTTTGGCTCCAGATGTTCAACTGATCTACTGCAGCAGCCCGAAAAGTATCAGCCGCGCCGAGCAAAACTGATTTTCCTGCAAGCGAAAAATTATGCGCCAGTTTTCCGATAGTAGTGGTTTTGCCGGCCCCATTTACGCCCACTACCAAAATTACATGCGGCTTATGCCCTGCAGGAAGTTCATAATTTATGTAATTAGTATCTTGGGGCGAATCGACTAAAATAGATTGTATTTCTTCTTTTAAAATTTTATTTAGTTCATTGGTGTTGATGTATTTATCTCTTGCTACTCTTTTTTCTATTCCGTCAATAATTTTAACTGTGGTATCTACGCCTACATCAGCACTAACCAGGGCGTTTTCAAGATCATCCAAAACCTCTTCATCTACTGTACTTTTTCCTGCTATTGCCTTGGTGATCTTATCAAAAAAACCTTCTTTGGTTTTTTGCAATCCCTGGTCAAGACTCTCTTTCTGCTCCTTTTTTCCGAATATTTTATCAAATAATCCCATAGTAAATAATTATAAAATGGCAAAAATAAATAAAGCTATCCGCGATAATGCAGGATAGCTTTAATAAAAAATTAAACGGCCACAGTTAACTTCCCAAATGTTCTTTGATCTTGTCTTTATGTACAATAGATTCCTTAAAAGTGTAAGATCCGGTTTTGGGACTTCGAACTGTGCGCACTACTTTGGTCCAGTTTTTTGCATCTGCTGCTTCTTTCTGGTCCTTGGTTTTTATCGCGGTTTTTGCTGCTTTTGCCATGATTATTTGATTTCTTTATGAACAGTTACTTTTTTCAAAATGGGATTGAATTTTTTCAATTCCAAACGTTCAGGAGTATTTTTTTTATTTTTTTTGGTAATATAACGACTCGTGCCAGGTAAACCTGAAGCCTTATGCTCTGTGCATTCTAAAATTACCTGAACCCTGTTTCCTTTCTTTGCCATTTTAATAATTTGATAATTTGATAATTAGCTAATGTGCTAATGAAGCATTTATATTTTTATTCCTTTTAACCTCATTTCTTTCACCACAGTATAAAGGCCATTTTTATTAATAGTACGAATCGCTTCAGAAGATAGCTTCAAAGTAATCCATTTATCTTCTTCTGCCAGAAAATATCTTTTCTTTTGCAGATTGGGAAGAAACCTTCTGCGGGTTTTAATGTTTGAATGTGAAACAGTATTACCTGTAATCGGTCTTTTTCCTGTTACCTGACATACTCTGGCCATAATGATCTATTTTTTTCGGACGGCAAAGGTAATAAACAAATAATTACCTGAAAAATAAATATCTGCTTTTTCAGGAAAAAAATGATGCAGGTATCGGAATTAACGAATCATAAAGCCATTTAGGCAGTTACAAACAGTAAAGCAACAAATTTGACAGTTTTTTATTTTAAAAAAAAGACACTTTTGCCCAGTCCTGTTTTATCCCACTATTAATTTTTAAACGGGCACAATTTGTGTTGAAGAATTGATATGGAAACCTTTGGAGATGTAATAAAAAATACTCAACCGGTTTTGGTTGATTTTCACGCAACGTGGTGCGGCCCATGCAAAATGATGGCTCCCGAATTAAAAAAAATTGCCCAAAACAATACAGGAAAATTAAGGGTCATCAAAATAGATATTGACAAAAACCCGGCAACGGCGCAACAATTCCGCATTCAGGGCGTGCCTACGTTGATCCTTTTTAAAGAAGGAAAAGTTTTATGGCGCCAATCGGGTGCGATGAGTTCTTCTCAAATTTCTGAAGCAATAAAATCTCATTTATAAAATGAAGTAATTTTGACGCTAACATTTTTTAATAAAAAATAAAATGGCAACCTCTTCAATAAATGCAGTTTTTAAGGGCGGTATGAATTTTACTGCTGATATTAATGGTCATAAGATAGAAATAGATACTGATGAATCACGGGGTGGAAAGAACCTGGGTACCCGGCCTAAAGCACTGATGCTGGCTTCATTGGCTGGATGTACAGGATTGGATGTAGTAGGAATCTTAAAAAAAATGCGGGTGAATTTTTCCGATCTTTCAATAAAAGTAGATGCACATCTTACAGAAGCAGAAGCGGCAATCTATGATGAAGTGACCATTAATTATTCCATTAAAGTGGAGAAAGAAGATGAACCAAAAGTTGAAAAAGCTGTAAAACTTTCGCAGGAAAAATATTGTGGCGTTACCAAAATGTTTGAAGCGTTTGCAAAGGTTTCTCACAAAATACATTACCTCTAAAAATCAGCTTATAGTTTGCGGGTTTTCTTTTCCTGATAAACTCTCATCATTTGCAAGGTTACTGCCAGCAATATCAAGGTAAAGCCGAAGTAAAACTCCGGCCCTAAAAACTTATTTTCCTTAAAAATGATAAAGGCAAGGATAATAGAATATACCGGCTCAAAATTGTAAGTGAGGTTAGTAGTAAATGCCGAAATATGTTTTAAGGCATTCAGGCTAAGATTAAAGGCGAAAACGGTGCAAACACCTGCCAGTATGATCAACCACAACCAATCGCTGTAAGTGGGCAGAAAATAAGCTGCCGGAAAAAAGTGAAGGTAAACCGGCAATATGAAGCCAAGTGCGATAAAACCTCCGCTCATTTCATAAAGTGTAACTGTGTTTGGCGGAAAATCTTCCACCAATTTTTTATTGAGGATGGGAAAAATGCAGGCAAGCATTGCAGAAATGATTCCAAAAATGATCCCCATTTTATATTCAGGATAAAAATTAAAGATGAGGTAAACGCCGGCAATGGCGAGTATTCCAAGAAACACTTCTACAAAATCTACTTTTCTTCTCATGATCAGCGGCTCAAAAAAAGAAGTGAAAAAACCGATCGTTGATAAGCAGGTAACTGAAACTGAAACATTAGAATATTTAATGCTTCCGTAAAAGGTTACCCAATGTAGTGAAATGATGGCCCCGATCCCAAAAAGCCTCAGCGTGTTTTTCCATGAAAGCTTTTGTAATTGTTTTTTATACAGCAAAAATGCACCAAGAATTACTGCGCTTAGCAGCATACGGTAAGAAGTAAGTACTGCTTCATTTAATTGGATCAGTTTCCCTAAGATAGCAGTAAAACCAGCCAGCATAACTGCAAAATGAAGTTGGAAAAAGGCTTTTTTCACTGAAGTGTACCCGGTGATTTTGATGATCTGAATAGTAAAAAATAAATATTCTTAAAACTTTCGATTTTTGAATATTAAAAATCAAAATTAGAGCAAGAAACCACACAAATAAAATTTATTGTGGCCGCATATCGGTCTTTAACTCCTCTGGTAAACAGGAAATAATAATGAAAACAAATTAACAATCCTTTGTGTAAAAAAAAATAAGTGAATTGAATTGTAGCAATCATAGCTTTATATTTGTCCCTTCTTTCGATAAATCCATAATATGAGTTATAAACGTATCAACAACATTACCGGGTGGGCAATTTGTATTATCGCCAGCTTCGTTTATTTAAAAACTATGGAAGCTACCGGCAGTTTTTGGGACTGCGGCGAATTTGCTTCCAGCGCATATAAGCTTCAAATACCTCATCCGCCGGGCGCTCCTTTATTTATCATGCTTGGGAGGTTGTTTATGATTCCGTTTTCAAATCCGAATAATGCGATTCTTGGATTGAATACGATGAGTGCTTTAATGAGTGGTTTTTGCATTTTATTTTTATTCTGGACGATTACTCACTTCGCACGTAGAATTTATGAAAAAAATAATTCTACCCCACTTACCAACAACCAGATTTTTGTAATAATGGCAGCAGGCGTGGTAGGGGCATTAGCTTATACTTTCAGCGATTCATTTTGGTACAGCGCTGTTGAGTCAGAAGTGTATGCCAGTTCCTCTTTCTTTACAGCAATTGTTTTTTGGTTGGTTCTTAAATGGGAACAGGCGGTTACTGAAGAAAAATTAAGAGGCGTTAAGGGTAATTTTACACCGGCAGATAAGTGGCTCATTTTGATTTTCTATATGATAGGACTGGCGGTAGGTGTGCATTTGTTGCCTATCCTTACTATTCCTGCTATTGTAATGGTTTATTATTTTAAGCGTTACAAAGTAACCAAATGGGGAACTTTTTGGGCGTTCCTTGCTGCCTGTGCGGTTACCGGTATTGTTCAGGTTCCAATGATACAATGGAGTATCAAGCTGGCTTCTGATTTTGATATCCTCTTTACCAATAGTTTTGACCTGCCATTCTTTACCGGATTTACTTTTTTCTTTGTTTTTATTGCTTTTGTTATTTACCTGATGATACGGTTGGCAAAGAGAAAAAACTGGAATTTCTTAAGGTTGGCCATGTGGAGCTTTGCTTTTGTATTGCTGGGCTTTTCTACTTATTTTACTACAATGATCCGATCCAATGCGGATCCTGCAATTGATATGTTTAATGTGGATAATCCTTTAAGCCTTGAAGGATATCTTAGCCGCGAACAATATGGAGATTGGCCAATAATAAAAGGTCAGGATTTTACAGACGAACCTACCAACCAGACTTACCAAGATGTTTATGTAAAAGGTAAGAATAAGTATGTAAAAAAAGGTAAAAAAGTTGTAACTGAATATGCTCCTTCGGACCTTCACTTTTTTCCGAGGATGTGGGATAATAGTAACGACCAGGGACACGCCGATTATTATGCCAACTTTGCGAACATAGGTAAAGACCCTAAAACAGGAAAATACTACTCAAAGCCAACAATGGCTGATAATATAGCTTTCTTTTTTAGCTACCAGCTCAACTGGATGTATATCCGTTATTTCATGTGGAATTTTGCAGGAAAACAAAACGATCTAGAGGGTATAGACATGGGAAATGTGCGGGATGGTAACTGGATCACAGGCATACCTTTTTGGGATAATGCACGATTGGGGGATCAAAGTAAAATGCCGGAAAGCCTGAAAATAAATAAATCACACAACAGGTTATTTGCTTTGCCATTGATCCTCGGGCTGCTTGGCCTTATTTACCAATATCAAAAAGATAAAGAAAATGGTTTGGTTGTCGGATTATTATTCTTCTTTACGGGTATTGCCATTGTAGTTTACCTGAACCAGGCGGGCAACCAACCGCGTGAAAGGGATTATGCTTATGTTGGATCTTTCTATGCTTTTGCGGTCTGGATAGGATTGGGCGTTATGTATGTAAAAGAGCTTTTTGATAAATACATGAGTTCTAAAACGTCTGGCTATGTTGCCGCGGGATTATGTCTTCTGGCGGTGCCGGTAATAATGGCCAGCCAGGAATGGAATGATCATGACAGGAGCCAGAAAACTTTGGCTAGAGACATCGCTAAAGATTATTTGGAAAGTTGCGCTCCCAATGCCATTCTTATTACATTCGGAGATAACGATACGTATCCTCTTTGGTTTGATCAGGAAGTGCTTGGAATACGAAGAGATGTCAGGGTAATTAATTCCAGTTTGCTTGGAACGGACTGGTACCTGAACCAACTTCGATATAAGATCAATAAAAGCGATCCTATCCCGATTATATGGACACCGGAACAAATTATAGGAAGCAACCGTGATGCAATTTATTTCTTCCCCGACCTTCCGGGTGCCAAGGTAGATCAGACTAAACCGCTCGATCTTTACACCATGATGAAAGATTATGCCGGTAGTGATGATCCTTCGAAAATGTACCAAAACGGTGACGATTTCATCAATATTTTCCCTACAAAAAATGTGGAAGTGCCTGTAGATACTGCTTTGGTAAGAGAAAACGGAACAGTAAATCCGGATGACAGTGTATTGACAAAATTGGATTTTACCATTCCTAAGAATGCACTATTGAAAAATGAAAGTGCTGTACTCAATATCATTGCGGCGAATAAATGGAAACGCCCGATTTATTTTACAACGCCTTATGGAGACCTCGGCTTTCAGCAATATTTAAGAACCGACGGGCTAACGTACAGGTTGGTTCCTGTTAAGAATGCCGACGTGAACCGTAATTGGGCTTATAATGTAATGATGAACAAATTCGCCTTCGGGGGCGCCGATAAGCCGGGTACTTATTTTGATGAAGAAAACCGCAGGCATTTGAATACCTTAAGAATGCAGTACGCACAGGTAGCCGGTAATCTGGCTGAAAATGGAAAATTAAAAGAAGCAAGAGACCTCCTGGAGAAATGTGATAAAAACATGTTGCAACAGGATTTCCCTTATGGAATGGCTTCTCGCAGAGAGCAACAGGACCAGATTTCAGGACAGTTTTTATTGGCTGCTTACAGAGCCGGTGATACTACTTTGGCTAAAAAAGTCTCAGACGCTCTGCGCACTGATCTGGAACAGCAGGTTATGTATTTCAGTAGCCTGGATGAAAACAGGCAGCAATACCTCGCTTATGACAACCAGATCGTAACCCAGATGTTACAACAGTTGCAGGGAATGGAGCAGTATTTTACAAAACCTCCGGCTGAAACGATTTTACCCGAAAGTGCAAACAAGACAATAAAAAATCTTCCTCCCCCTAAAACAGAAAAACAGCCACACGATAAAACACAATAGATTTTATCTTTTATAATCAGAATTTCAAATCCCGGTTTCTTAAAGGAGTCGGGATTTTTTTATTTTTAACAATGCAGTTTATAAAAAAAAATCATTGTGAAGTAAATTGCAGAGAAAGGCTGCTGAAAATATTAAAGGCCTAACTTGAAAATAGTAAACAAACAAAACCGGCAATTTCTATTTTGCGTACCTTTAAATGAATCAAATAGTATAAATGAGATTTAATCATTTTTCAAAATTCAACCCAAATGAAAATAGCAAGTCAACATTTGAAAACCTGTTGAATATTTTCATGCAACTGCTTACTTATACAAGTGGCGACGTAGGTGAAGCCCTTAGCTGGCTTACCGAACTGGATAAAGAATACAATCTTACCAATGATGAATACGGGATGGGAGATTTTATTGAAGATCTGAAAGACAAAGGGTATATAGACGAGAATAAACAGAACGGAGAAATAAAAATTACTCCAAAAACCGAGCAGGGAATCAGGAAGCGCAGCCTTGAGGAAATATTTGGTAAGCTTAAAAAAACAAGATCAGGAAATCATAATACCTTCAAACCCGGTGGTGGCGACGAGATCAATCCGGAAACCAGGCCTTTTCAGTTCGGCGATACTTTAGAGCAAATTGATTTTACGGAATCGATCCGTAATGCGCAAATCAATCATGGAACGGAAAGTTTTATGATGCATGAAGATGATTTGGAAATTCGTGAAACTGATTTTAAAGCGCAAACTTCCACCGTGTTGATGATCGACATTTCGCACAGCATGATCTTATATGGCGAAGACAGGATAACACCTGCCAAGAAAGTAGCGATGGCTTTGAGCGAATTAATTACTACCAAATATCCGAAGGACACCATTGATATCGTGGTTTTTGGAAATGATGCATGGACTGTGGAAATCAAAGATCTTCCTTATTTGCAGGTTGGGCCTTATCACACCAATACGGTTGCGGGGCTCGAACTGGCGATGGATATTTTGCGAAGAAGAAAAAATCCCAACAAACAAATTTTTATGATCACTGACGGAAAGCCGACTTGTTTGAAAGTGGGCAAGCGTTATTATAAAAATAGTTTTGGAGTTGATAGAAGAATTTTAAATCGTTGCCTGAATCTTGCTGCTCAATGTAAAAAACTTAAAATTCCTATCACCACATTTATGATTGCCAGCGATCCGTATCTTCAAAAATTTGTGACTGAATTTACAGAAACCAATAATGGCAAGGCTTTCTTTGCGTCTCTCGACAGGCTGGGCGCTTTTATCTTTAAAGACTTTGAAAGCGGAAAAAGAAAAACGGTTTATTGAAAAATGTCTGAACCATGATTTGGGGAGATTAAAAAGATTAGAAGAACAGATTTTTAGACGATAATTGATACATTTACTTAATTGTGGGACAGACAGAATATAAATTTAAAGAGATAACAGAAAAAATAATTGGTGCAGCAATGAGAGTGCATTCTGCCCCGGGAAACGGATTCCAGGAAGTAATTTATCAAAGAGCACTTGAAATTGAAATGGATGATTCCGATTTGAAGTTTGCCCGGGAATTAAGCATGCCGATTTATTATAAAAACAAACAGATAGGAGAAAGAAGAGTAGATTTTTTTGTGGAATCCAAAATAATGGTAGAACTCAAGGCTATTATCCAATTAGAAAATGTTCATCTTGCGCAGGCCAAAAATTATTTAGAGGCATACAATGTGCAGGTAGGATTACTGATAAATTTTGGATCCATTAGTCTTCAATTTAAAAGACTTGAAAACTCAAAATTCTGCCCTAATCCTAACAATCAATAAAATCCACCCAAATCATGGTTCAGACAGACATAAAAACCCTGGGACAACTAAAAGAAATTAACTACAAACCCAGATCAGTAAAAGAAGAATTACGCGAAAATCTTATTAAGAAGATCAGTAAAAAAGATGTGACTTTTCGTGGAATTATTGGTTATGAAGATTCAGTGATTCCTGATACAGAAAGAGCTTTGTTGTCACGTCATAATATCCTTTTCCTGGGTTTGCGTGGACAAGCGAAGACCCGTATGGCGCGCCAGATGACGGAATTACTGGATGAATATATCCCGGTAGTAGAAGGCAGCGAAGTAAACGATGATCCGTTTAAGCCGCTCAGCAAATATGCCCGCGATCTTGTGAAGGAAAAAGGAGATGACACACCTATCACATGGTTACATAGAAGCGAGCGATATGGGGAAAAATTAGCTACACCTGATGTAAGTGTTGCCGATCTTATTGGTGATATTGACCCGATAAAAGCTGCCAATTTGAAGTTGAGTTATGCTGATGAAAGAGTGATCCATTATGGCATCATTCCAAGGAGCAACCGCGGCATTTTTGTGATCAACGAATTACCCGATTTGCAGGCGCGCATCCAGGTTTCATTGTTCAATATTTTGGAAGAAGGCGACTTGCAGATACGCGGTTTTAAATTAAGATTGCCGCTGGATATTATGTTTGTCTTCACTGCAAATCCTGAAGATTATACCAACCGCGGGGCGATTGTAACACCACTTAAAGATCGTATCGAAAGCCAGATACTGACTCATTATCCTACCAATATTGAAAATTCTTTGTTTATTACTGAACAGGAAGCTTCCATTCATAGCGAACAGGTAAAAAAAGTACAGGTAAGTGATCTGGTAAAACGCCTGTTAGAGCAGGTTTCATTTGAAGCACGGGGAAGTGAATTTGTCGACAAAAAAAGTGGCGTTTCTGCAAGGCTTACCATCTCTGCATTTGAAAATGCCGTGAGTGCCGCAGAAAGGCGCGCCATCATGAATAAAGAAAAAGAAACGCAGGTTTGGATCAGCGATCTGACGGGCATTATTCCTTCCATCACCGGTAAAATAGAATTGGTATATGAAGGAGAACAGGAAGGTCCTTACCAGGTGGCGTATAATTTATTGGAGAAGGCCATACGGACACAATTTGTAAAATATTTCCCCAATCCTGAATCTTTAAAAAAAAGAAAAACCCGCGAATCTGTTCCTGAGGAAAATCCTTACAGGGCCATTACACATTGGTTTGATTCCGGCAACCAGCTGAATGTTTCTTTTGATTTAAAGGATGAAGATAAAATACAGATGCTTTACAAAGTAGATGGCTTATTTGGCCTCGTGAAAAAACATTTTCCTGCCGCCAATAATAAAGAAAATGCGTTGCTGATGGAATTTGTATTGCACGGTTTGTCGGCATTTTCTTTGATCAGCAAAAAAGTGGTGGAAGGTAAAATCGAATTTAAAGATCTGATGGGAAGTATGATCAATTTAAGTTCCCAATCTTTTACAGATGATGAATTGGAGTAGTACCAAATCATTCTAAAGCAAAATAAAAAAAGCTGTTATTTGTTGGATTTCTGAAGTCGGTGTAAGTTAAAAAAAATGCCACTATTAATCTTTTACAATCACTTTCTTTAATTTAATGATATTTTAGTTATTTCCAACGCTTCTAATAGCAAGAGTCTGCACCTTAGCTAACTGCCAGGCTTATAAATTACTTTTATTGTATAGTATCCGTAAACGATCACTTCCGATTCCTGTGGGTTTATTTTTTTTGCATCAAAGCGTATATTGTGAAGCGTAGTCGTCAGTTTTTGAATCTGTAGAGGGAAATCGATATAAAGAATGGGTGCAACATTTTGATTTGTCCCGAGACTCATAGCTTGTGTAGCCAAATCACGTATTTTCTGATAGTCGCTAATGTTTGAAGCAGATCGCCCATTACCCATTTTTTTTTGAATGGCTTTCATCTGAGCTGCTATTTGCTCGCCTTGCTCTTTCATGATCTCAGCTTGTTGTTTGGCCTTACCACTACGAACAAGTTCTACTCTTTTATTTACGTCCTGGAAAAGACCGTCTACATCGTTTATTCCTAATGGTACAGGAGGGCTCATCGGAACCCTCCATGTGCCGGCCAAAGCATTGGGTTGGGGAACAAATGAACTTAGGAAGATGCTATCCTTGCCTGCATGACAATAATCCATTTTTAGTCCG
This sequence comes from Bacteroidota bacterium, assembly GCA_028876495.1. Lineage (GTDB taxonomy): Bacteria > Bacteroidota > Bacteroidia > Chitinophagales > Chitinophagaceae > Ginsengibacter. Next base: position 53,062 of record JAGWRO010000076.1, read on the forward strand.
TACAAAATCGTATAATATCTTTTTGTGCCAATATACTCGGGCCGGGGGCCGGGTCCAACCAGTTCATTATCCAGCAGATCACAAACAATTTGTTGTGATGGTTTTTTCTTTGGGAACCCCAAATTATTATTGCCCTTAATTAGTACCCAGCGATAGCAGGTATCATTATCGTAATCAAATTCGGGAGTTATTTTTTCTTCTCCTTTTAAATGTGCAAGTGCATAACCCCCTTGCGTTCCTTCCTTTACATCCATTTCAATTTGTAAGATAAAACTATTTAATAATTTAGTCATTTTTTGGGTTAGATCTGATTCCTGACCTCCCAGTAACTGTCGCTGCCTTTCCAGCCCGAAAATAAATGGAATGTTTGCAAGCTGCGACCAATCATGTTCATGAAACAATTTATTTGTGTAATATTCTTCAACTCTGTCAATTAATGCAGCGCATTCTGCCAGTCCTCTATTTTCGTCGGTATTTTCTCCCCATAATTCCATTTGCCGGATAGCTGATAAGTATACTTTAATTACGGGCCGGGCAGTTTCTACGTTTTTATTATAATCTTTGAATAATTTTTCAGCTTTTCTATACTCACGGTTAACGAGAAAATCAACAGCATTTTTAAGATCGCTATAATCCATATAGGCACAAGGGCCACTTTTAGAGGGATCTTTGCTCCAATTAAAGGCATCGTATAGGATAGATTCCATATCATATTTATTGTCAGTTCTGTTAGGGAGACCATCCTTAATTCCCATTAATTCTATATCCCGCATTAAACCGATACAGAATTTGATCATATCACTTTCCGGTTCAAAAAACTTGTTTGCATATACGCTATCCTGCCAATGATATAGTTTTTCTAAAGAAGTATCACAGGAAACACACTGATTACTGTATGCCGGTGGTGGCGGATAGGTCAGTTCAGCATCTTTATCATGTTTATGGGCTTTGTAAAAAGCCATTGTTTTATGAAACTCTGGCTTGTTTTCAGAACATTTTTTAAAAATAGTATCCTTTTTTGCTTTCCCTTTTACATTTGCAATGTCCTTCTGGTTATCAGGTTTTGTATCTACCAAAACTTTACCATTAATCTTGTATGTTTTCCATTCTTCTTTCAGATCATCTAAAACCGGTAAGGTTACCTCATTGAAATGATAAGACCATTCATTTACCTTGTTAGCTGGAGCTTGTAATTCATTTTCATATTTTTCCAGGTTATTCAAACCGGTTTCTATTTTCTTGTTCCATCCGTCAATATCTTTTGATTCAATAGAAATACTTCCATCAGTTGATACGGTTAAATTTGTTCCGCTTCCTCCGGTACTATATATGTAATCCCCTGAAGAGTCAATATGATTATTAGTAGCGAATAGATTATTAGATTTCCAATGGCCGGTAAACCATAAAAGACTTGTATGCTTTAAATTGATTAATGAATCTGCCTTAGGTACCTGTTTTTGTGCAGTGACGGACAGGGCAAACAATAAATGACTAAAAATAATTGTTAGCCGCACTATTTTATTTCGTAGCATAATAGTTTTATTAGTCGAAAACTGCTGTTTATTATGATTAATTTATTTTCCTATCATTGCATTGATCTGATCCCAGTTTATACTTTTTATCACATCAAGTACTTTATCTTTTCCGCCTTCTATTTGCATGGCAAGATTTTGCAGAACATCACATTTTATATTTTGAACTAATCCAATAGTCGATTGCTTTGACGTGTATCTTTTAACAAACAACGGCCGATAGTTATTATAACTATCGGCTGATAGGAATTGTCCGAACCTGATCATTCCAACGGAAGCTGGATTTTCGAAAATATATCCCTGGTAGTTCAGCACGTACGCATGTTCGTCTGTGTCTTTATCTGGATTGATTAATAACCCGGCATATGAAGCGCCACTGATATTTAATGACTGTTGGGGAACCAGTGAACGTTGCCCTGGATCTTCAAGACCTGTCTTTACATAGTCAGGATTGACCATTATATGCACCAATACAATGGAAGCTTCCGTAAATAATTTTGTTTTACTCGTAAATTCATCTTCCACATTCTTCATTGACTGAGTGGCATCCGTGTAGGACTTTGCTCCCACATCCTGGCTTTTTTTTAAGAAATAATTCATCTTGTAAGAAAACCACTTTAGTTTTTTCTCACGCTCTTTAATTCCTGCTGTGTTATTGTTTTTTATATCTTTCAAATATTGATCTTGATGGTCGTCTAAATATTTAGTTTGTTGTTGGATATAATAATCTTCTGAATCTGAATAAGCCTGTAGTAAAGGATCCCTGTCTACCTCTTCTGATGCAGAATTATATTGTTGGGCAGAATTATCCATTTTTGACTGGAATTCTACTTCCCAATTTTTCCATTTGGATAAGGAATCTTTATTTACTAGGATAATAAATGTAATATCGACGCTTGCAGGAGGTCTTTTTTCATAAGGAGTCGACTCCCATTCTTCATAACTTATTGAAGGACTAGGCGGCCCGTCATAAGCTTCTTCGGTAAGTTCATATAATTCCCAGTGATTTCTTTTCGCCGCTTCTGCCAGGATGTTGTAAAGTTGTAAACGCATTTTTTTTTCGAATTTCAATTCCTGGATCAGCGCGATATTATCTTTCATGCGTGTTGTCCAGTCATTAGCAGTACTAATGGCATCGGTGTTCTGGCACGGGGCTGGCCAATATGTGCAGCGCAAATCTTGCGATTTTGCAATAAATGGAATTGTTGACAGAAAAAAAATTACAACAATTGATTGTTGAATTTGATTACTTCTAAAAAAAATATTCCTGAAAATCATTTTTATCGCTTTCTGCTTTTTTTGAGCTTTTTTCTTTTAGATATTTTAATTAGCTCCCCGAACTGCAACCATAGTGCAGTCATGCCATTTATTTTTTAAAGCATTTAAAAGATTATTATTTTTTTGCTTTCAGTTCAATGAAATCCATATTTTAAAAAAATATTATTGGCAGGCTTCCGGCAAATGACCATTTTTAATGTTGGTCAGATCTGCATACTCTGACCCCGTCTCTTTGACCTTATCACCTACCAATCCAAGAATGGGCATAACGGAACCAAAAACTTCTTGTTGCAATGTAACTGCCTGGGACTTTAAAGCAGGCAGACTTAATGCATCTCCATAGTTAAGATCTTGCTCAACTTTATCAACTATAGCGATTTCACCTTTAATTTTCGGAAGATATCTTTGCAGGAGTGCTTCTAAATTTTGAAGATATTCATTTGAAACGGCGACTCTTTTCTGATGAAAATCCATATTAATGCTTTTCACGCATCCGCATTTCGGTAACATCAGGTCAGCTCCCTCAACTTTAAATTCCTCGCAGGATCCGGTCATTTTTATATTATCCATTTTCTGTTGATAGGTGCCAGTTAATTGTGAGCCTTTAGTATTCAGCTCATTTAGCACAACATTAAGTTTTGCTGCCGCATCCTGACCTTTGCCAATTTCCTGCATTAAATCTGTGTTAATTGCTGTGGGGGATCTATTTTGATTTTGCATTTGTTGCGCCATTTTCATGGCTTCTTGCGGACTCATATTCTGCATCTGCGACGAATTTTGCATCATATTAGACATTTGATCCTGTGATGGAATCGATGCAGTTGGATTGCTATAAGAACTGGTCATAGATGAAGTGGCCAATTGTTGCACATCATTTTCTGTAATTTGTTGTAAATCATTTATAACTTTTCCTGCATCTTTAACAGAGATGATCCCGTTGGTAGCATCTGTATCTTTAGTACATAATTGAAAACTTGTTCCACAATCGTTAGGTATAGGAGGAATCTTTGAGAACAAGCTGTTTATCGGTAAGGGAAGGGCCCTTTGTGCTTTAATTGTGGCTTTTGTTCCAAAGAATATTATTGCAACCAGAATAAGTTTAGTTTTCATATTTCAGTTTTGATGACTTTTTTTGGCCTGGTATGAGAAAAACATTTGATAAAAATTGGCTGGAATTATAATCACATCTTAATAAATTCCACTCTCCTGTTATTCGCTTTGCCTTCAGGCGTGTCATTTCCAGCAATGGGTTTTGTGTCGCCAAAACCTTTTGTAGTCAATCTTGATGCATCGATACCCATACTAACCAGTTGAGTCTTTACGGCATCGGCACGTTGCTGAGACAAGGTCAGATTGTGTGATGCATCACCGGTATTATCAGTGTGTCCGTCAATTTCAAATTTTAGTGACGCATTTTTCTTCATCAGGTTATATATCTCGTTGATAGAGCCCATTGATTCCGGCTTTAAGGTAGCTTTATCAACATCGAAGAGGATTCCGTGCATAATAATTTTTGACGGGGTAGTAGTTTCTTTATAAATATTGATACCCCCTTTGGCGATACGTATATTTTTTACAAATGAGTTTTCATAACCACTTACGTGAATGGTTACATTATTAGGCTTACCGGTGAGATTATTTACATTAGCTACCCTGTATTGGTCTACATAGACCTTACCGACATTTTTATTAATAGCAATAGCTATATGATGCCAAACCATCGGGTAATCACCATCTGCGTGTAAGTCTTTTGGAAATTCCACATCGCCAAGAGTCCAGGTAACGTCGGAATTAGTGAAAGAGACTCCGGGCATGATGGCTGGGTCCTGCGCATAATATACCCGGTTGCCAAAATCCACAGAGAAATGATTTAGGCCAAATTTTTCATTTTTAAAATCAAACTCAACTGTAAATTGATCCGGCATATAAGTTTCCTTTGTCATGCGCGGCGTAAAAGTGGCTCCGGGGCCTGTGGGTACATGTATTACATTTTCACCATCTTCCTGTTGAACATCCACCTGTCCGTCGCTCAAAGTAAATTGCGAAGGTATTTCCCCGGTTTGTTCATCAGCTAGGTCGGATTCAAAAATGATATCGTCTCCCGGAACAAAATCATAATTCTTATAACTCTGAATGGTTGGCGGACTGTTTTTTTCTGAAGAAGCTGTTGCATCGCCGGAGGAAGAGCCGGATGAATTGGGATCTGAAGATGAACCGGCTTCAGCATTATTGCTTTTGTCTCCTTTTGCTGCATCTTCAGTTTTATCTATTGCTTTATCTGTGGCGTTACCTGCATCGTTAGTCACATGATCCGCGGCGGTTTGGGTTATTTTGTTCTTTAATCTTTTCAGAAATTGTGCCTGGGAGTATTGACAAACGACGATTAAAATAATTGCCAATATCATACATTTAAAAAAACGAAATGATGTTTTCATAATTAAATATTTTTTTGGTAAACATGCCTTAATGTCATTATCAAAGAAATGATTTTTGGCAAAAAAATCCTATCGTATAAATAGATGATTTTTTCTGAAAATCCGGAAAGAATAATTTCTTGATTTTTTTGGGAAATACTGTTCAAAATCGTCCGTGAGAAAAATATCAACAGCACCAAAAGGTTGATTAAATTTCCTTTGTAATGTTTTACTTAAAATAGGTTGATTTATCTTTTTTAATTTTAGAATTTAAGCCCAATTTTGCGATTATAAGACGCTAAAAAATGGTAAATTCAAAGAATGAATTTTAGAAGAAAAATAAAAGGTTGCTTTTTTATCATTATAATTTTGATGTGCCACATAAATGCAAAATCTCAAAATAATGGAAGGATTTCCGGGACTGTAGTTGATAAAACAACTCAAAAACCAATTAATAGTGTGAGCGTCACATTAGATGGAAGTAATAAAGGAGGTATCACAGATTCAAATGGTGTTTTCAGGATTACCGGGCTTGCTTTAAAAACTTATAATGTTGAGTTTACGATATCCGGCTATACTAAAAAGATTCTCTTCAACATCGTTATTACTTCCGGAAATGAAAAAAATATCAATGTAGAATTAGAGCCAAAGGTGATTGCCTTGTCAGAAATAGTTGTAAATATCAATAAAAAGACCGCGAGAGCAGCTACCCTCGAAACTCCCTTGAGTGTACAGCGTCTTACTGCCGAAGAAATAGAGAGCAATCCGGGTGGTAATTTTGATATAAGTAAGGTAATACAAACTCTTCCTGGAGTTGGTGGTGGAACACAAGGTGGTGGATTCAGAAATGATATTATCATCCGTGGGGGAGCGCCCAATGAAAATGTATTTTATTTAGATGGCATTGAAATTCCTGTATTAAATCATTTCCAGACACAAGGTAGCAGTGGCGGACCGCAGGGTATTTTAAATGTATCGTTCATTGAAGATGTTAAACTCTCTTCTTCGGCATTTGATGCACGATATGATAATGTATTAAGTTCAGTATTTCAATTTAAACAGCGTACCGGCAATCCAAATGAAATACAGGGAAATATTAGGGCGAGTGCTACTGATCTCGCTGCCACTCTTGAAGGGCCACTTTCAAAAAATAAAAAAACAACCTTTTTAGCTTCTGCGAGGCGTTCCTACCTCGGGCTATTATTTTCTGCGCTTGATATACCGATACGACCCAATTATTGGGATTTTCAAACTAAAATCACCAGCAAATTGAATTCCAAAACGACCCTCTCTTTTATAGGATTGGGTGCTATTGATAAATTCCGGTTTGCCTCTATAAAAAATGCCACCCCCGAAAAACTTTATGTACTCAATTCTAATCCTTTTATCAATCAATGGAATTATACTGTGGGCCTAACTTTAAGACGCCTGTTAAAAAATGGATTTATGAATTTGGCTTTAAGTCGAAATGTTTTTGATAATAATATACAGCAGTATGAAGATAATAAATTGAAATTACCAGAACAGCGTATGCTTTCTTATCAATCAAGAGAAACAGAAAATAAGTTCCGGCTGGATTTTAATAAGAATAAGAATGGTTGGAAAATTGCCTTTGGAATAATGGCTCAACTGGAAGAGTATAGCAACAATACCTTCAATGTTATTCGTAAGGAATTGAAAGATAGCAGCGGTAATATAGTACAGCCTGCTATAACCATCAATTTTTCCAGCCCGTTAAAAAACTTCTGGCGTTTTGGAGCCTTTACGCAATTGAGTAAAAGATTTTTTAACAACAGGCTGGGAGTAAGTGCCGGAATACGTTCAGACATAAATACATTTACTTCGCAGGGGGCTAATGGCCTGCAAACTTTATCTCCCCGTATATCTTTCAGTTATGTTTTAGCGGATAAATGGACATTGAATGCTTCTGTGGGCCGCTACTACAAAATAGCGCCTTACACTATTTTAGGTTTTGCCGATAATAATGGAACTCTTCTAAATAAAAATAGTAAATACCTCCGCAGTGATCATTTTGTAACGGGTCTGGAATATTTACCTAATGAAGGCCTGAGATTTACTTTGGAATCATTTTATAAAGAATATTCTAATGTACCTGTTTCAGTTCGGAATGGAATTTCATTATCAAATTTAGGAAGCGATTTTGATGTATTAGGTAATGAAGCAGTTGTTACCAATGGTAAAGGCAGGGCATTTGGATTCGAGCTGTTTGCACAAAAAAAGTTAACCAATCGTTTTTTTGGAATTTTGTCTTATACTTTTTATCGCAGCGAATACAGTGGTATCAACAATGTACTAATTCCAAGCAGTTGGGATAACCGGCATTTACTAAGCATTACCTGGGGTTACAAATTTCGCCGTAATTGGGAATTGGGGTTAAAGTTTCGCTACCAGGGCGGTGCACCGTATACACCTTACGATTTAAATGAATCAAGATTAAATTATTTATCCCAGGGCAAAGGCGTATTAGATTATTCAAAATTGAATACACTTCGTCTCAGGGGATTTAATTCCAGTGATCTCAGGATTGATAAGAAATGGAATGGCAGAAAAATCTCTATTGATTTATTCCTTGATATTATTAATTGGTATTTAGCCAGCAATCAGGCTGTACCCAGTTATACTTTTAGAAGAAATGCGGATAACACAGCCTTTGTTACAACGGACGGGCAGGCAATTAAACCCGATGGCAGTAATGCAATTCCTGTTTTATTAAATAATGACAGTGCTATCCCCACACCTTCTATAGGTTTTATTATTGAATTTTGAATGCAAAAAATATCCCCCATTCAACGAAAAATAATTATTTCTTTAGAATTTTAGCCACTGCCTGCGCTTTGGAATTTACATGGAGTTTCTCATAAATATGCCTGATATGCGTACGCACGGTACTTATACTGATGAAATATTTTTCAGCTAATTTTTTATAACTTATCCCTTCTATCAATGAATGTAAAATTTCACTTTCACGCGTGGTAAGTTGATAATCTTCTTTGGTTGGATGAGTATGATGTTGAAACGATTCTATTACCTTACGCGCAATGTTGCCGCTCATTGGTGCGCCGCCACCATACAAAGCCTCTATCGCCTCAATGATTTCTTCAGGGGAAGATTTTTTTAAAAGATAACCTGAAGCACCCGCTTTTATCGCTTCAAATATTTTTTCGTCATCTTCAAAAACAGTAAACATCAATACCTGAATTTTTTCAAAATTTTCCTTTACTGTTCTTACTCCTTCGATACCGGAAATATTGGGCAGGCCGATATCCATAAGCACAACATCGGGAAATGTTTTTCTGAATTCACTTACCACGTTCAACAGGTTTTCCAAAGAAGCAACGCATTGCATTCCTTCGGTTTGATTGATCAGGTTGCAAAGCGATCGCCGGAGCGTATTATTATCTTCAACTATGGCAACCTTAATCATGATATGTAAAGTTGAACAAAGCAATTGAAATACCGCATCATATATTTATTTGATTTTTACCGATACGAATATGCTTGTGCCCTGGTCGATAACAGAATTGATCTTTAATTCCGCCTTCATTTCTTTCGCTCTTGTTTTCAGGCTGTTTAGGCCGTTGCCAAACCTGAGTTTTTGCATATCAAAACCTTTTCCGTTGTCCTCTATTAAAATGTTGAAATGAGAACCATGATGATGTGCTTCAATCTTCGCTTCAGTTGCTTCTGAATATTTAACCAGGTTGTTGATCGCCTCTTTCATAATCAGGTAAATGTGTTGGCGATACTCCATTTGCAATTGAATGTGTTTTATGTTCTCTTCAATATGAATGGAGTAATTAATTCCCTTCGCTTCAAATAGTTTTGATGCAAATTCTTTTATTCTTAGGAACAGGTTTTCCAGCGAATCATTGTGTGGATTGATGCTCCACACAATATCATCCATTCGTTCCATCAGTGAAAGAGAATTTTCTTTTATTTCATGAAGCATTTCTCCCGCTTCTGCCGGTTGGTTTTCATGCAATGCCATCTCACTTAAAATAGAAATTGAGCTTAAGGTTGAACCGATATCATCATGCAGATCAAGCGAGATCTTGTTCCTCAATTTTTCTATTTTTAATCCCTGCATAAGGCGGTACCGGTACCAAGAATAAAAGAAGCCGGCAATGGCTAAAAAAATAAGAGTGAGAAACCACCACGTGCGCCAGAAGGGGAGAAGGATACTAAAACTGAGTGATAATATTCTGTCTGCGTTTACACCGTTTGAATTTTCACCTTTTAAGAGCAGCGTATATTTTCCGGAAGATAAATTAGCAAATTCGACCTCACCATGATTACCGGCGGAACGCCAGGTTTTGTCAATTCCTTTAAGTTGGAAATAATAATGGTTGTTTACAGGATTGTTATAATCGGTAATGGTCCATTTAAAAATGAAATTATTAATCGTATGTCCGAAACTCATTTCCAGCAATGAATCAAAAGCAACCGACTGGCCGTTGGCCAATAATTCTGTCAATTGAATGTGTGGCGCATGATCAATGGATGAAAGCAATCTCGAAGGCTCAAAGGAAGAAAGATAATCCGGGCTTCCTATGATCATTGTGCCTTTTTTTGTGCATAAGAGCGTGGCATCCATTTCATTCGTTACTAAACCATCTGCTGTAGTAAACCGATCAAAAACCCTGGTTTTAAAATTGTAAACCAGCAATCCTTTTTGAGTGGCGATCCATAAATTGCCGGTGCTATCTATGCCGATAGAAGAGATGGGTTTATCATTTTGCGATGGCAGTTTTATTTTTTCAATTTGCAAACGATCGGGATTCCATGTATAAATATTGGTTCCTGAGAAGGAGAAAAAATGGTCATGGTAATACAATATCTGGGATGTTGCATTTTTTTCGCCCAGCACTTTTGTAAATGGCTTTGAAAAAGTGTGCGTTTTACTGTTGTAGAAAATAATTCCTTCGTCGAGATCTGCGAACCACAGGTTGCCGTTTTTATCTTCCGCTGCATCTGCAATTACCAAAGGTTTCGACTTGTCATTTTCAACTAAAAAATTATTGAACACCTGGTGAAAATTATGGGAAGATGAATCGGTAACCCAAATGCCGTATCTCCATGGAAACATCCACCATACGTTGTTTTTGTCTTTCAAAAGAGAGGTAATAAAATTGCCGGAAATAATGCTCTTTGCCAGGAAATCAAGATGATGAAAGACTACTTTATGATTAATAAGATTGATATCTGCCAATCCTTTTGAAGTACCGGCTTTCAGGGTATTGCTACCCGAAAATTTCAGCGATAAACAAGAGATGTCTGTCCCACTTACTTCTTTACTGTAATCATCGGTTTCTCTAAAATCGTTATCATAGGCCTTTAAAAAATTATTACCACTTCCTGAAACAAGTATCTTATTGTTCCATTGTAAAAGTGACACTACCTGCGAAGTAATAGCCCCTGAAAACCGGTGATGCATGAACAACGATTTGGTCGGATTGTAAAAATAGAGCCCCTGGTGAGTGCCGATCCAGAGCCAGTGATCTGCCGAAGTATAAATATTGTTGGTCAAAGGCATTTTTGAAAACCCGGACCATACCGGCAGGAGCACAATTTTATTATTTGAAGGATCAAAGGCCTGTGAATAACCATTTATCCATAAAATATAATTTCCGTTGGGTTGTTTTATTTCAGCAAGAGAGGAGATATCTTCATTTTGATTAACCTGGAAAGAGGAAAGCCTTTTGTTGATGGGATCATATTTTTTCAATCCTTTATCCCACGTTCCAATCCATATTATTCCTGAATGATCGATAAGTAAATACGTAAAAAGCCCTGTAAAAAGAGAATCATTTTGTGCATCAATTTCATGAGTAAAATGATCTTTAGCTTCATCGTAGCTCCAAAGGCCGTTATAAGTGGATATCCAGATCTTTCCTGTAGCATCAATGGCAAGGTCTGTAATAGCGTTATTGGCTTCCAGTTCTCTTTTTGCTCCCGGCACCTGCAATGTCTCTGTTTTGCCCGTTTTTCTGTTTAGAAAAAATAAACCTTCTAAAGTTCCAATGTAAACGTTGTCATTATGATCAGTAAGCAAACAACTAACCAATTGGCTATTTGCACTTCCGTGTTCAGCCAAAGGATAATAAGTAAACTTTCGGGTAGTAAGATCAAAAGAGTTTACGCCATCGCCTGTGCCAATCCATAGTAAACCCTTGCTATCGCCGCTTATGGCTGTAATATTATTGTTATTTAGCGAGTTTGGGTTTGATGTTTCGTGCCTGAAAATGGTAATATCTGAACCGTCCATCAAATTTAATCCCAATGCGGTTCCAATCCATACAAAATTATTTTTGTCTTTGTAAATACACTGTACGTTGTTATCACTTAAGCCGTTTTGTTCGTCAATTTTATGAAGTACCAGCCCTTCATTTTTTTGGCAATAAGATCGCCTTCTGTCCAACAAAGCGAAAAGAGAAAATAATATATAAAGCAAAAGCTGAAAACCGCGCATTGCTATTAATTTGAATGTTCAAGTGATCTCAAATCATATCCGTGTCCTGGTTCTATTGTTTCAAAGATAATTTTTCCTGCCTTGAAAAAGTAAATCTTAAAAAATGAAGTTTACTTTCAAAAGCGAAATAAGTTAATTTATGATTGGCTACTAAGATTGAAAAGCTTCTTCTCTCTTTCCAGAGAATTGGAGGAAAATGGTGTAAAAGGAAGCCTGTATATTAAAACCAGTGAAAGTATTATAGGTCAAAATAACCTAATAAGAGGACAATATATGCCAACTATCGAGTATTTATGGCTAATCGTCGAATAATTTTTGTACTTGGCTTCATAAACCTAAATTTTGTATACAAAGGAACTTATACCGGGTAAAAAAATTAAATTCTAACCCGGGTCTCTATAAAATGGTTATATACCAAAACTAACTACTTGTCAGTTGCCTGCCCCGGCTGGAAAAAAATGCAGCATTAGTTCTTGTTTTAAATCTAGCTGGCTCAGATCTTCTTATCTTTTATGTTACCCCCTTTTAATCTTGTATTTTTTTAAGGTTTTGAAAATTGATTTTACTTTTTAGCAACCTGCTAAATTAAGAACCGGGATTATTTGTTGCTTTACTGTAATTATCAGAAATTATGATTCCGGATTCTACCTGTTTGATCAGCCTTTTTTATGTCGAAGATCATTTTTTACGGGCTCTGTTTGGGCTACCTTGTCGCTGTAAACAGTTACCATATTAAGGATTAAACGCTGTTTACCGATAAATATATGCGCATCTTACTTACGGGTGCTAATGGTTATATTGGTATGAGGTTGTTGCCTGTGCTGGTAGAAGCGGGCCATGAGGTAACCTGCGTGGTAAGAGATGTAAACCGTTTCAGGCCGTCTAATGAGATTTTAAGTAAAGTGCATATTATTGAATTTGATTTTCTTCATCCCGAAAATGCCGTTCAGAATTTTAACCACAAAACATTTGATGTAGCTTATTATCTTATCCATTCCCTTGGAGATACGCACACCACACTTAAAGAATATGAAATAAGAGCTGCAGGATGTTTCGTGCTGGTGGCCACGCTTACCCAGGTAAAACAGGTAATTTACCTTGGCGGAATTTCTAATGAAGAAAATCTTTCCCCTCATTTGCTGGCACGAAAGGCAGTAAAAGACATCCTGATGCATTCAGGCATTGCCTATACCGTTTTTGAAGCGGGCATTATCGTAGGTTCGGGTAGCGTTTCTTTTGAGATCATACGCGATCTTTCAGAGAAATTACCCATCATGATAGCACCGCGATGGCTCAACACCCGGTGCCAGCCAATCGCCATCCGCAACCTCATCAACTACCTGCACCGGAGTCTGTTAAATGATAAAACCTTTAACCGCACTTTTGAGGTTGGCGGCCCTGATGTGCTTACATATAAACAAATGCTACTTGATTTTGCAGCGGTTCGTGGTTATAAAAGATACATTTTTGCTTTACCGGTATTGTTTCCAAGCCTTTCGGCTTACTGGCTTTATTTTACTACTTCAGCTAATTTTACCATTGCACGCCAACTGGTGCAAAGCATGAAAACTGATGTAATCTGCAAAGAGCATTCTATTGAGCAAATTATTCCGCAGAAAATGATACCTTATCGCGAAGCCATCAAAATGGCTTTTTTGAAAATAGAACAAAACATGGTCGTCTCCAGCTGGACAGATGCTGCTTCCAGTAGCCTGGCCGAGCTGGATTTAAAGCAGTATGTGGAAGTTCCGGTGAATGGTTGTTATAAAGATCGTCGATGGATAGAAATAGATAAAGACAAAAAAGAAGAGATAGCCGACCGGATATTTGGTATTGGAGGCAATCATGGCTGGTATTATGCCGATATGTTATGGCGTATCCGTGGATGGCTCGATAAGTTATTTGGAGGCGTAGGCATCAGCAGGGGAAGAAGAAGCGACATACAAATACAAACAGGTGATGCACTCGATTTCTGGAGAGTGCTTTTAGCCGACCGTAAAAATTACCGGCTTCTTTTATTTGCTGAAATGAAACTTCCGGGAGAGGCCTGGCTTGAATTTTCTATTGTAGAAAACGACTACCGTTGTATTTTAAAACAAACGGCTACTTTCAGGCCTAAAGGAATAATGGGCCGCAATTACTGGTATTCTATGTTGCCATTTCATTATTTCATTTTTAGGCATATGCTCAAAAGAATTGCCGGAAAAGAAAAGATCAAAACATCCGGCTTGCAGGGAGTGGCTTGATTTTGAAACTCTTGAAGAAAGTAATTTTTGCTTTATTTCCAACGGATTAAAATCCATTTTTACAATGAGGCAAGTCTATGGAACTTGAAGATAGTTAGTATTGCAACGATTAGTCAAATTTCGAAGTGGGGTAGAGGCGTAGCCTCAATGCATATTCTAACAACGGTTTTAATCCGTTGATCCAGAAACGAATAACTTAAAAGAGAACCGTAGGTTCGAAACATATAAAACCAAACCAAAACGGATGGTTAAATTATTGTAGGGGAGTGTCTTAAATCAATGTGTGGTCTCCTACCAGTTCACTAAAGGCCAATCCCCAACTCGGTATTTTTCCACCCAGCGTGTAATACATTTTTTTAAAACCCATTTTCAGGGCATATGGAGTGATACCCATTTCCAAATGGCTTTCATCCCCACCCCACCATTCATTGGTTCGCATGTAAAAGCCTTTTATGCCTCCCATGTCACCCATGCATAGCAGTTCAAATTCCAAAGGTTTTAATTCCTCTGTTATAGCGCCTACTTCTTTTCCCAGGGTTTTTGCCAATACTTCAGCCTCAATGTGACCCAGCGATCCGATTTTAGGAACGGTGATTGAAGCCGCATCTCCCACTGCAAAAATATTCTGGTAATCGGGATTGCGCATATAAAGATCGGTTATTACGAAGCCCATATCATCGGTAAAGGGCAATTCTTTTAAAAATTCATGCGCCTGCCAGTCAGGAAAAAGAATGCTGATCTCTGCATCTTGTGAGGAACCGTCGTTGTATTCAATTCCTCCTTCATGCACACTTTTAATTCCCAGCGTATTGGCTTTGTAATGATATCCCATATTACCCATCATGGGTATAAGTTGATCCAATATCGTTTCTCCCGCATCTTCGGCAATCACTTTGGCAGGCGTAGTTAAACGGATGGTGGATGCATTACCCAGTTTGTATTTTTCCAACCAATGCGCAAGCGAAAAAGCCATTTCAACCGGTGGCCCTTCACAGGCGGTCATAGCTACCGGTAATCCTGGCGGTAATTTGTCGCTTTTACCCTGGTGGAAAACATCGGAGGTTATTACAATGGGGCCGCCTTTGTATTCTTTATGCAAATAATTTCTAAGCCTGTTACCCAAAAAAGTATCGGTAACGCTATGTCCATGCATGGCAAAACCTTCTATTTTATCATAGGCGAGCCTGTTGCCAAGTGCAACTACCAAATAATCATATTGCATTTTACGAACGGGATGCCCCGCCCTTTCATTCGGTTGATAAAAAACCGTATTGGTTTCGGGGTCTATAGTAATAATCTCTGCCTGTATAAAAGCACTTCCGTCATGTTCTAAAAAAGACATGAACTTATATTCCAGGTCAATTGCCGGGTTGGTATTGGCAAGAACCTGCAACGGGATGTTTGGAACAAAAAGTAGCACCGACTTACGATCGATAATGGTAATATTTGCCTTATCTTTTACTGTATCGTGTATATAACGTGCGGCGGTTAAACCTGCAAAGTTGCAACCCAATATTAGAATGTTTGGTTTGGACATGATGATTGTTTTTAATAGTGAACGATTCTTCGTAGCCCTCTTTTTGGCATAAATGATTGTAATACCAAAATACCTGCTTTCCGAAGTTGACAAGATTTTAAGACTTGGGTAATGACCAAACTCACCAATATTAATGACAGTTGTCAGTACCTCTTTTACTAAAACCTATCCTGCTTTTCTTCTGTAAGTTAAATTAAATCAGACGTGTGATGCTTACAAAAAGCAGGGTTTACCAGGTTAATATCCAGGTATTATAAAACAATAACACCGTTTTTATAGCATACATCACCAGCCTAACCCTTGTTTTTACTTTCAGTTTCTCAAAAAGGTCGTCCCGGTAACTATCAACGGTTCTGGGGCTTGTTCTATCGAGGGGGTTCTTCAAATCAGGCTGCCCTTTTTTATAGAGGCAGTTTTGATTATATGACGGCGTGGAAAAAGTAAGATGAAAGTGTAGTGAACCAACAAATAAAGTAAATTTTTGTACCCGGTTTTTAAAACGGATTAAAATCCATTGTTACAAGATGGATCAAGCCTATGGCTCTTGAAGAAAGTACCCCTTGTAATGATTGTTCATATTTTAAAGCGCGGGTAGAGGCGTAGCCTCGATAACTATTCTAACAAAGGATTTTAATCCGTTGCTATAGAAATCAATAACAATAAAAGAGAACCGTAGGTTCGAAACATATAAAGCTAAACCCAATAAGATGGCGCAATAATAAACCAACAAATAAGCAGCATTTTTCTTTTAAATAAAAAAATCCTCCCAAGATTCTCAGAAGGATTTTTGAATTAAAACCTAATAACAATTAACATCTTAATTCACACTTATATAATTGGGGAATTGATTATGCTACCACGTGAGCATGTTCCTTTACCTTTTCCACCAGTTTTTTATTAAAAGCTTCCAGGTCTTTCGGGCTTCTGCTGGTAATAAGGTTGTTATCAACTACCACTTCTTTATCCAGCCATTCTGCTCCGGCATTTGTAATATCTGTTTTTATAGAAGGATATGAAGTCATTCTTCTTCCTTCCAGCAGGCCGGTTTGAATTAACAACTGCGGTCCGTGGCAAATGGCAGCAACGGGTTTGCCTGAATGCATAAACTCTTTGGCAAAGTTTACATATTCCTTTTGCATCCGCATTTTGTCGGGATTCATAACGCCGCCGGGAATCATCAATGCATCATAATGATCAGGATTGGCATCTGACAATTTTACGTTTACAGGTACATTAATTGACCAGTGATCCATATTCCACGCTTTTACCTGTCCTTTTTCAGAAGAAATAATATCCACTTTAAAGCCAGCGTTTTCCAGCGCTTTTTTGGGGCTTGTCAGTTCTGTTTCTTCAAACCCGTTTTCGGTAAGAATGGCTACTCTTTTTTGATTGTTGTCTTTCATAATTAAAATTTTTTATGAGATTAATAATGCTTACTGTAGTTGCAATAAGTGCGCCTGCCAAAGAAATTATCGCGTTAATTCTTTTTAAGTTATGGCAACCAATTTTTATCTAAAACAGAAATATTTACTAATGGTTGGTTTACTGCGAATAAGAGATATTTGGTTATTTAGATTCATTCAACTTTTGTATTTGGTATAACAAATTCAGAATGGGATCTATATAAAATATTGTTGTTGCCAAACGGTTTTGTTGAAAAATTTACATACATAAATCCACAAAATGTGGAAGACAGCTTTTTGCTCTTTGGGGATTGGGGTTATTTGGTTGGATGAAGGGATTCAGAACAGTAATCCAACAAATAAGCCTGTTTTTATTTTTAAATTATTGTATAACAGGAAGGCATAAACGTAATTATTACTTTCAATTGGATGCCTATGGTTGATGTTTGGTGAAGTGCTGTGTATGGTTTTGCTTGTCACTTTTTCTCCTGAAGAAAAAGTAACCATCCCGATAGCAATCCAAGAAATACCCGGTCGCTCTCCCGATTGTTACCGGGATTTTTCCGTGCCGGCGCCCGGCAAAAGCTATTGAAGTACAAAGCGTTGAAGTTAAGAAAGCGCTGATTTATGCAACTTGACTATCGTTTTAATAGACAAGGCTTGTAGCAACCAACAATGCCGGCTGTAGGCCAGAATAATCCTTGCCAACCTTTTTGCCAACATTATTACTTTCTACCGCCAAAGATTCTTACCTTATTATATATACAATACCTTTTATTACCTGCGTATTATTTTTTAAATCAACCAGGTAAACATAAGCGCCCGGCGCCTGTGGCTCCCCTTTAAATGTTCCATCCCACCAAATATATTTACCATTATTATCAAAAATCTTTTGCCCATACCGGTTAAACACTTGTACCTCCGCGCCGGGATAAGCCAGTAGTGTTTCAATATACCATGTATCATTTTTTCCATCTCCATTCGGGGTAAATGCATTTGGGATATACAGTTGCTGATACACTTTTACAAGCATACTGTCTGTTGCGGTTTTGCAGCCCTTATTCGAAAATACATTCAAAACATATATTTGATTGGTTGAAGGATTAACTACCGGGCTAAGGGAAGTTCTGCCGGAAATATTTACATCCGGAGTCCATAAATAATCAACATCGGTGCCGCCTGCAGCGCCTTCCAGCGTAGCCGACTGCCCTTTAATAATTATTTTGTCAGGGCCTGCGTTGGCGACAGGATTTTTATCTACTGTTATTAAAAGTGAATCGGGTACAATACAGACATCATGTGCAGCCTGCAGAATATATAAAGTGGTTTCAGTAGGCGAAGCTATTGGGTTGGGGATTTTTGGATCAGAAAGCCCTGTTGATGGCAACCATTGGTAAGAAGTTATGTAATTGCTTCCTGTGCTTTGCAACTGCACAGAAGATCCTTCGCAAATTTCCTGGTCGTTTCCGGCGTTTATAACCGGGGGCGTAGTTAAAGTGGCAATGGTAGAATCTTTGCTGGTGCAGCCTTTGGAGGAAGTTGATGTTACATAATATTTGCCATTATCAGCCGCGGTTGCTACAGGGATAAACGGATTTTGCTCATTGCTTGAAAAAGCAGACGGACCTGTCCATAAAAACTGAAAACCTTCATTGGCTTTTAAAAACAGGGTATCGCCAATACAATGCCCCATGGTTGATGCATCTATAACAGGATATTTATTTACCCCAACCAAAACCACATTTGAGTAAATGGAGCAGGAAGATACATTCCTGTTTTGCCTTTGTGAAACAGCCAACCTGTAAAGGTACCTTGCCGGTGTATCGGTTGCAGGCCTTATATATACAGAGTCTGTAGCGCCGTTAATATCTGTAAAAGAGTTTCCGCCATTTGTACTTTGCTGCCACTGGTAAACCGGGTCAGAATATCCTGCTGAAACATCTGCATGAATGGTAAAGATGGAGGTATCGCCTGTACAAACATCAACAGAATCGCCTGAGCCGTTAATAGCTGCAGAAACTAACGGGCCACATGCACGAAAAGTAATATCATCCAGGCAAATATCATTTCCACAGCCGCCGGGAGCATTATTGGTCATTCTCAAAACAACGGAGTTTATATCAACCGTTGTTGAAAAAAAGAAACCATATTGTTTCCAACCCAGGTTTTGGGGAATGTCGCCGGTTGAATAAGATTGCAAAACCTTTCCCGAAGGCGTTTCAATATTAAAAGTGATGTTGGGTTTTATTCCATGGCCACTGCAGGCAAAAGACGCCAGTAAATTATAGATCCATGCAGCAAATTCATAAGTGGTATTGGGGCAAAGCCCATCCACTCTTTTCACAAAAAAATCTCCGGGAGTATAAGAAGCATTTACTACCATCATGTACCCTTTTGAACCATCACCCGGCGTATGATCCTGGGTAGAATACCAGGTATCACCAAAGCAATTTCCAATAGAATTGGCAATCGTGTAATACCCATCATTAGGGCAGCCGTCGGTTACATAATTATAATTGGTAGCAGCGCCAAGTGAGTGCCCTGGATTATCGCCTGCGCCAAAAGTAATATTCACTACCGGATCTCCAAGACTTCCTTCACAAAGTTGTGCGTATATTTTTTGAGGTAAAATAAAAAATACAAGTAATGAATACCCTGCTATTTTAAAAAAAGTTCTCATTAAAAATCAGGCGGCTGTTTTAATATTCTATTTGGGTAAAATAAAACACAAAGATACCGGAAGGTGGCAATGAGACGCGCATAAATATCTTACGGAAAAGGTGAATACCGGGCCCCGGGTGTCAAAAACCCCGGGGGATTCGCTTTCACTTTTCTATGGCTGTCTCCGCGGGTTTTTTATTGAATCTTAAATTAAGGTAACTTTAAAAAATGAAGTCCTTATTTTATCTTTCCATCCTTCTTATGTGCCTTTTTTCTTTTGCAGGTTGTAAGGGACAAAAAAGTTATGGACAAAAATATTTACAGCTATCCGCTACTATCTCAATGCCCGGTGTAAAAGGACGCATTGATCACTTTGACGTTAATGTAAAAGACCAGTTACTATATGTGGCTGCGCTGGGAAATAATACCCTTGAAGTGGCAGATATTACCAATGGAAAAATAATACATCATATTAAAGGCCTTGACGAGCCGCAGGGAGTTTGTTATATTCCTGCAACCAAAGAGATCATGGTGGCAAATGGCGGAAACGGTGATTGTTATTTTTTTAATGCATACACCCGGGCAAAAACCGCTACCCTCCATTTAGGTTCTGATGCAGATGATGTGCATTATGATTCTGTTACCAACAAAATTTATGTGGGCTATGGAAGCGGCGGCATTGCGGCTATTGATGCGGTCTCCCATCAAATTACGGGCAATGTTTCATTATCCTGTCATCCTGAAGGCTTTCAAATAGATGATGCCAACAGTAAACTGTATGTGAACCTGCAGGCAACCGGCGAAGTGGGGGTAATAGAAATTGGAAAAATGAAATTAGTGAATACCTGGAACAAAAGCCACCGTAATGGTAATTTTCCGATGGCTTTGGATGCATTAGAAAACCATCTTTTTGTGGGTTACCGACATCCGGGAAAATTAGAAGTGTTCGATACAAGAACAGGCGGCCTGCAGGATGAACTTACCCTGGGTGCTGATTGCGACGACCTGTATTATGATGCAACCGGTAAGCGCCTGTATGCAAGTGGCGGTGGCGGGTATATCAATATTTTTTTATTGCAGAATAATAATAAGTTTAAAAGCATTGCTAATATCCCAACAGGAAATGGCGCAAGAACATCTTTACTTATTAACCGGCTTAATAAGTTTATTGTTGCACAACCTGCCGGGTACGATCATGATGCTAAATTGCTGGTTTACACTCTTTCCCGGTAACATCAGTTTATAATGTTAATGGGGTGAAATTTCTTTTATTATTTCTCTAAAACCTCCTCTCTTTTCACTCTGATTAATTCAATCCCCGAGGCCGGATGATATACTAAAGGAACATGTTCTACTACCACATCGCATTTATCTAACCCAAAAGCTTTTTCATCACTAAGGCTCATATCTTTAAGTAAAAAATAAGATTTCAACAGCATGCCTTCCCTCAGTGAAAATTCATTTTCAATTGAAAGGAATTTCTCTATCACCACAAATTTAAAGTCGGGTTCGGGATTATATTTTGTTGAACCATCTGGACGAATATGTAAATTCAACTCTTTATTAAGAACCAATTCCTGCACTATTCTTTTAAAATACATTTCAGATTTTGGTTGAACACGAAACCCGATATTGATATTGACTTTTATTACTTTGTCGTCTATCAATTCAGATACATCGTAATTCATTGTATAAGGTTCGCTTGTTCTGTTAATATGAAGGAACCAATATACATCTGCCCTTTTAGGTTTTTTTGCAAATATTGATTTAATAATTTTTTCTTCAATTTGTGAACGACTGTTGGCTTTTGAAAGATAGATGAGATGTGTGGCAAATTTAGGTATAGCATCATCACAACTCAATTCAATTAATTGGTTGGTGTATTTTCCTATATCAACAAATTTCACAAAGCGGTTATTTATTTTTCGGGCATAATACCAGGTGTACATTGTCATAAATATAAACAGCTCGAAGAATAAAAACATCCATCTCTCTTTAATTTTAGCCACATTAGCAATAAAAAATGAAGTTTCAATAATGGCAAATAAACCAATTATGAGCGCCACATAAATCTTATTCCATTTTAATTTATACAGTAAAAAATAAGTGAGTAAAACAGTGGTCATCATCATGGCTATCGTGATAGAAAAACCGTAGGCAGCCTCCATATTTGAGGAGTTTTTAAAATATACGACCATTAAAATACAGCCAAACCATAGAATGGAATTTATGCTGGGTATATAAATTTGACCCTTGATATTGCTTGGCTGACGTAAAGTAACCCTGGGCCAAAAATTGAGATTCATTGCTTCGCTAATCAATGTAAAGGAACCACTGATTAACGCCTGGGACGCAATGATAGTAGCTGCCGTAGCAATAACAATGCTGGGTAGTAAAAACCAATGCGGCATCATTTCAAAAAAAGGATTCAACTCCAGTGTTGTTATTTTAGTAACAGGATTTATAATTTTTAAATAGGTGGTATGATCATGCATTACCCAGGCGGCTTGCCCTATATAATTTACAACCAAACTAATTTTTACAAAGATCCAGGTGATACGTATATTTTTTATTCCGCAATGCCCTAAATCAGAATATAATGCTTCTGCTCCGGTAGTGCATAAAAATACGGCGCCTAATAACCAAAAACCCTCCTTGTAGTGAACCAGTAAGTTGTATCCGTAAAAAGGGCTTATTGCCTTTAACACCCCAGGAAAATGCATTATTTCGATACTGCCAATTACTAATAACATGGAAAACCAAATTGCCATGATGGGCCCAAAGGCTTTACCAATCATTTGAGTACCGAAGCGCTGAAAGAAAAATAAAGCAGAAATTATTGCAATAACAATTCCTACAGTAAGTAAATTTCCTGGTATAATAGTATTTTCTAACCCGTGAACAGCATGTAATCCTTCTATAGCAGATGCAACAGAAATTGGAGGAGTAATAATACCATCAGCCAATAATGTGGTAGCGCCCAATATAGTTGGGATCACTAAATATTTGCTATACCTGCGCACCAGTGCATACAATGAGAATACGCCACCTTCTCCCTGGTTATCGGCCCGCAAGGTGAGCCATACATACTTAATGGTTGTTTGAAAAACAAGGGTCCAAAAAATTAAAGAAACGCCTCCATATACTAATGTCTCATCAATTTTTTTTTCTCCGATAATGGCTTTTAAAACATAAAGGGGACTGGTACCAATATCGCCATAAATAATGCCAAGGGCAACTAATAAAGAGGCTACAGTTACTCTATTTACTGTTTTTGCAGATGCACTCATAGAATTCAGGATTAAGAAATCAAAGAAAGGCGATAACCTGTAAAGCTTATGCAAAGATTCGTGCTATCAGTATAAAGATTTTATAAAGATTGCTATAAAAAACGATATCCTACCCCGCTTTGAGTAATAATATGAAGTGGTTTATTGGGGTCGTCTTCAATTTTTTTTCTGAGCTGTGCGATAAAAACTCTTAAATATTGCGATTCATTTATATAGCTGGGGCCCCAAACTTGTTTTAATAAATATTGATGAGTTAATACCTTTCCCTGGTTTTTGGCTAATAAAGAAAGTAATGTAAACTCGGTTGCTGTTAATTTTATTGGCTCATTTTTTTTCTTAACCTGTCTTGCAGCTAAATCTATTTCAAGATCATTGTAAATATTAACCGGGCTTTCGTCATCGTTTACCGGGCTTCTTAATGCAGTACGTATTCTTGCCAGTAATTCTCCTGTTCTAAAGGGCTTTACCAGGTAATCATTGGCTCCATTGTCTAGTGCTTTTATTATATCTTCCTCATTATTTTGAACGGATAGAATGATAATCGGTTTTGAATACCATTCTCTTAATTTTTTTAAAACAGCATGCCCGTTCTCATCAGGCAAACCAAGATCGAGCAAAATAATGTCAGGTGGATGATTAGCGGCCATTATTAATCCTTCTTTCGCAACTGAAGTTTCTGTTACCTTGTAATCATTACTTTGTAAGGTTATTTGTAACAACTTACGAATTTGTGGCTCATCGTCTATTATCAATATTTCCGGATTATTCATTTTTTAAATTATTGATATAATTTGTTTCCACCGGTATTTCTATAGTAAATCTTGCACCACCCGATTTAATATTTTCTAACCTGATCGTTCCATTATGTGCCTCTATAAAACCTTTTACAATAGACAAACCTAAGCCTGTTCCGCCGATACTGGTATTTTTTGATCTATAAAATTTTTCAAATACATTATCAATTTCTTCGGGCTCAAACCCCTTGCCATCGTCTTCTACAATTAAGAGCAGCCTGTTATCCACCATTTTTGCTTTTATACCAATTACGCATTTTTTTTCGATATATAAATTGGCATTCAAAATAAGATTAAACAACACCTGTTCTATTAATCCAAAATCCAGTTTGCATAATGGAATATCATTTTCTATTGAAATAGTAACGGTTCTGTTTTCTAAATTTTCTTTAAGCCTGTTTACTACATCGTAAATTAATTCATTAATATCGCACCAGTCTTTTTTCGGTTGAATGACTCCCGACTCCAACCTCGACATATTGAGCAGGTTTTCAACTTGTGTATTGAGCCTGAGCGATGCTTTTGAAATTTCTGTAAGAAGGTCAGCCTTATCTTGCTCAGACAGTTTATTATTGTTAGCCTGTAGGTTGTCGGTTGCGGCTACAATTGTTGAAATCGGGGTTCTTAATTCATGCGAAAGTGAGTTGAGCAGTGTGTTGTATAGTTTTAATGTCTTTTCTTTTTCTTCTTTCTTTTTCGCCACTTTTTCTACTGCCCTGATTTTAAAAGTTAAGGTTGCATTTACCGAAGCAATAATAAAATACATAAAAAACAGTAATACATCCTCGGCATTATCAATATGAAAAGTATATTTTGGTGGTATAAAAAAGAAATTCCAAATCAATGCACTTAACAAAGCGGCCAGGAGCACAGGCAGAATATCAAAAAACATTGCGATCAGGGAAACGGTTACCATTAAAACAAGCGCAGCAACTTTATATCCGATGATATCTGAAAAGAAATAACATATGGCTGCTACAACAATAACATAAGCAATACTACCTAAATATTGGTTTAACTTACTTGTTTTATTTAAATTCCCGGTTATCAAATTTAATGGCAGTTTAGCTGTAAATTATTTTAAAAGGTATAAAGATTTTATTAGATGAGCTAAATATTTAAAAGATAGCTGAATTAAAAAATAGCACTCCAGACCCGGAAAGAGAGGGAGAAGCGTAAACGCTCTTGGCACTTATCATCACTAACGGCTACCAATACTTGCTATACTATAAAAGTCCCGTTATAAAAAATACAATACCTCCTGATGCTAATAGTAAACTAACATACCATAGCCGCTTTCGCCTGGTTAAGATGGCAATGGCCGATATGGCAATAGCAATCTGGAAAAAAGTTACCGCCCTTGAAAGTTGTTTGTGCTTTTGGGAATGGAGTGCTGATTCCTGTTCATGCTCTTTTGCTATAGCAGAAATATCGGCCTGCTCGGTTTTATACTTATCTACTTTCGATTGGTCTGCTTTTCCTTCGGCTACCCCCAATGCCATTATCTCTGCCTTAATTCCTTTTGCCTGGTAATACGACCACTGGTCAGATGCTTTTATCTGTTCTATTACTGCCTCATCAGAATGATACCCCGCAAGCAACGCAGATATAGCAGCAAACACCGCTATCAATGCAGTGGAAATAGCCACGTACATTGACCATCCTTTTTCATTCTTTTTAATAGCATCTTCCACTTTCTCTTCAATTGTTTCATGCAAATGCTCAGTTGGCACTTCTATTTCTTCCATATAAAATTATTTGGACGTAAAATTAAATCATCGCTATTAACCCTGGTAAAAATATTACACGCTTGCGCTAAAAGAGTGATAGTAGTAGTTGCAAACTAAAGGACAGCAGCTACTTTTCAATGTTTGGTATTATCACTCTAATGACAGCAAGGGGAACTTTCATAAAATTATTGAGCTGCATTTCCGGGTGGAAAAAACTTTATGGTGCGATTGAATAAACAATGAACTTTTTAAAATAAATTTGGTAACAGTTTCGGCAGAAGGAATTATACTTCCCGCTGCAAGCCGAATAACGTTATGCGAAAAAGCCGAATCAACATACACACGATAACCTCAAAGAAGATAATACCACGTTGCGACGGCATTTGTAACAGAAATCATTTAATCAATAAACAAATAACTTTCAAACAAAGAAGTTCCAATGACTAACATTAATATAGCGAAGCAATATCTGGATGCATGGAATGCCCACGACGCTGATGCGATCATTAAGACTTTCACCTCCGGCGGCACTTATAATGATCCTGCTACAGGTGAAATTACAGGCGAATCAATCGGCGACAATGCGAAACGATTGTGGAGCGCATTTCCGGATCTTTTATTTGAGATCGTGAGTCTTTCTGAGGCCGGGGCGGGTAAGGTTGTAGCGGAGTGGATCATGAAAGGCACCAACACAGGATCATTTCATGGGTTGCCGCCAACCGGACGAACTATTTCGCTTGCAGGAGTAGATGTTATGGACATCGGGACTGATGGTATTAAGTCTGTGAAAGGTTACTTTGATACAAAGACTTTGTCGGAGCAGTTGGGATTACAGGTATTAATTCAGCCGTATACGCTGGGTCCTTTTTCTTTTGGTATTTCGGTTGCAGTTCAATCGGGCAGGAAGACGAAGCCGGGAGCATTCGGGATCACAACCATTTGGAACGCCGACGCAGATACAGAAGAAATTCGCACTTTCACCAGGGAAACTGCAAAAGAAATGCTGGATATGGAGGGCTTCATCGGTTTGACTACTATGCGGATTGGCGGGCGTGGTGTTACGATCTCAGCGTGGGAAAAGCCGGAGCATACCATGCAGTTAAAAAAAGGCGGTACACATTCGGAAGCGATGAAAAAATTCTGGGCCGAACTGGGCGATGCTGCTTTTACGAGCGTATGGATTCCGCATCACATCAACCCGATGTGGGTGCGGTGCACCGTGTGCGGGAAAATGAATTCTTATGAAAAGAATTCGGGTAGGTGCATATGCGGCCAACCATTATCGGAAGCTCCATCTTACTACTAAAGAAACTTTGATGAGACCCTAACTGGCGCGACCGTCTCGCCCGCCGTGGGCGGTGTCCCCACCGCCCACAAGCAGCATGACCATGCGACAATTTGAAATGCACCCGAAGCGGTAAACGAACCAATAAATAGTTTTTCTATTTTTATTAGTGTATAAAAGTTAACATGAAACCAAAATTGAAATAAATTGAAGTCCGGGCATGGCTACCTAACAGAAACTTTACTACAAAACTTGTGCTATATAGTGGTATTTACCCCCGGATATCAGCTTACTATTATAGTAATTTCCTTCGGGTTTGCCATGGGATTTCCCATGGCAAACCCGAACAACCTCCAAATGAAACCCGGATAAGAGGTGGCTTGTGAGAATGTTTAGGTAAAGCAAAGGAGGAAATGTAATTACAGTTTCCTGGTTTGCAAAAGAAAGAAATTATAAGAAATACAATTCCTTGTTCGTTAATACAATCAAATGAAACGACTTTTTCCCCTACTGCTTATTCCCGGGCTTCTATTTTTTACCAATGCCCATGCACAGCATTCAAAACTGAAAATTGAAAAAGAACCCTCATGGATCACCGTTAACAAGATCAATTATGATGATGACAAGCTTGAAGGGGAAGCTGAAAATGGTTACCTCGATCTTGTGCTCGACAAACAGGTTTCGCTGAAGACCGGCGAGCGCTATTATAAACGGGAAAAAAAGATCTTGTCTGAAGCCGGGGTTCAAAACGGTTCCGAGGTTTCCGTGAATTTTGATCCAACCTATGAACAATTGATCTTTAACTCCGTCCGCATTATCAGGGACGGAAAACCCATCAATAAATTGCGCCTTTCTGATTTTAAGGTAGTCGACCAGGAGAAAGAATTAGACAGGCACTTGTACGACGGCTCGCTTACTGCTTACCTTGTTTTGCAGGATGTACGAAAGGGAGACATCATAGAGTACAGTTACACCAAGAAAGGTTTCAATCCTATTTTTAATGGAAAGTACTCCGATGAATTTGATTGTAATTATGAGGTGCCGGTGGGCAACCTTTTTTATAAACTGGTAGTGCCCGACGGACGAAACATTACCATAAAAAACAGGAACACCAACATTACGCCCGTTATCCCCAAAGAGCCCGGCCAAACGGTGTATGAATGGAAAGCTACCGACGTTCCGGCATTCCATCTAGAAAGTAAAACACCCGGTTGGTATGATCCCTATGGTTCTATCATGGTAAGCGAATTTCAATCATGGAATGAAGTAAGCATCTGGGCCGCCGGGTTGTTTCCGCGAAATATTCCGCTGTCGCCGGCACTAAAGGAAAAAATAAAAAGTATCATGGACGCCTGCCCCGGCAACGAGGCCCGCACATTGGCAGCGTTGCGTTTCGTACAGGACGACATCCGGTATATGGGCATAGAAATAGGCGTTAACTCCCATAAGCCCAACTCACCCAACAAAATTTTTGCACAACGTTTCGGAGATTGTAAAGACAAATCTTACCTGCTGGTGACCATGTTGAACGCCATGGGTATACAAGCCGATCCCGTGCTGATCAATACTTACGACAAAAAATCGATTACCGGCTTTCTTCCGTCCGGTTATGCATTTGATCATTGTACCGTGCGGGCAACCGTAAACGGAAAAATGTATTGGTTTGACCCTACCATTTCTTTTCAGCGCGGCCCTATCGATCAAATTGCTTATCCCGATTACCAGGCAGGCCTTGTGGTGAACCCGTCAACCACCGCGCTCACTTCAATTCCGTTTCATGAGCCGGGGTCAAATGATATTAAGGAAGTTTTTAAAATTTATGATATGTCGGGCAAAGCGTGGCTTAAGGTAACGACTACCAGTACGGGTTCTTTTGCCGATGATAAGCGCTACGACTTTAATAACAGCAGTCTCTACGAAATAAAAAATAAATACAAAGATTATTATGCGGACTATTTCGATAAAATAACCGCCGACAGCCTGGCTTATAAGAGTAATGATACCACAGGCGCTTTCACCACCGAGGAATATTACAGGATCAACGACATCTGGAAAAATGTTGGTGGAAAAAAGAAATTGTATCTGTCACCTTTTGTTATTGAGGGTTTGATGAACAAACCGACTGATAAAAACCGTACGATGCCTTTCAGACTAACCTTTCCTGCCCGCTATACAGAAAAGGTGGAAGTGAACCTTCCCGAACACTGGCCACTAAAGGCGTTTGACGACGACGTAAAGTGTGCCAATTTTGTGTTGCATGCCGATGGAAATTCTGTAGAAGATAAAGTAACCCTCGATTACAGTTATGAAGCATTAAAAGATAATGTTCTTCCTTCTGAAGCCGCCAACTTCTTCACCAAAAATGATGATGCCAACAAGGCCGTAGATTACGAGCTCTATTATACGCCCGGCCAAACATCGGTTGGTGACGACTCCCGCTCCGACTCTTCGGGCACAGGTTTACTATATCTCGTGCTTAGCACCTGCGTAGTCATTGCTTTCTTCGTTCGCTGGAGCAGGAACAATAAATAATTGATCTTCTTAACGGTTGCGATAGTAAACAAAGAAATAAGAGGATTTTTTATTTTCCTATGGTGTTTCGTGTGGCACACCAAACTACACCTCGTTGTGAATCTTAAACCCGGTATCACCTTATCAACATAAAATAACCTAACATTATAAGAACTCCCAGCATTAATACCAACGTTAATGTACCTATTAAGTTTGATGCTATTTTATTTATATACTGTCCCATGATCTTTTTGTTGTTGCAGATATGCATGATGATACCAATAAGAAATGGTGCAGTGATGCCATAAATTACTGTAGTAAAAAGTAACGCCTTTATTGCATTAATACGCAGCAGTTGCATAATAATTCCAATACACATAGCTACCATAATAATGATATAAAATCCTTTTGCTTCGCCAAACGATTTATTGAAACCCGATTTCCAGTTAAAGGCTTCTGATAAAATATAGGAAACAGATCCGCTTAAAACAGGAATAATAAGAAAAGCTGTGCTGATGACTCCTATAGAAAACAATATATAAGCTACATTTCCTGCCAAAGGCTTTAATGCAACCGCTGCTTCTTTAACCGTATTAATTTGATAAATATGGTTGTTATGTAAAACGGTGCCCGTAGTAAGTATTACAAAATACATGATGAACACTGCAAAAAAAGCGCCTGTAATAATATCTATTCTCATAGCTTTAAAAAATTTCTTCTTTACAGGGGTATTGATATCAGCTATCCTGTCTTCTGCATCTTCAGCTTCAGCAGAAGTTTGCCAAAAAAATAAATACGGAGAAACAATGGCACCGGTTAAACCGGTAAGCAGTAATAAATAGGTTTTAGTAAAATGAAAGGATGGGATAAAAGAATATTTTAAAATGGATCTTACATCCTGGTGATAAAAAAACGGGGCAGCAACATATACCACAAGGCTTAAACAAACAAATTTCATAATATGGGCAAGCCTTTTAAGTGAAAGAACGATCATCAATAAAAACAATAATAAAGTAAATGCAATGCTGCAATACAAAGGGGCAATGTGTGGAAATAATAAATTTCCTGTTTCGCCCAGTACTGAAATATCAGCGCCCATATTTAACAGGAAAGCAGGGCAGCTTAACCCTATTAAAACATACAATAACCATTTGGGATAATGTGTTTTTACCACACTGGTAATTCCTGTTTTTGTTACCATTCCTATTCTCGCACACATTTCCTGTATAGACGCAAGAACCGGAAAAGAAACAATAGCAACCCACAAAGTAGAAAGGCCATATCTTGCACCAGCCTGCGAAAATGTAGTAATTGCAGAAGGATCATCATCGCTGGCGCCGGAAATAAGGCCGGGCC
This sequence comes from Bacteroidota bacterium, assembly GCA_028876495.1. Classification (GTDB taxonomy): domain Bacteria; phylum Bacteroidota; class Bacteroidia; order Chitinophagales; family Chitinophagaceae; genus Ginsengibacter. The sequence goes on from JAGWRO010000076.1 coordinate 83,589, forward strand.
CCAAAGCCTTCCAAAATCTTCTTAAACGTGAATGGTGCAGTTTACGCTTGTTCATAAAATTAATAATAATTAAAGTCTTGAATCAAGCATCCGTTGTAACAATAAATATAAGCATTAGTTGGTAAAATTAACTGGCAACTTTTATAGTAAGCCCGTAAGATTGTCGCATTTACACATCAATACCATAAGCCGGAGATTTGTAAACACCATCAATGGAATAAAAGAAAAAGTAGCAAGCTGATATTTTACAGTTTCAAACTCTACCTTTAAAATTTAGCTTATTTCAGGAACAACCTGGCATTAACGCCTTATCTTTATTTTATGATTTTAAAAATGAAATATAAAAGTATATTTTATGCTTTTACGTTTACGATAGCCTGCTTCAATTCATCTGCGCAAATACTACAACCTGCAACAACACCAAACGCCGCGCAAAAAGCATTGATTAAACGAGGTTATGGCATGTTCATTCACTTTGGACTGAATACTTTTACGAATGTAGAATGGTCGGACGGTACTACACCGGCAAGCGCATACAACCCCACTAACCTCGATCCGGACCAATGGGTACGTACTGCAAAGGAAGCGGGCTTTCGTTATGTGTTGCTGGTTACAAAACATCATGATGGTTTTTGTTTGTGGGATAGTAAGTACACCGATTACGATGTAGCCTCATCGCCCGTTAAAACAGATGTGGTCAAAGCCGTCTCAGATGCCTGCAAAAAATACGGACTGCAATTCGCCATATATTATTCACTTTGGGACAGACATGAACCATCTTTTAAGGATAAAAATCCGCAGGTTTATATCAATTATATGCTGAATCAATTGACGGAATTATTTACCCATTACGGTCCTATTTGTGAAGTTTGGTTTGATGGTGGTTGGAAAAGGAAACCTTCTGATTGGGGCATTGATCAATTGTATAAATTGATCAAAAAATATAACCCCAAATGTGCTGTAAGTGTAAACCATACTATCGTTAATGAGGAGGGAACACGTAAATTAACATTACCTTCTTTAATGACGGAGGATAACAAATATTTTTTTCAATACTTCCCAAGTGATTTCAGGCTATGGGATCCGAAGATCATCACCAAATTTGATAAAAAGCAATACTTGCATAAGGGTAAATCTTATTACCTGCCATATGAACACACCATTTGTTTGAGTAGCCGTTGGAACTGGTTTGAGAAATCAGAACAACTACCCGTAAGGTCTTTGGATGAGTTGCAGGAATTATTTTACTGGTGTACTGATAACGATAATTCGCTGGTAATTAATGTTCCGCCGGATAAAACAGGAAGAATACGGGAATATGAAGCCAACGCCGTCATTGAACTTGGAAAACGCTTAGGTTTATCAGCAAACAAGCCTTTACCTAAAAACGGGAAGTTTATTTCATTGCTAAAACCAGCTACTGCCAGTAGTGAGTTTGCAGATAAAAATCAAAAATACAGCGCTTCATTTGTGAATGACGGCAGCCTTGACAGCCGATGGCTCGCTGCAGATACCTTGGCTGAGTTAACTATCCACCTGAATCCTTCTGATAAATTTAATAAGATCAGTATTTTTGAATATCAAGACACCAAACAGTTACCTGATGGATTTTCGCAAATAAGAACAGGAAGAATACAGGAGTATAGTATTGATATTTTAAAGGATAGGCAATGGGAAACCATTTACCTTAGTGCTAAGCCAATGGGTGATTGCAAAGTCATTAGATTTCAAGGAAGCTATCAAACCAATCAATTGAGATTTAGGGTAATAAAGGCAACAGCGCCTCCTTCTTTGTATGAGTTATCTGTGATAGATGATTCAAAACTTAAAAAGTAACAGCGCAACTTTGAAATGCTAATGCCTACAGTTGAACCGACTTTCTTCACTCTCAAAACCTTCCACCTTTGACTGTTGTTGCCCCTCATTAGCTTGTTGTTGCCCCACATTAGCCTGAAGTTACCAAACATTAGCCCGTTGTCGCAAAACCTTTGCCTGTTGTTACCCCACATTAGCCTGAAGTTGCCAAACATTAGCCCGTTGTCGCAAAACCTTTGCCTGTTGTTGCCAAATATTAGCCTGTTGTTGCCAAACATTTGCTTGTTGTTGCCCCACATTAGCCTGGTTTCCCGTAACAATTGCCTGGTTTTTCACGGCTTTTAGGTGTAAAACCAAATCTTTTACCTGTTTGGCGGGGCCTGGGGTAGCAGATATTTACCTATAAACTGTTTCCTTCTGCAAACTATTTTTATCGCCGTAGTAACCAATTGCAATCATAAGAGACCAACAGGGGTCACTCCCTTTTTTTTACAAAATAATTTCCGGCATTTCAGGTTATAGAAGCGTGTCACAATTCCGTGGCGCTTAAATTTCATTATCATGAAAATCCAAAAATTGAACCTCAGCACGAATACCTATTCTGATGCTGATTTTCTAAACAAAGCACGCTACGTGCTTGAGTCAATGACTGACAAGCCTGCCTTTCCTAACCCTGTTCCGCCTCTTAGTGCTTTTGCCAGTGCAATTGATGCTTACAGCACCAGCTTGCTTGGCGCCGCCGGGGGTACGCACGCCCTGGTTGCTGTAAAAAATGAAAACCGTGCTGCACTGGAGACGCTCTATGTGCAACTCGGTATGTATGTAATGTACATTGCAGCTGGCAATACCGCAGTATTGGCAAGCAGTGGCTTTACATTGGCCAAAGAGCGCGAACCCGTTTACATTACCAACCCCGGCAACGTAACCCTGGTTAATGGTGTTACCTCGGGCGAACTGGAAAGTTCGGTGGCTAACGTAAAGGGCAGCAAGCTTTACCTGCACCAGATATCTGACAGCGAGCCTGCAGAGAACACGGTTTGGGACACGCGCACCTGCAGCCGCAGCAAGTACACCTTTAAAGGCCTTACCCCCGGCAAGAAATATTGGGTAAGGATTGCTGCTACCGCCAGTGGCGAGCAGATAGCCTACAGCACTGTAGGTTCACAGTATGTATTGTAGTGGCTTACTGCTTTACATTTTTTTAAAGCTGTTACCCTGGTGTAGCAGCTTTTTTAATTTGTATCAATAAGTGAGAAGTGGTAAGTGATAAAGTTGTCAAAAACATGCATAAACTGCTTGTGGGCGGTGGAGACACCGCCCACGGCAGGCTGCCCCGGTTGGTGTCTCCACCAACCGGCTACAATTTATAAAGTACCCCGTTATCAAAAAGGTGCATCAACTGAACCGCTTAAAAATATATTTCCAAAAGGTGCGTTCCAATTTGTCGTATTGCCGCACTGCTTGTGGGCGGTGGAGACACCGCCCACGGCAGGCTGCCCCGGTTGGTGTCTCCACCAACCGGCTACAATTTATAAAGTACCCCGTTATCAAAAAGGTGCATCAACTGAACCGCTTAAAAATATATTTCCA
>JAGWRO010000077.1 GCA_028876495.1 Bacteroidota bacterium
TATTATCCGTTCGGCTTGACGATGAGTGGCATTTCTTCTGAAGCTGCTAGAGGAATTGAGAATAAATACAAGTATAATGGAATTGAGCAGGATACCTCGCTTGGACTAAATGAATATAATGCACAACTAAGAGATCTTGATCCGCAAACAGGGAGATGGTCGCAGATTGATCCGGAAACAGATGACCAGGAAATGTGGAGTCCTTATACTTCTAATAATGATAATCCTATTAGGTATGATGACCCTAAGGGCAATGAAGGAAATGATTGCTGTAAAGGATTATGGGATAAATTCGTACAAGTAGCAAAGACGGCATTTAAAATGGAGGTCGCAAAATACTCGCCGACCACTCTAAAAGAAGAAGGTAAGCAATTTGTGAAAGATGCAATGGTAAATCCGTTTTCTACGCTGGATGGCGGGGCCGAAATCGGTGCGGCAAAATTGGAACTTCAAGAATTATCCCAGGTTACAAAAAATGCGGCAAATGGGGCTGCATTTGAACAAGTAGTTATAAATGATGTCGTAAAAAGTGGAGAAAAGAATGTTGCTGAACAGGTAACTATTAAAGCGAATAATGGAGTAAAGACAAAAGTGGACGTTGCAAGCAGAACCGAAACAGGAACAATTAAGTTACGAGAAGCGAAAGCATCAGAAACAGCACCATTATCTAAAAATCAAAAAGCAGCTCATCCATCTATTGAACAAAGCGGAGGTGTTGTTGTCGGAAAAGGGAAACCTGGTTTTCCGGGCGGAACACAAATTCCGCCTACAAAAGTAGAAGTAGTTCGTCCTAAGATACCTAACAAATAATCATAGTTTATGTCTGTTGAAAATACTAATGTTATTGATATTGTAAGCATTGATGAAAAGGATAATGCAGTACTTACGATAACTGACCATTTGGAATGGGATAATAAGAACGAACATCTTCTAATTCTTCAAGATAAAATAAATTCTTATTTGGGTGCAATAGAAGGGGGTGAACTTTATACTAATTATCCTGATGCAAAAAATAAAAGTATAATTATAAGAGTTGTTGCATTACATAGTCCCAATGAAGAAGGAAAAATATTTTTAGAAAGAGTAAAACAAATAATAGAGGAAGGCGGTTATAATTTTCAATTTAAACTGCGGCCTCTCGAAGATTAGAGATAATGAATGATCAGTACCCCCCAACTTGGCGGGTGTCCCCCCAAGTATCGGTAGAATGTCGAAATAAGAAAGTGCAGCAGTGCAGCTGTCCTGAGTTGCAATCAGGAGGCGGCAGTACTTTATTTGTAATGGCAATCCTGATCCTAGAATGGATCCTATACCTCAAGTTTCTACTTTGTTTGCATTCGGCATCGCATTTTGGATAATTTTTTTTGACAGATTGTTTTCTTATTTCTTAAGATATAAGGTAGGATTGCTTACTCATTCTATTGTAGCTGGATGTATTGGATTAATTTGTGGCGGCCTTGTTCATACTTATTATTTAGATATGAATAGAACAACAAAATTATATAGAAAATACAAATCATCCCTAACGCTAAAAAAAATTAGACAAGGCACAATATTTTCTTTTATTCTATTATTTTCCCCACTAGTATTAATGATACTTTGGGTAATAATTGTAAGCATATTTCGTAAATAATACTAAATACAGGACCAGGCAAGTGGTTCCTATGCTATTCTTAGAATCTTATAAAAAGAAATCTGCTGTCCGTATGTTTTTAACTCCGGACAAAATGAAATTTGTTTTTTTGTTAGTTTACTATGGTTTTTGTAAAAGTATAATCGTAAATGCTGCCAGATGTATAACTCATGATGCATAAGCCTGTTTGGTTTTTACATCTCTCAGAAAACCCCAGATTTCTTAGAATGTTTAAAATTAAAAAAAAGAGCTGTCCTCAGCTACCCGAAGTATCTTTCAAACTAAAAAGAACTGCTGTCCGTATGTCTTTGACTACGGACAATTATTTAAATAGCTATATTTGAATTACCGATAAGTTCTTTGAGTACAATTATTATCCGTTCGGCTTGACAATGACGGGGATTAGTTCGAAAGCGGCAGGTGGAATAACCAACAAATACAAATACAATAAAGGTTCTGAATTACAAAACAACGAGTTCAGCGATGGTAGCGGACTGGAACTTTATGCAACCAACCTTAGAAGCCTTGACCCACAGTTAGGAAGATGGTGGCAGATAGATAGCAAGCCGGATTATGCGCAGAGTTTATACTCGGCAATGGGCAATAATCCGATTCTGCATAATGATCCTTTAGGTGATACACTAATATTTCCTAATGCTTCTAAAAAATTTATACAAACAACTGCAACAACAATTACAAACTTAGCAAATAAGAGTATAGGGAAAAATTTAGGTTATCTCCTTACATCTAAAGAAAAAATTAATGTTGTCCAAATTGGAAATAAGGATAAGGAAGGTTCACGCTATGAACCTAAAACAAAGACAATTTACTGGAATCCCAAACAAGGGATAGTTACTACTAATGGTACAAAATTATCTCCTGCTAGTGCTTTAAATCATGAAGCAGATCATGCAGCAGATGCTATACAAAATCCAGCTGCACATTCAATACGAGAAAATACTCCCGATGCTAATTATGGAAATGCAGAGGAAGCAAGAGTTATAAAAGGTTCTGAACAAACAACTGCTTTAGGTTTAGGAGAAATTAAGGAAGGGCAGGTAACAAGAACCGATCATTCTGCTTCCGCGACAATAGAAACAAATGATCCGATGTCTACAACAGGTACAATTACTCCTATTGGAGGAATGTTATCGCCCGTTATAATTACTATACCTAAAAAAAATAAAGAAAATGATTAAGTTCCTATTTGCTATATCTTCATTATCTATTTCTTGTAACAATACTATGGATAGTAACCAAATAAAGCAAGTTGTTATCCACTATGTTAGCAGAGACATAGAAACTTTTTATGATGTAACATGTGCAAATTTTGAAGATTTTTTTGGAAATAAGTATAGAACTAAGAAAATAACTGAGAAAAATCAATTAATTGTATTTCAAAAGATTATGAATAATCATCAGAATAGCTCTTTTAAAAATATAGATGTTCGTGCAAAAATTTATATTTATTGCTACAATAAAAAAGTATCGGTTTTGTGTGTCGACAAGTTTGGAAATATTGAACTTGATAATAAACTTATGGGGAAGAATGATAAATTATTTAATTTTTTAGAAAAGAACTGTGAGGATTTTAAATAGTTCTTTTCTGCTATTTGGGGTAAGCTTGATAGAAAAGGTTTGAGTGTTAGCTATGGTTGTGCCGTGCAGTCTAAAGCTTGCAGTAATACAAAAAAATAAAAATCCTGTTAATTGTTCGTTTGCTGTAAAAAATATCTACCAAATTATTTTCATTTAACCATACCAGTTATAATCATTTTTACATTTTGCAGCGGTTGGTGTTAACCCGAAGCCCACATTAGCCGTTGTTGTGTATGCAGGGCGGGTTAATGTGGCGGAGGGTACCAACAACTTGTAGGGAGGTATAAATTTTTAAGCCAGGGCTTTAGGACATTACCAGATATACAGGAACAGCAATAACTAAGAACGGATATTTGTATATTTGGGTTAGTAATGAAACTCCCGGATGGGATGTGTTCTTTGACAATCTTTCGGTGAAGCAATACAGAGGGCCAATAACGGAAGAAACGCATTACTATCCGTTCGGACTCACAATGGCGGGAATAAGCGATAAAGCGGCAGGTTCTCTCACCAACAAATACAAATACAACGGGAAAGAATTACAGCATAATGAGTTTAGTGATGGAAGTGGGTTAGAAGAGTATGATTATGGAGCAAGGATGCAGGATCCGCAGTTGGGGGTATGGCATAATACAGATCCTTTAGCAGATAAGATGCGAAGGTTCTCACCTTATAATTATGCGTTTGATAATCCGATTAGATTTATTGATCCTGATGGAATGGAAGGTGAGGATTGGATTCAAAAAGGGAAAAGTATATTCTTTGATAAAAATATCCACTCGGAGAAAAGAGCTGTAGAAAAATATGGAAAGGGGACTACCGACCTCGGTAAAACTGTTTCGCTATACAGTGAAAAATTGCAAGCAGTTGTATTTGGAGACAAGAATGGTTACATTGGCCCCAAAAAGATGCAACCAATTGTTATCAATGATAAAATAGCGTTTACAAAGCACAGTAAAAGTGTTGCACTTTTTTTTACCGACGCTGGCGAAGCACTACCAGGAATAGGTGGCAGAACAACTAATTATAAAGTAACAGGCAATTATCAAAACAGTGATAGCAAAAATCAAATACTGAGAATTTCAACCTTTGCTCAAAGTTCTGGAAGCGAAGAGGGTGGAGAGCCAGACTTTTTTGGTGGAATTGATGTAAAACAAAATGGAAAGATTGTTCAAAGTGCCAGCATTTATAACTCAGAAAATGATAAACAAATTGACCAAGAAGGTACTCATCGAATTGGTAGCGCAGCATTTAGTCTGCAAAAAGGGCAAAGCTATCAATTTCATGTTAAATTAAACTACGTTTTAAGACATGCTGGTGGAGTTAACCCAGCCATTTTTACATCATCATGTCAAACCATAAATGTAAATGTACCTAATTAATAATAGAAAAATTCATAACGTGAAATTAGAAATTACTATAATCTTATTTTGTTTTATTTTCACCTTACCAGTTGATAGTTTTTCTCAAGGTATCCTCACGGCCAACTACATTCAAATTAATTCAAAATAAATTGCTATGCAAGAGGTTTCCAGTTTGGCGGCAGCAGTTCTTCAATTTTATTGATAGGATGATTACTGATCCGGCGCAAAACATCCTGCAGCCAGATAAA
>JAGWRO010000078.1 GCA_028876495.1 Bacteroidota bacterium
TTTATCTGGCTGCAGGATGTTTTGCGCCGGATCAGTAATCATCCTATCAATAAAATTGAAGAACTGCTGCCGCCAAACTGGAAACCTCTTGCATAGCAATTTATTTTGAATTAATTTGAATGTAGTTGGCCGTGAGGATACAAAACAAAATAAAAATCTTCAATATTTATGTGTTTACTGGTTGGGTAAATTTTTCTTTTTTGGTGATAATTCTTTTCTTGCTTTTTTGCCTGCATTTTCATAATCAAAAGGACAATGCCTGCATCCTTTGCCACAACAAAATCCTCTTTCCAAAAGATACTTTTCAGTCATCACCATTAAGCCTGATTCATCAAAATAAAAATGAATTTTTTCTATAAATTCTTCATTCGCCATTTTCTTCTTTTAAAATAGATTTGAGCTCATCATCATTACCAGATAAATTTTCCGGCAATGAAAAACAGAGGTAAAAAATACAATTGCTTTTGGCGATATCCAGTTTTTCGTAATGAGTTTTTATAGCCAATTCTTCCGTTACAGATTCCATTTCATAAACATCACTGATGTCTGCAATGAGCTGCAGATTATATAATTTAATAACCAGTTTTGTAAATTGATACAGATCGGGAGAATCGGTTTTCAAATGAATTTTTGCACCCGGCTTTAGTATTTGCTGATAAAATCGCAAAAACTTCGGATGCGTCAATCTTTTTTTTGCTTTTGAAATCCGGAGCTGCGGATCAGGAAAAGTGATCCAGATTTCTTCTACTTCGTCTTGCGAAAAGTAGTTGGTAATCTTATCGATCTGTGTTCTTAAAAAAGCCACATTTTTCAATTGATTTTTCTGCGCAAATTTTGCGCCTACCCAAAGGCGGTTTCCTTTAATGTCAACACCTATAAAATTTTTTTGCGGATATAATTGCGCAAGACCGGTTGTGTATTCTCCTTTGCCACAGGCGAGTTCAAGTACCAATTCATTTTTGTTATTAAAAAAATCTTTCCACTTTCCTTTCATATTTTCAGGATATTCCAACACGTTTGAAAATGTTTTTATCTCTCCAAACCTTTTTAATTTTTTTTGCGCCATAGTTTGCAAATGTAGCTTTGGTAAATTAAAAATGAATAAATGAATGTTGCAGTAAACAAACAAATAACCTGGAAAATAAATTTATCACAGTTACAGAATTGTTTGCGAATTTCGGCAGGTTTATTGTCATAAATTTATTCTCATGAAAAATTTAATATATTGTTACGATGCTTATTGCGGATGGTGTTATGGATTTAGTGAAGTAATGAAAAAGATCTATTCGAAATATAAAAGTACTTTCGATTTTGAAGTGTTATCGGGTGGAATGATCTTGCCTGAAGAACCTGTGTCAATTAGCGCAACAGCAAAGTATATTGAAGGTGCATACAAGCGTGTTGAAGAAATTACAGGAATAAAATTTGGCGAAGATTACTTATGGCATATCAAGCATCCGGATGTAAGTGACTGGTTTCCCAATTCTGAAAAACCAGCAATCGCATTGTGTGTGTTTAAAGATTATTATCCCGATAAGCAGGTGAGTTTTGCTTCCGATCTTCAGTATGCACTTCACTTTGAAGGGCGCGATCTTACAGACGATGAAGCGTACCGTTTGTTATTGGATAAATATAATATTCCTGCTGACGAATTTTATGAAAAGCTGGAGGATGAAGAATACAAAGAGCGCGCGCATTATGAATTCGCTTTATGCAAACAATTAAATGTTACAGGATTTCCGGCTGTTTTTATTCAATTAACGGATACTAAATTTTACCTGATCGCTGAAGGTTTTACTGATTTTGAAACCCTGAGTCTACGGATTGAGAACGTTTTAAAAGAAAACGACAGTTAATCTACCGTGTAACGAATAGACGCAATTTACAGGAGCAATATTAATGTACTTCCTCAGCCACTGTATTAGCAAGCATCTGTTGTAAAAACCTGAAAAGTTCTTTCATCGTTTTTATTTCTCTTACAATCAATATTCCATTTCTTCCAACCTGTTTAAGTTTGGCTTTATTGGTTTTTGTTTGAATAAAATCAAGAATTTTTTCAAAAGTCTTGCTGGTGAAGAAGGGTGAATCAGGGTTGGCCACAAAGAAACATTTGACAGTTTCATTTTTCAGGATTAGCTTTTCAAATCCCAGTTCTACAGCTAATTTACGACACCGAACTGTTGTAAAAAGGTCCTCTACTTCCGGGGGAATAGCGCCAAAGCGATCAATCATTTCTTTATGCAGTGCATCTAATTCTTTTTCATTTTCGCAGTTATCAAGCCGGGAGTAAAGGCTTAGTCTTTCGGTAATACTTTCAACATAGCTATCAGGAATTAAAATTTCAAGATCTGTATCAATGGTACAATCTGATACAAAATCATCTTGTTTTTGAATCTCTTCTCTGAACAATTCTTTAAACTCATTGCGCTTTAATTCGCGGATGGCTTCATCTAAAATCTTCTGGTACATGTCAAAACCTATTTCTGCAATAAAACCACTTTGTTCGCCACCCAGCATATTTCCTGCACCACGAATATCAAGATCGCGCATGGCAATCTGGAAGCCGCTTCCAAGGTCGCTGTATTGTTCTAAAGTGGTAAGCCGTTTACGACTATCCGTAGTTAAAGTGCTCATTGGCGGAGCAAGCAGATAACAAAAAGCTTTTTTATTGCTTCTTCCTACTCTTCCGCGAAGCTGGTGAAGATCGCTTAATCCAAAATGATGTGCATTGTTTACAATAATCGTATTTACATTCGGAATGTCAACACCGCTTTCTACAATGTTGGTACAGATTAATACATCATACTTTCGATCCATAAAATCAAGAATCGTTTCTTCCAATTGCCCACCTTCCAATTGCCCATGCGCATGAGCAATGCTAAGATCAGGGCATAATCCCTGTATAAGGGTTTTCATTTCCTGTAAGCCATGAACCCGGTTATGAATAAAGAATACCTGCCCGCCTCTTTCAACTTCATAATAAATAGCATCTCTTATAAAATCCTGGTCGAAAACATGAACTTCTGTTTGGATCGGCTGACGGTTCGGCGGTGGTGTATTGATGATGCTGAGATCTCGTGCGCCCATCAAACTAAATTGCAAAGTTCTTGGGATAGGCGTAGCTGTTAGTGTGAGAGAATCGACTGTAGTTCTGATCTGCTTTAATTTTTCTTTTGCAGCCACACCAAATTTTTGTTCTTCATCAATCACCATTAAACCTAGATCTTTGAACTTTACATCTTTGCCTAATAAAGCATGTGTTCCAATGATGATATCAATTTTCCCATCTGCTAATTTTTGTAAGGTTTCCTTTTTTTCTTTTGAAGATTTGAAACGGTTGATATAATCAACAGTAACAGGAAAATCACTCAATCTTTCACTGAAAGTTTTATAATGCTGGTAAGCCAGGATAGTAGTAGGAACGAGTACAGCCGCTTGTTTGCCGTCCAGGTTGGTTTTAAAAGCTGCTCTTATTGCTACTTCAGTTTTGCCAAATCCTACATCGCCGCAAACCAAACGGTCCATCGGCGATTCCTTTTCCATATCTGCTTTTACGTCAGTAACCGCTTTGCTTTGATCAGGCGTATCTTCATAAAGAAACGAAGCTTCAAGTTCTGTTTGCAGATAATTATCCGGTGCATGTGCAAAGCCTTTATGGCTCTTTCTTTCTGCATATAATTTTATAAGATCGGTGGCGATATCTTTTACCTGTTTCTTTGTTTTATCTTTTAATTTATTCCAAACATCGCTTCCCAATTTATTCATCTTAGGAACTGTTCCTTCTTTGCCGCTATACTTGCTGATCTTATGCAGTGAGGAAATATTTACATACAGCAGATCTTTATCTTTGTAAACAATTCTTACCGCTTCCTGCATTACACCGTTCGCTTCAATCTTCTGTAAACCACTAAAAACGCCCACTCCATGATCTATATGCGTTACATAATCACCGGGCTGCAACTCGCGAAGCATCTTTAGCGTGAGCGCTTTATTCTTGCTGAAAGCCTGTTTTACCTTGTATTTATGATAGCGTTGAAAAATTTCATGATCTGTATAACATACCAGTTTCAGATCGTTATCAACGAAACCTTCGTGGATGGAAACCGGAATAGGAATAAAATTGATTTCCGTATTTTGATCTTTGAAAATAGAATGCAATCTTTCTAATTGCTTTGGGTTTTCAGCAAAAATGAAAATATTGTATTTTTTTGTTTCAAATGATTTCAGGTTTTCGATTAATAAATTGAATTGCCTGTTGAATGCAGGCTGTTGTTGAATCGAAAAATTAATTTCATTATTCTTTGAAAAGAAACTTTTTTTCCCAAACTCAATAATATGCCGTTCTTCAATTTGCTTTTCTAAAACGGATGCATGAACAAAATCTTTTTCTGAAATTTCCTTTATTTCATTCAATTCAATTTCTTCATTCACATTTGCTTTTGGCGGATTACTGATTGCTGATTTCAAATCTTCTTCCTGCTGTTCAATTATTTGTTTTATAAATGCCCAATCTTCCGTCCAAACCACTGTATTTTCCGGCAAAAAATTTAATAAGGACACTTTTTCTCCACTTGAAAATTGTGTTTCTACATTTGGAATAATATTTACTTGAGAAAGTTTGCGTTCACTAAGTTGCGTTTCAGGATCAAACAAACGGATGCTGTCAATTTCGTTACCAAACAATTCTATCCTGTAAGGCTTTTCATTTCCATAAGAGTAAATATCAAGAATGCCACCACGAACCGCAAATTGGCCCGGTTCATAAACAAAATCAGCGCGACTGAAACCATGATCTACAAAACGGGAAAGCAATTCATCAACTTTTATATTTTCTCCTGTTTTAAAAGAAATAATGTTTTCAGAAAGTGATTTTGATAAAACGACTTTTTCAAAAAGCGCTTCGGGATAGGTAACCATCACTTTTTTGTTTCCTCCGGCGCTTAATTTTGTCAAGGCTTCTGTTCGCAGCATTACATGGCTACTGTTTAACTGGTGAAAGTTCTTTTTATTTTTAAACGAAGAGGGAAAATAAAAAACATCAAGCGCATTGGTTAAATTTTCCAGGGTATTATGAAAATAAGCTGATTCTTCAGCGTCTCTTAAAATTACCAGGTGATTTACTTTAGAAGAAACCGGGTGGTTAAAAACTGCAGAAAAAATAAATTGTGAAGCGCTTCCCAAAAGGCCTGAAAGGTGTATATGCTGAGGTTCAAACAATAGAATCTTATCCGCAATTTTAAAAATACGGGCATCATTTGAATAAGTATCCATCAACACATCAAGATTCATTCCTCGGCTTTTTCTGAACGTTGCAAAAATAACCTTTGATTTTTAAATTTGGGGTCACTGTTTGATTTCATCTTTATTTATAACAACTTTTTAGATCGGCAGTAAACAAGCAAATTTTTAATAATTTTATTCTATTATTCCTCAAATTCGAGTGTTTATTTCTAAGAAACTTAATATATTATTTTAAAGTGTAATTTTAAAACCATTTTTACGCTAATAAATTAGTTTAAAAGAACAACAGATTAATTAGTATATAATCGGTATTATTATTGTGGATCAGATAAATGTTTTATGTATCCCTTAAAACTAACTATGAACAAAATATTTAGCCTTTTACTGTTTTTTGTTACGCTTCTTTTTTTCAGTTGTTCAACTGATCAAACTACTGTTCAAATAATACGTACGCCGCTTTTGCAGTTTGATTTCACCCCTTCCAATTCCTGGAAAGCTGATAATTATTCTATCTCAAATACTTCTAAAGTGGTGGTATATCCGCAGGACACCACTCTTCCTGCACAATTATATGATCGTTATACTTTGCAAGGCTCAGGTAAAGACCAATCAGGTCATACCTATCAGTTGGTGATTACCTTTGATGTTTCAGATAATAGCCAACTGGTGGGCATTTACAAAACAGGGTACACCTCCCAAAGAGGATTAGCGCAGGTTCAGTTGTTTGATCTCACTAATAAAAATGATTTATCAGTTTACAATCTTTGTGCAGAAGATATATCTAATGATGTTTTGCAGATTCAGAAAGAAAAAGCTGATGAAAAAATTATTACAGGCGCTTTTCAAATGTCAGTTTGTAATTCAAGGGATACGTCCCAAAAGTTGACCATAATGAACGGAACTATTAAAGATCTTAAATATTAAATTCTAAAAAATGAAAGTTTTTTTACCCTCAAAATATAAATTCCTGTTTTTTGTTTTTCTGCTGTTAATGTCTTTTTCTATAAATATGGCTTATGGTCAAATTGATTCATCAAGAGTGCAAATCCCTCACCCGATTCAACAGAATGCCGGCTTTGATGTAATTGTAAAACTAAACGGTGACCTTGTATACGGATTGGTAAAAGAAGTAGGCCCTTATTACATTTCGTACCAAAGAACAGATATTCCTGATGGCCCTATTTATACCATTCCACGAAATGAAGTATATGTGATCAGTTATCGCAACCAGGTGAAAGATTATATTAATGGAAGAACTATCGGGCCTTCGATACAGGATTCGATACCAACAGTTAAAACTGAAAATATTAGCAAGAATAATGGAGGCATTAATTTTGAAAACGGCAACCTTCATTTGGCACTTGGCTTTTTAAGAAGTTTTTCAAAACTGAAAAATGTAAATAATTATTCTACTTCGGCTACTTTTCCGGTGGTTTCTGTAGCTTATGAAGTTAACTATAAAAGTAATCTTCAATTGGGCCTGATGCTTGGCTTTGGTTCTCACAAGTTTTCTGATCAGAATTACAGCACTTACGACAGTACCAACAACAATATCAATATAACCGAAAATATTTTTGGGTTATATGTTTATGGCAGGTATTATTTTTTGAATGGTTCATCAAGATTGCAACCTTACATTTTAGCCGGGCCGGGAATCACCAGTTCAAATATTCATTCTGAAAATAAAATAAGTTTTACCAATGATAACTCACAAATCATTTTGGTAAAATCAGGCACACGTACAACAGGAGTTAGCCTAATGGCGAGAGCTGGTGCCCAATATTTTGTAACTGATCAGTTCCGGGTTTCTTTGGATGCCGGCGTGGGTTTATCGGTAATAAAACTGGGTATATCATTCGCCTTGAAGTAGGAGCATTCAAATTTATTTATTATGAAATGGAGCATAAAAATTTTCGAGCAACTTATACCAACCGCGATGAAAATTTTTATGCGGAATTCCATGTGGTAAATAAAAAACAATAAAAATATACACATGAAAAAGAGCATCATATTTTTAATAGTTTTTCACTTTTCCATTTTTACGGTAAAAGCTCAAAACGATTTTAGAAACAACAACCAGGATAAACCCAATACAAAAAATAGTGGCATCGTTATCTCGTTGGGAGCTGCTGCCAATTATTACTATGGACCCGGCGACAGAAATTTTGATAAATATGAAAATGATCGTCTAAACTGGCAGATAAATGGCATGTTGGGCTTAACTATTGCAAGAAGCCAAAGCGACCACAGGACAATGCTTGCGGGTTTTGGCAGTTTTGGGATGAATAATGCAAAAACCGTAAGCCACATTTTTGACGACCAGGGCTATGTAACAACAGCAACTAACCAGAATTCGAACAACAATGTTTACCAGTTGGAAGGGGGATTATTAATAGGCGAAGTTTTTCGCATCAGCACCGGTGTAGGGCAACAAATTTTTAATAAGCAAACGATCACATCCACTGATGGACTTATAACACAGGCAACTTCCTTAAAATATAATTCTACGACTCTAGGCTTTAATTTTAATGTTTCTGCAGTTGCTATCATCATTAACTGCAATTTTGACTATGGCCAGGATTATACCAAAACGGTTATCATACCTTCTGCAGGTTTAATGTTACGGTTTTAAAAAAATCATTTTGCATTTTAAAAACTGATTGAGGTTCGATTGCGTAAAAATAATTTTCCATTTAAAATATCAGTTGTATTTTCCGCAAAATTTTTTTTGCATGGCATCAGCACCCTGGCACACCGGAACTGTTATTCGTATTGAGGACGCAACGTATAATACCAAACGATTTTTTATCGAAGTAAAAGATTTGGAATCTTTTGATTTTAAAGCGGGCCAGTTTGTAACGCTTGATCTGCCGATTCATGAAAAAGTAAATAAAAGATGGCGCAGCTATTCGATTGCAAGCTGGCCTGATGGCTCTAATGTTTTTGAATTACTGATCGTGCTTTTAGAAGGCGGAGCAGGAAGTACTTATTTATTTAATGAAGTTAAAGTTGGCTCTGAGATTAGTTTTCGTGGGCCGCAGGGCATGTTCACCTTGCCGGAAAATATTGATAAAGACCTCTTTTTTATTTGTACCGGAACGGGGATTGCTCCATTCAGAAGTATGTTGAATTATATTAACCTTCATAAAGTTCCTCATCAAAATTTGTATTTAATTTTTGGATGCAGAACTAAAAAAGATTTATTGTATTATGATGAAATGAAAGCGTTGGAAAAGGAATTAGATAACTTTCATTATATGCCGTCGTTGAGCCGCGAAGAATGGGAAGGCCATAAAGGTTATGTGCACGATTTGTACGAATCCATTTGCAAAAAAAATAATGAGGCGTGTGAAAATCTTGAAAACTTAAAACCGGCTTCTTTTTACTTATGCGGATGGAAATTTATGGTGGATGATGCCCGCAAAAATATAGCTGCTTTAGGTTACGATAGAAAATCAGTTCATCTTGAGCTTTATGGTTAAAGATGTTTTGAATGACAATAAAAATCCTTACAATTTCTTTGTTTACTGTTAATTGCTAATTTTTTCATTAATTAATTTTCTTACATCATTTAATGCAATTCTTTCCTGTGTCATAGTATCGCGGTAGCGAATTGTGACGGTATTATCTTCTTTCGTCTGGTGATCGATGGTTACACAAAAAGGTGTTCCAATCGCGTCCATTCTGCGATAACGCTTTCCAATACTATCTTTTTCTTCGTAAAAAGTATGAAAGCTTTGCTTGCATTCGTTCATGAGGCCTTTGGCAATTTCCGGCAAACCATCTTTTTTTACCAAAGGAAGAATAGCTAATTTGTAAGGAGCAATTTTCGGCGGAATCCGCAAAACTACCCGGCTGTCTTCACTTCCATCTTCTTTCGTCCATTTTTCTTCAGCATAAGCGGTGCTTATAACGGTGAGGAACAAACGATCTAATCCTACAGATGTTTCTACTACATACGGAATGTAATTACCATAAGGTTTTCCATCTTCGTTAAGTTCATTATCGAAATATTGCAATTTCTTTTTGCTCAGTTCCTGGTGTTGCTTAAGGTCAAAATCGGTTCGCGAATGAATACCTTCCAGTTCTTTAAAACCAAAAGGAAATTCAAATTCAATATCTACAGCGGCATTGGCATAATGTGCGAGTTTTACGTGATCATGATAACGCAATCTTTCCGCAGGAAGTCCGAGACTTTCGTGCCATTTTAATCTCTCTGCTTTCCAGTAATTGTACCATTCCATTTCGGTGCCGGGGCGAACAAAAAACTGCATTTCCATTTGCTCAAATTCGCGCATACGAAAAATAAACTGCCGTGCTACAATTTCATTTCTGAAAGCTTTTCCTGTTTGTGCAATCCCAAAAGGAATTTTCATTCTTCCCGTTTTTTGCACGTTTAGAAAATTTACAAAAATTCCCTGGGCAGTTTCAGGCCGCAAATAAATCGTGTCAGTTTCTCCGCTGATGCTTCCCAGTTTGGTTTCGAACATTAAATTGAACTGCCGAATATCAGTCCAGTTACAGGTTCCGCTGATGGAACATTTTATATTATTTTCTTCGATCAAACTTTTTAACCCAACGAAATCATCTTTGGAGAGAAATTTTTCCATTTTTGTGATGATCTCTTTTGCAAATTCACTCTTGCCAGTTGCAGCCTGTTCATCCGCAAAAGTTTCAATCAAATGATCAACCCGGTAACGCTTTTGGCTGTCTTTATTATCAATCATCGGGTCACTGAAATTATCGACGTGGCCACTTGCTTTCCATGTAAGCGGGTGCATAAAAATAGCGGCATCGATACCCACAATATTTTCATGCAACTGCGTCATACTCCTCCACCAGTAATCGCGGATATTCTTTTTTAATTGCGCACCGTTTTGCCCGTAATCATAAACTGCGCTCAATCCATCATATATTTCACTGGATGGAAAAATGTAACCGTATTCTTTGCAGTGCGCTATAATTTCACTGAAATTGTTTAATTCGTTTGCCATAAGGCGGCAAAGATAATGAGAGTATGTTTTGTTATCTTTATTAACTTCATTTTATTTATCGGCCTTTCAACATTCCTGAAAAAGCGTGTGCTTAAAACTTCTTAACTTTGAAAGATGAAAATAGGCCTTCAATATGTTAACGATGCCAATGGCAATACACAGGCTGTTCAGCTTTCATTGGTTGAATGGAAGAAAGTGCTTAACAAGCTTAAAAAATACGAGCAGGCGTTAAAACTAAAATCTGACCTTGAAGAGGCACTTGAACAAGTATCTGTACTTAAAAATACAAAAGGGCAAAAGCAAACTCTTAATGAATTCTTAAATGATCTTTAGTGTTATTCCAAGTGAAAAGTTTAAAAAAGAAGCAAAACGCCTCTTAAAGAAATTTCCATCTCTTAAGCAAGAACTTGCCGGGCTGGGTAATGTATTATCAAAATTACCCGAGACCGGTACACCTTTAGGTAATAACACTTTTAAAATCCGGCTTGCTATAAAAAGTAAGGGGAAAGGAAAAAGCGGCGGTGCAAGAGTAATAACTTACGTTTTTGCATCTAATCGTGAAGTTTATTTACTGACTATTTACGATAAATCAGAATTTGATATTATTGATGATAAGACTATAAAACAAATTATAGCTACTTTAATTTTTTAGCAACAGAGCGAAATCCGAAAGAAAAATCATTTATAGCTTTTTAGCCCAACCTTATTCCAAATCCAGCTTTATTTGCAATTCATCCAATTGCTTTTGATCAATAGTGGCAGGCGCATCAATCATCACATCTCTTCCGCTATTATTTTTGGGAAAAGCAATAAAATCCCGGATGGATTCACTTCCTCCCAAAATAGCGCAAAGCCTGTCAAAACCAAAGGCAAGACCACCATGTGGAGGAGCACCATATTCAAATGCTCCCAATAAAAATCCAAATTTATATTGCGCTTCTTCTTTGCTCATTCCCAAAGCGGCAAACATTTTTTCCTGCAGATCTCTTTGAAAAATCCTGATAGAACCACCGCCAATTTCATTGCCGTTTAAAACCATATCGTAGGCATTGGCTTTGATTTTAGAATAAGGATGTTCCAGGTATTTTTCTGCATTTTCAATGAGAGGATTGTTGTTGATCATCACTTCAATATCTTCCGGTTTTGGCGAAGTAAATGGATGATGACGTGCAACCCAACGATTTTCTTCTTCATCATATTCAAACAATGGAAAATCCGTAACCCACAATAATTTGAATTCATTGGCTTTTCGAAAGCCTAATTTATCGGCCATGTATAAACGCAAATCGCTGATCGCTTTTCTTGTCCGTTCTTCTCTTCCTGCAAGAATCAAAATAAGATCACCGGGATTTGCGTTGCAAAAATGTGCCAGTGATTGTAATTGTTCAGCAGTAAAGAATTTATCAAAACTGCTTTTTAAAGTGCCATCGTTATTCACTTTTACAAAGGCAAGTCCACCCATTCCTATTTGCGGACGCTTCACCCATTCAGTAAGTTCATCAGTCTGTTTTCTTGAATAATCGCTGCAGCCAGGAACCGAAATTGCCAAAACCGTTTCAGCATTTTTAAAAACAGGAAAATCGGTATCGTTCAAAATTTCGAAATGATCTTTTCCTTCCACTTTCAGGTTGGCTAATTTCATTTTAAAGCGAATGTCAGGCTTATCATTTCCATAATTCCACATCGCATCTTCCCAACTCATCCTGGCAACAGGTTCAGCGTATCCAATTCCTTTTACTTCTTTAAAAATGTATTTGATTAATCCTTCAAACATTTGTAAAATATCTTCCTGTTCCACAAATGACATTTCACAGTCTATCTGCGTAAATTCCGGTTGCCGGTCTGCACGAAGATCTTCATCACGGAAGCATTTTACAATTTGATAATAACGATCATAACCGCTTACCATCAACAATTGTTTAAATGTTTGCGGCGATTGTGGCAAAGCATAAAACTCTCCTGCATTCATGCGGCTTGGAACTACAAAATCTCTTGCGCCTTCGGGAGTCGATTTAATTAAAAACGGAGTCTCAATATCTATAAAGCCTTGCTGATGCAAATAATTTCTTGTTGCGCGATTAACGGCATATCTCAATTCAAGATTTTTCTTAACCGTATTTCTTCTTAAATCTAAAAAGCGGTATTTCATGCGGAGGTCATCGCCGCCGTCTGTATCATCCTGAATGGTAAATGGAGGAACTGCCGATTTATTCAACACTTTAAATTCAGATACCAAAATTTCTATATCGCCCGTAGGAATGTTTTTATTTTTATTGCTTCTTTCAGAAACAGTTCCTTTTACCTGCAAAACAAATTCTCTTCCCAAAGGATTTTTGTCGAGTTGTTCAGTAAGTTTTTCATTAAAAAGCAATTGTGTAATTCCATACCTGTCGCGCAGATCAACAAAAGTGATGCTGCCAAATTTCCTGATGGTTTGCACCCAGCCGGCAAGAGTTACTTCTTTATTAACGTCTGATATTCTTAGATCGCCACATGTGTTCGTTCTGTACATCCGTGTGTAATTATTTGATTAAAATTATTGGATTGCAAATATAAGCCTGTTACGGAAAGTAAAGCCCCGCCAAAAGACAGGGAGTTAGAAATATCAGTAAATCAACAAATTTTACAGATTCTTATTTTGGTATATTTATTTCAAATTGTGATACACTTTTTGCACGTCATCATCCTGCTCCAGATGATCTACCAATTTTAAAACTTCTTCCGCATCTTCTTCTGAAAGTTCTACGGTTGTTGTCGGAATTCTTGTAAGTTCTGCAGTAATTACTTCTATCTTTTTTTCTTCCAAAGCCTTGCTCATATTACCAAATTCAACGAAAGGTGTACGGATGATAATATTTCCTTCGCTGTCTTCACCAATTTCTTCCAGGCCGTAATCGATCAACTCCAGCTCAAGTTCTTCAATATCCAGCTTTTCATTTTTGATTTTAAATTCTCCCATATGATTGAACATGAAAGCAACGCTTCCGCTCGTGCCAAGAGATCCGCTATTCTTATTAAAATGCATGCGCACATTGGCAACGGTTCTTGTAGGATTATCAGTTGCTGTTTCAACTAAAATAGCTACGCCGTGTGGTGCATATCCTTCATAAACTTCTTCATGATAATCTGATTTATCCTTTCCCATTGCACGTTTGATCGCAGCTTCCACACGATCTTTTGGCATGTTCACTGCCTTGGCATTTATAATGCAGCGGCGCAGGGCGGCGTTATTATCCGGATCAGGACCGCCTTGTTTCACGGCAATATCTATTTCTTTGCCAATGCGCGTAAATTGTTTGGCCATTTTATCCCATCGTGCAAACATGGTTGATTTTCTTACTTCAAATATTCTTCCCATTTCCGTTTATTTATTTTAATTCATTTGTTGGATTATTTATTCAAATACCTTCAGGTGACTTCCTTCTGCCCAACGGGCAAAACTAAAATGTAAATATTAAAATCAAAAATTAAAAACTCAGGTAGCTATTTTTTGAAAAAAATGAAGAAATACAGGCCTTTTTAATTTATATCTATAATAAATCCCTTGTAGCTATTCTTTTTGGAAAGTTTTTTCACATCAAATAATTTTGCTCGCCTTTTATTAATAATTTAAAAAAAATCCTGCAAAGGTTTTACGGCTATGAAAGTAATGAAGTTCGGTGGTACAAGTGTTGGAAAACCAGAAAGAATGGCTGAGATCAGGAAACTGATCACCAAAGATGATGAAACAAAAATAATTGTTCTGAGTGCTTTAAGCGGCACCACCAATGCGCTTACAGAAATAAGTGATTCATTAGCAAAAGGTGATCGCGAAATTGCTAAACAGCGTATCAATGCACTGGAAAATCATTACCAGAATTTTATAGTTGATCTTTTAAAAAGCGAAGCTTATTTTCAAAAGGCAAAGGGAATACTTGCAGAGCATTTTGAGTTTTTGAATATTATTTTAAAGATATCTTACAGCGAAGCATTGAATAAAGATATTTTGGCACAAGGCGAATTGCTGAGTACCAAACTTTTTAGCATTTATTTAAATGAGCAGGAGATCGCTCATGTATGGCTTCCGGCGCTTGACTTTATGACCATTGATCAAAACAATGAACCCCAGGTGGCGGCGATAAGAGAAAAACTAACAAAATTGCTGGAGGCGAATAAAGGAACCAAACTTTTTGTGACGCAGGGATACATTTGCCGTAATGCAAAAGGAGAAATTGATAATTTGAAACGTGGTGGCAGCGATTACAGTGCTTCGTTGATTGCGGCTGCCGTTGACGCTTCTGTTTGTGAAATATGGACCGACATAAGCGGTATGCACAATAATGATCCGCGAATTGTTAAGAACACAAAACCTATCAAACATTTATGTTTTGAAGAGGCAGCAGAACTTGCTTATTTCGGCGCCAAAATTTTGCATCCTGCCAGCATCTGGCCTGCGCAATATTTTAATTTTCCGGTTAAGTTGCTGAATACAATGGAACCTGAAGCGCCAGGTACTTTAATAGAAAGAGATTCGGATTCGGAAGGTGTAAAAGCGATCGCTGCAAAAGATTCTATCACAGCGATAAAAATAAAAAGCAGCCGTATGTTGCTGGCTTATGGATTTTTAAGAAAGATTTTTGAGGTGTTTGAAAAATATGAAACTTCCATCGACATGGTCACTACTTCTGAAGTGGCTGTGTCTCTCACTATTGATAATGATTCCAATTTGCAACAAATCATTAAAGAATTGGAGATGTTTGGAAATATAGAAATCGATAAAGACCAGACTATTGTTTCCATCGTTGGATACCATATTTCCAAAACAGAACATCTGCTTGCAAAAGTTTTCAACAGCTTAACAGAAATTCCGGTGCGAATGGTAAGTTTTGGCGGAAGCCAGCATAATATTTCAATTCTCGTTTCGCATGAGCACAAAGAAAAAACGCTTCAGCTTTTGAACAAAGGTTTGTTTGAATAGTTGGGTTTAGATTGTTTAGAAGTTTAGCTGTATTTAGATACCAGTAAATCCAACAAATTTCCGGGATTTTTAATTTAAGATTTTGAAGTTTTAGAAGGCCGAACTTCAATCTTACTCGGCAATGTTCTTGCCGGCATATTTAAAAGATCTGCTACTATTTGTCCTATATCTTCCGGCTGTATTTTCCAGGCATCTGCTTCATTGGGTGTGTGATCGTTAAAATAAGTAGCCACAGAACCCGGCATAATGGTGGTAACTTTTACATCATATTTCCTCAGATCGAGCATGATCGCTTGTGTAAAACCAACCAGGCCAAATTTACTGGCATTATAAGCGGAGCCATTTTCAAAAAAATTAGTTCCTGCAAGGCTTGCTATTGTAATTATATACCCTTTTGATTTTTTTAATTCTTCTACAGTTGCTTTTACGCTGTTAAAAACGCCGGTAAGATTGGTATCGATCGTATTTTTCCAGAGTTCTTCACTTAAACTGTCTATTGGTGCAAAATGCCCAACGCCGGCATTAGCGATCAAAACATCCAAATGGCCAAACTGGTCAATAACTTTTTGAACGGCATCTTTTTCATTTGCCATCGAACTTACATTTGATTGTAAGGCGAGCACTTTTGAAGGGTCATCGCTCAATGAAGAAGCGGCCTTTTTTGCTGCTGATAAATCACGGCTGCTAATAGCCACTTTCATTCCAAAGTCTAATAATGTTTTTGCAATTCCGAATCCGATTCCTTTGCTTCCGCCAGTGATATAGGCTACTTTATTTTCGAGTGAACTCATTTTTCAATAAAATTTGTATAAGATAAAATTTGTGATAATTTATTCGTTTACTATGCTACAGGAGGCTCTTCATCCAGTTTATTGTCTTTAATAAACTTGTTTTTTACCCCGGTAAATTCTTCCACAAGCTGGGAAGCTGTATTCAAAGTTTCATCGGCATTTGAATGTATACCAGGTAATTTTTGATCAAGTAAATAATTGCCAAGATTGATATTTTCAGCTTCTAATTGAGCCACCTTTTTCAATAATGAAGCCTGGCTGTTGACAATATCATTCAACTCGCGGATCATTTTTTCCATCGAGTTGAGTTTTTCTCTTTTATCCATTAGGAATTTTTTTGTTTCAACAATTTGAATCAAATATTGTTCCTAATTTAGGTTTAGAAGCGTTTAGACGTTCAGTGTGTTTAGGATTTTTACGTAAACCAACTGTCTTTTTACGAACTCATTACCCGTTATTGACCTTTCTCTATTCACTATCATACGCCCACTTCACCAAAGTAGCGCCCCAGGTAAAACCGCCGCCAAATGCGGCAAGAACGATAAGGTCATCTTTCTTTAATTGTTTTTCCCATTCCCACAAACACAATGGAATGGTGGCAGAAGTGGTATTTCCATATCGTTGGATATTGAGCATTACCTTATCCATGCTCAGGCCCATGCGACTCGCCGTAGCATCAATAATTCTTTTATTGGCCTGGTGTGGAACGAGCCATGCAATATCGTTCCCTGTTAATTTATTTCTTTCCAGTAATTCGTAAGAAACGTCTGCCATTCCTTTTACGGCAAACTTAAAAACCTGTGGCCCTTCCTGAAAAATATAATGTTCTTTTGCCATTACGGTTTCTACTGAAGCTGGTTTTGCAGAACCACCGGCTACCATTTTTAAATATTCTTTTCCAACGCCGTCAGTCTTTAATAAACTATCCTGAATTCCATAACCTTCTTCATTGGGTTCCAGCAAAATAGCGCCTGCTGCATCACCAAAAAGAACACATGTTTTCCTGTCACTGTAATCCACAATGCCACTCATTTTATCGGTTCCAACGACGACGACTTTTTTATAGCGGCCGCTTTCGATCAATGAAGCGCCGGTAGTTACGCCAAATAGAAATCCGGAGCAAGCGGCGGAAAGATCAAACCCAAAAGCATTGGTAGCGCCAATCTCGTAAGTGATAATATTAGCGGTTGCAGGAAATGTCATATCGGGAGTAACCGTGCAGCAAATGAGGCAATCAATCTCAATCGGATCAATTCCTCTTTTTTTGCAAAGTTCTAAAACAGCAGGCACGGCCATTTTAGAAACACCCATATTTTCTCCTTTTAAAATTCTTCTTTCTTCTACGCCTGTACGGGTTTTTATCCATTCGTCGGAAGTTTCAACCATAGTTTCAAGTTCGGCATTTGTAAGCTTGTAATCGGGTACGTAAGCGCCTACAGCGGTAATAGCTGCGGAAATTTTATTACTCATTTTGTATAAAAAATATTTTAATTGAGGCGATAAAAATACAACATCCGCGCTATTCATTATCGAAACCATAATTTTTAATTGATAATATGGGATGTCATTAAGCTGAATTACTTATTTTTGGCGCTCTTTAAAAAGTTATGATCGCATATCTGTCCGGAAAATTTTCTTACAAAAATCCTGCTGTGGTTTATGTTGATGTCAATGGCATTGGCTATGAAGTAAATATCAGCCTTAACACCTACGCACATATACAGCATTTGGAGGAAGGGAAACTGTTTACATATCTGCAGATAAAGGAAGATGCTCATACCTTGTATGGATTTTTTGATTCACTGGAAAAAGAAATGTTTATCTTGTTGATAAGTGTTTCGGGCGTGGGTGCAGCAACAGCCAGGATGATGTTGTCCAGTATGAAGCCGGACGAGATCAGCAATGCAATTTTAATGAAGCAGACGTCTATATTAGAAAGTGTGAAAGGCATTGGAAGAAAGACGGCTGAACGATTGGTGCTTGAATTGAAAGATAAAGTTTCAAAAATATCACAAACTTCAACAGGAAATATATCAGGTGGCAATACTTTCGACACGGATGCGTTAAATGCACTAATAGCTTTAGGAATTTCAAGACCTATGGCTGAGCAGGCTATCAAAAAAATCAAAATGACTGAACCTTCAATTAATTCCCTGGAAAATTTAATAAAAAAAGCCCTAAAAGCCATTTGAGAGAAATCTACCTAAAATAATTTGCCGGATGGTTATTAAGCGAGAAGCGCCAAATTATATCAGGTTGGTATTATGTTGGATGTTTTCAGTAGTGTTTGCTATTGTGGTGCCTTCTCATGCCTTAGCCCAGGATTCTTCGGCAGTTCAGAACAACGACAGTCTTCCTTTTCCGATACACGATACAAGAGGAGATTTTCTTTCTGCCAGGCCCAATGTGTATGATTTCCAAAATCCGCCAAATATTAACGACTCAGTAGCTTATGATCCTATTACAAAAACCTATACGGTTTACGAAAAAGTAGGAAGTCACTATTACAGAACACCCGCTACCTATACCGCGGAACAATTCAGGGCTATGGAAGCAAAAAAAGCAGAGATAAGCTATTTTCAAAAAAGAGCTAACACACTTAGCATTCTTAATCGTGGGCAAATTAAACCTAAATTGAATGTTTATGATAACCTGTTTAACCGGTTATTTGGAAACGGGAAAGTAGATATTCAACCACAAGGAAATGTTGATATAACGGCCGGCTACCAGGGACAGAATGTGAAAAATCCAACACTTCCGGAAAGAGCGAGGCGGAACGGTGGTTTTGATTTTAATATGGCTGCCCAGCTAAATGTTCTTGCCAATATCGGAGATAAAATGAAATTCCCGATTAGTTATAACACACTTGCCAATTTTGATTTTACCAACCAATTGAAATTGGATTATACCGGCACAGAAGATGAAATTTTAAAACGTTTTGAGGCTGGAAATGTATCCTTTCCTTTAAGGAGTAACCTGATACCCGGCGCTCAATCATTATTTGGTGTAAAAACCCAGTTGCAGTTTGGAAAATTGTTTATTACTAGTGTTTTGGCCAATCAAAAATCACAGCGCCAATCCATGAATTTGCAGGGCGGAAATGCGGCAACTCAATTTACAATTAAAGCCGACGAGTATGAAGAAAACCGGCACTTTTTATTAGCTCAATACTTCCGTAAGAATTATGATAAGGTGATGAGTAATGCCCCTGCAGTTATTACGCCGGTTCAAATATTGAGGCTGGAAGTATGGGTAACTAATAAAAACGGATCTACTACTGACGCCCGCGAAGTAGTTGGTTTGATGGATCTTGGAGAAGCTAATCCATATCATAATTTTACCGTAACCGGAACTTTGCCTGATAACAATACTAACAGCGAATATTCTTCTATTATTAATAAGCCTGGAAGCCGCAATTCTACGCTTATCAACAGCCAGTTGCTTGGAATGGGCCTAAACCCTGTGCAGGATTTCGAAAAAACGTTTGCACGAAAATTAGATTCAACCCAATACATTTATAATAAACGGGCAGGATTTTTATCATTGAGCCAACCATTGCAGGCAGATGAAGTGTTGGCTGTCGCTTTCCAGTATTCCTATAATGGGAAAATTTACCAGGTGGGTGAATTTTCGCAGGATGTACCACCGGATTCTTCATCAAGCAATCAAAAGATTTTGTTTTTAAAGTTGTTGAAGGCAACCTCACAAAGGCCTCAACTTCCCATCTGGCAACTGATGATGAAAAATGTTTACAGCATTGGTTATGGTTCACTGGACAGGCAGGATTTTAAGTTAAATGTATTGTATCAACAGCCGGGCCTCGGCGCAAAAAGATATTTGCCTTTTGGGGATTTAAACCAGGGAACCCCGATTTTAACTCTGGATAATTTAGATAGATTGAACAGCCAAAACGATCCGCAGCCGGATGGCGTGTTCGATTATATTGAAGGGTATACCGTTTTGTCACAATACAGCAGGATCATTTTCCCGGTGTTGGAACCTTTCGGGAGGTCTCTTGCTCCAAAAGTTTTCAGTAATCCGGCAATAGGGGCAGACAGTTTGTACTACCCTTTATATGATTCTATAAAAACGATTGCACAGCAGCAATTTCCCAACCTCGACCGGTTTGTACTGGAAGGAACGGCGAAGACAACCTCCACATCAGACATCAGTATAGGATATAATATTCCGCCGGGATCAGTTACTGTGACGGCAGGGGGGAGGCAATTAACAGAAAACATAGATTACACGATCAATTACGACCTTGGAACTATCAAAGTAATTAACCAGGCAATTATAAATTCAGGGATTCCGGTGCAGGTCAATTATGAAAACAATGCCTCTTTTGGTTTGCAGCAAAAAAGCTACATGGGTTTAAGGCTTGATTACCAACTAAAAAATACAGCTAAAGAACAATTGTCTTTGGGAGGAACCATGGTACGATTGAGTGAAAGGCCGTTTTTTACAAAGGTGGATTACGGCGAAGATCCCATCAGGAATACCATGTACGGCTTAGATGGTAGTTACCGGAGAGATATGCCAAGGCTCACCAAAATTTTAAATAAACTTCCGTTCTACAATTCCATAGCGCCATCATCTGTCAATGCTTACGGTGAAGCTGCTTTTTTGAAACCGGGCCATGCTCCCCAGATTGGAAAAGGGAATAACGGAGTTGTTTATATTGACGATTTTGAAGGAAGTAAAAGTGATATTGATTTACGGTTTCCTCCCATAAGCTGGGCGCTTGCCTCTACTCCTCATGGCGCTACTGATAAAAACGGCAATCTTCTTTTTCCGGAGGCTGACTCAACAAACAGCCTTGTTTACGGAATGAACCGCGCAAGGATAGCCTGGTACCAAATTGAACCAACCTTACAAGATCCCAAAAATATAAATAATCCACTGAGAGATAATAAAAAATTACTCTCTGACCCAAGGGTTCGGGCAGTTTCACAATCAGAAATTTTTCCGCAAAAGACTAACGATTTTGGGCAAAACCAACTGATTACTTTCGATCTGTCTTATTATCCATCTGATCGTGGCCCTTATAATTATGATGCTTCAAGATCAGACATCAATGCAAACGGGAAGTTTCTTAATCCAAAAACAAAGTGGGGAGGATTAATGCGGAGCCTTGACCAGACAGATTTTGAAACCGCTAATATACAATACATTGAATGTTGGGTACAGGATCCGTTTATTAATGATCCGGCGAGTACAGGAGGACAATTTTATATAGACCTGGGAAATGTTTCAGAAGATGTTTTGAAAGATTCAAGGAGGTTTTATGAAAACGGTTTGCCAACTCCTAATTTGCCAGCGCAGGTTGATACCTCTGTTTGGGGAATAGTACCTAGAAATCCCATCCAGGTAACGAATGCGTTTAGTACCGACCCTGCTGACAGGCCTTACCAGGATGTGGGTTTTGATGGTTTGACGGATAGCGCAGAAAGATCTTTTAGAAGAAGTGATTACCTGGATATTCTGGCTGCCAATTTTGGCACAAATTCTAAAGTATACCAGGATGCATTAGCTGATCCTTCTTCAGATGACTATCAATATTATCGAGGTGCCAAACTGGATGCAGAAGGAGCAGATATCCTGGCCCGTTATAAGTATTTTAATAACCCACAGGGAAACTCTCCGATAGCGGATAATAAATCTCAATATTCTTCTGCGGCAACTTTATATCCTGACCAGGAAGATCTTAACCGTGACAATACGCTTAATGAAACAGAAGAATACTTTCAATATATTGTTGATCTTAAGCCGCCTACTGATCCTGAAATGAATGTTGGCAGCAATTATATTATTGATAAGAAGGTAATAAACACAGGGAAGCTTCCGGATGGAACCAACAGAAATGAAACGTGGTACCAGTTGAGAATACCGATTGATTCTTACAATAAAAAGGTTGGGAATATTCCTGATTTTAAATCCATCCGTTTTATGAGAATGTTCTTAACCGGTTTTCAGGATAGTGTTACCGTCCGTTTTGGAACCTTGAGCCTGGTAAGAAATACCTGGAGAAAGTTTCAATATAAGCTCGATTCATCAGGAAATTATTCTCCAACCTCTGAAAATGATTTTAATGTAGGTGCTGTAAATATTGAGGAAAATGATAAGAGAAGCCCTTTACCCTATCGTACGCCAAGCGCTATTCAACGTGTTCAGACTTTAAGCAATAACGGGGTAAATCTTTTGCAAAACGAGCAATCACTTACTTTGCAGTTTTGCAATCTTGCCAAAAATGACGGTAAAGCGGTCTTCCAGACTTTTGTTAATAAAGACCTTCGGCAGTTTAGGAAATTACAGATGTATATTCATGCAGAAAGAAATCAATCTACCACGCTCAATAACGGCGATCTTACTGCGGTTATACGTATAGGAAGTGATTTTGTAAACAATTATTATGAAGTAAGAATTCCTTTAAAACTCACTCCACTCAATACAGGACTTTCTCCTGATACACAGGCTTACAATGATACGTTGTGGATACAAAGTAACAACCTGGATCTTGACCTTTCTGCTCTTACTGATATAAAGACAAAACGAAACTTATCCAATTCGCCAATTAATGTTTTGTACTCACAAGCAGAATCCAACGGACAAACGTATTCGATCATGGGAAATCCAAATCTTGCACAAGTGGGTGGAATTTTGATGGGTGTTGAAAATACCAATGCAGTTTCTGCCTGTGGCGAATTGTGGTTTAATGAATTGCGCTTATCATCAATGGATGAAAAAGGTGGATGGGCTTCTTTGGGCCGTGTTGATGCGAATCTTTCAGATCTCGGAACTATTTCGGTTTCTGCCAACACCCACAGCGCCGGCTTCGGTACACTTGACCAGGGTATCAGTGAAAGATTCAAAGATAATTTTGCTCAGTTTGACGCGGCTGCCAATCTTGAATTAGGAAAGCTTTTACCTAAAAGCGCAGCCTTATCCATTCCTTTGTATGCCAGCATCACTAATACAACCAGTACTCCTCAATACGATCCATTTGATATGGATATCACTTTAAAACAAAAAATAAAGAATGCGCCCACGAAGGCCGTCAAAGATTCAATCAGAAATAATGCTATCGATTTTGCTTCTATCAAAACGATCAGCTTTACTAATGTGCATAAAAACCGAACGAGCAATAAGAAGCCGCAATTGTGGGATATTGAAAACGTGGACGTAAGTTATACTTATACGAAAACAGAAGCACACAATCCGCTTATAGAATACAACAATGTAACCAAGCAACAGGGAAGCCTGGGATATAATTTTATGCCCCAGCCAAAGTTCATCTCTCCCTTTAAAAAAATGTTCAACAAAACAAAAACGCATTGGTTTGACCTGATAAAGGAGTTCAATATTAACCCGGTACCGTCTCAGCTTACTTTTAAGGCCGATGTGTTCAGGCAGTTTGCTGTTTTAAAACCACGGAGTATTGGCGATGATAAATTTGTAACTCCCGAAACCTTTGATAAGTATTTTACGTTCAACAGGAATTATATTTTAAGGTGGGAACTGACTCATTCGCTCACGCTTGATTATTCTGCCTTGAATAATGCGGTAATTGATGAACCGAACGGAAGACTTGATACAAAAGCAAAAAGAGATACCGTAAAACAAAACTTTTTCTCCGGTGGAAGAAACACGGTGTTCAACCAGGTAGTTAATTTTTCTTACAATGTACCCTTGTCGAAATTTCCTCTTACCGACTGGATTAATATGCACCTTGATTATACGGCCACCTATAACTGGATAGGCGCTTCGCGGCTGGCAGTAAACCTTGGTAATTTCTTAGAAAACGGGCAACAGGAAAATGCTACGGTACAACTTGATTTCTTAAGATTATACAGTAAATCAAAATGGTTGCGCGCTTTGGATCAGCCATTGCAGCCAAAGCAGCCAACTGATACTTCAGCAAGAAAAAAGCCCAACGTAGCAACCTCCAAAGTTGCTCCAACGCAACTTCCACAGGTAACCGGTGTTTTGCGTGTACTTGGCAAATTACTGACAAGTGTAAAATCAGTCAATGCATCAGTTTCTCAAATAAGTAATACAAGATTGCCGGGCTATACAGATAGCACCAAAATCCTCGGGCAGGATTTTAAAAGTATGGCGCCCGGATTTGATTTTATTCTTGGTAAACAACCAGACAGTAACTGGCTTAACGATGCGGCCAGGAGAGGTTTGATAACCAGGGATTCTAATTTCAATGATTTGTTTGTTCAAAATTTTGATCAGAAAATTACAGTTGCCGCCCAACTTGAACCTGTAAGAGATTTAACGATTGATCTAAACCTTAATAAAACTTTTACAAAAAATTATTCGGAAACATTCAAAGACACTACCGGAACAGGTAATAATTTTTCCCATCTAAGTCCTTATATAAATGGCGGCTTTAGTGTAAGTTATATCGCTTTAAATACTTTATTTGGCAAGTATGATCCAAACCGTATTTCTCAAACTTTTTTAAAATTCCAGGATTATCGTAAGATATTATCTGATAGGTTGGGAGCACTAAACACGTACAATAAACTGCAGGGAAACCCGACAGGCGCTGACGGTTATGCATTGGGATATGGAAGATATTCTGTTGATGTTTTGGTGCCGGCATTTATTGCTGCTTATACCGGACAGGATCCTACAAAGGTGGCCCTTATTAAACAGCAAAACCAGAATATCAAGTCCAATCCATTTAGTGGTATTTTACCAAAACCCAACTGGAGCATTTCGTACAACGGACTGAGCCGCGTTCCTGGGTTGGATAAAATTTTCAGTAATTTTTCATTGACGCATGCTTATAATGCCAGCCTCGGAATGAATAATTTTACATCCGCTTTATATTATAGAGATGTATCTCGATATGGTTATCCATCTTTTATTGATACTACCGGCGGCAGCAATAACTATATTCCTTTTTTCCTGGTTCCTAATATTACCATTCAGGAACAGTTTGCGCCTTTAATTGGGGTTGACATGACTTTTACCAACCAACTTAGCCTTAAGTTTAATTATATGAAGCAGCGGCAGCTAAGTCTTAGCCTAATAGATTATCAACTGAGTGAAGTACGCTCTACTGAAATTACTTTTGGTGGCGGATTTCGCAAACGTGGAATGAAACTGCCGTTTAAAGTCCCTTTTTCAAAAAAGGATACAAAAAAATTGGATAACGAAATTAATTTCAACCTGTCTTTCAGCATCAGGAATAATGTAAGTTCTAATAGTATACTCGATCAAAACAGTGCTTTTGCCACCAACGGAAGTAAAGAGATTACCATAAGCCCAACATTGGATTATTACATCAGCAATCGCATCAAAGTGAAATTGTATTTTGACCAGAGAAGAGTAAACCCGTATGTTTCATCTTCTGCACCCACCATTGATACAAGGGCGGGGGTTCAGGTGAGAATTTCGTTATCGCCCTAGTGTCGTCTCCTCTTGATTGCATATTGAAATAAAAAATCAGGCTTTTGATTGGTTTACTTTATAAATGCTCTGTAAAACGGTCTTTTTTTTGATTAATAGAAAGCAGAGACCAGGAATTATAAGTGAAAATGAAAACACAAACATCCGTCTCCTAATTGTAAGCTGAATTCAATATTGAAGAGAGGCAAATAGTTCAATAATCGTGAAACACCATTCATCCATCGAGTATTTTGTGTTAACAATCGAAAAATTTTTGTGACTTAGTTTAGATTTATAACTTTTGTTAGAGATTATCTTACAAAATACCAACTGCAATGAGACACATTACCTTTTATTTTTCAATTTTACTTTTTTGTTGTTTTACCTTTTTTTCCTGCCAGAAAATTGCGTTAAAGCCTTCTGCTGATAATCCCGGCGATTCAATTTCTGTGAAAAATTCTGCAAGATTGATGGCTTTAAGTTCTTACCCTATTGTATCGGCCGATTATATTCCGCAGGATGGTGATTCGATAGAAAGAGAAACGGTATTAGGTGTTCAGCTAACTAATCCGTACCTTATTCCTAATATGCAACAAGCTTATGCTGATTTGGGATTGAGTACTGCTTATGCCATAGTAAATAATTTATATGTTCGCTTTCTACCGGCAAATGTTAGATCAGCTTGTAACTTTGGATTCAATTATGGATGCACAGGGTTTGGAACTTTTTGATACACCGGTAGACTACCAGGTGTTGTACGAAGGAGACTATTACCAGGATCCGGCTATACCGGATTCAATGATCACCTGGCAATATGCCGTAGTTCCGCCTTCGTTCCAGTTTCCGGCAGGCATTCAGCATGAAACCCTGGCAAGCATTCATATTCCCGGTGATAGCTAAACCGCTGTTGAAACTGAGGCGGAAAGATTAGCGTCTATACAGGATAGTATCAATATGAGTAATAATACAAGTGCCACTACCCCCATAAACACTGCCGTGTCACCATACAGCAATATCAAAGGTGGTAAGGTAAAACCGTATGTTCTTCAGTGCGGCCCGGGCTATCAATGGAGTTATACTTTGAATAAATGCGTACCCATATTATGCCCTCCCGGTTCTCATTTGGAGGGAAGTTTGTGTGTACTTGATAATCCTCCCGTTTTAGATCCTCCGCCTCCTGCGCCGGATGCCCATATACCTGCTGGAAATATCTATGTGTTCGATACTAATTTACCTTCCATTGGCAACGGCAGCTCTCTTGGTTTAAGAAAAGTTAAAGTAATTGCAAAGAGGTGGTTTAAAATACAAACTACTTATACAGATGCAAGTGGACACTTTACTTTTACAAAACATTTTAAAAATAAAGTAAAAATTAAGGAACAATTTATCAACCCGGATGCAACTATATTTGCTTTGAGAAGATTAAATATTTGGCAAATAGCACATCCGGTAAAAAGGACTTTAGGAATTTACAACAGTTCTGATATGTCTAATATTCAGTTTCCAAACAATCAGGAAGGTCCAGTAAATTCTAAAGCAAACCGTTACTGGGCGGCCGCAACTGTAGAGAATGCTGCTGAGGAACATTTGGATTATGCTACTCAATTCGGTTTTTCAAAGATGCCTTCTAATATGCATATATTTTTGACACCTTGGGCAATTCAGGCAGGTGCAGGGTCAACTCCCATGTTTGGCCACGGGGTGGCTCCGGAGATATCTGGCGAGGCAGCTTTCGCGGAGTACTATCTAATGTCTCAATTTCGATTTACGCCTGCTCTCACTGCCGCTGTCGCTTCGATTGCATTTCGGCTAGGCATCGACATGTCAATCGATTATAATCCGCCTTCATGGAGAGATCAATTTTATTCGGATTATTTAAAGGAACTTTCCTACCATGAAATGAGTCATGCAAGCGATTTTTCGAAAGTGGGACTCGTTTGGTATCAAAACTTTGCATCGGCGGAACTAAGCGAAACTATAATCCATGGTGCTTCGAATGATCCTCTCAATCCTTATGGAGATGCTAATTCGGTTGACGCGCCTATCATTGCTTTAGGTGAAGCCTGGACTTATCATATGGGACATTTTTTAGCTGACCAGCAGTATGGTTTGAATGCCTACAACGAGTACGAAGGACAACTTGGATATGGACATACACCAAATGCACACACCAATATTGAGGTTTTGGAAAACTGGGATCCTAACTACACTGATGATGTTTTCAACTGGATACCGGTAGGTTTAATGGAAGATTTAATGGATGACACACCTAATGAAATCTTTCCTGTAACTGATAATGTTAGTGGTTTTTCAGTTTCACAATTATTTGATGCCTTACAACCTGATGTGACATCCGTGCAACAATATCGGGCAAGATTAATTCAGCAAAATCCTAATAATCAAACAGCTAATATTACTAGCCTATTTGCACAATATCACTATTAGAATGAATGACTTAAAAAATATTATCCTTTTTTTATCCATCTTTATATTTCTTACTTCACTAGGATGTGGCAAAAATTGCAAGGAGGCTAAATATTCTTTTTTAATGCAGGAAACCTTCTCCCCTGAAAAAGATTCAATAGCGGTAGGCGATACACTTTGGGTTAATTCTTCTCACTCAACATCCTTTACAGATTTAAATAGCCAGGCGGAAGTAGATTTCAGTAATTCGCAAATAGGGTCTAACATCAGAATTTTAAATTTCCCGGATACATCACAAACTGTTATCGGAGCTGTAAATGATTTTGATATAATCAAGATTTATGGAAATGAAACTGGTAATGATAATATACCAACTGAAAACAAGGGATTTTATTATCAGGAAATAAACGGAAATTATATTTTTAAACTTGGTTTTATTGCAAAGAAAAAAGGAGTTTATGGTATTTCATTAGGAAATGATTTCGGGATAGTACAAAGAAAAGGAGGATGTGAAAAGGCTACTATAGAAATAGATAATGCAAATACAAATACACATCTTTATTATTACGAAAATTTTTTTCCAGGTGACCCAGTTAGTCAATATACAATAAGACATGCTTATTTTTTTAAGGTATATTAAAAGTCAAAGTATAATTAACGGAAATAGATGATCAGGTTTCTGGTTATACTAATCAACAATTTTTTAATGCATTTTCATCAAGTATTTATACACTTGAAGATTACAAAACAAATTTGTTGCTGCAAAATGGTAACAATCAATCTGTAGGAGTAAATAGTTTATTTTCTCAATATGGCTACTAAAAAAATTTATACCATATCCGTATTGTTAGTTATAGGATTCACGACAATTTTTAGTACTTGTAAGAAGGGCGGGTTTGGGTGCGCTAATACGGTTTATAATTTTCAAATTCCGGAAACGCTATTTCCTGATAAAGACAGCATACGAGTAGGCGACACATTGTATCTAAAAGTTGATGCATCGTCAATGGTCACGGATTTGCAACGGGTAACTTGATAGATTATAGTAATACCTCAAACCTTGGAAATGTTATTACAATTTTAAAATTTTCTGGTAACGAAACGCCAGGCGCTATTAATGATTTTAACCTCAACATCCTAAACGGTTCCAAGGTAGGTGCAATAGATCAGGTAAGCGAAGAAGAAGTTTTGTTTTCAGAACAGGATAACAGTTATATGTTTTTAATTTCCGCTATTCCAAAAGATACAGGTAGATATGTAATAACAATAGGTGATGCAGCAAATGTTTATAGAAAAAATGATCAATGCACCAAAGCCAATTTTGCTATTAATTTTTCCCAAACTGACCAACATTTTTATTTATTAAATAAATGGCGACCTGATTTAACACTTGATAATAACGGTAGAAGGCATGTGTATTTTTTAAAGTCTATTGAGTAATCGTAAACTTACCATCAGGTTTGTTTTATGACATGATGGACACCAGGAACGATATTACAGCTATACCAATATATGCAAATATAGATGACCAGGTATCTGGTTATACTAATGCAGAATTTTTTAATGCTTTTTCATCAAGCATTTATACACTGGCAGATTACAAAACAAATTTGTTGCTGCAAAATGGTAACAATCAATCTGTAGGAGTAAACAGCTTATTTACACAATATGGCTACTAAAATTAAGATAATCATAATAGGTGTATTGATTTATAGTACCACCACTTTTAATACTTGTAAAAAAAAACGGTTTAGGATGTGGTGAAAGCAGTATTTTTTTCAATGTAGATGCTAAAGTCTATCCTGATAAAGATTCAATAAATATTGGAGATACGATTTATGCCGAAATTAATATTCCAACGACCTTGAAAGACCAAAATAACAACATGGTTGATTACAGCAATGCTGATAATTTAGGAAGTGACTTAGGGTTTGTAAAATTGGTTAATGAGTCGCCAGTGTAAGTTGAGAGTGCTGTTAAAGACTTTGATTTTAAATTAATATCAGGTACAGAGGTGATGTCGGCAAATCCCCTTTTACTTAAAGAATATATGTTCGAGGAAATTGGTGGAGAATATATTTTTAAGCTTGCCATTATTCCAAAACAAAGTGGAACATTCAGCTTTAATTTCGGCAATGCCGCAAATGTGACTCGTAATGGAAATTCATGCCCTAAAGCAGCATTTAGTTTCATTTTAAAAAATACAACCGATCAACATTATTACTTATACCCGGGGGGCACCGGGGTTACCCCGGCGGGTGCGGATTATTATTTTTATGTTAGATAAAAATAAAATTCTCCAAAATTTCTTCGCCTGCCTGCCGGTAGGTAGGTTTACTGTAAACAAAAAAAGCAGCCATTTTCGTGACTGCTTTTTTATATGATTTTGATTTATTTATTTTTCTGCTACTATTTTTCCGTGCATAGTACCAAAATGGCCCGGGAATGAGCAAATGAAATCATACACACCGGGGTCAGGAAGTGTAAAAGTAATTTTATCGCTTTCGCCTGGTCCTAATAATTTAGTATGTGCAATTACATCATCTGTCATTGATGGAGGAATGTGACCGGTTGCGGCTGCAGGAACCGCTGCTTCTCCAAATTTCTGTACATCAGTGCCCTGTTGTAATATAACTACATTGTGAGACATAGCTGCTGCAGGTAGTTTACCTACATTTTTAAAATCTAAAGTTACTTGTTGTCCGGCTTTTACTTTAAAAAGCGTTTTGTCAAATTTCATATCATCGCTTCCGGTAAGGGTAATATTATCTGTAACTGAAACAGAATCAATTCCCGGAATGTCAGCTCCCGGTGCTTCGGTAACGGCTGGGGCAGTGGTGGTGTCTTCTGTAGGGGTTGTGCTTTCATCATTTGAGCTATTTCCGCCGCAAGAGGCAAGGAATAACATAGCTGCTGCTGCAGGCACAAAAAATAATTTTTTCATTTTTTTATTTTTAAATGGTTATTTAAGTGTGCGCAAAATTAAGACATAATAGCTCATTATAAAATTTACAAATTACTTTTCACTTAACTATTGCAATTGGTAGCAGTTTTGCCTCAAATAAAACTTTTTATTTCGGCTAAAAACAATTTTTGAAATGTTAAAAAGAATGGGTAAGGTTTAATAAAGTTTTATTCAATTTCAAAAAAATGTTTACTTTTGCAATCCTTTAAATTTCGGTACGTGTACAATGTAATATAAAAAACCGGTTTAAAGGCTCTCTCATTTTAAAATATTTTAATTAAAATATGCCTTCAACTAAAGTAGCTCCAGCACAAAGAATCAGTTTTGGAAAAATTGAACATTTGGCGGAAACACCAGACCTATTAGGAATCCAAATCCAGTCTTTTAAAGACTTTTTCCAGTTAGAAACCACACCCGATAAACGTAATGTGGAAGGGTTATTTCGTGTATTTAAGGAAAATTTTCCTATTAATGATACACGTAATATTTTCATGCTGGAATTCCTGGATTATTTCGTTGATCCTCCACGGTATACCATTGAAGAATGTATCGAGAGAGGATTGACTTATGCAGTTCCTTTAAAGGCAAAACTTCGTCTTAGTTGTAATGATGAAGAACACGTGGATTTCCAGACAATTGTTCAGGATGTTTTTTTAGGAAACATTCCCTACATGACTCCACGCGGTACTTTTGTAATTAATGG
This sequence comes from Bacteroidota bacterium, assembly GCA_028876495.1. Taxonomy (GTDB): domain Bacteria; phylum Bacteroidota; class Bacteroidia; order Chitinophagales; family Chitinophagaceae; genus Ginsengibacter. Next base: position 31,481 of record JAGWRO010000078.1, read on the forward strand.
TGCAGAACGTGTGGTTGTTTCCCAGCTTCATCGTTCTCCTGGAGTATTCTTCGGTCAGAGCACTCACCCGAACGGAACTAAAATTTATTCTGCAAGGGTTATTCCTTTTAAAGGTGCCTGGATGGAATTTGCTACAGACATTAATAATGTAATGTATGCATATATCGACCGTAAGAAAAAATTCCCGGTTACTACTTTACTACGTTCAATCGGATACGAAACTGATAAAGACATTCTGGAACTTTTTGGAATGGCTGTAGAGGTAAAAGCTGATAAAAAAACTTTACATTCTAATTTGGGAAAACGTTTGGCAGCAAGGGTATTGCGCAGTTGGGTGGAAGATTTTGTAGATGAAGATACCGGTGAAGTAGTGAGCCTTGAAAGGAATGAAATCGTTCTTGAAAGAGATACCATACTTGATGAAGATAACATCGCTATGATCCTTGAACTGGATGTAAAAAGCGTATTTATCCAGCGTGAAGAAGTGAGTGGAGATTATGCAATCATTTATAATACATTAAATAAAGATACCTCTAACAGTGAGATCGAGGCAGTGCAGCATATTTACCGCCAGTTGCGCGGTGCTGATGCGCCTGATGATGAAACCGCGAGAGGTATTATTGATAAATTATTCTTTAGTGACAAGCGTTACGATCTTGGAGAAGTGGGTCGTTATAAAATCAACAAGAAGCTTGGTTTGGATTACCCGATCACTAAAAAGGTTTTAACCAAAGAAGATATTATCTCTATCATTAAGTATTTGGTGTTATTAACCAATGCAAAAAGTGAAATTGATGATATCGATCATTTGAGCAATCGTCGCGTGCGTACAGTAGGTGAACAATTGTATGCTCAGTTTGGTGTTGGTTTGGCGCGTATGGCTCGTACCATACGTGAAAGAATGAATGTGAGGGATAATGAAGTATTTACCCCGGTAGATCTGATCAATGCAAGAACGCTTTCTTCTGTGATCAATTCATTTTTTGGGACTTCTCAGTTGTCACAGTTTTTGGATCAGACAAATCCGTTAAGTGAAATAACTCATAAACGTCGTATTTCAGCGCTCGGGCCCGGTGGTTTAAGCAGGGAGCGTGCAGGATTTGAAGTACGTGACGTTCACTACTCACATTACGGTCGCCTTTGTACAATTGAAACGCCTGAAGGTCCGAACATTGGTTTGATCTCCACACTTTGTGTTCATGCAAAGATCAACGAAATGGGTTTCATAGAAACACCGTATCGTAAAGTGCATGACGGGCATGTAGATATGAAAAAGGTGTTTTTCCTGAGTGCTGAAGAAGAGGATACTGCAAAAATTGCGCAGGCTAATGCTCCGTTGGACGAGCATTCTAATTTCGTTTATGATAAAGTAAAATCCCGCGAAACAGGTGATTTTCCTATTTTGGATAAAGGTGAAGTGGAATATATGGATGTGGCACCCAACCAGATTGTTGGATTAAGTGCCTCATTAATTCCTTTCCTTGAACATGATGATGCCAACCGTGCGCTGATGGGTTCAAACATGCAACGGCAGGCAGTTCCATTAATTCTTCCACAGGCACCTATTGTTGGTACAGGCTTGGAAGGGAAAGCTGCAAGAGATGCAAGAATTCAGATTCATGCTGATGGGGATGGTGTGGTTGAATATGTTGACGCAAACGAAATTCATGTTCGTTATAACAGAAGTCATTCTCAAAAGATCGTAAGTTTTGAAAACGACCTGATCGTTTATAGACTTACCAAGTTTATAAAAACCAACCAAAGCACCTGTATCAATCTTCGCCCTGCAGTTAAAAAGGGCCAGGTGGTTAAAGCCGGCGATTTCTTAACTGAAGGATATGCTACAAAAGATGGTGAATTGGCATTGGGCCGTAACCTGAAAGTGGCTTTCATGCCGTGGAAAGGTTACAACTTTGAAGATGCGATCGTGATCAGCGAAAAAGTGGTTAAAGAAGATTTGTTTACTTCAATTCACATTGATGAATTTGAATTGGAAGTTCGTGATACTAAATTAGGTGAAGAAGAATTGACACCAGATATTCCTAATATTAGTGAGGAAGCTACAAAAGATCTTGATCAGAACGGTGTAATAAGAGTGGGCGCTCATGTAAAAGAAGGTGATATTATTATTGGAAAAATAACTCCAAAAGGTGAAAGTGACCCAACTCCGGAAGAGAAATTATTGCGTGCCATTTTTGGTGATAAAGCTGGTGATGCTAAAGACGCTTCTTTAAAAGCGCCAAGCGGAACTGAAGGTGTGGTAATTGACAAAAAATTATTCCAACGCGCCAAGAAAGATAAAAATGGTAAAGTAAGAGAAAAAACTATTTTAGAAAAAATAGACAAGACTCATGAGAAAAATGACGCAGATCTTTTGGAACTTCTGATCAGTAAACTATTGGTTTTATTAAAGGATAAAACCTCTGCAGGTGTGGGCAACAATTTTGGCGAAATGCTGATTGGTAAAGGTGCTAAATTTACTCAAAAAAACCTGGGTAATATCGACTATCAAAACGTAAATCCGTTAGGATGGACAGGCGATGCCAAAACAGATGAGCACATCAATGTGTTGTTGCACAATTACAATATCAAGTACAACGAAGAATTAGGAAGATACAAGCGTGAGAAGTTCAATATTTCTATTGGAGATGAATTGCCCGCAGGTGTATTAAAACTTGCAAAAGTGTATCTCGGTGTAAAGCGTAAATTGAAAGTGGGAGATAAGATGGCAGGCCGTCACGGAAATAAAGGTATCGTTGCAAAAATTGTAAGGCAGGAAGATATGCCTTTCCTTGAAGATGGAACTCCGGTTGATATCGTACTGAATCCACTGGGTGTACCAAGTCGTATGAACCTAGGCCAGATATATGAAACGGTTCTTGGCTGGGCTGGCGAAAAGTTGGGTAAAACTTATGGCACTCCTATTTTCGACGGTGCTTCTGTAGATGAGATTGCAAAAGAAATCGAAAAAGCAAATCTTCCAACATTTGGCCACACTTACTTATATGATGGTGAAACCGGCGAGCGCTTTGACCAAAAAGCTACCGTGGGAATTATATACATCATTAAGTTGCACCACATGGTTGATGACAAAATGCATGCACGTTCTATCGGGCCATACAGTTTGATTACCCAACAACCTTTGGGTGGTAAAGCTCAATTTGGTGGACAAAGATTTGGTGAAATGGAAGTTTGGGCATTGGAAGCTTATGGCGCATCAAACATTCTCCAGGAATTACTCACCTTAAAATCTGATGATATCATCGGAAGAGCAAAAACCTATGAGGCAATTGTAAAAGGAGATAACATTCCAAGGCCTGGTGTTCCGGAATCATTCAATGTATTGGTTCATGAATTGAGAGGTTTGGGATTAGACCTTCAGTTTGAATAATTGGTTGCTGCAGCTTTTATTTTGCCAGTAAATCAACAAATAATTAAAATTTCGCTTTTAGTCCGTTAAAACTAAAAGCTCAAAGCTTAAAAATATATGCAAAGAAAGGAAAATCGTCCACGTCCAACGTTTTCTCAAATTACCATCGGTCTTACTTCTCCGGATTCTATTCTTGAAAGAAGCTACGGTGAAGTTTTAAAGCCTGAAACAATCAACTACCGTACTTACAAGCCGGAAAGAGATGGTTTGTTTTGCGAGCGTATTTTCGGCCCTGTTAAAGATTATGAATGTGCCTGCGGTAAATACAAGCGTATCCGTTATAAAGGGATCGTGTGTGATCGCTGTGGTGTGGAAGTTACAGAAAAGAAAGTACGACGTGAAAGAATGGGACACATCAAACTGGTGGTTCCTGTTGTTCATATCTGGTACTTCAAATCATTGCCTAATAAAATTGGTTACCTGCTTGGAATGAGCTCTAAAAAATTAGAGACCATTGTGTATTATGAAAGATACGTGGTAATCCAGGCTGGTATAAGAGCTGACAAAGGCCAGAATTATAGTGATCTTTTGACAGAAGAAGAATACCTTGATATTTTGGATACACTTCCAAAGGACAACCAGATGTTGCCTGATGAAGATCCGGATAAGTTCATTGCAAAAATGGGTGCCGAAGCGGTTCATGATATGTTGCAGAGAATTGATCTTGATCAGTTATCGTTCGATCTTCGTAACTCAGCAGCCAATGAAACCTCACAACAGCGTAAAGCAGACGCTTTAAAGCGCCTGAGTGTAGTGGAAGGTTTTCGTGATGCCAATACAAGAATTAACAACCGTCCTGAGTGGATGGTAATGCAATATATCCCGGTAATACCACCGGAACTTCGTCCGTTAGTTCCATTGGATGGCGGCCGTTTTGCGTCTTCTGATCTGAATGATCTTTACCGTCGTGTTATTATCCGTAATAACCGTTTGAAAAGATTGTTGGAAATTAAAGCCCCTGAAGTGATCCTCAGAAATGAGAAACGTATGTTGCAGGAAGCAATAGATTCCTTATTCGATAATTCACGTAAGTCAAATGCAGTAAAAGCAGAAGGCGGACGTGCATTAAAATCTTTGAGTGATGTTCTGAAAGGTAAACAAGGACGTTTCCGTCAAAACCTTTTGGGTAAACGTGTTGATTACTCAGGCCGTTCTGTAATCGTAGTAGGTCCTGAATTAAAAATGCACGAATGCGGTTTGCCGAAAGATATGGCTGCTGAATTGTTTAAGCCATTTATCATTCGCAAACTCATTGAAAGAGGAATAGTAAAAACCGTAAAGAGTGCAAGAAAATTAGTTGATAAAAAAGAAGCCATCATCTGGGATATTTTGGAAAATATTTTGAAAGGGCATCCAATTATGTTGAATCGTGCCCCGACATTGCACAGGCTGTCTATACAGGCATTTCAACCTAAATTAATTGAAGGTAAGGCAATACAGCTTCATCCATTGGTGACAACTGCTTTTAACGCGGATTTCGATGGTGACCAGATGGCGGTTCACGTTCCTTTGAGCAGTGCTGCAATTTTGGAAGCTCAAATGCTGATGCTTTCTTCACACAATATTCTGAACCCGCAAAACGGTACACCTATCACCCTTCCTTCTCAGGACATGGTATTGGGATTGTACTATATTACCAAGGGTAAAAAATCAACTCCGGAAGCTCCTGTAAAAGGTGAAGGAAAAACTTTTTATTCTCCTGAAGAGGTGATTATTGCTTATAATGAGCTTAAGATTGATCTTCATGCGGGCATCAAAGTAAAAGTGAACATCCGGAATAATGATGGCACTCTTACCAATAAACTAATTGAAACTACTGTTGGCCGTGTAATTTTTAACCAGCATGTTCCAAAAAGCGCCGGTTTTATCAATGCATTACTTACCAAGAAATCTTTGCGTGAAATTATTGGTGAAATTATCAAATGGACCAACATTCCTACTACAGCTAAATTCCTCGATGATATCAAACAACTTGGTTTCCGTATGGCATTTAAAGGAGGTTTATCCTTCAATATAAATGATCTCATCATTCCTGATACAAAAGAATCCATGATCGAAAATGCATCAGGAGAAGTTGATGAAGTATGGGATAACTACAATGCAGGTTTAATTACCAATAATGAAAGATACAATGGTATCATCGATATCTGGAGCCGTGTAGATACACGCCTTACAGAAACTTTGATCCAGGAACTGGCAGCAGATAAACAAGGATTTAATTCAGTGTATATGATGCTTGATTCCGGTGCCCGTGGATCTAAGCAACAGATTAAACAGTTGGCAGGAATCAGGGGGTTGATGGCAAAACCACGTAAATCAGGAAGTACAGGAAGTGAGATTATTGAAAATCCAATCCTTTCCAACTTTAAAGATGGACTAAATGTATTGGAATACTTCATTTCTACCCATGGTGCGCGTAAAGGACTTGCGGATACGGCATTGAAAACTGCTGATGCCGGTTACCTTACAAGAAGGCTTGTGGATGTGGCACAGGACGTAGTGATTAATGAAGAAGATTGTGGTACCTTAAGAGGCATTACTGTTTCTGCATTAAAAGATAACGAAGATATTATTGAACCATTATACGACAGGATCCTTGGAAGGACATCATTGCACAATGTGTATGATCCTTTAACGGATGAAATTTTGGTAGAGGCTGGTGCTAACATAACAGAAGATGTGGCAACTGCCATTACAGAAGCAGGAGTTGAAAGTATGGAAATCCGTTCTGTTCTTACCTGCGAAAGTCGTCGTGGTGTTTGTGTAAGATGTTATGGTAAAAATCTTGCTTCAGGATACACTGCTCAAAGAGGTGATGCAGTAGGTATTATTGCTGCACAATCTATTGGTGAACCGGGAACACAGCTTACACTTCGTACTTTTCACGTGGGTGGTGTGGCAGGTTCTGCTTCTGTAGAATCTACTTTGAATGCCCGTTTTGACGGAACCATTCAATTTGACGGATTACGTACAGTGGATGCGGTTAATAATGCAGGTGATAAAATTAAAGTGGTTATTGGACGTACTGGTGAAGTAAGAATTATGGATGTCAAAAATGATCGCTTACTCATCAATAATAATGTTCCTTATGGTTCTACATTGAATGTAAAAGACGGACAAAAGGTGAGCAAAGGAGACGTGATCTGTACATGGGATCCATTCAATAATGTAATTGTTTCTGAAATTGATGGGGTTCTTAAGTTTGAAAATATTGTAGAAGGTGTTACTTATCGCGAAGAAGCTGATGAACAAACTGGTCACAGGGAAAAAGTGGTTATCGAAACAAAAGATAAAACACGTATTCCTTCTATGATTATTGAAGGTAAAAAAGATTCAAAAGGATATAACCTTCCTGCCGGGTCTCATATTACTATGGAAGAAGGAGAAATGGTGAAAGCAGGACAGGTAGTGGTGAAAATACCTCGTGTATTAGGTAAATTAAGAGATATCACCGGTGGTTTGCCACGCGTAACAGAATTGTTCGAAGCAAGAAATCCGGGTAACCCTGCAGTCGTTTCTGAAATTGATGGTGTAGTTTCTTTCGGAAATATCAAGCGTGGTAACCGTGAGATTATAGTGGAAGCAAGAGATGGTGTTATTAAGAAATACCTGGTTCCTCTAACAAGGCAGATTCTTGCACAAGAAGGCGATTTCATTAAGGCTGGTGTCGCTCTATCAGATGGACAAATTGCTCCTGCTGATATACTTTCAATTAAAGGTCCGTTTGCAGTTCAGGAATATGTAGTGAATGAAATACAGGAAGTTTATAGGTTGCAAGGTGTAAAAATCAATGACAAACATATTGAAGTGATTGTTCGCCAGATGATGCGTAAAGTGACTATTGAAGATGCCGGAGATACTAAATTCCTTGAAGGAGATACTGAAGACAGGTACGACTTTAATGTTGAGAATGACTGGATTTTTGATAAAAAAGTGGTTACCGATTCCGGCGAAAGTACAAAAATGCGTCCGGGTAAGATCGTTACTTTAAGAGAAGTAAGAGAAGAAAATTCAATTCTTCGCCGTGCGGATAAGAAAACTGTTGAGTTCCGTGATGCACGCCCCGCAACTTCTTCGCCGTTGTTGCTCGGTATTACCAAAGCTTCATTAGGAACACAAAGCTGGATATCCGCTGCATCCTTCCAGGAAACAACCAAAGTGTTGTCTTCTGCCGCTATACAGGGTAAAACAGATACCATGCTTGGCCTGAAAGAAAATGTAATTACCGGTCATCCGATACCTGCAGGTACAGGATTAAGGGAATTTGAAAACATGATCGTAGGTAGTAAAGAAGAATATGAATTGCTGATGACTACCAAAGAAGCGATGGCTTTTGACGAAGAAGAATAATAATTAACTTTATTTCAAAAAAAATTAAAGGAGTAAGAGAGAATCTTGCTCCTTTTTATGTTAAGCATAAAATAAAAATCTTTCAAAAAAGTTTGTTTACTGCATTTGTTAATGTATTTCTACGGTTTTGGAGCTTACTGTATTTGCACTGAAATAGCCTAATGCACCACCGCTGATGTTACTGTCAGGGTTAGCCGGGGCAGGGCTTGAAAAACCGCCATCTCCCGATATCTGCGAAAGTTCATTTAAATAATTAAAAACTGCTTTATCAATACAGTTCATTTGAACTTTTAAGGTAATTCCCGGTTTTACATCATCACTGTCATCATATAAGGTTCTTTTGATGTACCTGCCATCCGATAAACGATCGTCAAATACCGAATTCCCTCTGCCATTATTGAATTTTTTTCCGTCGGCAAATTCAATAAACTGGTAATAATTATCTACACCTTCCGGATCCTGGAAATTGGCAATCGGGTAAATATCATTGTCTCTGCCCAATGTAAAAGTTAATGAATCCAGTTTTACCGGCTCAGGCATTACAGAGGTAGCAGCATAATTTTTTCCGTTAACAGAAACCAATAATGAGTATCGCTCGCCGGGTTTGCCTTCCAGTTGGTGCGTAAAGTAATTTCCAGCTTCTTTTTCTTCCAAAGTATCTGTAATTCCATTGCCTGTAATAGTTACAAAAGCTCCTGAGACCGGTGGAAAATTGTTTACTGAAGTAAAGTCTACTGATTTTGAAACAGTGACTTTATAAGGGCCGGGGAGGTTGTTCACTTCGCCGGTGATTACCAATTGTACATCAGCGTTTTTAAGACTTACATTAATTACTTTCTTGCAACCCAGCAATGAGAAGAATATTAAAAAAATCAGATTATATGTTATCTTAATTTTCATCGGGCTTAAAATTTAAAATTATAAGTAACCGATGGAACCCACCTAAACAATGAATATTGCACGGCCTGTGTTTTTTGTGGATCGGTCGGGTCATCCCGGAACTGAACAAAATAAGGATTTTCCCTGCCGTACACATTGTATAGTGCAAAAGTCCAGCTTCCTTCAAACTTCTTTGTTTTTTTACCTTCTAAAGTGGCGCTCACATCAAGGCGGTTATTGGCCGGCATTCTGTACCCGTTTCTTTCTGCATAATAAAATACGGTTCTGCCATTTACCTCATATTTACCCGAAGGCCATGTTACCGCATTGCCTGTATTGAAAACAAAATCGGATGAAAATGTCCATTTTTTATTAAGCTGGTAAATAGCAACAATTGCAAGATTATGCGTTTGATCCTGCGTTGCCGGATACCAGTTGTTTTGGTTGACACTCTCTATCTTTCTTTCGGTTCGGGAAAGGGTATAACTTATCCAGCCATTCAATTTTCCAACCTTCTTTCTTGCGTATAATTCCAAACCATAGGCCCTGCCTTTACCAAATACCAATTGTGATTCTACCAATTGGTTCGCTACCAAAATTGCACCGTTTTTATAATCAATTTGATTTTGCAAATTTTTGTAATAGACTTCCCCAGAAAATTCATACTTGTTATTACCAAAATTGCGATAATATCCTGCCGAAAACTGGTCGGCAATTTCCGGCTTTACATTGTTACTGCTGGGTATCCAAAGATCAGTAGGATTGCTTCCGGTTGAATTGGAGAGCAAATGAAGATTTTGTACGTTCCTGGAATAGGAGGCTTTTACTGAACTGAAATCATTTAGCTGGTAAGTAGCTGCAAATCGGGGCTCAGCCCTTAAGTACGATTTTACAATTTTTCCGGAAGCATAAGTTTCTGTTGTTTTTATACTACCGCTACTGTCGTACGTATAAAAATCGCCCGGGCCTACCATTGCAAACATTGAAATACGTAAGCCGGAATTGAATTTGAGCCTGTCATTTAAAGCCCATTCATCCGAAACATAGGCAGCTCCGTCGAAAGCGTATTTATCAGGAAGTATTAAAGAATTAAAAGATGAACTGGCTGAAGTTTTAATATTGCCGGGTGTAAAAATGTGTCGCGTGATATTAAAACCGAAATTGACTTTATTTGAACTACCGGCAAAATATTGCAAATCTTCTTTCACGCTCAAATCTTTTATTCTTGAAAGAATAAAAAGTTTATTGTTTGTTTGGTTGATGCTGATGTTATAATTGTAGTTACTGTAAATAAAAGAGGTATTCGAAAATAATTTATTGTTGAAAATGTGATTCCACCTGATAGTGCCGGTACTATTGCCCCATTGGATACCAAACTGGTTGCTGTAACCCAAAACATCCTTTCCGAAATAGCCCGACAAATACACCCTGTTATTAGGATTAAATTGGTAATTCGCCTTTGCATTCAGGTCGTAAAAATAAATAATGCTCTGATTCACAGAGCTATCATGTGAAAGTTTTAGAAATAAGTCTGCATAGGTTCTTCGGGCGCTTATCATAAAAGAACCTTTGTTTTTTACGATGGGCCCTTCTACATTTAACCGTGAAGAAATAAGACCGATACCACCGGTTACTTTATATTTTTTATCATCACCATCTTTCATTTTTATATCCAGTAATGAAGACAAACGGCCACCATATTGCGCCGGCATATCACCCTTGTAAATGGTAACATCTTTAATGGCGTCAGAATTAAATGTTGAAAAAAATCCCAGCAAATGCGAGGCATTATAAACCGTAGCTTCATCTAATAAAATGAGGTTTTGGTCGGCAGCACCGCCTCTTACAAAAAAACCTGAAGAGCCTTCGCCGGCCGATTTAATTCCCGGCAATAGCTGTATCGTTTTTAAAATATCCTTTTCGCCAAATAATACCGGTACGTTTTTTATTTCAGTCATGGAAATCTTTTGCATTCCCGGCAGGGTTTGGGTAATATCGTTTTTCCTTGAGCTGATAACTACTTCCTGCAGTTGAGTTGGGCGTGGTTTTAAATCAAGGTTTAATGTTCTGTCTTTCGAAAGAGAAACCTTTAAAGTATCGTTTTCATATCCTGAAAAAGTGGCGAGAAGGACATAATCATTTTTTGGAGCAGTAATAGAATAAAATCCGTAAGCATTGCTCAGCACACTGTAAGTATTATTTCCAACCAAAACAATGGTAGCGCCGATGAGCGTTTCGCCAGTCTTCTGATCCCTGATCGTTCCGTTGATGGTGTACTTTTGCTGGGCAAAAGAAAGTAAAACTGTAAATAAGGCAACGGTTAAAAAAAATCCTTTCTTCACAAAATGAATTTAAAATAAGAAAGTAGTAATTGCAAATTTACCGCTTCCTGCCAGAAAACAGGAATCATTAAAATTTGTGGGTTTACCGGTTTTTACCAAAAATATTTTGCTGTTAAACGACCGTCAGGCGCTTAAACGTTGAAGGTCTTTTAGCGTGGCAGCTTCTCTAAAGAGATTAATTCTTTTTGCCCAATAGGTTGCTCGTTTTGAAAGCAGCATCATCATATAAATATCATCATTCATTTCATTGTAAAAGGGGAGAATAACCTCATCTTTTTCTTTTTGTTTAAAAATGCATTGTAAAAAGATGTGGTTAATATGGCCGGAGGTTTTATTTCTTTGTTTAATTAGACAGCAATCTGCAAGTTCTTTCAATTGTATCACAATAATTTTTTTGGTGTTATTATTCAAAAAAACCACTGAATAATTTAGCCGGTCTATGCCAATTATGTTTTTATTAAACCTCTGTTTACTATCAATGGTAAGGTGGTTATTTATCACAAAATCATTGAACTTTTGTAGTTGTTTTTTCTTTTCTTTTTTCTGTTTGTAACTAGCAAACCATGAAATGCCTACGGCAGTAATAACAATAAAAGAAATAAAACCAATAGCGATAAAAACTGAATGCCCCATACTATAAAAATTTAGAAGTTCTTTTAATTACAGCTTAGAATTGCTGGTAAATAATTAATAAACCGCAGATTTTAAAAGTACAAAATAAATAGCAACAGGCAAAAACCGGGAAATGAAGCGTTCTAGATTTTCTAAATAAATTTGTTTGCCTTGCAAAAAATAACGGGTTATTGCCAACCGAAATTGAAGATTTTAACTACTAATTATATTAACGAATCATTAGAGAAACGTTGCCTTATATTCGTTTGATGATTTTTTTTTCGTTCTGAAAATTAAAATAGATTGTTATGAAGAAAGTGATTGTCCTTTTGTTGCTTCCATTGTGTTTCCATGCAAATGCGCAGGAAAGCGAAGGGGCACAATTTAAACCAAAGACAGGTTTTCAAAAACAAAAATTATTTACCGGCGGAAGTGCCAACATTGGTTTTTCAAGCGGAAGCACTATGTTGGGAATTACGCCTCAACTCGGCTATAGTCTTACCAACTGGTTGGATGCCGGCATCACCTTTAACCTTAATTATTTATCACAAAAAGATTATTATTCAGGTGACAAATTGAGACAAACTACTTATGGCCCTGGAGCATTTGTAAGATTGTTTCCTGTAAATTTTCTTTTTGCTTCTGCTCAATATGAATACAATTCAATGCACCTGAAATACATTCCAAATGTGGCCGGAAGTCCTTCACAAATCAACACCCAAAATGCCAACAGCTTTTTAGTAGGTGCTGGTTATGCAGGAGGAAGAATGAGAGGCGGAAATACTTATTATTATTTGTCTATCATGTGGGATATTTCGGGCGATCCTAATTCGCCATACCATGACCAGTATGGGCGCACAAGTCCTGTTATACGTGCCGGATATAACATTGGTTTATTTCAAAACAGGAACAAAAGAGACTATCGATAAAGGTTATTCCCGAAACAGGAATCTTTCTTAAAAGTTTATTTACTGTGCTTCATTATCCTTGCAGCGTCGTTTATTGTTGATAGCCTTGTTACTTAAAAGGAATAAATTTTTTTGCCTCAAATTTTATATATTTACTGATCCTTTTTGATTTTACTGAGATCTTATCCTGTGAAAAATTATTGCTGTGCCAATTGAAAATACATGCGTTGTATTTTGTAACCGTTCAATAAAAATTTATGAACAGGCACTTCTTTTTTCAGATAAAGGATTACTTCCTTACAGTAGCTTTCCTTATTTTTTCTTTTTTGCTGGTAAAAGTTTCATTTGCACAACCGGGCCATGAAAAAGGATTGCCATTTATTACCAACTACAGCGCCGGAGAGTCTGGCAGCCGTGGTACCTGGAGTGTAATCCAGGGAAATGACGGCAGAATGTATTTTGGTAGTTCAACCAACAAGGGAAATATTGTTGAGTATGATGGAGTAAACTGGAATAAAATTGCAGCTCCTTATTCTTCCGCTGTTGCACGGTGCTTTGCAAAAGATAATAACGGCAGAATTTATTTTGGTGGCTCCGGCGATTTCGGATACCTCGATAAAGATGAGCTCGGCGAAACTGTTGAACATTCCCTTTTGCAGTTTGTTCCAAAAGATAAACGAGAATTTTTTGATGTCTGGTCAGTTAATACTGCGGGCAATGAGGTCTTTTTTTTATCAAGAGAAAGAATATTCCGGCTTACCAAAACGGGAGAAGGTAAAAATGAAACATGGAAAGTGAAAACGTGGGAGCCGCAAACCCATTTCATGTACAGTTTTTATGGGGATAATAATTTGTATGTGCACGAACAAAATGTTGGCCTTCTCAAAATGGAAAGCGATTCGCTTGTTTTAATTCCCGGAAGTGAATTCCTTGGAAATGACAGGATGCAGGTAATGTTGCCTTACGACGGAAGCGAAAATTCAACGAACAACAAAAAATATCTCCTTGCTACTTTTACTCATGGTCTTTATCTCTTTGACGGTAAAAATTTTACTCCATTCAAAACATCGGACGACAAGATTTTTACCGGCAACATGGTTTACAAAGGTCTTTTTGTAAATGGAAAATATTTGTTTTCTGTTTTGGGAACGGGATTGGTTATTATGGATCATTCCGGCAAAGTTGAACAAATTATCAACCGCGATGCAGGCTTGAAAAGCAATATTATTTATGCGCCATATATTGATTCAAGAGGGCAGTTGTGGTTAGGACTGGATGTAGGAATATCACGCCTCGATTATAATTCGCCATTTAGCCTTTACAATTCTCAAAATGGTGTTGGGGCTTCTTTACTGTCTATGATGCGTGCACCTGATGGCAATTTATATGCCGGTACCCAAAATGGCTTGCTGCATTATAACGTTTCAGTTAATCGTTTTGAACAGGTAAATGAAATTCCCAAAAACCAGGTTTTTGCTTTGTTGGTGGATGGGAAAAATCTGCTTGTAGGAGCAGGAGGTTTATTCTTAATAAAAGATGGTAAGATAATTACCGTTCAACCTTCGGTAACTAATAATCTCAATGTTTCAAGTTTAGCTCTTTCTATGAAATATCCCAATTTGTTGTATACCGGAACTTCTTTTGGAATTGCAATTTTTCAACGCAATCCCGGAAGCGAAAGAGGATGGGATTACTTAGGTTATTTGACCGGGATAAAAGGTGGAGAATTTCACAACATGGTAGAAGATAGCGAAGGAAATCTTTGGGCTATTTCGCGCAATAATATCTTATACAAAATCACTCCTTCATTTAACGCTGCAGGACATCCGGATATATCTAAATTTAATATTGTTGATATTTCAACCTCCACGAATGGCTATGATTCTACAATCAACTCTTTATTCGCATTGAATCAACGTATATACTTTTCTTCAGATTCTTCTACTTATACTTTTAACTCCAAAAACAACCGGTTTGAAAAAACGCTTTTTGAAGGATTTAAACATTATGTGGCTACCCAGGATACAACAACCGGTAAAATCTGGCTCAGAGAAATAGCTGCCGACAGTTCAAAATCAATAATTGCAACTCCGAAACCCGGTGGCGGTTATCAAATAGATTCCACCAGTTTGTTACCCATTTCTTCAGAAACTTCTGGTGCAGTTTATCCCGATATTGATCAAACTGCATGGTTTAATTCTACCGACGGAATTATTCATTTTGATGAAAAACAAAAGGTAAATTACGATGCGCCTTATAAAACAATCATCAGCAAGATCAGTTCGGATACCTTTCGTTTAAACCCAACTGCTTCCTCTGCAACACCTGCCGAAATAAAATTTAATCGTAGTTCACTCAGGTTTGAATATGCTTCTCCCTTTTATGAACAGGAGAATAAAACCCAATATCAAACCTGGATGGAAGGATTTGAAAAAACATGGAGTAAGTGGGGGCCAAATACTTATAAAGAATACACCAATCTTCCAGCCGGGAAATATGTTTTTCATGTCAGGGCAAAAAATGTATACGATAAAATAAGTAATGAAGCTACTTATTCGTTTACTATTCTACCTCCATGGTATAGTACCTGGTGGGCTTATTTGTTGTACGCACTTGTCTTTTTGTTAGTCGGTTTTTTAATATTGAAATGGCGTACCCGGAAGCTGGAAGAAAAACATCGGGAACTGGAGAAAACGATCAAAGAAAGAACGGCTGAATTAAGTAATAAAGTAGAAGAACTGGCAGTTATTAATAGTGTTCAGCAAGGTTTGGTAGCTCAGTTAGATATCAATAAGATATATGAACTGGTAGGTGAAAAAATTCGTGAAATATTTAATGCTCAAACAATTGTAATTGCTACATATGATCTTAAATCTAATAATATAATTGAGAAATATTGCTATGAAAAAGGAGACCGGACCTTAATGGAACCCTACCAAGCTATTGGTTTTGGCAAGCATGTTATTGAAAACAGACAACCGATATTACTAAATAAGAATGTAGTTGAAGAAGGGAAAAAATACGGAAGTGTAACAATGGGAGGGGAGCCTGCAAAATCGTTGGTTTTTGTACCCATGATTGAAAATGACCAGGCAACCGGACTTATCACTTTGCAGAATATGGACCAGGAAAATGCGTTTTCCGAATCTGATGTCAATTTATTGAAAACGCTTGCCAATAGTATGTCAGTCGCATTAAAAAGTGCTCTTCTTTTTGATGAAACCATCCGACTTCTTAAAGAAACAGAACAAAGGAATGCTGAATTGGCCGTTATTAACAGTGTTCAGGAAGGCTTGGTGGCACAGATGACTATGGAGGATATTTATACGTTGGTTGGAAATAAAATACGTGATTTATTTGATGCGCAAACGGTAGTAATAAGAAGTTACAATTATGAAACTGAAGAAGAAGTTTACAACTACACTATTGAAAAGGGAGAAAGGCAAAGCATCGTTGAAAGGCCATTTGATGATTTTACTCGGCATATTCTCGAAACCAAAAAGCCGGTTATTGTAAACGAAAATTTTCTTGATTTTATTTCAAAATTTTCTGATGAAGCGCACCTTGTAGGTGAAGTGCCTAAATCAGCAGTATTCGTTCCAATGATTCACGGTGGAGTAGTTACCGGCAATGTAAGCCTTCAAAATATGGATCATGAAAATGCCTTTTCTGAATCTGATGTAAACCTTCTTAGCACCCTCGGCAACAGTATGAGTATCGCTTTAAAAAGTGCCCATCTATTTGACGAGACCACAAGGCTTTTAAAAGAGACTGAACAAAGAACGGCAGAGCTTTCAGTAATTAACAGCGTGCAGGAAGGTCTTGCTAAAGAACTGCATATGCAGGGAATTTACGAATTGGTAGGTGATAAACTGAGCGAGGTATTGCATACACTCGATATTGACATTCGCTTGTTTTCGCCGGAAATTAACGAAGTATCTTATCCTTATGTTCGTGATCATGGGAAACGGATCAATGTTCCACCCAGCAAGTTCTTAGGAATGTCGAAAAAGGTTTATGAGACAAGGCAACACATTATTATTAATGAAGATTTGCCTGGAAAAATGAAAGAATTTGGTTCGGTCTTGCTCCCCGGCACCCAAATGGAAAAATCATTTATGGCGGTGCCGATAATGGTTTCTAACAACCCCATCGGAATGGTGAGCATGAGCAATTATGAAAAGGAAAATGCATTCAGCGATTCTGATTTACGTCTTCTTCAAACAGTTGTTTCTGCAATGAGCGTTGCATTGGAAAATGCCCGCCTATTTGATGAAACTACCCGACTACTAAAAGAAACTGAACAGCGTACGGCCGAATTGGGCGTAATTAACAGCGTACAGGAAGGGCTTGTGAAAGAAATGAATATAGAGGCTATATATGAACTGGTTGGAAAACGCTTGTGTGATTTATTTCCTGATAGCCAAACCCTGGTTATAAGGACTTTTGATCATTCTAAAGGATTAGAGAATTGGCAGTATGCTATAGAAAAAGGAGTTCGCCTTCACAGCGAACCGAGGCCTGTAAACTGGATCAATAAAGAATTGATCGTTTCCAAAAAACCAATCCTGATTAATGAAAACTTCCTGGAAACAGCAAAGAATAAAGGAGGTATAAACGTTACCATCGGTGAGGCACCAAAATCAGTAATATTTGTTCCAATGGTAGTTGGTGATGTGGTAAAGGGATCAGTGAGCCTGCAAAATGTGGATACGGAAAATGCATTTACCGAATCAGATCTACGTTTACTAACAACGCTTACCAACAGTATGAGTGTAGCACTGGAAAATGCTCGCTTATTTGATGAAACCAACCATCTTTTGGCCCAGGCAAAACAGCGGGCTTCAGAATTATCTACCGTTAATAATATCAGCAAAGCGCTGGCGTCCAAATTAAATCCCAGCGATCTGATTCAACAGGTGGGTGATCAGTTGCGCGATTTATTCAATGCAAATATTGTATATCTCGCCTTGCTAAATAAGAAAACGAACATCATCCATTTCCCTTATCAGTATGGAGATAATATGCCTTCTATGAAATTAGGCGAGGGGCTTACTTCAAACATTATTTTAAAAGGCGACCCATTGCTTTTTAATAAAGATGTGGATGAAAAAACAGACCAGTTGGGGTTAAACAGGGTAGGAATTCCTGCCGCTTCATATTTGGGCGTTCCCATTCCTGTAGCTGATGAAATCATTGGTGTTCTGAGTGTTCAAAGTACCGAACAGGAAAATCGTTTTGACGAAAATGATCTGAGGTTGCTTTCAACTATTGCTTCTTCTGTTGGTGTTGCCTTGAGAAACGCTCAGCTATTTGAAGAGGTGGAACAGGCAAAAATGGAAGCTGAAAAAGCTACCAAAATTGCAGAAAAAGCCAATGAAGCGAAAAGCGCTTTTCTTTCTACCGTGAGCCACGAATTAAGAACGCCGCTTACTTCGGTTTTGGGTTTTGCCAAAATTATCAGCAAAAGGCTTCACGATAAAATCTTTCCAATAGTAGATCAATCTGATCCTAAAACCGAAAAAACAGTAAACCAGATCAATGAAAATCTGAATGTGGTAATTTCTGAAGGAGAAAGGTTAACCCACCTGATAAATGACGTTCTGGATCTGGCCAAGATCGAAGCCGGAAGAATGGAATGGAACCAGGAAAATGTTTCACTTGGCGAGGTTGTAGAAAGAGCTATATCTGCTACCACCTCACTTTTTGAGCAGAAAAACATTAAACTGGTTAAAAAAATTGATGAGAACGTTCCTGACATTATCGGTGATACCGACAAATTGATCCAGGTTGTAATCAACCTGTTCTCTAATGCCGTGAAATTTACAGAGAAGGGAGATGTAACCTGCAAGGTTTACCAAAAAGGTAACGAAGTTATTGTGAGTGTAAAAGATACCGGCATTGGTATAGCATCCGAAGATTATGGAGCCGTATTCGAGCAGTTTAAGCAGGTTGGTGGTGATACACTTACTGATAAACCAAAAGGGACAGGCCTTGGGTTACCTATTTGTAAAGAAATCGTTGAGCATCACGGTGGCCGCATCTGGGTGGACAGCCAGGTTGGTAAAGGGAGCACTTTTTCTTTTGCCATCCCCTTTGTCCCTTCCGAAAATAATAGCCATCAAAAACCGATTCATTTAAATGACCTGGTAAGGCAACTTAAAGAACAAATGGTTTTTCCTGAATTAAAGCCAAATGGCGGCAATTCAACCATTCTTGTTGTAGATGACGATGATTCTATCCGTTCGTTACTGGAACAGGAATTAAGTGAAGCTGGATATTTAATAGAGCAGGCGACTAATGGCAAACAGGCACTTGAATGCATAAGGAAAAACCGCCCTGACCTGATTATTCTTGATGTGATGATGCCCGAAATGAACGGCTTTGATGTTGCCGCAATTTTAAAAAATGATCCTCAAACCATGGATATTCCCATCATTATTTTATCCATTGTGCAGGATAAGGCGAGAGGTTTCCGAATTGGGGTAGACAGGTATTTAACCAAACCAATTGATACCGCCCAGCTTTTTACCGAAGTGGGAAATTTATTGGAACAAGGTAAATCAAAGAAAAAAGTGATGGTGGTGGATGAAGATGCCGCAGCCGTTCGTTCACTTACAGAAGTGTTGCAGGCGAAGGGATACCAGGTGGTGGAGTCTGATGGAAAAGAGCTGGCGGAACAAGCTATCGCAACCAAACCTGATATCATCATTTTAAATTCTGTTTATTCAGGGAAGCAGGAAATAGTGAAAACATTACGATTTGAAAAAGGCCTTGAAAATGTTTTGTTTTTCATTTACCAGTAACTAATTAGCTGATGTGGTAATATGCCAATTAGCTAATTTGAAAATGCAGTAAACAAACAAATAATAGGGATTCTTTTTTTACTTGGAAATAAAAGATAGACACTATCGATAGATATAAACTAAAATTAAAAATCAGAAATGGAACAAAAACTTTTAATTGTAGATGATGAAGCACACATCCGGATGTTACTTGAGCAAACGCTTGAAGATCTGGAAGATGAAGGAGTTGAATTTTTTTCAGCGCAAAATGGCGAAGAAGCATTAGAAATTATCCAGGCCGAGAACCCTCAACTGGTTTTTTTGGATGTGATGATGCCCAAAATGAATGGAATGGAAGTTTGCCGTCGCGTAAAAAAAGAATTGAAACTCGATAAAGTATTTATCGTACTTCTTACAGCCAAAGGCCAGGAATTAGACCGCCAAAAAGGCCAGGAAGTAGGTGCCGATCTATACATGACAAAACCTTTTGATCCTGAAATGATTTTAAATAAAGCTAAAGAAGTTCTTGGGCTTTAGCCCAATATTTATAAGCGAAAAATTATGGCTAAAGCAACTCTTAAAAATATTTTTTCGAAGAAAAATAACACCGCAGAATTGGTGAAAGATATGGTTGCACACCTTGATGCAAATATCCGTATTGAAGATGAAAACGGTAAAGTGTTATTTAGCTTTGGCGAGGCGGTTTATGGCTACGAATTTCCGGTTGTTTTAGAAGATGAAATAATAGGAACCGTAAAAGATAATAAAAACGAAGGTGGGTTTATTGTTGAGTTTTTAGTGGTTTTGTTACAGAAAGAACAGGAACGAAAAAAATTGGGAAGTGAAGTATTGAATCTTTATCAGGAAATCAACCTGATCTTTAATTTTTCTGATAAATTGGCACAAACAATTGATGCCACTGCAATTGCAGAAATTGCCTTGGAAGAAGCCATTCACGTAATTGAATCTGATTATGGTGTAGTTGCCCTTTGGGATGAAGAAAACAGGGTGATGAAAGTAGAAGCTTCACGGGGAGATCTTTTTTTTGATCAGCAAAAAATTAATGAAGAACTGACATTATTGCGAAAAATTGTTTTGAGTGGACAGTCAGAAATTATTAGCGACATTTCATTGTTAAAAGAAACAGGAATTATTTTACCTGAAGTTCAATCTGTTATTTTTTCGGCCTTAAGGGTAAAGCATAGAATTATGGGTGCTATCATTTTGGCAAGTAACCAGGTTGATAAATATACCGCCGGTTCCTTAAAACTGCTAACCACACTTGCTTTGCAATCATCTTCAGCCATTGAAAGTTCTTTGCTTTATGAAAGAAATATCAGGGAAGCACGTGAGAGAGAAGAAGCCATGCGCAGAATTTTTGAAGCAACTGAAAAATTTGTACCTCACCAGTTTTTAAAATCATTGGGCCATGAGGTAATAACAGAAGTGAAACTGGGCGACCAGGTAGAGAAGATTGTAACGGTGCTGTTTACAGATATTCGAAATTATACCAGTTTATCTGAACAAATGACACCTGAAGAAACCTTTGCTTTTATCTGTTTGTTTAATGAAAGAATGGGGCCGATAATTCGCGAGAATCATGGATTCATCAATCAATACCTTGGCGATTCTATTATGGCCATCTTCCCAGTTAACGCAAGCGATGCATTGCAAGCTGCAGTGGCAATGCAAGGAGAAGTGGGTGAACTGAATAAGGTGCTCGAAGAGAATAATAAAGCAGCCATTCAAATAGGAATTGGTATGCATACCGGTCCTCTTATAATGGGCATTACCGGTGATTTTGATCGTATGGATGCCTGTACAATATCAGATACCGTGAATACGGCTTCGAGGGTAGAAAGCCTGACCAAACATTACAAAGCGAGTATTTTATTGAGTGAGGCAAGCCTTAATCAAATTGAAAATAAAGCTGATTTTCATTTGCGTAATCTTGGTCTTGTTCAGCTAAAAGGGAAGCACCATTCTATCAATGTACATGAATGTTTTAGTTGCGACGGACAAGAACAATTGAACAATAAATTAAACACGCTTTCTATTTTTAATGAAGGGGTTACTCATTACCTTGGTAATGCATTTGAAAAGGCAAATGAGGCATTTAAAAAAGTAACAGAGATTGATCCGGATGATCGGACAGCAAGATTTTTCTATAATTTTTCGCAGCAGATTTTAGATTCCGGCGCCCATGAAAACAAAGTTGGAATTGTAGAAATGAATGAAAAATAGTCTTGTTTAAGCAAATAGGAATCTTTAGAAAAAGTAGGTTTACTATAAACCCGGAATAATCCGGGCGCTTATCTTATCAAGGTAACACTGCCTTTTCTGAAAACCGTTTTTCCCAAATAATCTACTGCTTCAGCAATCCAAACGAAAACACCCGGATCCTGTGGCTGGCCTTTAAAAGTGCCGTCCCATCCTGCTTTTTGTAAAGTAGTTGAATACACCAATTGGCCGAGCCGATTGTAAACTTTAAAATAATTCAGTTTTTTTATACCTATGGGTATCGGTCTAAACACATCGTTAATCCCATCGCCGTTTGGCGTGAAGGCATCTGGAACATACAGATCGGGAAGTACTTTGTAAACATTTACATGTATCGTGTCTTCTGCGGTACAACCTGCCAGGGTTTTAACCTGTAAAGTATATTTTTGACTTTCGGTTAAAATGGCGACAGGGTTTGAGATATCCGGATTATTTAAACCGGTTGAAGGGGTCCAAAGATAAAACTGTGCCCCGGTTCCATTTAATTGCAACGGCTGGTTTACAACTATCGCTGTATCAGCCGGACCGGCATCTGCCACAGGTTTTTCAACAGTGATATTAATAACAGCGTAAGAAGGTTTAGGGCAACCCAACACATCATTTACCTGCAAAAGATAACTCACGGATTGTAGTGGCTTTGAAACAGGATCTGCAATTTGAGAATTGTTTAAAAAAATTGGAGGGGACCAATTGTAAATGCTTCCCCCGCTTCCGTGTAATTGAACTGTAGCCGGAAAACAAACCGTGGTATCATTGCCCGCATTAGCCTGGGGATAAGGAACCGGTTTTACGCTGATGTTAGCTGCAGCATTACATTTGCCAATGCTGGAAACCACATGGTAAGTTGTATTTTGTAAAGGAACTACCAGTGCGTATTTTGCCGTATCATTTAAAATAGTATTTGACGGAGTCCATACATAATGCAAGCCATCACTTATTGGATTTAGCCGTACAGTATCTGTAAGGCAAACGGTTGTATCAGGAGTTAAACTCAAACTAACGTTATTTACCACGTTCACAAAAACTGAATCTGTACCTATGCATCCGCGACTTTCATTTAAGGTTGCATAATAGGTTGTAGGAACTTTTGGGCTTACCAAAGGGGTAAAGCTGTTTTGATTATTGATGTTATAGGCCGGTGTCCAGGAAATGCTTCCATTTCCAATTGCCGTTAATTGTAAGGTGTCAATGCTGCATATGAGTGTATCATTGTTTACTGAAAAATCAGGTTGTGTTTTGATAGGAACTGTTTTGGTAAAACTTTTTGAGCAACCTTTGCTGTTGCCTACTGTTAATTGAACATCATAATTTCCAGGCTGCAAATAAATGTAGGATGGATTTTTTGCTTTTGAGGTATCACTAAAAACGGTAGGATCCCCAAAATTCCATGACCAGCTATTTACCGAACCGTAATTGGTGGTGGTTTTATCAGTAAAAAGTATGGAAGAATTAATGCATTGGCCATCTACATTAAATGCAGGATAGAAACCGGGATATAATTTTAAAGTTTGGGTAGTTGAATCCGAGCAATCCTCCCCGCGGTTTATGATAAGTTTGTAAATAAAAACACCTGTATCTGTGAAAACATGAGTAGGAGTTTGTAAAGTTGACGTGTTGTTGGTGCCTGATTTAGGATCGCCAAAATCCCAGTAAAAAGTATGATTTAAGCTTGATGTATTGCTGTTTTGAAATGCCACATTAAAACTATCACACAGAACAGGTTTCGGATCTAATTGGGCTCCGGAGAAATCGCAATTGGAAACATTGATGATAAAATCTTTCAGATGTTCATTGAGAAGAACTCCATTTCTGTACGAGGAAACTTTCACCCCTAAAACATACTTTCCAACAGGTGGGGCAATACCGCTGACGATGCCCGTTTTAGAATTAATACTCGCTTTTGGGCCCAGAGGCAGAAGCGAGCTATAACTATTGATGTAGATTACTGAGTTGTATGGCGGCGCTTCAGGTGGGATGAGTGAGTCACCCCTTATTGATCCGCCATCATAAGCATTTGTAAAGCTATAAACCAATGAATCATTATCTTTGTCTGTAGCCGAATAATCTAATTCAAAGGGCTTGTTGGCACAAACAACATCTACTTTTGTAACAAACTCAGGAGAATTATCCTTGTATTGCGCGGGGGGAATCTCTGTAGTAAATGTGGATCCGGTTTCATTTCCTCCAAAATTTTGCACGTTTGCTAAATTATCAACCCTGCAACACGTTTGGTAACCGGCTGTATAACCCTTTTGATTATCGGGTAAATCTACAGTAAGCTCGAAAATCCCTACATGATAATTTAAATTGGGAGCATTTTGAATGCACGGAGGAAGCGATCCCACCGGAACTGCTAACTCACTTTTTTTAGAAATTACATTAAAAATTGCCGGTCCGCCATCTTTATTAAATATTCCGATGTAAACCTGTAAAGGCATAGGCGCAGCATTAATAGCATTTTGGTCACGAAAAATTTTTAAGGTAATTAAGTATCTGCTGGTATTTGATGCAGAACCTTTGCCAAGGTATTGATAAGTCATTTCACCACCAATAACATGATGTGCCTGGCAATTGAATACGGCCAGCAGTATTGCAGCTATTATTAGTAATGTCTTTTTCATTAAAGAAATATGTATGCAAATTACTTTTTCTCAAGGTGAATTGGCAATAGAAATGACAAAAGGAAATTTTAAAGTTTTGAAATTTCTAATGTAATGCGCTGAGGAATTCGTTCAAAAATGAATTTGATAAGGTCACTTCTTCCCACATACCCATGTGCCCGGAATGCCGGAGAATATGGACCATTGAAATTGAGGGCATACTGAATTGCTCAAGCGAAACCTGCAGAGGAACGGCCGTATCAAATTTCCCTGCTATAAAAAGAACAGGTTTTGTAAAGGTTTTTAAAACAGAAGTTCTATCGGGTCGTGCAATCATTGCCTCATAATATTGTATCAACGCGCCAGGTGAAATAGTTTTAGCGATATTCAATAATTGGGTTATCAATTCCGGCTTTTCTTTTTTTGTTTCTTCAGAAAAAAGATTGGGAACTGAGGTTTTTAAAAAAGCTTCCGTTCCATTCTTACTTATAAAATCAATTGCTTTTTTCCTGGTTACTACTTTTTCTTCACTGTCAGCATAAGCGGAAGAGTGGAAAAGTCCGAAAGAGTTTAAAAGTTCCGGGTATTTTTCCGCAAAAGCAAGCGTAATATAACCGCCCATGCTGTGGCCTATAAGAGAAAATCCGGAATTGTTTTGTTCACTTTTTTTTGCGATAATTTCATCAGCCAGTACTTTTATAAATTCTGCATAATCTTCTATTGAAGCTTTCCCATCAAGCATTTCTGATGAGCCGCTGCCGGGAAGATCGGGAATAACTAAAAGATAATTTTCTTTAAGAGAATCAATTTGTTCATTCCAAACATTTCCGTCTTCAGCAAAACCATGAATTAGCACAACCGGTTTACCTTTTCCTTCAAGTCGGTAAAACATTTTTTTGTTTTTGAATTCGATATAGGGCATTCGTCACTTTTTTCTGAAGATAAAAATTAAACTTCTGAAAATCAAAATAGCAATGATGGGTATAAGTGAAATGTTTAAATCCTGGGGAACTTTTTTCCAGAAAACGATCAGAAGGATATTAAAGATGGAATAGAAAAGAAAGTATTTTTTTGCCCAGCTTTTCTTGGAATGAATATAAAAAGCTGCAACAACATTGGTAGGCCAGGCCCATAATAAATTGTAATTATCGCGGCACATGATGTGGTCGGTACCTAACCACATAAAAAGAACCAGTATACCTAACAAGCCGGTGAGAAAAAATAAAAATCCGTCAAAAGAAGAAAGAATTTTTTGGATGGATTTGCTTTTAGAAAAACTCAGGAAAGCTATTATCACAAACAGGCAACTGAAAAGAAAAAGCGGGTGAGTTAAGTTATTTTTTGTTTGTTGGCCATAGGTTGGCCTTATTAAAGTATGTTTCTCAGAAACTAATGGCATTGAGCCGATTGAAGAACTATCAAACGTTTTCATCAGGTAATCCGGTAAAAACATTACCTGGTAAGGATTTGCCACTGCATCCGTTCTGCTGCCCAATAAAATATCAATGCCTAATTTACTCCATTGCTTATCGTTGTAATTCAGGTATACATGAATCAAATTACGAAATGAGGTCTTTGATTGTAACACTTTCCCGAAATGGACGGTTGAATCTGAGGCTTTTTCCACCAAATCACGAAGCCGTGTCGTGCAATTATCAAATAAAAAATCATATTTGTAAAACCTGTTTTGTGCCATCATATTTGTCTCGAGAAGCATGATGATATTTTGTTTTTCCTCACAGGTAAGATTCAAAATCTGTTCGGTAATGCCACGTTGTTCCTCACGGGTTTCAGCTAAGAAAGATTGGTAATCATCGGAAGATAAATAGTACAAGAGTTTACCCCTGACGAATTTGGTGTAAAAATCAGGATCGTCAAAATTAAAAGTGCCGTAATTATAAACAATATCCTGGTTGGTAACGGTATCGTGTATACGTATAGCGCTATGACCGAAAGTTGAGTAAAGTTCTTCGCCTGGTGTTACGGTTAAAAGGCTTACCTGCAGATTGCACGAGTCTTGTTGCGCAAGAGTTTTTGCAGGAGAAAAAAATAAGGCAGCAAAAAAAATAAAAACGATTTTGCTTATATCATTCATTATTTTAGATCGGAAATATCGCAATTTGATTTGAAAATTTATCATTGATAAAAAAGAAGTTGTGAAGCGGGTAAAATTATCCAATAAAAGTTGGATTTTTTTATGAAGATAAAGTAAGAATGCAAGTCAAAATAAAAAAAGCCGTTAAATGTTTATCTGCTATGTAAGAATCTTATAGAGATTATTTTTGGAACTATTTCTGCACACGGTACATTTTTATAATCATAATTTTCAACTATGGTAAATAAGCTTCTTTTCATGTTTTTGATGCTGTTTTTTTTAGTAAAAACAGATGCCCAATCCAATCCGGTGTTCGTTTCCGGCACCGAAGGTTATAAATCATTCCGTATCCCTGCCATTATCAAGGCAAAGAATGGTGACTTGCTGGCGTTCTGTGAAGGAAGGGTAAATGGCAGCGGGGATTTTGGGAACATAAAAATTGTTTTAAAAAGGAGTACAGATGGAGGAAAAACATGGGGTTCTTTGCAAATTGTTGTAAGCAATGCCAGTTTGCAGGCCGGTAATCCTGCACCTGTGGAAGATTGTACTGATGGCCGGTTTCCGCAGGGCAGGATATTCCTTTTTTATAATACAGGTGATGGACAGGAGATGGAACTAAGAAAGGGCAAAGGGCATCGCGATGTTTTTTACAAAACAAGTATTGACAATGGAAAAACATGGAGTGATCCAACCGATATTACTTTACAGGTAAACCGGATTGATCAACCCGCAACGAATCCGCTTTGGAACTTTAAAGAAGATTGGCGGTCTTATGCAAATACACCTGGCCATGCCCTTCAATTCAATGAAGGAAAATATAAAGGAAGGATTTATATTGCGGCCAATCATTCCTCAGGGCCACCCAAACTGCAATTAAGAGATTACCATGCACATGGATTTTATTCAGATGATCATGGCGCCACTTTTCATTTGAGTGAAACAGTTCCATTTGAGGGTTCCAATGAAAGTACGGCAGCAGAATTAACGCATAATTCATTGATCATGAACAGCCGGAATCAAACGGGTACGTATCGAATTATTTCTTTAAGTAGTAATGGTGGTGAAACATGGGATACCACGTTCGTTGATTATAATTTACCAGATCCTGTTTGCGAAGGAAGCTTGTTAAACATCGGAACAAAAAAAGAAAAATCCATTTTAGCTTTTTGTAATAACGATGATAAAAAAAAGCGCGACAGCCTCACCTTACGCATTAGTTTTGACGAAGGAAAAAGCTGGAAAAAAAATATTTTAATTGAACCAAAGAATACAGGCTATTCAGACATTGTTAAGTTGTCAAAGAAAAAAATTGGTGTATTGTATGAAACTGACGGCTACAAAGAAATAAAATTTGTAATTGTCAAGTGGAAGTAAACTTAATGATTGCCAGGCCAAAGCACTTTTTTACCTCAATCAATTTTTGAAGTCTTATAATTTCTACCTACTATAGTTTGGTGCTTCTTTTGTGATTTCCACATCATGCGCATGACTTTCACGCATTCCCGCATTGGTGATTTTGATAAAAGTTGCCTGTTGTAAAGCACGGATATCCTTTGCACCGCAATAACCCATTCCTGCCCGCAGACCGCCTGTAAACTGGTGTGCTACTTCTGACAAGAATCCTTTGTAAGCAATCCGTCCCTCAATTCCTTCCGGAACGAATTTTTTTACTTCCTTATCCTGAAAATAGCGATCGCTGCTTCCTTGTGCCATTGCGCCTAAAGAACCCATACCGCGATATTGCTTAAATTTTCTTCCTTCATAAATAATGGTTTCTCCCGGGCTTTCTTCTGTTCCGGCAAACACGCCACCCATCATTACACAATCGGCGCCGGCAGCAATAGCTTTTACCATATCGCCCGTGTACCTGATTCCGCCATCTGCTATGATGCCGATATTTTTATTGCTGATAGCTTTCGAAACTTCCAACAAAGCCGTTATTTGAGGAACTCCTGCGCCGGCTACAATTCGGGTAGTGCAGATAGATCCAGGCCCTATACCTACTTTTATCGCATCTGCGCCTGCCGCTGCCAATGCTTTCGCGCCTGCCCCTGTAGCTATATTGCCGGCAATCACTTCCAGGTTTTTGAAATCTTTTTTAATTTTTTTAAGTGCATCAATTACACCTTTTGTATGGCCGTGGGCACTGTCAAGTGCAATGGCGTCTACACCTACCTGTTGTAGTGCATAAACGCGGTCGCTGATGTCATTGGTAATACCCACTCCGGCACCAACAAGCAATCTTCCAAATTGATCTTTCGCCGCAAGTGGATGATTGTGCACCTGCAGAATATCACGATAGGTGATCAATCCTTTTAAAATACCTTTTTTATTTACAACAGGTAATTTTTCAATTTTATATTTTCTTAAAATAGATTGAGCCTTTTTTAAATCGGTTCCTTCGGGCGCGGTGATCAACCCTTCTTTCGTCATTAATTCACTTACAGGCCGCTTCATGTTGTCTTCAAACCTAAGATCCCTGTTGGTTAATATTCCAACCAATATTCCATCAGCATCAACAATTGGAATACCACCGATCTTGTTTTCTTTCATAAGAAGTAAAGCATCGCCAATAGTAGCATCCAGCTTTAACGTGATCGGATCTAAAATCAATCCGCTTTCACTTCTTTTTACTTTACGAACCTGGGCTGCCTGTTGTTCAATACTCATGTTTTTATGCAGAAATCCAAGCCCACCTTCTCTTGCCAACGCAATCGCAAGGTTTGCTTCTGTAACCGTATCCATTGCCGCGCTGAGCATCGGAATATTGAGCGTAATGTTTTTTGTAAGCCGGGTTGAGGTATTTACATCGCGTGGTAAAACCTCGCTATAAGCCGGAAGCAAGAGCACGTCATCGAAGGTTAATCCTTCACCAAAAATTTTTTTTACGGGGGAATTAGGTTTGTTTAGCGTAGCCATGCGCAAAGGTAATAAAACTCGTAATCCTTCAAAAGCCTATTTTCTGATTTTTAAAAATCATTCACAAAACCCAAAATTAAAAACAGGAAGCTTCATTTTTTGTTGGTTTACTGCCATTCCTTTAAGAGTTAACTCATCTTATAAATTTTTCCAGGCAAAGAAGAAACAACACCCTGCATTTCCAACATAAGCAATGCTTGTGCAACTTCGCTGCTGCTGAGTTTGCTTTTAAAATACAATTCATCTATTTGCACTTGTTCCTGGCTTTGCAAAATATCGACTATCACTTTTTCATCGGAAGTAAGTTCGATAAATAACTCTCTTTGTTTTTTTGGAGACGCTTTTTGGAGTTTTTTCCAACCCATATTTTCCAAAAGATCGTTGGCACAAGTAATCAATGCGGCTTTATTATTTTTAATGAGGTAATTACACCCTTCACTTTTAGTATCACCTGCTCTGCCGGGAAAAGCAAAAACATCTTTGTTATATCCGTTTGCCAATTCAGCAGTTATCAACGAGCCCCCTTTAATTCCTGATTCAATCACAATGGTTGCGTCACTAATTCCTGCAACAATCCGGTTTCTTCCCGGAAAATTTTGCTTATCAGGAATTGTATTGCTTTTAAATTCGGTAAGTAATCCGCCATATGAAACCATCTGCTTTGCCAGAGATGCATTTTGAGAAGGATAAACTCTGTCTAAACCATGAGCCAAAACTCCTACCGTTTTTATATTATTTTTAATGGCGCTTTTATGTGCAATCGTGTCAATTCCAAACGCAAGGCCACTCACAACCAATACATCTTCATTAACCAACCCTTCAATTAATTTTTCACAAATGTTTTTTCCATATTCATTATGATTTCTTGTTCCTACAATTGCAACTATTTTTGAACAATTTAATTCTGCATTTCCTTTGTAATATAGTAGTGGCGGGCTATCATAGCAATTTAATAATCTTTGAGGATAATTTTTATCGGTTAAAAAAAGTGGAGCGATCTTATATTTCTTTATAAAATCTATCTCCTCTTCAGCCCTGCTAAAATCTTTGAATTTTAAAATAGAATCGACGGCTTTTGAACCTATACCTCCTACAGATTCAAACGCTTTTTTGGGCGCGTGAAAAACAGCTGCTGCATCTCCAAAATGTTGGATCAATGCTTTCGCTCTTACATCACCAATATTTGGGACTAGCGTTAGTGCAATTTGGTAAAGCAGTTCTTTTTGCATTTTGAAATTTAGGATTGAAAATAATTAAAATCAGCTATAAAAAGATAACTGAATGTTTATTTGCTAATTAAGCAAATAAAATTTAATTACTTACCACTCTCATTTCAGTTCGGCGGTTTATCGCTCTGCCTTCTTCTGTATCGTTGGTGGCAACAGGATTGGTTTCGCCAAAACCCTTATAAGATAAACGGTCTTTTTTCACCCCCTTTGCTACCAGGTAGTTTACAACCGAAAGGGCGCGGCCATTAGAAAGTTTTAAATTATCAGCAGGAGTTCCTACGTTATCTGTGTAGCCACTGATCAATATTTTCATGTTTGGATTTTCATTCATCAATCTCACTACATTATCCAGTTCGCTGATGGATTCCGGCTTCAGCTCTGTTTTCTTTGTATCGAAAAAAACATTTTTTAAAATCACTTTTGCATTCACCTCTATTGGCTCCAAAGGAATATCAATATTATAAACCGAGTCGGAAGAAACGGAACTCATATCAAAATTTTGTGAGTAAAACAGGTAGCCTTTCCGGTGAACATTAAACGCATAATTTTTTCCTACCGGAAGTGTGATAAGGTAATTTCCATCTTCATCAGTTTGCAACCTGCTTACGGTTTGTTGTGAGTTTACGTCAGTAAGAAGAAGTGTTGAAGGTAAGCCGGCACCGGTTTTTTTATCATATACTTTTCCTTTTGCCCATAAGGTTTTTAAAGGCCTCAGGTCTTTCCGGAGTTCGAAAGTATAAATATCAAGGCCGCCTTTTGAATCAATTTTATCGCTGGAATAATAGGCCGTTTTTCCATCGGCATCAACGATCATCGAACCTTCATCGCCAATGGTATTTATAGGATAACCCAGATTTTCCGGCTTGCTCCATTTCCCGTCCGGCTGTTTCCTGGTAACAAAAAGATCAGGTTTTTCGCTGTAACCGGGAAGGCCTGAGGAATTAAAATATAAAGTTTGGTTATCGGCATGAATGAACGGTGTGCTTTCATCACCGGCCGTGTTAATTTCCGGGCCCAGATTTTCGGGTTTGCTCCAGCCTTTTTCGGTACGATGTGCTACCCATATATCTCTTCCTCCATATCCGCCCGGCCTGTCGCTGCTGAAATAAAGATCTCTTTTATCGGGAGAAAGAGAAGGTGTCGATTCCCAAAATTCTGTGTTAACATCCCAACCCAGGTTTTGTGGCTCGCTCCACCCATTTTTGGTAAGATAGGATATGTAGAGATCGCAGCTTCCGTTTCCCTGCGGGAAATTACATCCGGTAAAAACGAGCCATTGGCCATCCTGCGAAATATTTTGAGCGCCCACATTAAATTGATCAGAATTTATTTTTCCGTTTAAAGGAAATGCTTTTCCCCAGGTTCCATTAACACGGTCACTTTCGTAGAAGCTCTCTTTATTTTTTATCCTTTTTGTAAATATTAATTTTTTACCATCGATGGTAAGAGAAGGGAAATATTCCAGATCGGTTGTATTAATACTGTCGCCTAAATTTTTTGGGGCAAAAACATAATTTTTTTCAGGATGAGATTGTGCATAATCAATGGCAAACTGGTAAGTTTTTTTTCTGAATTCGCCGGCTTTAATGCTTCGGTCATTGAGTTTGGGCGCAGATAAAAAAATATTTACCGCATTTAAAGCATCCTGGAAGCGCCCACATCCTGCCAAAGAAATAGAGTAGGGAAGATAATAATCCTTTGCAAAAGCAGAATCAATTGCAAAAGCTTTTTCAAAATTGGAAACTGAATTTTGGTAGTCATTCATATCCGCGTAAATGCCTGCGAGCGACAAATAAGCATCAAGGTAATTGGGTTCTATTTTTAAAGATTGATTGATCATTTTTATCGCAGAGGGATAATCACCATTTCTTGCTTTATTGATGGCGAGCATGTAGATATCAATAGCTTTGTGATTTACCTTTTGAGGATCATAACCTTGCGATCTCGATTGTAAAAAGAATGACGAGAATAAAAATAAAAGAAGTAATTTTTTCATCGGGGATTTTTAGATAAACGAATTTAACCCTCAATTATTTAACAGGTTGTTATTCTTTTTCTAAGG
Source organism: Bacteroidota bacterium (assembly GCA_028876495.1). GTDB lineage: Bacteria > Bacteroidota > Bacteroidia > Chitinophagales > Chitinophagaceae > Ginsengibacter. The sequence continues at coordinate 63,972 of JAGWRO010000078.1, forward strand.
AACGTTAATATATTTATGTATTTGTAAGGACAATTGCCATTGAGGGTTTTCCTTGATATAATCGATAATTGATGGCGTTACTTTTTCTGCTTTTTCCCATTCGGGTTGCAGATACAATTTGCAAGAACTTGATACTTGTCCGGCGTATTTTTCGGCCCATTCGAAATCAGATTGATTAAATACTATAATTTTAAGTTCGTTGGCTTTTTTAATTATTTCGGGTAATGGTGGTTTGAATTTTTTGGGTGAAAGACAGATCCAATCCCAATTTCCGGTTAAAGGTGATGAACCCGAGGTTTCAATATTGGTTGAAAAACCTTCGTTTTTTAATTCAGCAGTTAGTACTTCAAGATTATGCAATGTAGGTTCTCCACCGGTGATTACTGCGAGCCTTGCGGGATTTTCTTTTGCTTTAATCACAATTTCTTCAATGCTTTGTAAAGGAGATTTTGCTTCATCCCAGCTTTCTTTTACATCGCACCAAACACAACCTACGTCACAACCGGCAAGCCTGATGAAATATGCCGCTTTTCCCTGGTGAAAACCTTCTCCCTGTAACGTATAAAACGCTTCCATTATGGGTAAGGTAGTTGTATTAGTGAATGGTGAATGGTGAATAGTCAATGTTGAATGGGTTATGGTGAATATTCAATACTTAATACTGTTTCCAGTAAACGAACAAACATCCGTGATTTATATTTTTTTTAAAACCGCAAATTTTAAACAATTATTTCATAGCAGCCTGGAAGGTGTTTTGCAACAAAGCAGCAATGGTCATTAATCCTACACCACCCGGCACAGGAGTAATGTAACTGCATTTTGGCGCTACATTTTCAAAATCCACATCACCTTTCAACGCAAATCCGCTCTTTTTGGTTTCATCTTTAACCCGGTTAATGCCCACATCAATCACCACAGCATTTGCTTTAACCATATCGGCCGTTACAAATTTTGGTTTTCCGATAGCCGCAATTACAATATCTGCCTGCAGGCAAATAGATTTCAAATCTTTGGTGCGCGAATGGCAAAGGGTTACTGTAGCATTTCCATAGTCGTTGTTATTCCTGCTTAGTAATATACTCAGCGGCGTTCCTACATTATTACTTCTGCCGATAACCACTACATTTTTACCCGGAGTTTCTATTTTATAATGTTGCAACAGGAGTAAAATTCCGTAAGGCGTGGCGGAAATAAAAGTTGGAAAACCAAGCACCATATTGCCGACATTCATCGGGTGAAAACCATCCACATCTTTGGCTGGTGAAATGGTGAGGATCACTTTTTTTTCAGAAATATGTTTGGGTAGGGGCACTTGCACCAAAATGCCATCAATATTATTGTCGTTATTCAATTCATTTATCTTTTCGAGCAGCATCTCTTCAGAAATGGAACTTTCGTACCTGAATAGTGAGGATTCAATTCCTATTTCTTTGCAGTTTTTCACCTTGGATACTACATAAGTTTCGCTTGCCGGATCATTGCCGACCAGTATCGCGGCGAGATGCGGCACTTTTTTACCTTCCGATTGTAAAGCAGATATTTTATTTTTTAAATCTTCTTTAATCGCCGATGAAGCTACTTTTCCCTCTAATAATTGCATGGCGCAAAATTAACTTAGATGGCGCAAAATTTTAATTTTTTCTACCATGTCTGCAAATCTTAGATTTATTTTATATATTTATTGCTACTAAAATGGCTGATGTGAGAAAAATCTTCCTTTTATATTTTTTTCTTTTGAGTTTTAATTCTATTAAGGCCCAGTCTGTAAGAAAACCGATAGCGGCTTCTTATATTGATTTGGGCGCTTACAGTATTCATCATGTTGATGTATTTTCTATTATCAATAACGAAGCTTCGCTGGCTCAAATTAATGAACCCGCTTTTGGAGTTTATGGTGAAAGAAGATTTTTGTTGGCAGAAACAAATATGTTTAGTTCGATAGTAGCACTTCCAACCAGCGAGGGAAATTTTGCTTTCCAGGCAGATTACTTTGGTTTTAAAAACTATAATGAATCACAATTAGGAATTGCTTACGCCAGAAATGTAGGAAGTAAACTCGATCTCGGAATTAAATTCAATTATTATTCTTTTCGTATTCCTGGCTATGAAAGCCCTTCAACCGTAAATTTTGAAATTGGAGCTATTGTACATGTAAATGAAAAGCTGAACGCAGGGATTCATTTTTATAATCCTGTCGGAGGCAAATTATCGAAAACTGAAAATGAAAAATTGGCTTCGGTTTATTCTTTAGGGTTAGGCTATGAAGCTTCAAACAATTTTTTAATCAGTGCTGAATTGGTGAAGCAGGAAGATTTACCGGTAAATGTGAATGTAGCTGTTCAATATGATTTTGCGAAAAAATTCTTTGCCCGCTTTGGTGTTGCTACTCAAAATGAAACGCCTTTCGCGGGTGCGGGCATTTCATGGAAGAATTTCCGTGTTGATGTTTCAGCATCATTCCACCCTCAACTTGGCTTAACCCCCGGTTTAATTTTTATAATGAATTTCAAAGAAAAGCAAATTGAAAACAACTAAAGTTATAAAGTGCCTGGTTCTGGTTGGCGGGTATATTTTTATATCCGGTATGCCGCTTTCTATAAAAGCACAGGAAACATTAGATGAGCCGCCACTTGTGGCAGAGCAGCAATTGGAAGATATAACTGCTGCCAATGAAGATGTGGAAACAGAAGATGATTCTTACCTGCAACAATTGCATCATTTTTTAAAAGAACCTATTAATTTGAATAATGCTGATGCAGGGCTTTTAGAACAGTTGAATATTTTGACTCCGCTACAGATTTCCAATTTGCTTTCTTATAGAAAATTGCTGGGGAGTTTTTTAAATATCTATGAGCTGCAGGCAATTCCGGCATGGGATTTAAATTTGATTAGGCGAATAAGACCTTTTATTACAATCGTACAAAAAACAGATGTTTTCCGGTCGTTGAATGACCGGATTAAGAAAGGAGACCAAACCTTTTTATGGCGAACCACGCAGGTGCTTGAGAAATCTAAAGGATATTTATTGGATAGCAGCGAAGCCAAAAATTATTACCCGGGAAGCCCTCAAAAGATATTGATAAGATATAAATACAGATTTAAAAACCTGCTTCAATATGGGTTTACTGCTGAAAAGGATGCCGGGGAACAATTTTTTAGGGGAGCACAGAAACAAGGTTTCGATTTTTATTCCGCGCATTTTTTTGTAAGAAATTCAGGGGTGATAAAGTCACTGGCCATTGGGGATTTTTCAGTAAATATGGGTCAGGGATTAACCCAGTGGCAAAGCCTTGCCTTTAATAAAGGAGCAGAAATTATGAATGTAAAAAGGCAATCGGATGTGCTTAGGCCTTATAATTCTGCCGGCGAAATAGCATTTAACCGTGGCATTGGAATTACTTTACAGAAGCGCCAATGGGAAACAACCGTTTTTGCCAGTTACCGAAAGTTGGATGCCGGGTTTGAGGTGGATACTTTAAATTATATCGATCATGTTTCTTCACTGCAAACTTCGGGCTATCATAGAACCAGTAGTGAGATTGCCGGAAGAGGTGCTCAAGGCCAATTTACCGTAGGAGGAAATCTATCTTATTCCAACGAAAAACTTCATATAGGCGCTAATGCGGTGCATTATAATTTTGAACATTCGATTTCTAAAGCGGATTACTTATATAATAGGTATGCTTTATCGGGGAAGCGTGCAGGAAATTATAGCATAGATTATGGCTATACCTATAATAATATGCATTTTTTTGGAGAAGCAGCTATAGACGAAGATTTGGATAAGGCACTTATAAGCGGGTTACTCATCAATACTGCTTCTAACGTGGCCATAAGTTTTTTGTACAGGAATATTTCAAAGGGCTATCAATCTTTGTACTCGAATGCCTTTACAGAAAATACCCACCCTACCAATGAAAGTGGGTTTTATTCGGGCATTACGGTAACTCCATCTAAATTCATAAGAATTGATGCCTACGCTGATTTTTATCATTTTCCCTGGTTAAAATACCGAACTGACGCGCCCACATCAGGCAATGATTATATGATCCAATTTTTCTATCAACCCAAAAAGCAAGTTGAATTGAGCTGCCGCTATCGTTATGAAAATAAACCGATCAATTATAATCCATTTGGACTCACATTAAATCCTGTACCGGGAAGGCCAAAGAAAGCGCTTCGAACACAACTGAATTATAAATTGAATGCGGTTTTTACCTTTCGTTCACGTATTGAATTGGCGTGGTTTGATGAAAAGGGGGCGCAATCACAAAAGGGCATTCTAACCTTTATAGAGGTGCTGTTTAAACCGCCTTTAAAGAAAGTGAGCGGTAATGTCAGGCTTTCTTATTTCAATACTGAGGGATACGACAGCCGTATTTATGCTTTTGAAAATGATGTGTTATACAGCTATTCTATTCCTGTATTTTTTGATAAAGGGTATCGTTATTATTTAAATCTCCATTATAAGATAAATCGAAAGTTAAATCTTTGGGGCAGGTTTGCTCAAACTATTTATGAAGGAAAAAGTGAAATTGGAAGCGGCCTTGATGTAATAAAAGGTAATAAGAAATCGGAGCTTAAGTTACAAATCATCTACGAATTCTAATTTGGTAGTTCTATCTAAAAAGTGTCCGTATTTTAAGAGATTTTTATATGAACGGCAAATTATTTTAAATTTTTTGTTAAATAATGCAGCGAAAAGAATAGATTAGATGTCATATCAAGATTACCAGGGTTTTGCCGAATGCAAAACTTTTATTAATTAACAATTTTTTTGGTTGTCTTTAATAAAAATCAAATATTTGCAACCTTAAAATTAAACTATACACATGAGAAGATTTCTTGCATTATTTGCAGTGCTAATGCTCAGCGGAGTATTGGCATCTGCCCAAGACCATTCTGTGAAAGGCCACGTTACAGGCCCGGATGGCAACTCTCTTCCGGGTATTACAGTCCAGGTACAAGGGAGTAATATAGCAACGGCTACCAATTCCAATGGCCAGTATGAGCTTACAGTTCCTTCGAATGCTACTTTGGTTTTTACGGGAGTAGGCTTCATCGAGCAGACTGTCAAAATCGGCAATCGTTCTACTGTAGATGTAACTTTATCATCAGAAACCAAGCGTCTCAATGAGATTGTAGTTACTGCACTGGGAATTCAGAGAAATAGAAATACCCTACCTTATGCTGCTCAACAAATTTCCGGGGATGATGTAAACAAATCTGCTGTTAATATGAATCCTGTGAGTAATTTATCAGGTAAAATTGCAGGGCTTCAAATTACCCAGGAAAGTACAATGGGAGGGTCTTCAAATGTAATATTACGTGGATTAAAGAGTCTTACTCAAAGTAATCAGGCGTTGTTTGTGGTTGATGGTGTTCCTTTTGATAATTCAAATTACAGTTCCGGTGGTTATGATCTGGGAAACACATCTTTTGATTTAAATCCGGATGACATAGAATCTATTAGTGTCCTAAAGGGCGCTGCGGCATCTGCATTGTATGGATCCCGTGCATCTAATGGTGTTATCCTGATAACAACAAAAAAAGGATCTAATAGAAAGGGTATAGGTGTTACCCTTTCTTATGGTGCAACTCTTGGAACCTTTGATAAATCTACTTTGCCCACCTATCAAACTCAATATGGTGAAGGATATGGTGGATCTTTAGGTTTTGTTTATAATCAGCCTACTTTCTTTAGCAACACCCCTGTTGATATCGTTGAAACAGATGCGGATGCGGCAACGGGTCCAATATATGATCCAACTAAATTAGTATATCAATGGGATGCATTTATGCCCGGTGACCCGAACTATAAAAAAGCAACTCCATGGCAGGCAGCTCCTAATCATAATCCAACGGATTTTTACGTTAAACCAACTACATCAATGGCAAGTGTGCTTGCTCAGGGAGGCGGGGATAAAGGCATTTTTAAAATTGGATTTTCGCATAATGCAGACCATGATTTTATTCCTAACAGCCATTTAAATAAAAATTTACTTAGCTTTTCTACTACCTATAAATTATTAAGTAATTTATCAATAACAGGGTCTATGGATTATTCAGACGAAGCCGCAGTAAACAGGTATATTTATCCTTATGGTTCATACGGCGGACAATTAGGTTCTATGGCTGATTTTAGACAGTGGTGGCCCACAAATGTTGACCTTAAGCAGCTTAAGGCTGATTATTTTAATACAGGAACTAATGCGACGTGGAATTGGCTAACAAGTGGTTATGACCAAAATACTTCTTTAGCTTCTATTGTAAAGCCTGCCTACCATGATAATCCATATTGGTTTGTTTACAAAAATTATGAAAGTGACAACCGTACCCGCTTTTTTGGAAACGTACACATTGATTGGGATATCAATTCCTGGTTGAAAGCAATGGTACGTGTTTCAAAAGATTCTTATACTCAACTCTTCGAATTAAGACAAGATATAGGAAGTACTTATACCCCATTCTATTCAAGAAACAATTATTGGTATGATGGAATGAATTATGATGCCATGTTAAGTTTGAACAAAAAGATTAGTAATAGCTTTAATGTAAAAGGTGTTTTGGGTGGAAATATATGGCAACAAACAACACAAAGCATAGGCGCTGCAACAAGCGGTGGTCTGGTTGTACCCAGCCTATTTGCTTTATCAAATTCTGTTAACACACCACCAGCCCCTTCAGAATCTTATCAAAGGAAGGAAGTGGATGGCGTTTTTGCAGATGCAACCCTTGATTATAAGGAATTATTGAACTTGGATGCGACTATACGCAGAGACCAGTCTTCTACCTTGCCCAAAAACAACAATTCTTATTATTATCCTTCAGTATCTCTTAATTTTCAATTCGGTAATTTGCTGAAACAGTGGAATTGGTTGTCCCATGCTAAAGCATGGGGAAATTATGCTGAAGTGGGTGGTGATGCGCCGATTTTTGCTATTACTAATACTTATGGGGCATTAACCCCCATCAATGGTCAATCGATGTTTGGAACCCCTACTACTAATAACAACTCCAAACTTGTTCCTGAAAAGCAAAAATCATGGGAAACCGGTATTGAGGCAAGCTTCTTAAAAGATAGGGTTGGATTTAATGTTACGTATTATCATACTCAGCAAATTAACCAAATTATGCCGATAAGTGTTTCGACTTCAACCGGTTATGGTACCTTTTATGTTAATGGAGGAACTGTTCAAAATACCGGTCTTGAAATCGGTTTAAACTTAGTACCTGTGCAAACAAGGGATTTTAGTTGGCATATAGATGTTAACTGGAGCAAAGATGCACAAAAAGTAATATCTCTTTACAATAATCAACCTACTTATGTGATTGCTAACTATCAAAATTCGGTTCGTTTGGTTGCCGAACCGGGAAAGCCATATCAATTACAAGGAACAAAATATGTTTATTTGAATGGCCAAAGAGAAATTGACGCTAATGGATATCCCATGATTGATCCTAATGTACACAGTGATTTAGGCACCCCCAATCCTGATTGGATTGGTGGTATAAATAACAGCTTCAGGTACAAAAATATTACATTCAGTTTTTTAGTTGATGCACGCCAGGGAGGCAAAGTTTATTCCTTAGATATGGATTATGGCTCATTTTCAGGGCTGTATCCCGGAACTGCCGGTAATAATAGCTCCGGAAAGCCTGTTAGAGGTTACTTGACAGATGGTGACGGTTATCTTTACACAGGTGTTACAGCCGATGGAAAACCCAATTCCAAGATGGTTGATGAGTCTGGTTTGTACACAGGTAACTGGACATTTGGTTCTCTTAGTGGTGCAGAATCGCATCAGCAATATGTGTATGATGCCAGCTATCTTAAGTTGAGGGAAGTAGCAATTGTCTATTCAATACGAAGCAAAACTTTTGAAAGAGGAGCTGGTTTTATAAAAGGCATTGATATAGCTTTAACTGGAAGAAATTTATGGATTATTCATAAAAACTTACCATATGCCGATCCTGAACAGGGGCAGGCTTCTGGCAATGCTTCTATGGGTTTTCAAAATGGAGCCTATCCTAATATAAGAACATTTGGCGCTTCACTTAAAGTTAAATTTTAAAAAACTCTAAAAATGAAAAAATTAAGTTTTATCCTTATAGCTTTTTATATGCTTTTATCTGCATGTAATAAAGATTTAACCAGCCTTAATGTAAATACAAAAGCGGCTACCAATGTGCCTTCCAAAACATTATTTACGGCTGGTGAAAAAAGACTGGTGGATTATTTTACAAGTACCTCTGTAGGTTCGGCGCCTTTCAGGGTATTATCTCAGGAATGGACAGAGAATTCGTATGTATATGAAGCACAGTATAACTTTTCTGCTTATCAGGCACAATCAGGATGGTGGAATAACTTATATGAATTGACTCTCGCCAATTTGCAAGCAGCTAAGACACAATTTTTTTCAGATGTTGCGGACCCGGAAGTTGCTACAAATGATGCAAGGATTGCAGATATATTAGAGGTTTTTACTTATGATTTATTATTAAATACTTATGGTAATATTCCTTACAGTGAGTCCTTAAATAATACCATTCCCTTTCCGAAATATGATGATGCAAAAACAGTGTACACTGACCTTCTGCATAGATTAGATACATGTATTACCGGATTAAGTAGCACAACTGCAGGTGCTTTTGTTGGTTCAGAAGGCGCAGATTTAATTTATGGAGCAGATATACATCAGTGGATAAAATTTGCGGCTACGTTAGAGCTTAAAATGGGTGTTCGCATAGCTGGTGTTGATGCGTCAACCGCTTCGGCAGTAGTGACAAAAGCTGTCGCTACTGGGGTTTTTGCTTCCAATGCCGACAATGCAAGCCTTCCTTATGATCCTTCTTCTCCGGCTAACTCTAATCCTATATGGAATGCATTAGTATATAGCGGGAGGCATGATTTTGTCCCTGCTGATTTATTGGTACGTACGATGGTTCAATGGAATGACCCCCGCGTACCTTTATATTTTACTATGTATAATGGTGGTTATAGTGGCGGAACTCCGGGTTTGGCAAATGGTTATGGGAAATACTCCGATTTTACTCCGGTAATACAAACGGCGGATTACCCAGGGGTTTTATTAACTTATTCCCAAACAGAATTTTGGTTAGCTGAGGCGGTAGAAAGAGGTATTGCTGTGGGAGGTACCGCTCAATCCCATTATAATAATGCAATAACAGCATCAATCGAATTTTGGGGTGGGTCTGCTGCTAGTGCGTCAACTTATCTCGCCCAACCAGCCGTAGATTATACTACTGCAACTGGTTCCTGGCAGCAAAAATTAGGATACCAGGAATGGATTGCAAATTATAATATGAATTGGGATTCGTGGACCGATATAAGAAGACTTGGATATCCTGATCTTAATGTAGTAAGCCCTCCTGTTGCGGCTCATGGTAGTTTTCCACTAAGACTAACCTATCCTACTAACGAATCTGGTTCTAATCCTACGAATTGGCAAGCAGCGGTTACAGCATTGCCAGGAGGCCAGGATGTGGTATCTGCCAAGCTTTTTTGGGAACCATAAATTTATGTGCCATTTTTTAATAAAAAGGCAGATACCTTATTTGGTATCTGCCTTTTTATATTCTGAAGGTTTTCATATAAAAACTCATAACAAAAGCTGACTATGTATTCCTGTAATTGCATATGACCCTATTTAAATGAATGTTTTTTCAACAATTATGTTTTTTAACTTTTGTTAAATAATGCAGCGAAAAGAATAGATTAGATGTCATACTAAGATTACCAGGGTTTTGCCGAATGCAAAACTTTTATTAATTAACAATTTTTTTGGTTGTCTTAATAAGAACCATATATTTGCAACCTTAAAATTAAACTATACACATGAGAAGATTTCTTGCATTATTTGCAGTGCTAATGCTCAGCGGAGTATTGGCATCTGCCCAAGACCATTCTGTGAAAGGCCACGTTACAGGCCCTGATGGCAACTCTCTTCCGGGTATTACAGTCCAGGTAAAAGGGAGTAATACGGCAACCGCCACTAATTCAAATGGCCAGTTTGAACTTACTGTTCCTGCGAACGCTACTTTGATTTTTACGGGAGTAGGGTTTACAGAGCAGACTATCAAAGTTGGCAATCGTACAACAGTAGATGTAACCTTAGCCTCCGATGCCAAAAGACTGAACGAGGTAGTAGTTACTGCGCTCGGTATTAAGAGACAGCAAAGGGCGCTAGGTTATGGTACTCAAAATGTAGGTGCCAAAGAACTAAACGTTTCTAAACCGGTAACCATTGGAGAAGGGTTAACCGGTAAAGTAGCAGGCCTGCAGATTAATACAATTAACAATGGTGTAGACCCGGGCATTCGGGTGGTACTTCGTGGTTATCGTCACTTAAATGCTGATAACCAGGCATTGATTGTGGTTGATGGAATTGCGGTTCGTAGTGATTTCTTAAGTACGATTAACCCAAATGATGTGGAAAGTATAAACATACTTAAAGGTGCGAGTGCTGCAGCTCTTTATGGGGTAGATGCTACGAACGGCGTATTAGTAATAACTACAAAAAAAGGTTCTGAAAATGGCAAGCCCGTTATTGAATATAACAACACTACCATGCTGGAAAGCGTTTCTTATATGCCGGCATTACAAAATACATTTTCACCGGGCAGTAGTGAAACAGGAGCTTATAATTGGCCTTCGCCTTCATTTGTTCCTGATCCCAGCAAAGTTTATTACTTTCAAAATCCATATACCGGTGAGGTTCAATATGTGCCTTACGAAAACCAAAACTTTGGCATCCGTTTTAATGGGGATCCTAATTTAGGGTATATCGGTGGTCCGGGTCCTGATAGTACTTTTTTTAAACAACCTTTTCAAGGTATTAATCCGGATCCAAGAAGAGCTTTCTTCCAAACCGGTTACAGGATGCAGAATAACTTATCTTATTCAGGAGGCGACAGTAAAAACTCTTACTTCCTTTCTGTACAGGATGTAAGTGTGAAGGGGGTTCTTCCTAAAGACCAGGGACGCCGTACCGATTTGTACTTCTCAGGTAAAAAAACTTATGGTAAATTTTCTGCAACTTATAATTTAAGTTATGCTCAAAAATATTCAAATACAGTAGGGGGAGACTTCAATCAGAACCGCCCTGTATACTGGAACCTGCTTAACCAGGGTGCTAATATTCCTTTGAACGATCCGCGAATTAAAGATCCAAGCAGCCCTTATTTCCTTGATCGTTATTATAATGCCTATTATCCCAACCCATGGTGGCAGATCTATAATTCACGTGTGATCAACAGAACCAATTATTTTACAGGAAATCTGCAATTGAACCTGCAAGCTACTAATTGGTTGAATTTGACCTATCGGGCAGGAACCCAGTTTACTTCCTTTGATAATAATAGTTATATTGCCGCTGTTAGCTTTTCGCCCTGGGCAGTTAGTGACCCTTGGGGCGCAGGTAATACTGCATCAGGTGTAGGGCTTCATAAAAACGGTTCAGCTTCTTACACTAATGCGAACGCAAGAAATATTACACAGGACATGATTGCTACTATTCAGAAAAGTTTTGGCGACATAGATGCAACCCTGATCTTGGGTAACGAAATAGCAGAAAAGCCTTATGGTACTGATTATTCATCAATAACCAGTGTAAGTTCAGGCCAGTTATTTGTTGATAATTTTTATAACACCGACTATCGTTTAGGTGAACTTACCGGGAGTCATTATATTGAACAAACGCGTTTAATAAGCGGATATGGGGATTTGACCTTGGGATACAAGAATTATTTATTTTTACATGGAAGTTTCCGTCGTGACTATTCTTCTTTATTACCAAAAGGAAAAAATGCTTATAACTTCTGGTCTGCAGATGCATCATGGGTCTTCACAGATGCCATTAAATCCCTGCAAAACCAGGATTTAATCTCTTACGGAAAATTGAGAGTTGCTTATAGTAATACAGGTGATATTACTTTAAGACCTTATAATGTTCAAAATGTTTTTGATGTTGCCGGTGGTTTTCCTTATGGCAGCCAGGCAGGTATCGTTTTGGATGGCGCGTATCGTAACCCGAATCTCGTTCCTGAAAAAACAGTGGAAAAAGAAGTAGGTCTTGAATTGGGATTATTTAACGGAAGAATTAACCTGGATGCTGATTACTATTATTCACTTACCAGCGGGCAAACTTTCCCGGTTAATGTTTCGGCAACAACCGGTTACAGCAGCGCTTTTGTAAATGCGGGTGATGTAGTGAGCCAAGGTGTTGAAGTAGGTGTAACTGCTACCGTGGTTCAAAATAATTCGAGCAGGTTAAAATGGGATGTGGGCGGCAACTTTACCTGGAATGGATCTAATGTTCAATCTTTGTACCAGGGAAGTAGAGATTTCACCATTGGGGGGTACGGAGGTTTAACCGGTTCAGACCATGCAGTGGTTGGTCAACCATTTCCTGTGATTGAAACAGTAGATCTAAGGCGTGATCCGCAAGGCCGTGTTATAATAGACCCATCAACCGGTTATCCTATCCTTGGAGATACCTTACAAATAGTTGGACAGGTAAATCCAAAATACATGGTGAATGTAAACACCACCTTAAGTTGGAAGAACTTCTCCTTAAATGCCCAAGCATCTTACCAGGGAGGAAATACGTTCTTCGCATACGTGGGACAACAACTTGATTTTGCAGGTGTTCCCCAATGGACGACTACTAACGGAAGGCAACGCTTTATTTTCCCAAATTCTGTTTACCTGGATAATGGTAAATATGTTCCTAATGACAAATATTATACAGTGGATGGTAACCTCAACTTCTGGACTAACTCTCCTTACGCGCAGGCAGGTACTTCTTTTATGGAAAGTGCGGCTTTCTGGAAGTTAAGAAATGTAAGTCTTACTTACGATTTCAAAGATGTTATTCAGAATGTGCACTGGCTCCATGGTCTTACTTTCTCTGTAATTGGTAAAAACCTTATCATGTTGCGCCCTTCGCAGAACGTATGGACAGATCCAGAGTTTAATTATTCAACCGGTAACGCACAAGGTATTACCAACTACGACCAGTTACCTCCGACACGTCAGTATGGTGCGAGTTTAAATATTAAATTTTAAGTAACAAAATTTAAGTTTATGTTGAATTACACAGATAACAAAGCTTGTACCTTTAAAAAAAATAAAAACATGAAAAAATTACTTTATATCAACTTAATTTTTGCAAGCCTGCTTTTTTCGACAGGGTGCAAAAAGGGTTTTTTAACGGATTTGGCTGTGAATCCAAATCAGCCTTCACAGGCGCCTGCTTCGCTGATCTTACCGCCGATTCTTACCGGATATGCCAGCGGAATGTATTCCAATACAACTCCAATTGGTCTTTGGATGGGCTATAATTCCATCAGTGGCGGTTATTCTGTAACCAATGATTTTATGACTTACTATGTAAGCGCAAGTACTCCGAATGTATGGGATGGGGTTTTTGGTATTCTTAAAAATGCTGCCTATATGGAACAAACAGCTGCGACCGATCCTAACGGAGCTTATTCAGAGGCTGCTGCGAAAATTATGAAGGCGTATGGTTACCAGATTATAGTGGATGCTTATGGCATGGCTCCTTATTCTCAGGCGTTCAAGGGGTCTGAAAATTTCTTCCCCAAATATGATGATGGACAGGCAATATATGATTCATGTATTGCACAATTGGATAATGCGATCAGCTTGATTCAAAATGCGCCAAGTACTGCATCTAACCTTGGAACCAATGATGTAATGTTTGGTGGTGACGAGGCACAATGGGCTGCATTTGCGAATACCTTAAAATTAAGGTTTCTCATTCGTGAATCTAACGTGATATCAGCTTCCGCTGCACAGTCAGAATTGGCTAAAACTGCGTCTGCAGGGTATTTAACTGATGATGCACTGGTGAATCCGGGTTATTTGAATACTGCAGGAAAACAGAATCCTTATTGGGGTCAGTTCGGGGTAGATCCAGGGGGGAGTCTATATTCTGACGGTTATAATTATGTACGTGGTGGAGGAGCTGCTGTAACTTATTTTAAAAACGGAAATGATAAACGCTTATTTTATGTGTTTGCACCTGATAACTCAGAACCTAATTTAAGTGCTTTTTTTGTAACTGACACTAACTTTGTAAATTATCACGGTGTTTATTATGGTGACAGGGCTGCCGCAAGTGCCCAAAATAACAAAGGAACTGTTGGTATTGGACATGGAGTAATGGCCGGATTTAATGCTTCTGTTCCCTTGATTACTGCCTCTGAAAGTTATTTCCTTCAATCTGAAGCTGCATTGCGGGGATGGATAACTGCTGATGCACAGGCTTTATATGATAACGGTATTATATCGTCATATGAATATTTGTATACAGCTGCTGGTGATAGCAAGGCTGCTGCTGATGCAGATGCTGACACCTATATTACAGGTAATGGTTTAGACAACAATATCAATTCAATTGCAGATCTGGGTACTTTAATCACTTCAAAATGGGCGGCTTTAGCAGGTATAAATAGTTTTGAAGCCTGGAACGAATACCGCCGTACAGGTTTTCCTGATTTGACTACGTTGCCTTTAACCAAGTTTCCTGGTAATGCAAGGCACATTCCTACGAAATTGATGTATCCTACTTCTGAACAAAATACCAACCAGGATAATTATAAAGCTGCGGTGGCGCAAGGTAATGACCCTCAGAATACCAAGGTATTTTGGATGAAATAATCAAATATTAATTAAAAAAGGAATAACCTTCATAAAATTAAAATTGAAAAAAAATGAAACAAATTAAAAATAAATATTTCGGGATACTGCTTCTTGCGGCGTTGGTCTTCTCTCTGCAATCCTGCCTGAAAAACAACAAGTTTTACGAGGATTTCTCAAAAGGAGGCGCTTCTGCAGAACTTCCCCTGGCTGCAACTTATACCAATAAGCCCTATGGAATAAGTTGGTCACCTGATGCTCCTACAGAATTTAAGGTGTATGTAAATGTTGCTTCTGTAGATTTGCCATCTTCACCTGTAACAATGACTTTGGGCATTGACCAGGCATGGGTGGATCAATATAATGCTGCCCAAACCGCTGCAGCTCAACAAGCACAGCAGGCCTATCTGGCAGATACTTCTCACCATACTTCGGATCCAAGCTATCCTTATAGCTGGATTCCAATGGAGGTGATGCCTGATAGTCTTTATACAGTTTCTTCTCTCGACCTTACTGTACCGGCAGGTCAAAGAGAAGCTTATGCTGATGTAACAGTATATTCTAATAAATTTCCTCCAGGGCATAACTATGTGCTTCCTTTTACTATAGTTAAATCTTCAATAAATATCAGTAGTTGGAACCATTTGCCTTTATGGTTCATTTCATCTCCTTTTGCTGGCACATTCAATAATTACCATACGAATATTTTAAAACTAGGGGCATTGCTTTATGATGGTGATGATGTAATGACATTAAGCACCGTCGACCAACATACTGTTGCTCAAAGTGGCTCTATCGGAGATTATTTTGGAGGCTATACTGAATATCACTTTAACGGTGATGGATCTATTTCAGTAAAAGCAGGAGGAAGTCCTTCCAGCCCTAATAGTTATGGGGCAGTAGTCGTATCAAGCAGTTCAGATGCAACTACTGGAGATTTTACTGTTAAGTTTACCATACTTGGTGGAAAGTACGTTTTCACTGAAACTTTTAATAGATAATTACAATTCTTTTAGCATTATTTTTAAAGAAAGCCAGCAAAACTGCTGGCTTTCCTTTTTCATTAAATAGAACGCCTTGTGCCCACACGGAAGTATGCAATTTTTCCTGACTTCCGCACTTTTTTATTTAGGAAAAAACAATTACTGATTACCAGTAAGTTAAACTGGTAAATAGAGGTGTTTTGGGTGTCCCGTTGTGTTTTATCTTTGGTTAATGTTTGTACGCAAAAAGAAAAA
>JAGWRO010000079.1 GCA_028876495.1 Bacteroidota bacterium
AGTAGCTATGTACGGAAAGGATAAACGCTGAAAGCATCTAAGCGTGAAACCAACCACAAGATGAGTTTTCTTTTAAGGGTCGTCAAAGACTATGACGTTGATAGGCTACAGGTATAAAGGCAGTAATGTCAAAGCCGAGTAGTACTAATTGCCCGTAAGCTTTATCTTTTTTTTATTAAGTATTACAACTTTCCCTTTATGTTAATTTATTTGCGGTTCGCTTTTAGCTTTTAGCTTATTGCCATCTTTTTATGGTGGTTTTGCCGAGGGTGTTCACCTCTTCCCATACCGAACAGAGAAGTTAAGCCCCTCATGGCCGATGGTACTACACAACAATGTGGGAGAGTAGGTAGCTGCCATATTTATTTAAAAGCCTTTCAGTTTTTGCTGAAAGGCTTTTTTGTTTTATTACTGTTTATATAAAATTCTCATTTAATTCCTCTAATAATGGCGCTTGTCCTGGTAAGATTTTCTTTCTGGCTTCCTCAAATCCAAACCACCCGGCCTTATCCACCTCGGGAAAAGTTTGTTTCTTCCCTGATCTTGGTGGCCATTCGATCTCAAAATGATTACTTGTTATTTTTGCTTCATCCAAATCAAATTCTACCGCCCAGGCAATGACTTTCTTCCCCGGATTCTGGCTTACTTCCTTTAAATCAATAAATTTGTGTCTTTCTGAGTCAATTTTAATTCCTGTTTCTTCCCCAACTTCCCGTATCGCTGCGCTTAAATGATCTTCTCCTTCTTCAACTTCTCCTTTTGGAATTGACCATGAACCAATATCTTTATTTCTCCAATAAGGTCCGCCGGGATGCACTAAGAAAAATTCAGGAATTTCATTTTTAAAACGATACAACAGCAATCCTGCACTTCTTTTCATTGTTTTTGTATTTCTAACCAGTGAACAAATAAATACGAGTGATTTTTATTCTGTTCGAACTTTTCTTTCCATTACTAATTCAATAAGTACTCCATTTGTTTCTTTGGGATGCAGGAAGCAAACCATTTTATTATCCGCTCCCTGTTTCGGTTTTTCATTTAATAATGTAAAACCTTCATCTTTCAAACGCTTTATTTCCGCTTCGATATCTTCTACTTCAAAAGCAATGTGATGAAGTCCTTCTCCTTTTTTTGAAATGAATTTATTAATCACACTTGCTTCGGAATTTGCCTCAAGCAACTCAATCTTATTTTCTCCTAAAGCAAAAAATGCAGTATTTACTTGTTCACTGTCAACAGTTTCAGTTTTATAACATTTGGTGTTCAATAGTTTTTCGAAAAGAGGAACAGAAACAGATAATTCTTTTACTGCAATTCCTACATGTTCAATTTTTTGCATAAAATGTTTTTTCAAATTTAAGCTAAACCCTTTTTCTTTCTTAAAATCAAGTCTAAAGGCTTTAAAGTAATTTTGCCGAAAACATAATGTTCCAGTTCCCGATATATCTTGATAACAATGCTACCACTCCAATTGATAAGCGGGTATTGGATACGATGCTTCCTTTTTTCACGAAATATTTTGGTAATGCTGCAAGTCATAGCCACAGCTTTGGCTGGCAGGCAGAAGAAGCGGTAGATATTGCCAGAGAGCAAGTGGCGCAATTAATTAATGCAGAGCCAAATGAAATCGTTTTTACTTCAGGCGCTACGGAAGCTGATAATCTTGCTTTGAAAGGAGTTTTTGAAATGTATGCATCAAAAGGTAACCATATTATTACCGTCAAAACAGAGCACAAGGCGGTGTTGGATTCATGCAAACATCTTGAGAAATTAGGTGCGGAAGTTACTTACCTGGATGTAAACAGAGATGGTTTAATTGATGTTACAGAATTGCAAAAGTCAATTAAATCTAACACTATTTTGATTTCTATGATGTACGCTAATAATGAAATCGGCGTTATTCAACCCATAAAAGATATTGCTGCGATTGCAAAAAAAAATGAAGTTCTTTTTTTTACAGACGCAACGCAGGCAGTTGGAAAAATCCCGGTTAATGTAATAAAAGATGGGATTGATCTCATGGCATTTTCAGCTCATAAAATCTATGGACCAAAAGGTATAGGAGCTTTATACGTCAGGAGAAGAAATCCACGTGTAAGAATTACTGCTCAAATGGATGGTGGCGGCCATGAACGGGGGATGAGAAGTGGTACATTGAATGTTCCCGGAATTGTTGGTTTTGGAAAAGCATGTGAATTATGTAAAGTAGAGATGCAAAAGGACTCACAGATAACTGCAGAACTACGCGATAAATTGGAGAATGAATTGTTACAAATCGATGGTTCGCGGGTAAACGGGAGCAGAATTAACCGGTTACCCAATACTTTAAATATGAGTTTTAAAAATGTAGATAGCACCGATCTGATGATGAGGTTTAGTAAGAATATCGCTTTAAGTTCCGGATCTGCATGTACTTCTGCAACTCAAAGCCCATCTTTTGTTTTAAAGGCGTTAGGATTAACCGACCAAATGGCGCTTTCTTCCTTAAGATTCGGTCTTGGAAGATTTACTACAGAAGAAGAAATAGATTATACGATACAGCAGTTTCGACATTTACTTTGATCTTTTTTTGCAGTAAACATTAAGAAATTTGAATGTTAAATGTGGGGCCATTTCAATTACATTATTCTGATGTAGCTATAATCTGATGTATTTTTGCAAAAGAAATTTAAATGATTCAGTAAATATTTTATTATGATTTATATAAGTGATAAGGCAAAAGAAAGAGTAATAAAATTAATGGAGGAAAAAAAATTCTCTCCTGCAGAATATTTTTTGCGTGTAAGTGTGCAAAGCGGTGGATGTTCAGGATTGAGCTATAAAATGGATTTTGAAAATGAATTAAAGCCCAAGGACCAAGAGTTTGAAGACAAAGGAATTAAATTGGTTACTGATCTTAAAAGTTTTTTATATTTAGTAAATACTACTCTTGAATTTAGTGATGGATTAAATGGTAAAGGATTTTACTTTAATAATCCGAATGCAAGCCGGAGTTGCGCTTGTGGCGAGAGTTTCAGCGTATAAACTATTTATTAAATTAATGAAGAAACGAAAATCTTTAAATAAAAATTCCCCTTTTCAGGGGAATTTTGCAGTTCGTTTCGGCAAAGGTTCAGTTCGTTTTGATACAAATATTAAAAATTAAAAAACTTTGGAAAGATTGCTTTTCTAATAATATTTCCTCTGATTTTTTAATATCAATTAAGTTGAAAACAAAAATCAATAACTGAATACAATACCGTTAATGATTAAAGACAAACTTGTTTTAAAAAACGCTGCTTTGTCGAGATATTTTTTATAAAAAATAGACAAAAATTTATTTTATTCACTGTTATTGAATTTTTTTCTGCAACTTGGTTTAATTGCAGAAATTATTTTATTTTTCTTCCCTTAAATTGCAGGTTTATTAGGAATGATATCAATTGCCAAAAAAGAATTTTACCAGTTTTTTAGTAGCCTCACTGGTTATATAACGATTATTCTATTTCTACTGGTGAATGCTTTGTACCTTTTTGTTTTAAAAGATAGCAATGTTTTTGATTATGGTTATGCAACACTTGCCTCTTTTTTCGACCTTGCACCATGGGTGTTTATTTTTTTACTTCCCGCGTTAGGTATGCGAAGTTTTGCCGATGAATTTAAATCAGGAACTTTTGAAACTTTAAAAACAAGCCCGCTTACCAAATGGCAAATCGTTTTTGGAAAATATTTAGCGATCATTGCTGTAATAATTATTGCCTTAATTCCTACTGTTCTTTATGTAATTACTATTCAATCTTTATCAACGGGAGGAATTGACACCGGTGCTATCACAGGTTCTTACATTGGTTTGTTTCTGCTTGCTTCTGTTTTTGCAGCCATTACTACCTGGTGTTCAAGTCTTACCTCTAATGCGGTGATCGCTTTTTTATTAAGCTCATTTGCCTGTATCATCTTATATTTTGGCTTTAGCGCTATTAGTAAATTACCAGTATTTACTGGCAATGCAGATTACTATATCGAGATGCTTGGAATAGATTTTCATTACCAGAGTATAAGCCGCGGAGTACTTGATACTCGAGATATCATTTATTTTTTTAGCGTGATATTTATTTTTCTTTTTGCCACCCAAAAAAATTTACACAAAAAATAAGATCCATCAATAAATGAAATTTACTTCAAATAAAAAATGGTGGTGGCTTATCATTATTGTTGCAATTGTATCAGTCAATTACCTTGCTTCGATCTTTCATGAACGTTTAGATCTTACCAATGAAAAGCGTTTTACGATTTCAAATCCTGTAAAAAAAATCCTGGGAACTATAAATCAAAAAATGGAGATTTATATTTTTTTGAGAGGAGATATACCTGCAGGTTTCAAAAAATTATCTGTTTCAGCCCAGGAAATGCTGCAGGAATTTCAGGAATATTCAAATGGAAATATTCATTACAAAGTTATTTCAGCAGACGAAAAAATTCCCGGAACGGAAAAGACTTATGGGGATACACTATCATCTTTGGGGCTTGTTCCGATTAATTTAAAAGTGCAACTGAAAGAAGGCGAACAATCTCAATATATTTATCCTGCAGCAATAGTGAGTTATCAAAACAAACTGCAACCGGTAAATTTATATTCAGGTTCCAACAATGTTATCACTCCCCCGGAGCTCAATAGTGCAGAAGCTTTACTTGAATTTGATTTTGCAAATGGGATTGAAAAAATCATTAACCATAATAAGCCCCTTGTTGCTTATGCGGTCGGAAATGGAGAACCAACCGGACCGGATACATACGATCTTGTTGAAAATGTTTTGAAAAAAAATTACCATCTTTTCATAATGGACCTGGCTAAGGAACCTGTAGTGCCGGATACATTCAAATTATTGATCATCGTAAAACCAACGCTTACTTTTACAACTGCTGAGAAATTAAAAATCGACCAGTATGTAATGCATGGCGGAAAACTTTTGTGTTTTATAGATAGGCTGAATGCTGAAGTAGACAGCCTTCAATTGAAAAACCAAGTGATTGCTTATGATAGAAATTTACAACTTGAAGATCTTTTTTTTAAATATGGGATACGCATAAACCCTGATCTTTTAATGGATCTTCAATGTGATTTTTTACCTTTTAGTGTTAATGGAAAAGACCAGTTTCAATTTTTGCATTGGAATTATTTTCCTTTATTTGAATCAAAACAAAACAGTGTAATCACTAAAAATCTCGGCCTTGTTGAAGGAAAATTTGTGAATACCATTGATACAGTGAATGCGCCGGGAATTAAAAAAACAATTTTATTGAGTTCATCTTCTAATTCTAGATCGATTGAAACACCGGCATTAATAAGTGGTGCTGAAAACCGAAATGCTCCTGTGGATGCAGCTTTCAATAGAAAAGACCTTATTGCAGGCGTTTTATTGCAAGGAAAATTTACTTCTTTATTTAAAAACCGTGTCAGTCGCCAACAAATGGATTCTTTAGATTTTTACGGCTCACCTTTTAGGAGTGAAAATATAGAAGATAATAAAATGATCATTGTTTCTGATGGTGATATAGTTTTAAATGGTACCTATAAAGAGCAGCTTTTACCGATGGGTGTAAATCCTTATACAGTTGGAACGCAATACG
This sequence comes from Bacteroidota bacterium, assembly GCA_028876495.1. Taxonomy (GTDB): domain Bacteria; phylum Bacteroidota; class Bacteroidia; order Chitinophagales; family Chitinophagaceae; genus Ginsengibacter. The sequence goes on from JAGWRO010000079.1 coordinate 5,608, forward strand.
AATACCAGTTTGCCAACAGGCAATTTGTAGATAACTGTATTGAGTACCTGGTAAATAATGCCGGGTTGGCTGAAGCGAAATCGAAAGATTATAAGTTGCGTCTGCTCGATCCTAAAAAAACAAGTGGACAACGAGGTTTTTGGGAATTGCTAAACCTGGTTTTACCTGTTTTTCTCATTATAATTTTCGGTTTTGTTTATCAATGGTTAAGAAAAAGAAAATATGCAGTTTCCGACCTGAAATCCGATTAAAATTTTCGGTAAACGAACAAATTACTCGTATTCTTATTTTAACTCCTGCATTTAACTACAACTTCTTAAATTCATATTTGCGTACTTTATATTTTAATTTTGGTTGGAAATTATAACGAATGATGTCAGCTACAGAATGGACTTATATTATTTTTTTAATCGTTTTAGTTCTTTCAATATTTTTTGACCTGGGATTATTAAGTAAAAAAGCAAAATCAATTTCCATAAAGCACGCGTTTTATCAAACTTTATTTTGGGTGGTTTTGGCTTTTGCCTTTTTTGTATTTGTATGGATTGAAGACGGGCAGGTTACCGGCCTTGAATACATGAGCGCCTACCTGATGGAATGGGGATTGAGTATCGATAACATTTTTGTTTTCATACTTATTTTTTCCTACTTCAATATTCCGGCGATACATGTCAACCGGGTTTTGCTTTTAGGAATTCTGCTGGCAATTGTGTTGCGTGTTATTTTTATTACAGTGGGTATTGCATTGGTAAATGAGTTTTACTGGATACTATATGTCTTTGGCGGGATATTGGTTTACACGGGAGTTAAGATGTTTTTTGTCAATACCGAAGAAGAGTTCGATCCAAAAGAAAATGCAGTTTATAAAATCCTCAAAAAAGTGTTGCCCATTTCCCACGATCATACCAGCGGAAAATTTACACAAAGGATTGACGGTAAAAAATATTACACACTCCTTTTTGTTGTTATGATCATGCTGGCAGCTACCGATGTGCTTTTTGCCTTTGATTCTATCCCTGCAGTATTTGCTATTACTCAAAATAAAATGGTAATTTATACTTCCAATATTTTCGCAGTTTTAGGATTGCGTTCTTTATTTTTTTTATTAAAAAATTCTATTGAAAAATTCAAATATTTAAAAGAAGGCATTGCCATCATTCTTGTTTTTATCGGTTTAAAAATGCTGATCGAATTTTTTGGAATTGATCTGCATATTGCTATTTCACTTTTGGTAATTGTTCTTTGTCTCGGAGGCGCTGTTTTATTTTCTATTTTTAAAAACAAACAACATAATTGAACGTAGTTATCCATTATACAATTGAAGAAATTGCAAAAATTTGCAAAGGAAAATGGAAGAACAGAAATCCTTCTTTTTCTCAACTGTCCTATCTTTCGCTGGATACACGTAAAATTTCTTATCCCCAAGAAACTGTATTTTTTGCGATTAGAAATAAAATGCGAAATGCAAACTTTTTTTTGGAAACTCTTTATAATAAAGGAGTTCGCAACTTGGTAACCGATGACCAAAATGTTGATTTCGCCCAACTTAAAGAAGCCAATATTGTACTGGTAAAAAATACTGTTGCTGCTTTTCAACAACTGGCCATATTTCATCGAAACCGGTTTTCAAAAGATCAATTAAATGTTATTGGAATTACAGGAAGCAATGGAAAAACGATTGTAAAAGAATGGCTCAACCAACTTCTTGAAAAGGAATTTTCCATTGTAAGAAGTCCTAAAAGTTTTAACTCTCAAATTGGAGTCCCACTTAGTGTTTTAAATATTGCTTCTTCAAATAATCTTGCAATTTTCGAAGCCGGTATTTCCCAACCCGGAGAAATGAAAAACCTGGATAAAATTATTCAGCCGCAGATTGGAATTTTTACCAATATTGGCAATGCGCATGATGAAGGATTTAAAAATACACAACAGAAAATTCGTGAAAAGCTTCTTCTTTTTACGAATTCCAATCATTTGATTTTCTGTTCAGATGATGAAAGGCTTGCAAGTGAAATACGATTATTTCGGAAAAAGCACAATCAACTTAAAGTTTTTTCATGGGGGAGAAAAAGCAGCAATACTTTGAGGATAAAGGAAATTAAAAAAGAGAATTCATTATCGTTGATAGAAGTAATTTATAAAGGTAAAAAATTCAGAATTCAAATTCCGTTTACTGATGAAGCTTCTGTTCAAAACGCAGTCCACTGCTGGTGTGCCTTATTTATTTTGCAAAAAAACACTGAGACAGTAAGAAGGCATTTTACTTCACTTTATCCAATAGAAATGCGACTGGAATTGAAATCCGGCATTAACCGTTGCGATATTATTAACGATAGTTATAGCAATGATTTTTATTCTTTGGGAATTGCTCTTGATTTTTTACATCAACAAAAACGCCATAAGTATCATACGCTTATTTTATCGGATATAGTACAATCCGGAGTTGAACCTGAAAAATTGTATAAGGATATTGCTTCATTGTTGCAACAAAAAAATATTGATAAATTTTATGGAGTAGGGGCTGATATTTTTTCTCAGCAGAAAGTATTCGAAGGGTTAAATAGCACTTCTTTTTTTAAAAGCACAGATGACTTCTTAAAGAATATCTTTATTTCCGGATTTCATGATGAAACTATTCTAATTAAAGGTGCACGTCAATTTGAATTTGAAAAGATAAGCCATATTCTGGAACAAAAAGTTCATCAAACTGTTCTTTCTATTAATCTAAATTCTATTGTTCATAACCTTAAACAGTATAAAGAAAAACTGAAGCCGTCAACCAAAATTATGGTGATGGTAAAAGCGTTTGGCTATGGAAGCGGGAGCTATGAAATTGCTTCGGTATTGGAATATAACAAGGTGGATTATTTGGCCGTAGCCTACGCTGATGAAGGAATTGAATTGCGAAAGGCCGGAATTACTTTGCCCATAATGGTGATGAATACCGACAACAGTTCCTTTGATTCAGTAGTAAATTATAACCTGGAACCGGAAATTTTTTCGTTTAATTTATTAAAAGATTTTACTGAGTTTTTGAGCAAATCAGAAATCGAAAATTATCCTGTTCATTTAAAAATTGATACAGGAATGCATCGGCTTGGTTTTATGGAGAATGAAATTTCTTTTTTGTGCAAAAAAATATCGTCTAATAAATTCATCAAAATAAAAAGTGTTTTCTCTCATCTTGCTGCCAGCGAAGATCCGGCAGAAGACCCTTTTACACTTTTACAGTTTACTATTTTTAAAAGTTGTTGTACAAAGATTGAAAAAACTTTGAATTATGCTTTCGACAAGCATATCGACAACACTACAGGGATAAGCCGGCATCCTGAAATGCAATTGAACATGGTTCGCCTTGGAATTGGCCTTTATGGCATTGATAGCAATAAAGAAATGCAGAAAAAACTCAAAAATGTTTCTACATTAACCACCACGATTTCGCAGATCAAAAAAATAAAAGCCGGTGAAACTGTGGGATATGGAAGAAAAGCCACAGTTGAAAAAGATAGTGTGATTGCTGTTGTGCGAATAGGTTACGCTGACGGATATTCGCGTAGATTTGGAAATGGGAATGGGAAAATGCTGGTAAAAAATAAATTGGTTCCTGTTATCGGAAATATTTGCATGGACATGACAATGCTGGACGTTACAGGAATAAAAGCAAAGGAAGGAGATGAAGTAATAGTTTTTGGAGAATTGCTTTCTTTGCAATCTGTTGCGCATTGGGCAGAAACAATTCCTTATGAAATAATGACCAGTATTTCGCAGAGAGTGAAAAGGATCTATTTTGAGGAATAGAAAATAAAATAGAGTTGCGATTTATAAAATAAAAATTTTTAATTGAAAAAGAGACATGTTTTTTTAATTATTGGGCTTATTGTTATTGCTGACCAGGCCTTAAAGATTTATGTGAAAACGCATTATCATCCGGGCGAATCACACCCGGTTTTAGGGAATTGGTTTCAATTGTATTTTATTGAAAATGCCGGAATGGCCTATGGCTGGAAATTTGGCGGAGGATTTGGGAAAATAGCACTTACCTTATTCCGGCTTGCAGCTGTTATTTTTGGAGTTTATTATTTAAGGAAAATTGTAGAAAAAAAATATCACCCCGGATATATTATTTGTGTATCGCTTGTATTTTCCGGCGCTTTAGGTAATTTGCTTGATAGTTTATTTTATGGGCTGATTTTCGATAAAAGCAGTTTCGATAAAGAAGGCGTAGCTGCGCTATTTCCGGCTCATGGATATGGTTCATTTTTACATGGCAACGTAGTAGATATGATCTATTTGCCCTTGTTTCATGTTAATAAAGTTCCTTCCTGGATTCCTTTTTTTGGCGGAAAAGATTTTTCATTTTTTAATTATATTTTCAATATCGCTGATGCTTCTGTTTCCATCGGAGTTATAGGTATTCTTCTTTTTAGAAGGCGTTTTTTTAAAGCTGTTTCAAAAAATAGCGACACAAAAAATATCAATCAATTTGATAATAATTAACGTATTGAATAAAGGCCATGGCTCAATTTTATTATCTTTGCTCATTAAAATTGTTACGTGAAAAAGAGAAGTGTTTTCTTAATTATTTTACTTGTTGTTGCTGCTGATCAGGCCCTGAAAATTTTCATAAAAACTCATTATCATGCCGGAGAATCGCACATGGTTATAGGACATTGGTTTCAATTGTATTTTATTGAGAATGAGGGAATGGCTTATGGCTGGAAGTTGGGAGGTGAATTCGGGAAAATGTTGCTTACCTTATTCAGGTTAGCTGCAGTAATTTTTGGGGTCTTTTATATTAAGAAAATTATAGAACAAAAATATAATCGTGGCTTTATAATTTGTGTGGCATTGATTTTTGCCGGAGCGCTGGGTAATTTAATTGATAGCATGTTCTATGGGTTGATCTTTGGAGATAGTAGTATGCTGGTTGGGAATGTTGCCCATATATTTCCTAAATATGGTTATGCAGGTTTTTTGCATGGTAAAGTTGTTGATATGCTGTATTTCCCTATTATACATACGCGGCTTCCACTATGGGTACCTTTTTGGGGTGGTAAATTTTTCGATTTTTTCAGCCCTATATTTAACCTTGCAGATGCTTCCATTTCAATAGGTATCATTTCAATTTTTGTTTTTCAAAAAAAGTTTTTTGGTCGCCACAGTTCACATCCAATAATTGAATCAGAAAAAATGATTAATGAGGGAGTAGAAGTTTCCTAATCTGCTTAATTCACTTTAAATTTAGACCATGAAACTTTTCAAACTTTCTTTTTGGTTGTTACTGATTGCGACAGTTGTAATTTCTTGTGGTAAGGAATACAGTTCTGAGCAACTACGACCTGCAACCGGGAGCTGGGAATTTTCTAACGGAGGAATAAACTATTCAGGGTATTTGGATACGGTTTATCAGACCATTGGAGTAGGTTCTAACGTGCTTTATATTCTGGGTAAAACAGATGATGGCAGCCAATATTTTCAACTGAAATTGTATGGAAATTCTTTCACTCCGGGCACTTATTATGCAACACAATATCAAAATTCTTTTTCTTATAACCTTCCCGCTAAAACTATTTATACGGCTAATGCCTTGATAGGTGAATTTGTAGTGAATTTAAACGTACTTGATTCTGCAAAAATTCAGGGCACTTTTTCAGGAACTGCAAAGGACAGTGCTAATAATCTCATCCAAATTACTAACGGAAAATTTAACACGTACTAAGGCGTTCTACAAAATAAAAAAGCAGCTATTTTGTTGGTTTACTGAATAATAAAATTTTAAGATTAATATGTTTTGATCAATTTATTTTGAACAACATTTCCATTAAACTGTGCTCTTAAAATGTATATACCGGTTGGTAAATTATAAAGATCATCAAGCGTTTGCTGTGAATTTCCCTTATAAAGTTCCATTGTTTTTTTCTTTACTATATTTTCCAAATATATCACATAAATTAAATTCTATCATTCCTTCAGAAGGAACAAACACATTCATTTTTAAGCTGTTTTTAAAAGGGTTTACGGTGGTTATGGTAAATGAGCCTCCTGTATTATAAACAGATGCGATTTTTGAATATTTATATTCTATACTTTTATTATTCAAAAGTTTTAACCTGTAGAAAGCAGTATTTATAATACTTGCCGGGTCGTTAAAAGTATAAGATGAACTGCCTGCCTCATTTAATGCTGCTACCTTTCCTACTTTTGTAAAATGGATTCCATCAAAACTTTTTTCTACTTCGTAAGCCAAAAGATTACTTTCATTTTCTGAAGTCCATTTTAAAACTGCTTTATCATTTATTAGGGCTCCGTTAAAATTTAGTAGCGAAACATCCAATAGAGGGCAGGAAGTACTATAAACTTTTAAGAAGATCTTTTGACTGTTATAAACTGAACAATCAGGATTATCTAAATTATCCGTAGTTGTTCCAACTTTTACGCGATAATAGGTGGCACTATCAGCTTTAACCGGAACCAGAACAGTGTCAACATGATAAACATATAATCCGTTTTCAACCTCTGGAACTTTTGAACTTCCTGCATTTACAGCATTCCAGGTAATACCGTCAGTACTTGTTTCCCAGCGATAATTTACATAATTGTTGAAATAGCTTTTTACTGTATCACTTAAGGTAATGGGCCATCCTGCACAAGCGGTGGCTGTATCACTTGGATTCATCACCAAATTAGGATAACAGGATACTAATTTAATATCATCTAATACCCAATCATTTCCTCCACCGCCTGCCGCATTATTTTTTATTGAAATAGTAAAGCTAGTTTCTGTTGGGCCGGTTTTGTACATAAATCCTCTTTTCTGCCAGTTGTTATCATGTGGAATATCACCTGTTGTATAGTAGTCGACATCATTGACTGCAAATGAGAGGTTGGGTAAAACGCCGGGAGTATGAGTTGCAGTGCTGTTAGAATCAATGCCGCAAACCCCACAAAGATTTCTAACCCATGCAGAGAATTCGTAATTGGTATTAGGGCAGACGTTGCTTATCGTTTCCCTGAAGGCTTCTCCTGTTGGAAAAGCTGCATTCACTACCAACATATATCCACCATTGGTGCCGGGAGCCACAGGTGGGTTGCCGGCCGCAGTATTAGTGGCTCCTGTATGATCTCCTATTATATCCCAAAAACCACCAAAAACGCGGTGGGAATTGTAAGTAGGACTATAAGGGCCGGTATTGTTGGTAGTGCCGTCTGCACTGGTATTATTTGCGATAGAATAATAACCATCCCCGGGCGCATTGGCTCCCATATTTATTTTGGTATAGGCATTCCCGCCTATCACACCAAGTGCTCTGTTTTGGATGTTCCCTGATCCAAAGGAACTATCAGCCGTGAAACTGGCACTTGAAAAATTGTTACACAAACCTGAGTTTTGGATAATTTTTATTCCCGCATAATCAAAACGATAAGTCGTTTTTGTTCCTGTTGTTGACGTATCAAAGTAATAGTTTCCTGTAAGATGGATCGTATCTCCAAAACTTGCCGTTATTTGTAACCGGTAGGCAACAATGAATAAAGTCGTTCCATAGAATTTAGGTTTATTTCCGGGGTTTACTGCTCCCCCTCCGCTGGTAATACCAAAACTGCCTGATGTAGGATTAGTAGCACCCGTGCCAATATTTACACGGATTCTTGGCGTAGTGCCGCTCACATATAAACCCAGATCATCGCCTGAGGCATCAGTATAAGGCCCCCGAAAAGTAAGTCCTTCGTTGGTTACTATTTTAAGTGAATTGGAGATATATTGAGTGCCGGTAGGAATAGAATCAATATAATAAATACTATTTGTTGTTTTGTTAACTTTTACTAATGCGTGAACTTCAATTATATCGCCGTTTTCAAGTGTTCCTCCCGTAGAATTGCGGGTAACATTTTGGTAACTGTAACTAAAAATTAGGGCTTGTGCTTTGGTAGAAGATGGAAATAAAAATCCCAATCCTGACAGAAAAATAAGTGTGAATAAGAAGAATCCTCTTTTGCAAAAATATCTTTTGCTTTGCGGAGGAACACAAAAAATACTCTTTGCAAATCCAGCTTTGTAAATATTTTTCATAAAGAAGATTTCGTTCAATTTTATTTATGATAAGTAATAATAATAAACGCAACAATCTTCTTTTTATTATTCCGAAAACACATCCTTCGCAATTTGAATTTTCATAATTGATTGAAATAATTTCCTAATAAGAACGTTGTACTTAATGAAATTCTTTAAAAAATCACCCCCGTGAATACAAAATCCTACATTTTCCTGTGCATTTTTGTGTTTTTTGCTGTAAGCGTTATGGGTCAAAATGAACCATTTTCTGTAAGAACAGTAAATACCGGATACCAATTAAACTCTGCCTGGGAACTCACTTATGGTCCCGATGATTCTTTATGGGTTACAGAAAATAGTTCCTACCTGGTCGACAGGATCAATCCTCAAACCGGGGGAAAGACTCAATTAATTGATCTAAGTAGCAAAAGAGATTTTAGTACTTCGCTTTCTACATGGCCGCAAGGCGGCTTAATGGGATTGGCTTTGCATCCTTCTATGTATAGCGAATGGCCAAACCCCAGTAAACCCTGGGTGTATCTTGCTTATGTTTATCATAATGTTGGCTGCTTTACCGCAAAAAACGGCCAGGATAGCGGTTGTTTTTTTAAAACCAAAATAGTAAGATATACTTATGATCGTTCGACTCACTCCCTCTCAAACCCTGAAACTATCATACAAAATTTAAATGGAAGTACCGATCATAATTCAGGAAGATTAACTATCGGTGATATAGGTGGCACTCCTTACTTGTTTTATACAATAGGTGATATGGGAACCGGCCAATTTAAAAATCTTAATCGCACCAACCGTGCACAATTACGGGATACTTTGGAAGGAAAAGTCTTAAGGTTTAACCTTGATGCGATTGGTTCTGCAAGTAATCCGCAAAACTGGATTCCGAATGACAATCCTTTTGTGGATGCAAATGGCAATTCAACAGCAGTGTGGAGTTATGGGCATAGAAACGCACAAGGGCTGGCCTTTGGGAGTAATGGGGTCTTATACAGCAGTGAGCAGCAGGATATGAGTGATGATGAAGTAAATATTATTGAAGAAGGCCGTGATTATGGATGGCCATTGGTTTCCGGCTATAGTGATGGAAATTACGATGGTTATACGCTAGCTAATATGCATGTAACAAGTGAAGAACAAGATTCAATTGATTATAACCTCAGGGCCCCAATTTATACTTTATATACTACGGCTAATCCAGGCCCTTTATATGGAACCAGTAATTCTACCTGGCCTACAGTAGCGTGCTCGAGCCTCAAAGTTTATGAAAACTATATTATTCCAAACTGGAACCGTTCTTTATTGATACCTTCTTTAAAAGCCGGCCAGGTGTTTAGATTAAAGCTTTCTGAAGATGGAAAATCAGTTATGGGTATGACATCCATCGATACAATGAATTTATATAATAAAGCGCGTCTTCGTGATCTTTGTGTTTCGCCCGATGGGCTAAAAATTTATGTTTCCTGTGATATGTCCTCTCAAAACTCCGCATACAAGGGTAAGATTTTGGAATATACATACACTGGACCCCAGTCAGTTTTGTCTATCGTTCCCGATTCGATAAACACGCCTGCTATTAATACGAAGATTGAAGTATATCCTAACCCGGCAAAAAATATATTATTTGTAAAAAGTATAAAAAATCAAACAAGCCCACTGCATTATTCAATTTTTGATATCAATGGAAAGGTAGTTTTGAAGGGTAACAGTAATATTAATAATTTTGGTATTAATATACAAACGCTTAATCCCGGCATGTATGTTTTTAAACTTTATAATGCCTACTATATAAATATTTGTTCTACAAAAATTATGGTAAAATAAGATTCTTTTTTATAGTTGAATTTGCAGTAAAACAAGGAATTCACTTTATTTCTGTTTCAAAAAAGCGTATTCCTTTTGTTTTAAGCCACAACGAATTTTTACTTCTTAGGTAACTCGCCTACCATATTTGCCGGGTTCACCCACTCATCAAATTCTTCAGGAGTTACATATCCCAATTTAACCGCCATTTCTTTTAAAGTGGTATTTTCTTTATGAGCCTTTTGCGCAATTTCTGCAGACTTATAATACCCGATTTTTGTATTAAGTGCCGTTACGAGCATCAACGAATTATCAACGTGCTTTTTAATATTTTCTTTGATGGGTTCAATACCTTTTGCACAGTTTTCATTAAAACTATTGCAGCCATCGCCAATTAATCTTGCGCTGTGCAAAAAATTATAGATCATTAGCGGTTTAAATACATTCAGTTCAAAATGACCTGTAGCACCTCCAACCGTGATGGCAACATCATTTCCCATAACCTGTGCAGCGATCATCGTTAATGCTTCACATTGGGTGGGATTTACTTTTCCCGGCATGATAGAAGAACCGGGTTCATTTTCAGGAATACTTATTTCCCCTATTCCGCTTCGCGGGCCGGAAGACAACATCCTTATATCATTGGCGATTTTCATTAAACTTACTGCAACCGTTTTTAAAGCGCCGTGTGTTTCTACAATGGCATCATGGGCTGCCAGCGATTCAAATTTATTTTTGGCAGTAACAAAGGGAAGGCCTGTCAATTCAGCAATGGTTTCAGCTACATTTTTTGCATAACCCTTTGGTGTGTTGATTCCTGTTCCTACGGCAGTACCACCAAGAGCCAACTCGCTCAAATGAGGTAAAGTGTTTTTTATGGCTTTTATTCCATGATCTAACTGTGATGCATACCCGCTAAATTCCTGTCCAAGTGTTAGCGGTGTTGCATCCATGAAATGAGTGCGCCCGATCTTAACGATTTGCATAAAATCTTTGGATTTTTTTTCAAAGGTTTTCTGTAAACTTTCAAGCGCGGGCAATGTTAGATCATGTAAAATTTTATAAGCTGCAATATGCATTGCTGTAGGGAAAGTGTCATTGCTTGATTGGGATTTATTTACGTCATCATTCGGATGTAAAAATTTTTCTTTATCTGATAATTTTCCTCCGTTTAAAACGTGACCACGATAAGCAACCACTTCATTTACATTCATGTTACTTTGCGTTCCGCTTCCTGTTTGCCACACCACCAAAGGAAATTGATCAGACAGTTTTCCTGCAAGTATTTCATCACAAACCTTGGTAATGATGTCTAATTTTTCTTTTGATAAAACTCCCGCATCAAAGTTCGTTATCGCCGCCGCCTTTTTTAAATAAGCAAATGCCTGGATGATCTCTTTGGGCATTTTATTGATGTCTTGAGCAATTTTAAAATTTTCTACGCTTCGTTGTGTTTGTGCGCCGTAGTAGGCATCTAAAGGAACTTTTACTTCTCCCATTGTGTCCTTTTCTGTTCTGTAGTCCATGATGTTTTCTAATTAGATTTTAAAAGTATAATGCAAATTTAAGTTAATCTGAGGAGAGGGAAGTTCCTTCAATTACACATAGAAGATTACTAATAATAACTAAAAGAAAAACTTTTTAACTTATTTGTTCGTTTACTGTAAAACTTAAAAGTTGATTTCTTAATTCGTGAAATTCGGAGCTCAAAAAACCGGTTTTCTTTTTTCCAAAAAAGCAGTAGTACCTTCTTTTTTATCATTGCTTGAAAACACATCACCAAATAATTTCACTTCTTCATTAAAACCTTCTTTATTAAAATAGAAATTTACCGCTTCAATTACTTTTGAAATCGCTAAAGGAGATTTGGTAAGAATTTGATTTAAAATTTCTTTTGTTTTTGGAATAAGATTTTCAGAGGATTCCACATAATTTACAAGTCCTAAACTTTTTGCTTCATCAGCGCCGATCATATTTCCTGTCATCATTAGTTCCATGGCTTTTCCTTTGCCAACCAGCATGGTTAAACGCTGTGTGCCTCCATATCCCGGGATCAATCCCAGATTTACTTCAGGCTGTCCGAATTTTGCATTGGTACTTGCCAATCTGAAATGACAAGCCATCGCTAATTCGCATCCTCCGCCCAATGCAAAACCATTAACAGCCGCGATTACCGGCTTAGGACAATTTTCAATTTTAAAAAAAATATTTTGGCCTTTCTGTGCAAGCGCTGCACCTTCGTCATCTTGTACTTCGGTAAATTCTGCGATATCCGCTCCGGCAACAAAAGCTTTTTCTCCCGCGCCCGTGATGATCACGGCTCTGATATTTTCATCTTTGTAAACCTGCTCTATCGCATTCTCCAGTTCTTCCAAAACTGTTTTGTTTAATGCGTTTAATTTATCCGGACGATTAATGGTGATAGTAAAAATATTAGTATCCAACTCTGTTTTTATTGTAGAAAAGTCCATTATTGTTTCTTTTTATTTTTTGAATTTAATTCTTCCAGCCTGGCAATATCCCACAATTCTTTGTCTCTCCGGAAAGAAGCTTTATTTTTTTCAGGAAAGTATAGGGAATAAATTTCAAGATGATCCCATTCTCCATTTGATGCATTACAATCTCTTCCTCTGCTTTATCGAATTCAACATTTTTATGAATGATAGTAAGGATATCAATTACATTAGGAGGAATACCCAGTGTACACATAAAATAAGTTGAAAAATCTTTTTTACTTATTCGTGCAATCTCATCTTCAGGATATTCCATACATTTTAAAGTATTAAGAAAACAGGCTTTATTTTCACTGGTTGGAGCAATCCAAATATCCATGTCCTCTGTAAATCTGTGAAAGCCATAATAATTTACTGCAAATCCTCCTATACATAAATAGCGAAGATTATTTTCTTGAGCACATTTTAAAAAAAGTAAAAATTCTTTATTCTCAATGTCCATAATGAAAATGCTTACGAATGGTGATTTTTTTAACCGGTTCCTGTTGATCTTTATTATTTTTCTTTTGTATTCGCGCTAAAGCCTCTAATCTTTCAGAAGGCGTAAGACGGACGAAATGTTCTAAAAAAAACATTTCCTGTTCTTCAAAAGAGTTAAATATGTGATTTTTTTTCCATTTTTTTCCATTCAAAAATTCCTGTTTTTTCTCACCCAATTTTTTATGTAATCGACAATTACAGAAGTGGAAGTTCCCGGAGGAAATAATTTTCCAACTCCCATTTCATTCAAATGTTTCATATCATCCGGCGGAATAATTCCACCACCCGTTACCAGCACATCATCCATTTCTTTTTCTTTCATTAACGATAATATTTTGGGAAAGATCGTATTGTGTGCGCCGGTTAAAATACTGATTCCAATGGCATCAACATCTTCCTGTAACGCAGCATTCACCACCATTTCAGGCGTTTGACGAAGGCCGGTATAAATTACTTCCATACCTGCATCGCGCAGAGACGTCGCAATTACTTTCGCTCCGCGATCATGACCATCAAGCCCCACTTTCGCCACCAATACACGAATTGGTCTTTTGCTCGAAGAGGTATTTTTTTCAGGCATACATTATTTCATTAATGATAAAGTGTGTTCTATTCTCTTTATGGTTTCTTCTTTTCCCAGAATGGATGAAATTTCAAAAACGCCGGGGCCAAATTTCCCCCCAACTAGCATTACACGTAAGGGCAACATTAATTCGCCCGGTTTTAATTTACTTGCTGCCGCAAGCTCTTTAAAGGTATTTTCAATTTCTTCAATTTGCCATGAATTTATGAACGAATAAGTGCGGATCAATTCAACAAAAAACTGGTTTTTATTTTCATTCCATTTTGGAAGGATTGATGACGTATCAATTTCTTTTGGAGCGATAAAAAAGAAACTTGCCTGCTGCCAAAAGTCAGTAAGTAAAGTGCATCTTTCTTTTACCAGGTTTACTATGTGCTGTAATTTTTGTTCGTCATTTATCACAACTCCATTTTCTTCAAATACTTTTTTTACATCCGGTTGTAGTCTTTCAAAATCTGATCTTTTTATCCATTCGTGATTGAACCATTTTGCTTTTTCAAAATCAAATTTTGCCCCGTGAGAATGAACCCGGTCCATCGAAAATTTTTCAACCATTTCTTCCAGAGAAAATATTTCCTGTTCTGTTCCATCGTTCCAGCCGAGCAATGCGAGCATATTAATAAATGCTTCGTGCATAAACCCTAATTCTTTAAAACCCTTTACCAAGCCATTTTTCGGGTCATTCCATTCCATTGCAAAAACAGGAAAGCCCAATCTTTCTCCGTCTCTTTTACTCAGTTTCCCATTACCATCCGGTTTTAGAATTAACGGAAGATGCGCCCAATGCGGCATGTGCTTTTCCCAGCCGAAATATTTCCAAAGTAAAATATGAACCGGTGCGCTGGGCAACCATTCTTCTCCGCGAAGCGCATGCGTAATTTTCATTAAATAATCGTCTACAACTACTGCCAGGTGATAGGTTGGCATTCCATCTGCTTTCAATAACACTTTATCGTCCACGCCAGCGGTAGGCATTTCAATATCGCCGCGAATCATGTCATGGAAATGAACATATTCATTTCGTGGCATTTTAATTCTTATTACATGAGGAAAATTAATTTTGAGCAATTCTTCTGTTTCTTCCGGCGGCAAAGAAAGAGAGTTTCGCATATTCAGCCTGTTTTGAAAATCGTACTGAACATTATATTTTCCTTGTGCTTTTAAGGTTTCACGAAGGCTTTCAATTTCTTCGGGGGTATCAAAAGCATAGTAAGCATGGCCCGACTCTACAAGTTTTTCCGCGAATTCGCGATAAATACTTTTTCTTTCACTTTGCCTGTAAGGGCCGTATTCACCTCCTGTATGCGGTCCCTCATCTGGCTGAATGCCACACCAGTTAAGACAATCAAGGATGTATTGTTCTGCACCTTCTACGTATCTCGTTTGGTCGGTATCTTCAATTCTCAAAACAAAATCGCCATCATTTTTTTTAGCAAATAAATAATTATACAGCGCGGTGCGAACGCCGCCAAGATGCAGGCCGCCGGTTGGGCTAGGTGCAAATCTTACTCTTACTTTACTCATATTGCAAAGATAATTCTTTGCTTTTATCCAGGTGGTGGACAGTAAATAAACCAAAAATGCAGATTCTTATTTTGATTAATACCGGTTAACTTTTTTATAATTCCCTTGCATCTTTTCTTACTTATATTTGTTCTTCGTCACCTTTATTTATTTTTTATGAAAATGAGCAAACTATTTACACTAATTCTTTTACTATTTTCCTCTTCAGTTTTTGCGCAGCAAAATTTAAAAGATACCTTACCCGTTGATCCAAATGTAAAAATCGGCAAACTCAGCAACGGTCTTACTTATTACATCCGTCAAAATAAAAAACCTGAGCAAAAAGTAGAATTGAGATTGGTTGTAAACGCCGGTTCTATTCTTGAAAATAACAGCCAGCAGGGTTTGGCGCATCTAAGTGAACACATGGCCTTTAACGGAACGACTCATTTTAAAAAGAACGAAATTATTTCATTTCTGCAATCTATTGGTGTTGGTTTTGGAAATGATCTGAACGCGTATACGGGCTTTGATGAAACGGTTTACATACTTCCTATTCCTACAGATAAGCCTTCTAATATTGACAAAGGTTTTCAGATTTTAGAAGATTGGGCACATAATGTTACTGATAAAGATGAAGATATTGATAACGAAAGGCCAATCGTATTGGAAGAAAGCCGTTTGGGAAAGGGGGCGCAGGACAGGATCAACAGAAAAATTTATCCTTTGCTTTATGCTGGCTCTTTGTATGCAAACCGCCTTCCGATAGGGATTGACAGTATTGTTAAAAATGCACCTTATGATACACTCAGAAGTTTTTATCACGATTGGTACCGGCCCGATCTGATGGCGGTAATTGTAGTAGGTGATATTAATCCTGCAAAAGCGGAAGAGTTAATTAAAAAATATTTTGGCCCCAATAAAAACCCTGTGAATGAAAGGCCCAGGATTCATCCGGAAGTGCCACCGTATAAAAAAAGCGTTGCCGAAGTAATAACCGATAAAGAAGCTTCCAGTTATGTATATCACGTCTATTATTCACCGGAAAAAGTTAAACCAGATGTCACACTCGGAGATTATAAAAATGACCTGGTGAAAGATATTTTTTCTGATCTTTTAAATCAACGCCTCAGAGAACTTACGCAAAAAGAGAATCCTCCTTTTGTTTATGCTGCTTCCGGTTTTGGTTCTGAAGCACGCGGTTATGAGTCTTTTGAGGCTTACATCGGTACAGGCAATAGCGACAGCCTTACCGGCTTAAAAGCATTTGAAGAAGAATTGGAAAGAGTAAAAAAATATGGCTTCAGTAAAGAAGAGCTTGAAAGATCAAAAGCAGATATGCTGAATTACATTGAAAGGGCTTACAATGAAAAAAATAAAACTGAATCTGCCTCTTATGTGGAAGAGTATATTCGAAATTTTTTGACAAAAGAACCTATACCCGGAATTGCAAATGAAGAAAAATATTATAAAGAATTATTGCCGCAAATCACGGTGGAAGAGGTAAATAAAGTAGCTGATAAATTAAGTAAAAATCCAAATCAGTTTATTGCTTTTTCAGGACCGGAAATCAAAGACAGCAGCAGTTTACCAACCAATGCGCAAATTCTTGCTGTAAATGAGGAAGTGCAAAAAATGGACATCAAACCTTACGAAGAAAAGAAGATTCAAACTTCTTTATTAACCCAAATGCCAAAAGCTGGAAAAATTGTAAGCACTAAAAAGAATACACTTTTGGGAACCACCAATTATACATTAAGTAATGGCATTACCGTTACTTTTAAACATACCGATTTTAAAAATGACCAGGTTTTAATGAGTGCCATCAGGCCCGGTGGAAAAAATAATTACGGTCTTGCCGATAAATACAATGCCGAATATATGATATCGGTGATAAGCAGCATGGGCGTTGGAAATTTTTCGCCGGTTGATTTGAAGAAAGCGCTTAGCGGAAAAACGGTGAATGTTCGTCCTACCTTTTCGCAGGTTTCATCAGGCTTTAGCGGAAGTAGTTCTGTAAAAGATGCAAAATCGATGATGCAATTGGTTTATTTGTACGCCACTTCGCCGCGTGTTGATACCACTTTGTTCAGGTCTTTTATTCAAAAAAATAAATCACAACTTGCATTTCTGGGTGCTAATCCCCAGGTGGTTTTTATTGATACTTTGTTTAAAGCTATGTATCACGACAATCCGTTGGCGCCTATTGCTGTTCCAAAAGTTGAATATTTTGATGCTTTGAATCTTGATAGAATTATGCAGATGTACAAAGAAAATTTCGGCAATGAAAACCAAATGCATTTTATTTTTACAGGAAGTATAAGTGAAGATTCATTGACACCTCTTTTGGAAAAATATATTGCAAGTCTTACTGTTACCGCAAAGAAGTTTAAGTACGTAGACAATAAAGTAAGGCTTGCTAAAGGTAAAGTGGATGTAAATGTTTATAAAGGAAAAGAGCCAAAGGCAATGATATTGAAGGTTTACAGTGGTGAACTTCCTTATTCTGAAGAATTGAATTTGAAAGCAGAAGCAATAAGTGAGGTATTAAATATCCGCATTGATGAAGAATTACGCGAAAAATTAAAAGCGATTTATGGAGGAGGAATGGAAGTTCAGTTTGAAAAAATTCCTTATTCACATTATGTGTTTTTCCTCACGTTGCCTACAGGCCCTGAAAAAGTTGACACACTTTTAAAAGCCGCCAATGCAGAAATTGAAAATTTAATTAAGAATGGCCCGTCAAAAGCAGATCTTGAAAAAGTGAAGAAGCAATGGGAAGAACAACATAAAGTGAATATAAAAGAAAACGGGATATGGCTTTCAGAACTTCAGGGTTTTTATTTCCCTGGAAATAATCCTGATTATTTTGTCAATTATGATAAATATGTGGAGGCATTAACGCCAAAAGAAATTCAGGAGGCCGCGAAATTATTACTCACCACCAATAATGTTATCACGGGAATATTACGGCCGGAAAAAACTAAGTAAAATTGTTTTTGTTTCAATTATTAAAGAATGAACATTGAAGAATTAAGAGATTATGCTTTATCGTTAAAAGAGGTGGAAGAAGGGTTTCCTTTCGGGGAAGAAACCCTTGTATTTAAAACCAATAATAAAATTTTTCTGTTAGTGTCTTTATCTGCTGTTCCGTTACAATTTAATGTAAAATGTGATCCTGAAAGAGCAGTTGAATTGCGTGAAAATTATTCTGCCATCATTCCTGGCTATCACATGAACAAAAAACACTGGAACACTATTATTGTTGATGGATCATTATCACGAAATCAATTAAAAGAATGTATCAGCCACTCCTACGAACTTGTTGATGGTAAACAAGGCAAAAGAAAATAAAAATGCTCAAAAAAACTTTGTTTACTGGTTTTTAAAAATATCACAAATCCTGCTTCAGCATAGGCATAAAAGAGTTCCTCTGTTTTTTTGATTTACTTTTGGCAACAAAATTTATTTACTCTTTTAGCGCAGCATGAAAATTTTAGACTGGTATATTATAAAGAAATTTTTTATTACTTTTTTCTTTTGCATTATCGCGCTTACAGTAATTGTTGTAATTGTTGACCTGAGCGAAAAGACAGATGATTTTGCGAAAACAGGCCTTACGGCCAAACAGATTATCACTCAATATTATTTCGGATTTGTTCCGCATATTGAAGCGATGCTTTTCCCGCTTTTTATTTTTATTTCTGTAATATTTTTTACTTCGGGCATGGCCAATCGCTCAGAGATCATTGCCACACTCAGTACAGGCATTAGTTTTGCGCGGTTTCTTCGCCCTTATATTATTGGAGGCTTTTTATTTACGGCTTTTCTTTGGTGGTGCAACCAATATGTTCTTCCTCCTGCTAATCAAAAATGGGCAAATTTTAATGCAAAATATATTGATTATAATTATGGAGGGTATGTAAATACTTCCAGTCTCAGCAACAAATATTTTAAGCTCGATTCATTTTCGTATGCAGGTATCCGTTATTATGATACCACAAGCAAAACCGGCAGTAATTTTTTTATTCAGCGATTTAATAATACGAATCTTGTTTATAATTTAAGGGCGCTTACTATTAAATGGGACACTTCTACCAAAAAATGGATGTTGAATAATGTAGTGATAAGAACGATAAATGGATTGCATCAAAAGATAAAAGATACTACAGAGATGCATATGAATTTTAATTTTAAACCACGTGATCTTCAACGAGATGAGTACATGAAAGATAAAATGACCACACCTGAATTAAACCAGTTCATCAAACTGGAAAAAATTCGGGGTTCAGGCGATGTAAATTCTTTGTTACTTGAAAAAAATACTCGTAATGCAATTCCGGTTTCTGTTTTTATATTAACCATAATTGGCGCCTGTATTGCTTCCCGAAAAATACGGGGCGGCAGCGGCTTTCACCTTGCGATAGGTTTTTTAATCTGCGTGCTTTATATACTGGTGGGCAGATTTTCTTCTGTTTTTGCTTTAAAAGGAAACTTCAACCCGGTAATTGCAGCATGGTTACCCAATGTGGTTTTTGGTGCTCTTGCCTGGTACCTTTATAGGCGTGCATCAAGATAAAATGATGAGAATCATATTGCCGCAGGTAATATTTCTTTTGTTAAAAACATGTTCCCGAGTTAACTTTATCGCTGTTATATTTTTTTAAAAAGATGAATCAAAATATCAATCATTTTATGTTATGGGAGTAATTCAAGACAAATTCAGAGCAAAGGCAGACATCGTTTCTGCAGATGTAAAAGACATTGTAAAAAATTATGGTGACAGGACTATTGGAGAGGTAAAATTATCACAGATATACCAGGGAATGCGTGGAATTACAGGATTGGTCACGGAGACTTCTCTTCTTGATTCACATGATGGTATTCGTTTTCGTGGTTATTCAATTCCTGATTTAAGAGAAAAGCTTCCTAAAGCGGAAGGAGGGACGGAGCCTTTGCCTGAAGGAATATTTTATTTAATGCTGATAGGTGAGTTGCCTTCTGAACAAGATGTTCAAAACATGAGCAATGTTTGGCAACGCAGAAGCCATGTTCCTAATTTTGTTTTAGATACCATTGAATCTTTGCCGGAAACAGCTCATCCTATGACACAATTTGTGGTAGGAATCATGGCGCTTCAAACCGAAAGCCATTTTGCAAAAAAATATGCGCAGGGAATGAGCAAGCATGATTACTGGGCAGCCGTATTTGATGATGCAATGGATTTAATTGCGCGCCTGCCAAGGATAGCAGCTTATATTTATCGCCGTAAGTATAAGAATGGCAAACATATACAGCCAAATGGCTTATTGGATTGGGCAGGAAATTTTGCCCACATGCTCGGATACGAAGATGAAGGCTTTCATGAGCTAATACGCCTTTATATGACCATCCATTCCGATCATGAAGGTGGTAATGTTTCAGCTCACACAACCCATCTTGTTGGTTCTGCATTAAGCGACCCTTACCTTGCTTTTGCTGCAGGCATGAATGGTTTGGCCGGCCCTTTACATGGCCTTGCCAACCAGGAAGTAATTAAATGGATTTTTGAAATGCAGAAAGAGATTGGCAGTGATCTTCCTACCAAAGAGCAGATAGAAAATTATGTAAGAAAAACCCTTTCTGAAGGGAAAGTAGTTCCGGGTTACGGACATGCTGTTTTACGAAGAACTGATCCAAGGTTTGAAGCACAAATGGAATTTGGTAAAAAACATATGCCTGATGATAAATTGGTTCAAACTGTTTGGAACATATACGAAGCGGTTCCCCCGATTTTGCAATCTACTGGTAAAATAAAAAATCCATGGCCTAATGTAGATGCTCATAGCGGCGCTTTATTAGTACATTATGGCATGGTAGAATACGAGTTTTATACAGTGATGTTTGGTGTGGCCAGGTCTTTAGGAGTTTTAGCAAGCCTTTGCTGGGATAGGGCTTTGGGATACCCGCTTGAAAGGCCTAAGTCTGTTTCTACTCGTTTGGTGAAGCTTTGGCTTGAAGGAAAAGAAGAAATCTGGGGCGATTAAGAAAAGAATTTTATTTCTATTTTTTACTTTTTATATTTGCCGCCGCAAGAAACAGTTTTTTTGCGGCGGTTCTTTAGATACAAAGGGGGATTAGCTCATCTGGTAGAGCGCAAGCATGGCATGTTTGAGGTGATCGGTTCGAGTCCGATATCCTCCACTTTTTCAAAACAAATTTGTTGTTTCTTTTTCTTTTAGGTAAAAAGAAAAATCTTACGAAATTGTTTGTTTACTGCCCACATTTTTAAAATTCAGAAATTTTATTACTCTCATTAAACTTTCTTAGCAAACTTTTATCTAAAAGTTAAAATGCTGAAAGATGAAAAAGTTTCTTTTTTTAAGCCCCTTAATCTTAATGTTCGTTTTTATTGCCGGATGCAGGCCAGCAAGGATTGTTGTTCGTGAAAGACCAATGGAACCCCATTATGTTCAACCACTGGCTCCCGGCCCCAATTATATTTGGCACAATGGAGAATGGATAAGGCATGGGAATACTTATGTTTATCATAAGGGGTTTTGGATTAAAGCACAAACTAATAAACGATATTACGTTGCAGGCCATTGGCAAAGAAGAAGATTGGGCTGGGTATGGATCCGGGGCCATTGGCGCTAGTTGGTTTTAGTTGTACTTAATTTACATTTGAGCTCTTATTTCTTATATTTATTTTTAATATCAAACCCTTGAAATCATGTTAAAAAAATCCATTTTAGCCGCATGTATGTTTATTTCATTGCATGGCTTTTCCCAAAGAAAATTTAACCCTAATGCAGATCATGAAAACTTTTTTAGAATTGGGGCCAAAGCTGGCGTTAATATTAATAAGATAAACGGCCAATCTTACAAAGACGGATTCAACTACAATTATTTACTGGGTGGATTTATGCAATTTAATTTTTCAAAAACATTTGGCTTCCAGCCTGAAGTAAATTTTGTGCAATCTTCGTCTGAATTTTCTACAAGTGCAAGCAATGTATATGATGACATTTTTCGCGTAGGAAGCCAGAGAAAAGCAAAACTGGATTATTTAAAAGTTCCGTTATTATTGAACATTAATGTGGGGCCCAGTAAAAGAGTAAAACTGCAACTTGGGCCACAGTTTGGAGGCCTGTTAAATCAAACTGTAGATAGCCTGAATACCCGCAGAAATATTTTTAAGACAGGCGATTTGGCAGCGGTTGGGGGCCTTTGGATTCAACTTCCCTTTGTAAACATAGGGGGGAGATATGAGGTTGGTCTTAAGAACATTAACGATATTGACAATTCAGAAAAATGGAAGAGTCAGGCATTTACCATATTTGTAGGAGTTACATTTTAAAACATACTTTCTTTAAAAAAGTAAACCCGTTTCAATAACGGGTTTTTTTGTACATTCATTTTACAAAATCATTTCAAATGAATCAAATAGCACTTGAGAATTTATTTCTGCTGGATATTGAGACCGTTTCTGAAAAGGAACATTTTCATTTGCTGGATGATGAATGGAAAGAATTGTGGATTGAAAAAATTACCAGGAACCTTCCGCCCGATACCACTGCTGAAGACTTTTATCCGATGCGCGCCGCTATTCTGGCTGAGTTTGCAAAAGTAGTCTGTATTAGTTTTGGTTATTTTAAAAAAGAAAATAATGAATGGCAATTACGCATTAAATCTTTATGTTCTGATAATGAATCAGAAGTTTTGAACAAGTTTGTAGCTACGCTAAAGCAGTTGTATCTAAATAACCAGCGTTGGATTTTTGGCGGACATAATATTAAAGAATTTGATGTGCCTTTTTTATGCAGAAGAATGCTGATCAACAATGTTCAAATTCCGCCTTATATTGATTTTCAGAATATGAAACCATGGGAAACACCGGTGTTAGATACACTGCATTTATGGCGCTTTGGCGATTACAAGCATTATACTTCTTTGAAATTATTGGCTGCTGTATTGGGTGTGCCTTCCCCGAAAGATGATATTGACGGCAGCCAGGTGGGAAATGTTTATTGGAAAGAAAAAGATCTTGAGCGTATTTCAATTTATTGCGAAAAAGATGTGGCTACTGTGGCTAATGTAATTCTCAGGTTTAAAGGGTTACCGTTATTGAAAGAGGAACAGGTTGTATTTGTGGATCGCTCTTAAAGAAAATAAGAATCCCGGAAGTTTGTTGGTTTACTGCGTTTAAGAATATTCGGCGCATAAAAAAAGCTACCAATATTGATAGCTTGCTTTATTATCAATTAAATTTTTTATTAAGAAATTTTTTCAACTTGCATATAGCTTAATTCAACAGGTGTGGCACGGCCAAATATTTTCACCTGAACTTTTAATTTTTTCTTTTCATCGGTCACTTCCTCAATTACTCCATTAAAATCGTTAAATGGACCGTCAATAATTTTAATCGTTTCACCCACAATAAACGGCTCGCTCATTGTCATTCCACCGGCATCAGCCATTTCATCAACCTTACCAAGCATTTTATTTACTTCAGATTTTCTAAGGCTTATTATTTCGCCTTTTGAACCTTTGCCGTCAGTTAAGAAATGCATTACATTAGTAGTGTTGCTAAGATGTTGCACCATTTCTCCGGTAAGTTTTCCATCCAGCACTTCTATCATTATATAACCAGGGTAAAAGTTTCTCTCTCTCATCACTTTTTTACCATTCACTACTTTGTACACTTTCTCAACAGGAAGAAAAATCTGGAGAATATCCTTATCCCATCCCTGCCGGATGATATCTTTATCAAGGTATTCTTTTACTTTCCTTTCTTTTCCACTTACTACTCTTAGTACATACCATTTGGTGTCCTTTTCATGAGCTGCAGGGCTAGCCTCATTCGAAACCTCTTCTTGTACTTTATCTTGATTTTCTTCTGTCATGATTACTTAAATAAAGAATAAATAAATTTTAAAACGCCGTTCGACACAAAGTCCATTAATGCAACTATTGCGGTAATAATAATAGTTGCCGCCAGCACGATCATAGTTGATTGCTGCAATTCTTCCCAGGTGGGCCAGGTTACTTTATGCATCAATTCTTTATAAGAATCGCGAATGTATGATCCAACTTTATTCATAATTTTTTTATTTGACAATTAGCAATGTCGAAATGGATAAAATTGATCCATTAAGAGCACGGGCACAAGGATTCGAACCCTGATCAAAGGTTTTGGAGACCTCTATTCTACCATTGAACTATGCCCGTAAATCCTTAAAATCCTTACTTTTTAAGTATAAACGTTTTATTTTAAAGAACATTTTAAAAAGCAAAGTACTTAAGCTATCGCCCAAGTACTTTGCAAATTTATTAAAACCATTCCACACTTCTCCGGTTAATGGGAGATTGAAATTTTTATTTTATAATTTCTGTCACCTGGCCAGCTCCTACTGTACGGCCACCTTCACGAATTGCAAATTTTAATCCCTTTTCCATTGCAATCGGCTGGATTAGTTTTACAGTAAGTGAGGTATTATCACCAGGCATTACCATTTCTGTTCCTGCGGGCAACTCTACTTCACCTGTTACATCTGTAGTACGGAAATAAAACTGAGGACGGTATTTATTGAAGAATGGAGTATGACGTCCACCTTCTTCTTTGCTCAATACATAAACCTCACCTTTAAATTCTGTATGCGGAGTGATTGAACCTGGTTTACAAAGAACCATACCACGGCGGATCTGATTTTTTTCAATACCACGAAGCAATAAACCTGCATTATCTCCAGCTTCTCCCTGGTCAAGTAATTTCTTAAACATTTCAACGCCTGTAACTACAGATGTTAATGGCTTTTCCATCAATCCAACGATTTCAACGGGTTCACCTACTTTAATACGTCCTCTTTCGATACGACCTGTAGCAACTGTACCACGGCCAGTAATAGAGAATACATCTTCAACTGACATAAGGAAAGGCTGATCAACCGGGCGTGGAGGTAATGGAATGTAAGTATCCACAGCGTCCATTAATTCAGAAATTTTTGCTACCCATTTTTCGTCACCTGCCAAAGCACCAGTAGCAGATCCCTGTATAATAGGAGTATTATCTCCGTCAAATCCGTAAGAAGTTAATAATTCACGAATTTCCATTTCAACCAGTTCCAATAATTCCGGATCATCTACCAAATCTACTTTGTTCATGAATACAACGATACGAGGTACGCCAACCTGGCGAGCCAAAAGAATGTGCTCTTTCGTTTGCGGCATAGGACCATCAGTTGCCGCAACTACCAATATAGCACCGTCCATCTGTGCAGCACCTGTAATCATATTTTTTACATAGTCAGCGTGACCTGGACAGTCTACGTGTGCATAGTGACGGTTTGTCGTTGCATATTCAACGTGAGCTGTATTAATAGTGATACCCCTTTCTTTTTCTTCAGGAGCACCATCAATATCTGCATAATTCTTTTTTTCCGCTAAACCTTGTTTAGACAAAATATCGGTTATAGCGGCTGTGAGGGTTGTTTTTCCATGATCAACGTGGCCGATAGTGCCAATGTTAACGTGGGGTTTATCCCTTTTGAAATTCTCTTTTGCCATTTTGTTTGTTTTTAATTTTTATTTTAAAAATTTAAATCCACTATTCATTTATTGAATGAATATTTGCTTTTTTGAGCGGAAGACGAGTCTCGAACTCGCGACCTATAGCTTGGAAGGCTATCGCTCTACCAATTGAGCTACTTCCGCTTAAATTAATTTTAGGTTTCTTCAATTGTCAAATGAGCTGTTGATGAGAATTGAACTCACGACCTCTTCCTTACCAAGGAAGTGCTCTACCCCTGAGCTACAACAGCTTGAAAGAAGTCAACCAATCTATTTCAAAAAACTCATTTTTTATTGTGGGCAGAGTAGGGTTCGAACCTACGTACTCGTGAGAGAACAGATTTACAGTCTGTCGCCTTTAACCACTCGGCCATCTGCCCAAATTAATTTCAGAAACGCTTTTGTAAATCAAATCCGAAACCAACAATACTTCTCAATTTTAAGAGCCAGTGGAGGGATTCGAACCCCCGACCAGCTGATTACAAATCAGCTGCTCTGGCCAACTGAGCTACACTGGCAATTGCCGAAATACAGTCTTAAAATGAACTTCCCGCATAAATTTCCTGTAAGGGCTATTTTTTGGGAAGGCAAAGGTAATGGAAAATGTTTAATGGAAAAATTTTGAAAAGAAAAATTTATTGCAAATTAAAACACAATATTCATCTCTTGTTAAATATAAAAAACCGGCATAAAATAAGAAGGCCTCCACGGTAACCGGAGGCCTTCTATTATTAAAGCGTATTTAATGCTTATGCTACCATTTTTTCTTTTTTTCTTTTTATTTGATTGATTACCGAATCTAAAGCTATATCAAAGCTTTCCTCAAAAGATTTTGAAGAATGTTTTACAAATAAATCATGTTTCGGAACATGCACTTTAATTTCTGCAACCTTGTCTTTGATGTTGTGAGCTACATTATCCAACTTTAAAAAAACATCCACCTTCGTTATTCGTTCATGAAATTGTGAAAGTTTGGAAACTTTTTTTTCAATGAGTGCTACCAATTTTGAATCTGCTACGAAGTGCAGACTTTGAATGTTTACGTTCATAGTAGTCGTATATTTATTAAGTGAGGAATAAAATTAATGGAATAAAAATCAGAGGTTTTCAACAGAGCAAAATTTTCGAAATGAATCATTTTTTTTCCAATATGAAGTTACAGTTAAACGTTGGTTTTTCAAAACGAAATTTGATAAATTTTATTATTTATTTTCAGGATTTTGGATGCGCCTGCTTATGAACTTCTTTTAATTTTTCTATTGAATTGTGGGTATAAATTTGGGTTGCGGCCAGGCTACTGTGCCCCAGCAATTCTTTGATAGCATTTATCTGGGCACCGTTATTCGTTAAGTGTGTTGCGAAGCTATGGCGGAGAACGTGAGGACTTTTTCTTTGATTGGTAGAAACTTTTGCAAGATTATTTTTTACAATATTATATACGTACTTCGGATTTAGTGCTTTTCCTTTTTTACTAACCAGGAGAAAATCTGTCGATAACCCGGAAAACGTATCTTTCTTTTCAGCGATATACCCATCAATTATTTTCAATAATCTGTTATTTACAGGTACAATCCTTTCTTTATTTCCTTTTCCCAATACTTTAATGTTGGAGGAATTTGGATCAATGTCCTTTTCTTTTAAATTTATTAATTCACTGCGGCGGATTCCGGTCTGATATAGTATCTCAAAGATTAAAGAATTGGTTTTCCCTTCAAAATCTTCAGAGAAATAATTATGAGTTAATAAGGTATCAATATCCTTTTGTTCGATAAATGAAGGAAGGCGTCGGCTTACTTTAAGTGATGAAATTGTGGCAACAGGACTTACTGTTATCTTGTTTAGCTTTAGCTGGTATTTAAAAAAGGACTTAAGTGAAGAAATTTTCCGGTTAATTGTTTTTGAAGAGGCTTTATTTTCTTTGAGTGAAGCCAGCCAGGTGCGTACAATAGAAGCCGTTATTTCATTTATTTCACTAATCTTATATTCTAAAAATACAAAATCAAAAAAAACAGTAAGATCGTTTTTATATGAGATAATGGTATGCTTTGAATACCTTTTTTGGAAGGTGAGATAATTTAAAAATTCCTGTATAGGATAGGTTTCTGTATTGGGCATAAAAAATCCGGTAAGTGTAAAGTTACTAAACTTAAACTCACCGGAAGTAATATACTAAAAGTAGATGGTACTACTTAAACTTCAATTTTGCCACTTGCAATTTGCTGCTTATAAACAGCTTTCAAAACCTGTCCGCGTCTTTTTACAGAAGGTTTTGTGAAAGATTGACGATCGCGAAGTTCTAAAAGAGTACGGCTCTTCTCAAATTTTTTCTTGTACTTTTTAAGTGCTTTATCAATATTTTCGCAATCTTTAGAATCAATTATCAACATAAAATTTTACGTTTTTTTTAAAGGAGTGCGAAGATAAAATAATTTTTTAAAATACCGAATTTAAAAAGCAGTAATTTTCTTAAAAAAATAAAATTTTGGCATGTTTACAGGTATCATAAAAGCTTTGGGCGAAATTAAAGAAGTTTCAACGGTTGGTTCAAACCGTACTTTTTATATTGAGAGTGAGTTAGCCGCTCAACTAAAAATTGATGAAAGCCTGGCTCATAATGGCATTTGCCTTACCATTGAAAATATTGCTAATAACATTTATCAAGTAACAGCAATTGAGGAAACCCTTCGAAAAACAAATGCCGGCTCGTGGAAAAAAGGAGATTTGATAAACCTGGAACCTTCCATGCAATTAAACGACCGGCTGGATGGGCATTTGGTGCAGGGGCACGTTGATGGAACCGGTATTTG
>JAGWRO010000080.1 GCA_028876495.1 Bacteroidota bacterium
AGGAAGCCCTTCTTACGATTGGGAATATATGTACCGCATTGTATTTTATGCCAACAATGTGCTTGAAGGATTGGAAAAAATAAAAAACACCGATGATCCTGAAGTTTATAATCAAATTAAAGGGAGTGCTTTATTTTTTCGCGCTTATGCGTTTTACCAGGTATCGCAACTTTTCTGCGCACCTTTTTCAGCATCTACCTCAAATGAAGGTTTGGGCATTCCTCTGAGGTTACAGTCGGATATTAACCTGCCTTCCACCCGGGCGACCGTTGCACAAACCTATACCCAAATCGTGGATGACCTTACGGCATCCGTACCGCTACTTCCCGCAGCGGTTGCTTATAAAACAAGGCCCGATAAAACTGCCGCTTATGCAATGCTGTCTAAAGTGTACCTGTTGATGCAGGACTATCCGCATTCACTACTTTATGCTGACTCTGCATTGATGCAGCCCACCAATGAGTTAATGGATTTTAATAATTTGGATACTTTGGCCTCTTACCCATTTGCGCAGTATAATGCAGAAGTGATCTTTCAAACCACATTGGATTATGCAACCAGCCTCGCCAGTTCGCGGATGAATATAGATACCGTTCTATACAGCCTGTATTCTGATAACGATATAAGAAAGCCTGCCTTATTTACCCTAAAAAACGGGCGCCTTGTTTTTAAAGGTAATTACAACGGTTCTTCGCCTTATTATTTTAGCGGCCTTGGTTTGGATGAAGTATATTTTAATAAAGCCGAGTGCCTTGCCAGGACCGGCAAGGTACAGGAGGGTATGGATGCCTTAAACGCATTGCTTATTAAGAGATACAGGGCAGGTACCTTTTTACCTTTAACCGCTTCTTCAGCAGACGAGGCCCTACAACTGATATTACCCGAAAGGAGAAAGGAACTTTTGTTCAGGGGAATCAGATGGAGCGACCTTCGGAGATTGAACCTTGACCCTGCTACTGCCACGACATTGTACAGGGTACTGGACGGTCAAATTTATGACCTGGCCCCCAACAGCCCGAATTATGTATTTGCTATTGAAGATGAGGTGATTCAACTAAGCGGGATACCTCAAAACCCAAGGAATTAAATTTCTGAAAGGCTTTACAACCCTTTTAAATTATTTTAGAAAGGAACCTAAAAAAGGCTGTCCTCAAACAAGGACGGCCTTTTCATGATAAATGGTGCAGTACTTTTGATTAATCCTTTGACCGGAAATCAATTTCTGCATTTACCTGGCTGGATTTTACCTGCCTTACACCGCCTACAATTTCTGTTTGGCTTTCATTGTACTCCCTGGCACAATCGGGCAGGATTTTGGCGGGACATAGGGTTGAAGGGTCACTCACCTGGGTGGTGGTAACATTAGTTCCCGATGCATCCATCAAAAACCAGTAGGTGGTTTCTGTTGTTTTGGGAAGCGCTTTGGTATTGGCTTCGGTAAAAGCGCTTGCTGCAATTCCCATAACAATGGCAATGACAGCGAAAATTGACATTTTAATCTTTTTCATAAAAAATGTTTTTAAAAATTATAAATCGTATTACCCTATTGGCAGAGTTTGATTTTTGAACTCTCCCAAAAATGAACAAATGATTGCTTACTCTTTTAAAGGTTTTCAGCTTGCTTCCTTATTCGCGCGAAATATTTTTAGTTAAATTGATTTATCTAATGGTAGTTTGCTTTTTGCTTCTTGTCCAAAACAAGACCCGCCATGCTTGTTGCTACGAAGACAAGGTTAAACACCAAATGCTCTTTCCAGCTTAGTTCACTGATTACACCGCCGCAGGAGCAGGGGAGGGGACTACCCGATAAAAGCATGCCTGCGATATAGCCGGTAAAAATGATCAAAAGAAGCAGAGCAAAGAGCAGACCGTAAAAGCGTGTACGCTTCAACGTTAGCATTAGTGCAATACCCAATTCTATTGTTGGTATCAGCCACACTATTATTCCTGCAAATGGTTTAAGAAAGGGTGAATTGCCTAACTGAATTATAAAAGTATTATACTCCCAAAGCTTGCTGGTAGCGGCATACACAAAGAGCAAAATAAGAAGAAAATCAATCATTTCTATCGTTACTTTTTGTTTCATATTATCCCGGTTAATTACTTTTATTATCCAGCACAAGGTAAAGTTGATAATATATTCAAGTGGCCGCAATGTATATGCAAGTGGATTTTTTTAAATTAGTGATTTTGCCGAAAGAGCTTTCTATATTTGGAAGGCGGTATCAATGGCAAGATAGTACCCGGGCTCATTTACGGAAGGATATCCCGGGACAAATTTCTTCCGCTAATTACTGGGACGGGACGTTTAAAGGAACCGGCCCTTGCCGGGGTGTACGTGTGGACCATTACACTGGTGAGCGCTGAAGGCAAACCTGAAACAGGAAAAGGAGTGGTTACCCTGGTAAGATAGAATTTAGAGGGTGCATTTCCCCTTCATTTTATACAAATTCAAGAAGAACGTTACCATCAATCCCTAAAAGATTATGGGCCGCTTTAAGAAATGCCACATCAGGTTTCCTTTTTTTACTCATGATCTGTGAGAGTTTAGGTTCCCTGATGCCCAATAACCTGGCTAATTCTTTTTGTTTGATTTTACGCTCATACATTTTTAACTCAATAAGCCCTTCCAGGGTTTTTGGAGCCGGAATGGTATAGACACTCTTTTCATAAGCCTGTGCAGCCAAAGCCAGAACCCTTAATTCTTCGGCTTGCTTATCTGTCAGTTTGTTTTCTCCTGTTTTCATCAACGCATCGATTTTTTTCATTGATGCATTGTAGTCGGATTCATTCTTAATTTTAAATTTAAAATGTGCCATGATTACGATTTTATAAAAGACTACTATTAAGTAGGCACGCTGCCTGGATAGTTAAAGGCCATCCAGTTTAACCTTGTCATATTCCTTGTGGGTACCAATAAATTTTATATAGATTGTTCGCACACGAAATATAATCCGAACAATTAACCAGTATTGATTTCCCCTGATATCAAAAACATACAAGTCATTTCCAACAGCATCAGTAGCGTTAAACATCTCTTTTATCTCATGGAAATTGGCCCAATCGGATTTTTCCGCAATAATATACCAGTTATTTAATTGGTCTTCTACTTCCTTGTGTTGTTCTGCATATTCTCTGATTGTTCTGTAACTTATAACTACCACAGGTTTTTATTATGTTTCAAAGATACGATATAATTTCATTTTATGAAATTATATTTCGTTTTTGTAAATACAAAAAGAAACCTATAAACCGATTATGAAATTCTTTCAATTATATGATTTGGTTAACCCCTATTCAGTAATCTGGTAATCCTTCTCAATCACCAGGCAATCTTTACCCCATACTCCGGCAGTCTAAAAATAGTAATATTCAATACGAATTTGTCATGACTATGCCTGAGATTAAGGTCAAATATGTAGAAAAAACTAATGCACAAGGTAAAGTTGAAAATATCAGAGTGGCCGTAACGTATATGCAAGTGGATTTTTTTAAATTAGTGATTTTGCCGAAAGAGCTTTCGATATTGTGAAGGTGGAATCCCGTGGTATGCCGTAAACGCCGAAAGGAAATTGCTATAGTATTTGTACCCTGTCGCTTTTGAGATTTCCTTAATGGTTTTATTGGAATCCATCAAAAGCTCTGCCGCTTTGATCATCCTTTGTTCTCTCAAATAGTGAAAGAGGCCCATTTTAAAATATTCTTTAAAGCCCTTTTTAAGTTTGGTCTTTCCGATTCCAATTTTTTCAGCAAGGGTTTCGATGGAATAATGTACACTGGTGTCAGCATCTATGATGGTTTTTGCTTTTTTTATACATTCGATATCATAATCAGTGAAGGTCACAAAATAAGGGAGTTTTCCTTTGGTTACTGACGATTTTATAACCGGGTTATTAATATCTTTTTACTTTCTCAATCACCTGCTGTAAAGTTTCCATTACTATTTTTTTATCTCTTTCTTCTGCCGCATAGGATTTACTGCGAACCGCATCGTAAGAAAGGTCTTCTTTATAGGGTGTGGAAAGATGTGGAACAATCGTTTTGAATACTTCAGTCATGGAGCGGGCCTTCACTACCTGTAGTTCATCTATTGCCCGAAGGAGGATTCCCATTTGATCCGTAGAAAAAATGCATAACAACTTAGCTTTCTTTTTTTCAACCGAAGTTTTTTGATTTTGATTTCCCGGGTTTACCTGAAACGGAACGACAGGAAGATTACGCCTTCTTTCAAGATAGCCTATCTCCTGTACCAGCCAATTGGAAATGGTCTCTCTGAGGCTGGTTTGCCCTGTATATAAAGCAGTTTCGGCTTTACGGCGCAACTGGTTAAATTCCTTTGCATACCATTGTAATTTCTCTATTTTGTCATTAATGCTTTCAAAAGACCCGATCTTCTTTGAAATTTTTTGAACCAGGTATTCTATATATGGTTCGCTATTAAAATTCATGTAAATAAGCATTTTATCCAGGTCACTAAAAACATCATTTCCTGTTTCATGATTATCCAATGAGACGAGTTGATTCAATAATTCTTTTATATACCCTACCTGTTGAAAAGTGGCGTGGTTGTCTTTGCATTTACAGAAAGAATAAAGAACATCCAATAGAATAATTGCAAGCTGTGCATCTGTTTTTTTATACAGCTCAATTTTAAGCTTGTCGGTTTTTTGTTTTACCTCTTTCTTTATTTGGGCTAGCAGGGTAGGAGCCACTTTCTCTTCCGTTCCAATATAAACCGGAAAGCGAACTTCAATGAAAGTCAGCAATTCATCCACACAGGTAATTACTTCATTGGTTACCTGTTTAAGCGCAGGTTTATTGTCAGAAATAGTATTGTAATTTTCCATTGCCTGTTCAAGCAGCATTATTAAAGAAGTACGATACTGACTGATTAAGAGTTTAATTTTCTTTTCCTCCAGTAAACTAAAAACTTCATTCATAAAAAGAAATTGCTGTTCCATTTTCTTTTCCTCCATCTTTAATTTCAAAAGGGTAATTTGTTCCGGTAAGATTTCTTCCAGGTGGGTTCTTCCCGGATTAAGCGAAACCGTAATCAAAGAATCAAACCACTCCAAAGTATATTTTCGATTCATAGTCACCAGTTGAATGCGGTGAATGTTTTTCAAAAACAAATTTGGAGTTTTATCAAAGTAGAAACAATAAGCGATACCCCGTAATTTTATACTTTGATCTACGTATTTTGACTTGATTTCCAGGAATAACATGCCTTTTTGATTATTTAAATGGTTTACTTCATTCACGTTTTCGGTAACCTGAATACCCTTATGACAGAATATGTATTAACCAGGGTTCCTGCCAAGCTTATTTACCAGATCCACCTTATTGGTTGCCCCGATTTTTCTAAAAATATTTTCTGAGTGTTTGGCCACCGTTTTTTCAGATATGAATAAGGTTTCTCCAATCATTTTATAGGTGTGTCCCTTTACGATGGATCTTGCTATCTCTTTTTCCCGGTTCGTAAAACGATACATATTACAGGTCTGATCAAACCTGGAAGATGCGCTATCTACCTGATCCGTTTCGGAATTGTCCAGGCTTTTAAGATGGGATATCGATGAATTTAAAAGCGCCCTTTTTTGTTTCCTGATGTTTTCAAGTACCGTTTCAATTTTTTGGCTCAGCACTTCAAAGGAGAAGGGCTTTTGAATTAAATCTATGGCCCCTGACCGCAAGCCTTTCAATTTATCGGAAGGCGTTGATTTGGCCGATAAGAATATAATCGGGATATGATTGTAAGCCTCCTGTTCCGCTATTGCTTTCGCAAAGGCAAAACCATCCATTTTATCCATCATAATGTCAGACAGAATCAGGTCGGGAATCACTGTTAACTCATGAAGCTTCTTTAAAGCTTCTGCCCCGTTTAAAGTGCAAAATGCGTTGTATTTATCCCTGAATTTTTTGGAAAGAAATTTAAGCATGGATTGATTGTCCTCAATGAGCAAAATGGACGGTTTACCAGGATGGTATTCGGTGTCTGTCATGTCAAAAGGTTCAAAGTTATAACTGAGCGTTTGGGCCTGGTCCGGATTTACTACCGGCACCTTATTTTCTTCTAACTTGTACCGCTTAAAGATTATACTAATTTTTGTTCCGGGAGCTTTTTCAGGATGGCTTTCAATTTGTATTTGTCCTCCCAGGCCATCTACCACTTTTTTTACAATCGGTAAACCCAGCCCCATTCCCTGTAACCCGGTTTTTTTATGATTCACCTGGTAATAGGGCTCAAATATTTTCTTTTGAAATTCCCGGGGAATGCCCATGCCGGTGTCTTTAACCGAAAAAAGGATCTTGTCCTTATTTGTTTTTAAAGTTATAAAGATATTTCCCTCCCTGGTAGAAAACTTAAGGGCATTTTCAATCAGGTTGTTAACGATCCTGTCAATCGCGTTCGGGTCAGCTTTTATAAAAATATTTTCTTCAATTTCTTTTTTGCAAACGATGGTTTGTTTCTGGCAATAGTATTCAAATAATACCAGGCTCTCTTTAAGAATTTCACTAAAATCTGACACCTGGTTATGGCTATAAACCTCAAACCCTTTTTTAAATCTTTCAATGTCAAATAAACTGGTTACATCTTTGGTAAGTTTGTTTATTCCTCCTTTAATTATATCTAATTCTTCCACCGCGCCATATTTGGTTATATACTCTCCCAGATAATTGTTTACGAGTGTTAGCGGTGTTTTGGTTTCATGAACGAGGTTGATAAAGTTATTCGTTTTTTGTTCGTTCATTTTTTCTAACTCCCGTGTTCTTTTGTTTACTTCATTCTGAAGATTCGTATTCCAATTCAACAGGCGTTGTTCCGAATCGATCAGCCTTTCATGTTCCCTCCTGATCTGCTTTACATGGCGCGATACCTGCAACCCAAACAAAAGCAAAAAACCTGCATTACAGACCAGGGCTTCCACTACCTGTGATAAATTAAAATAGGCAATGACGGGTAACCCAATCCAGGGGCTTATGCTTACAAGCAAGACGGCAATTTCTTCCTTCGAATCCCTATTCCTGAAATTATTCCCATACTTGTATTTAATGGCTTTCAGAAGAGAATAAATTACCCAGACCGCATACAGAACCGGCAATAGCAGGATATTTTTTGCCGTTTCCAGGTTATTGGAAATTGCAAAGATTAATACAAAAAGCAGGTAGGGTAACAGTAAAAACAAATGTACTCCCCTAAAGGCATGGAACTTCATTCTCTCTAAATTAAAGGCTTTGTACACATAGTAGGGGAAATAACAAGGTGTAATAAAACCGGTTGCGTAAGCAATGGCTTCCTGAATAAAATAGGAGCCTGGTAATTTGGGATCCGGTAATAAACCCCCTGAAATGTTATACGTTATCAGGAGAAAAATCAAAATTAGGTTCAGATAGATCGTCCGGTCATCGGGCCGGGCTACATGGTAGATTAGCAAATAGAAAAAGATTACTGTTTCTATGCTCACAAAAATAAATGTGACCACATGCATTTGTGTTCCAAATACCAGCATACACTTTATTTTTAATTCACTCTCCTGAGAAAAAATAACTTATAGCTTATATCCAGTTCATGGTAAATCTGAAACCCGAATTTTTTGTACCATGGTAAATTTTTTATGGTAGAAGTTTCCAGGTAAACCGGGCTTCCTTTATGCTCACTGTGCCTGATTATATTTTTAAGAAGTCCACTCCCAATGCCTTGATTTTGATAATCAGGATCCACCCCAATGAACCATAGATAGTAGTTTACATGGGTTGGCTGCAATTCCTTAATCTTTTTTTCTCTCTCAATCGCTTTTGTAATATTTTCTATCCCTATGCAGGAAAATATTAATTGTATATCCAGTACAATGGATTTTAGTGTTGTCTTCTTTTTACCCGGATACAATACCAGGGCACATGCTTTTTTATCCTCCGTTATAAAAACCTCCCCGAATGAATAACAAATTTCAAAAGAATACGCCATCAACTTTCTTATCCTGGCGGCTCTTTTGCTGTCCTGTTTCACTATATAATTCACGCTCCGGTTCCCCTCAAATGAGGCTGCGAGAATGTCTACTATTCTTTCTTTGTCTTTATATCCGGCTTTGATCATAACCTCTGTTTTAATTTAAGCAAATGATATGGTGGTACGAATTTGTTTTACGGCTAAATTTTTTAAATTCAATAATATATCAAAAATAAAAGCTGGCATAATAAAAGAGGTTTGCCAGGCGGATAAAAAGATTTGCAGGAAGGATTTTTTCATTAAACTTTCGGGGTGATCCGGGCTGGCGAACCTACCGGGATTTTGTTGCCGTCGTGAAATTTTGTTTCCAAGGGGAGTTGATTGAATTATGAAAAAATTATTTACAAAGGCATCGGTTTAAATGAAATTTTTAATGTTGGAATGGCGGGAAATTTCCGTTGGTATGGGAGAAATTTTTGTTAGGGGTTCCTGGTATTTAAAACTGATATTTTTAGAGTAGGCGTTATTTTGAAAAAGGATTAAATGAACCTTAAACTTTTTGATTTCATTAATGAATCTGAAATGATTCTTATAGCCTTACCATTTAGGGATGAAATGAAAAATTCGAGATATGGTTAATGGCTTTATTTAAAGAGGAGAGGGGACATTTTTCTTCCTGATGATTTTCACTTCAATAGGGCAAAGGCGATCTGCTGGTATGTCTAAGCCGAATGATGCGAATTTGATCTTTTTTAACTCTATACGAAATTCTGTAACGGTCTATTTCGAATGCCCTCCATGTTCCGTCATTATTTATCTTGTGTTTATCCGGAGGGTGTTTATCCGGATGTTCAGGCAGACTTAAAACTGCGTCAATAATTTCCTGCCGGACTTTTATGGCATTTTGCCAGGAGTCTTTTAAAATGTATTCATACACTCTTTTTAATTCTTGCTTAGCATTCAAATTCCAAACCACTACCATTGCTCTATCTCTTTTAGCAAATCATCCATTGAGATATACTTTCCATTTTCTATTTCCGCGTCGTTCTCTTCAAGTTCCTTGTTATACTGCTCCAGCGTTTGTCGCTTTTCAGATGTCTTAAATTGAATGCCGAGAAATTTTAGCGTCTCCAGGAGAAATTTTTTCTTGGAAGTATCTTTTATGTCGTCAAATTCTATTATCAATTCCATATTGTTATTTGAATAAGTATATACGAGATTATTTCTAACAACATTTCACTTCATTACCTGACTAATTAAGTAACGGTGTTGCTAACAAATTTACTGAATAAATTAAACCTTTTCAAGAATATTGCGAAAGCCCTATTAAGAATTAATTGCTGGTAGTGAAAACCTTCTAAGAGTGAAATTGCAAAACATCAATGATGGTAATGAAAAAAATTAAACCGGTTTCTCCGGCCAAAATTCCCGGGAAGAACATTTTAATATTTTTGCAATTTCGTTCAAGTGGTCGATGTTATAATGATCATCATAGTTTGTGCTTTCAATCTTGCTGATATATCCCTGCGATTCAAAACCTAAAGCAATTGATAATTTTTCTTGCGACATGCCCAATTGTTGCCGCTTTTCACGCACACGATCTATAATATATTGTTGAATTGGAGTTTGCATCAATCACCCACGGGTGATTGCAAATTTCTATATACATACACATGTACACAATCACCTATTGGTGATTAATTCAACAATTTTAAATAAATTTGTTATTGTCAATGTACCGGTGATAATTAAAGTGGTTTTTTGGGAAGAAAATCTTGCGGACTGCATTTAAGGATTTTAGCAAGATTGTTTAAATGCTTTAGATTATAATGCGATGAATATTTTGTGCTTTCTACTTTTCCTATAAAGCCAACTGACATCCCGAGTTCATATGATAAATCGGCTTGAGATAAATTGTTTGCAACCCTTTTATCTTTAACCTGATTTATTACATATTGATCAATCTTACTTTTCACTTCGAATTTATAAGAAGTGAAGTTGAACTTATGTTGTTTATGGTACAATCACCTATAGGAAAGTATTTAAACTCATAACGTGGTTACACTGAGAATAAATAATGAAATTGAAATGGTTTTTTCATTTCAGAAAGGAGAAGAAAAAGGTTTTGACTTTTTTTTTCTGGAACTATTTCCTTCACTCTGTTTTTTTGCAAATCGCCTATTAAATAACAGATGCGAAGCAGAAGATATTGCCTCGTCTGCTTTTATTAAGATATGGAAAAGACATTCCCAATTTAAAGATGCTAAAAATATTCGTTCTTATCTTTATCAAATAGTGAGAAATGACTGTATTAAATTTTTGCAACAAAAGGAGAGGAGACTAAAAGTGCAAAAAGCAATTGAATATCTTACTATTGTTGAGACAAAAGATAATGTTGAATCGGATATTATTCGCACCGAGTTTTTCAGCGCACTGTATAAAGCACTTAATAGTTTACCTATTGAATGTCGAAAGGTTTTTAAAATGTTATACATTGATGGTAAAAAAGTAAGTGAGATCGCAGGGGAGTTGAAAATATCTCCCAGCACTGTGAAATCGCAAAAAGCAAGAGGCCTGGCATTGCTTAGGAAAAAATTTATCTCCCTTTCATTTTTTTTCTTTCTACTTTTATTTTCAATATTTTTTTGCTGCATTTAGTCCTTTTGAACCTAAATTGGATTCCCTTATTATAGCCAGGCAAATGATTACTTTTTAAATTGAAAGTTTTACCTTAATAGCATGAAAGAAGAGACCTTTAAAAATATGGATGAAGGAGCTTACCGGGTTGCGTATTTAATTGCCGGATATATTCGTGGAACACTTAGTGAATCAGAACATGACGAACTTGATCAATGGGTAGAAGCGAGTGATGATAATATGCTTTTGTTTGAAGAACTGACAGATGAAAAAAATATAGAAGCCAACCTCGAATGGATGAATAAAATTAAAGTTGAAGAATCCTTACAATCCACCAAGAAAAAAATAAATTTCATTCCGGAATACCCAATTACAAAAAAATGGATCTTTAGTGCAGCCGCCTCTGTAATTTTATTAGTTGCTGCTTTTGGAATTTATAAAATAATCAATAATAAACCAAGCAGGCAAACGTCTATTGCAAAGATTGAACAGGCAGGAATTGAGCCAGGTAGTAACCAAGCTACATTGACCCTGAGTGATGGAAGCGTTGTTGATTTAGTCAGCGCGTCCGGCGGTTTCATAAAACGTGATCATGGAACCATTATTGAGATGCCAAAAGAAGGAGAAATAGTCTATAAAGATAGTGGTAACCCTATTGCAGCCAATTATAATATTCTTGCCACTCCTAAAGGGGGACAATATGAAGTACAATTACCAGATGGAAGCCGTGTGTGGTTAAATGCCGCCTCCTCACTGAAATATCCAACTGTATTTTCCACTTCTGAAAGACTGGTTGAATTAAAAGGAGAGGGGTATTTTGAAGTAACGAAGGATAAAAATAAACCGTTTAAAGTTAAGCTTGCGGATGGCAGCGAGGTAAAAGTTTTAGGAACTCATTTTAATATTATGGCTTATGAAAATGAAAGGTATAAAGACGTTACCTTACTCCAAGGTAGTGTGGAAATTTTAAAAGGGAATATCGTACAGAAGCTGTCACCGGGCCAACAAGGCAGAATCAATTCATCAAAAATTATCCTGGTTAGTTCCGCTGATACCAGCCAGGTTACCGGATGGAAAAACGGCCAGTTCATTTTCCGGGATGCGGAGATTCAATCCATCATGAGGCAGGTTGCCAGATGGTACAATGTGGATATAAAATACGAGGTGACAAAAACACCCCATTTCAATGCGACCATTTCCCGTAAAGAACCTCTTTTAAAATTACTGAATATCTTTGAAGAAACCAATGAAGTTCATTTTAAAGTTCAAAATAAAACTATTTATGTATTACCCTGATGGTTAGACGCAACGGTTAACGTAACCCCAACCGGATTCTAACAGAGCAGAACCCGGAAATTGTTCGGGTTACCTCTTACAAACAAGCATTTGCTGCATTAATAATTAACCTAAATTCAACTATTTAATTTAAAGTTTACCAAACGTCTCTTCGGATCATCGGAAATTTTATAAAAACCTTTGCCCCCATGAAGACTATCGCCATACTAACTATTATTACCTGCTTTCTATCAGCAACCCCCTGCTGTTCCCAGAAGGTTACCCTCTCGTTACAAAACGTTTCACTTGAAACAATTTTCAACGAAATCAGCAAGCAAACCGGGTATAGCTTTGTTTATACCCGGGAACAAATCAATCAATCGAATCCCGTCAGTCTGGAAATTAAAAACGTTTCCATACATGATGCACTTGATAGTTGCTTCGCTCATCAGCCACTTACCTTTGTCATAGCAGACCAACAGGTTATTGTAAAAAACAAAAATGGTGAAACAAAGCAGCCCGTTGCTCTTGTTGGTTCAGATGTAAAGGGGAAAATCGTTAATGAACACAATGAACCGGTGGTTGGAGCCACTGTCTCCATCCAACATTCCAATAGGGCCATGGCCACCGATGCCAGGGGAGCATTCGGGTTTAGCCATTTAAAGGCAAATGCTGTTTTATCTATCACCAGTATCGGTTATCACTCCATAGAAATACCGGTATTGGGCAGAACCTATTTATTAATCCGATTGCAAACTTCGGTGGCCACTTTAGATGAGACTATTATTAAAGGGTATTATACCACTACCCATCGATTGAATACCGGTTCTGTTTCGAAAGTTACTGCTGAGGAAATAAGCAATCAGCCCGTATCCGATCCCTTAGCTGCCTTACAAGGAAGGGTTCCGGGCCTCGTAGTTACTGCTTCAGGTGGGCTGCCCGGTTCCTCCTTTTCTATACAGATTGGAGGCCAAAATTCTTTAAACCCCGACCCTTATAATTTACTTCCACCAAAAGATAATCCTTTATTCCTGATAGACGGTGTTCCGTTTGCCCCTCAAAATAATAATATGAATCAACTCCCTTCGATAGTCTCACCCGGTAATAATATCTTATTGAATAATTCATATGGAGGAATCAGCCCGTTTAATATGATTGACCCATCCGATATAGAAAGCATTGAAGTGTTACGTGATGCGGATGCGACGGCTATTTACGGCTCCAGGGGTGCTAATGGGGTTATACTAATCAACACCAAAAAAGGTAAAGATGGGAAAACAAAATTCAATGTGAATGTATTTAACGGTGTGAGCCAAATTGCTCACACTTTACCTATGATGAATACCCAACAATACCTGGAAATGCGGAGGGAAGCTTTTGCCAATGACGGTATAACTCCTTCCGGCGCCGATCCTTCCAATTTCAGAACCTACGCTCCGGATCTGACCCTTTATGATGCTAATAAGTACACCAATTGGAAAAAATTCTTTATTGGCAACTCTTCCCATACCACCCATATTCACACCTCCTTTTCCGGAGGAACGCAGCTTACGCAATTTTTATTTGGGGCGGGTTATTATCACCAGACTTCTCTTTTTCCCGGTGATTTCGCGTATGACCGGGCCTCCCTACATTTTAATTTTCATCATCATTCAACTGATAAAAGACTATCGTTTGATTTTTCTTCCATTTACTCTTTTGACAAAAATAATTCTTCAGGCACCCCTGATTTGCTACATGCTTATGCCCTGGATCCGAATTTTCCGAACCTGTTGGATGAAAACGGGAACCTTGTTTGGAATTACCAAGGGGCAAGCTTTGGCGTTTCGAACGTAAATCCGTTATCGTACCTGGAAAAAAAGTACAGCATAACCAATTTTAATTTATTAAGCCATTTGCAGCTTGGGTACCAAATTATTCCGGACCTTGAAATCCGGACCAGTTTTGGTTATAATAAGGTGAACAGTATCGAATATTCGGGAAATCCTGCTGCCTCCCAGAACCCGGCCTTACAGCGGATCGCTACCGCCCAGTTTGGAACAAAAGATCTTCATAACTGGATTATTGAGCCCCAAGCCGAATTTAAAGATAAATTGGGTAAAGGTAAAATGAATATCCTGCTGGGGGGCACCTTTGAACAGGATATCCTTTCTTCCACTATTTTATCCGGATCCGGCTATTCTAATGATAACTTAATTACTTCCATTGAAGGAGCCTCCCATAAAACCGCTACTGATACTTACCAACAGTATAAGTACACCGGGGTTTTCGGAAGAGTAAGTTACGAGTTTAACCGACGATATATCCTCAATCTT
Source organism: Bacteroidota bacterium (assembly GCA_028876495.1). Lineage (GTDB taxonomy): Bacteria > Bacteroidota > Bacteroidia > Chitinophagales > Chitinophagaceae > Ginsengibacter. Next base: position 14,176 of record JAGWRO010000080.1, read on the forward strand.
AATGGCAGAAGGGATGGCTCAACCCGGTTTGGACCCGGTAAGCAGTTTGGCAATTTTGGATCAATCGGGGCAGCATGGATCTTTTCAGAAGAATCATTGGTAAAAAAGAATTTGAAATGGCTGAGTTTTGGAAAATTGAGAGGAAGTTATGGTACGACCGGGAATGATGCCATTGGGGATTATCAATATTTAGCCCGGTGGCAATCCACAAACTATAATTACCAGGGTGCTCCCGGTTATTTACCTCAGAACCTGTACAACCCTGATTTCAGCTGGGCTATTACCCAAAAAACCGAAGGAGCTATCGAACTGGGTTTTTTTGAGAACCGACTCCTTTTCACTGCCATGCATTATTATCATCTTTCCGGTAACCAGCTTGTGTATTACCAATTACCTTCTCAAACCGGTTTTTTAAATGTTACCGAAAACCGGTCTGCAAAGGTGCAAAATACAGGGTGGGAGTTTGAAGTGAATTCCTCCAATATTAAAGGAAAAAAGTTTAGATGGAATACTTCTTTTAATCTAACGATCCCCCGAAATAAGCTGGCTTCGTTTCCCGGGATTGAAAATTCAGGTTATGCCACCAAATATGTGGTAGGACAACCGTTAAGCGTTTTAAATAAATTTAAATATTTGGGTGTTAATGATACCACCGGAATTTTCGAATTTTTAAATGCAGGAGGCCTACCGACCTATTCTCCTGTCAATATTAAAAATAATCAATTTAATGATATACAGGTTATAGGAAACCTGGACCCGAAATTCTATGGAGGAATCGATAACTCTTTTGAATACCAAAATTTTCAATTGGATATTTTCCTTGAATTTAGAAAGCAAACCGGAGTTAACTATTTGGCACAAATTTATGGAGGTAATGTTCCTGGAGGCGAATTTAATTTGCCGGCAGCATTGCTGTCCCGCTGGCAAAAGCCGGGAGATCAATCTGAATTCGAAAAATTCACCACAAATGTTGTTACCACCGCAGGAAAGGCAGCCAGAACTTATTTCGCTCAATCCAGTGGCGTATATAGTGATGCCTCCTATATCCGGATCAAAACCGTTTCCTTTTCCTATAAACTTCCTGTGAAAATTACTGAAAAAATGAAGGTAGAATCTCTTCGCTTCTATATTAATGCAAGGAATTTGTTGACCATAACCCGGTATAAAGGTAATGACCCTGAGACCCAAAATTTTTATGGAGTACCACCCCTGAGGACCCTGGCTGTGGGTGGTCAATTTAATTTTTAAATTTTTCAATTTCTTTTATGAAGATAATTAATCATTTTTTTCTTTTGATCTTTTCCGGCCTTTCTATTTTTTGTTTTTCCTGCAGAAAATTTTTAGAAATACCGGCCCCTAAAAATCAATTGGTCAATTCAACGGTTTTTACCGATAGCGCCGGTGCCACCAGTGCTGTAACAGGAATTTACATCAATATGATGCGGACTTTCTCTCTGAACACAGGAAGCGGTGGACTCACGCTTTATCCCGGGCTGAGCGCCGATGAACTCTATCCAACCCATAACCTTACGGATGAGAATGATTTTTATCAAAATGAAATTGCTGCCAACAATGGTCTAAATAATTCTGCATTATGGGGGAATGCATACCCTATTTTATACCAGGCCAATGCCTGTCTTGAAGGTTTAACTCAAAGCCATATACCCGTTCAAGTGAAAAATCAACTGATGGGAGAAGTTCAATTTATAAGAGGATTTATACTATTTAATTTGACTAACCTTTATGGCGCTATCCCACTGGTGCTTACCACCGATTATCACCAAAATCAAATCTTGCCCAGGTCGTCTTCGGACACCGTATACGCTCAAATAATCCGTGATTTAAAAGATGCCCGGCATTTACTTTCGGCAAATTACCCCACCGCAGGAAGATTTCGCCCGAACCGGTTTACCGCTTCTGCTTTGCTGGCCAAAGTATATCTCTATCAAAAAAACTGGGTGGAGGCGGATAAAAATGCAACCCGGGTAATTGATGCGGGCCTCTACAGTCTTGAGACCGATTTGAATCACGTTTTTCTTTCCGGCAGCAACGAGACGATCTGGGCGCTTTCACCCGTAATACCCGGATTTGAAACATGGGAGGGATATTTTTTTGTTCCCGTAAACAGTCATCCCATACCCTCTTATGTTATCACTAAAACCCTTTTGAATACCTTTGAAAACGGAGATGAACGCCGGCAAAAATGGTTACATAAAGTTACCGTTGCCGGGAAGGATTATTATTATCCCTATAAATATAAATTGGGCTATGATGGCCTTTCCACCCCTTTGGAATCGTACGTGGTATCCAGGCTTTCAGAACCATATTTGATCCGGGCAGAGGCCAGAGCGCAGGAAGGTAATTTGAGCGGGGCCATAACTGATTTAAATCTCATCCGTAAAAGGGCTGGCTTGCAAAATACTACTTCCACTGAACAGGCATCAATGTTACGTGCTATTCAACATGAACGGCAAGTAGAACTCTTTTGCGAATGGGGCAACCGGTGGTTTGATTTAAAACGTACCGGAAAGGCTACTGCAGTTTTATCAGTCCTAAAACCCGGTTGGCAAGCTCATGACTCTTTATATCCCATTCCGCAAACCGAGCTGAATAACAATCCTTTTCTTACCCAAAATCCCGGTTATTAATTTAAAAAATAAAAGGCCAATTTTCTAAAGAGTTTTTACCGGTAACTCCGGAACCTCCATTAATGAGGTAGTCTCATTCGAAAATACTGCTTTACAACCCATCCATTAATTCTTCAGGGATGCTACATCGGCAGGAATTTCCAAGTCATCCTTCAATTGATTAGAACTATTTACCTGGTCTGCATTAAAACCGGCTACACAGTCATAGGTACTGCCCGTACATGCTGAACCTATGGGAGCTACGGTTGATTCCAACATAAAAGTCGCGTCGGCCTGGTCAACCGGATATCCCGGAGTATACTGATTACTGATTTGAAACCAATACATGTCTGGAAACGCAGGCTTTTTCCTGGTACCGGTAAAGGCGCTAAAGACTAAAGCGAGGAGTACCGCCATACTCCCCAGGAAATACTTTTTCATACATAAAGATTTAAAGAATTTAAAATTTGCCTACTTTTTTATGCAGGTGTTCGGCTATTCCTGTTGATTGCCACAAAAAGTTTATTTTTTAAAGTTAGCCGCCATGCGATGGCTGCCAGTGCGGTACAAAAAATATTAAAGATGAGATGTTGGGACCATGTCATCCGGGAAATAACGCCGCCGCAGGAGCATGGAAGATTTTTTGTAAAGAATATCATGTAAGTGATATAGGACGTGAAGGTTACCATCAAAATAAAGGTACCTGCAAAACCCCATTTGCGAAAAGAGGGAATGAATAATAAAGTAGAGGTAATTAATTCCAGGATGGGAATTAACCAGGATAAGATCTTTGCTTTATTTCCGATTAACGGGGATTGACTTAAAACTGCCCTGAAGCTTTCATGCTCCATCAATTTGGTTGTTGCGGTATAAACAAACAGTAGTATGAATAACGCAGCTATAACTTCAGGGATTATTGACTTTTTAATTGAATTCATATTATCTTTAAAGACTAAAGGTCTGGATATTCCGGAAAGTTATTCTTAGAAATAGTTTTGATTTATTACCGAATAGTTTTGTGATCCGAACCATTCATTTCCTGCGGATTGAACCCGGTGTATAACCGAACCTTCTCCGAAAGGCTGTTATGAAATTGGTCATCCGGGGATAGCCGGTAAGTTCACAAATTTGCTTTATGGGATCATTGGTTGAAAGAAGAAGTTCCCTGGCTTTCTGCATCCTGGCTTCATGAAGACAATCAAATATACTCATTCCAAAAAGTTGCCTGAATCCTGCCTTAAGTTTAAACTCATTAATTGCCACCGCTTTTGCAAGCATGCGCAGGCTAAGGGGCTTTTTACTTACGTCTTCCAGCAGTAATTGGTGCGCTTTAATAATGCATGCTGTTTCGTACGGAGTGAAGCGATAACGTGACGGAGGTCTCCTGTAGATATGCTCTAACATCAAAAATAAATACTCCCTCACTTTTAATTCGAAATAAAACTGACTGGTACTTTCGTCAAAAGGACATTCCATAATTTGCCTGGTAATGTCACTCATCAGGGGGGTGATAAAACAAGGATTTTTTACCAGTTGTTTCGGATGCTCATCCCTGTCAAGGTATTTGAGTTCAGGAAAGAAAGGTATCAATTGTTGTATTAATTGCGGGCCGTAAAAGATATCCAGGGTTCTGTATTCTACGTTCTCTTCAAATCTACATTTGCAATTTGCACTGTCCGCCCAAAACATGGTGAATTCCCCCTCCCTTAAATTAATTCTCCCGGCTCCCTTTATTCTATGATGCAGATTTCCCTTTAGCAATATCCGGGAATGAATACCCTCTTTTTGACTTACCGATCTAAGCGTTACTGTTTCCAGAAACCTGAAGACATTTAAGCGAAGTGTATAAAGGTCTGTGATTATCTCTTGTATTATTAACTGGCATGTATCTTTCGCAAAATATAAAACGTTACTTCCTTTTAAAAGAGGCCCGGAATAACTTACAGGTAAACGATCCCCGAATTCGATTTTACTTTCAAAATTATTATTAAGATAGATGGGCATTACAATTTTTAAAGTTATTAAAAATAAAAAAATTGCGGCTATTTTCAAATTGGTTTTTTGAAATTGAGAAAAATCGGTGTCTCCTTTTCGGGGTTTTATTTTGGAAACGAATTTGGGTTTCTTATTTTTTTTTGGATGTTTATCTAGCCTGTTATGAAGTAAAAGATTTGTCAACAAAACGTGGTCAGGTCTTACCTGCATCTATTGCGATGTATTTTTGATAAATGCTTTCTATCTAAAATAATTGCGTTTATTCATTACTGTTATATTGGGAGCATTGCAATACTTAGATTCGAGTGGAGAGGCCTTTTTAATTGCCTATTTTTTTTATATTAAATTTATGTCCACTCGATTTGAATTCCAGGTAGAGTCCTCTTCTTTCCTAGTTCAATCATCTCTCTTCCATCTTTTAATTTGCCGGAATCATGATACTTGAATTTGAAGTTCAGAAGAAAATGTTTAGTCTCTTCAATCTGATTCTTACCCAAAAGGTTGGTGACTGCCATTTCAGTTTTTGAAAGATTGGAGGAATTCAATTTGTATTCTTTAAATGCTTGCCATGACAAATACCGGATGAAATTCTTTAGACAGATATTCTGAGTCCTGGGATCAGATAGGAATTGTAAAGGAACATTGAATACATCCGCGTTTTTTCTAACCTTTTGATTTTCTTGATATTTCTGTAAGATTATTTATACAATATTAAACTATCCCAAAACCGGCCAATTCAGGTTAATTGTCGAGAAAATCTGTCCAACGGTCTAAAAGACTTGGTCGGTAATACTCTGAAAATGATATTCGTACAGCAATCTTGTTTACCAATAAAAAAAACAACTTCTCAGGAAAAAACTGCTTTAAATCCCAGGGAATGAATGATGATTAGTTAAGAAATCTTTTGTTGTAAAATTTGATTCAAAAAATAGTAGCGCACAGAGCATAAAATACAAATCCGCTCCCCTTTATGAAAGCATCGTTTTTCATGTAGCAGGCAAAATATGTATGAATCAGAGAGGATTCCGGGATATTTATACTGCATTGAAATGAGATTTCTAATAATTTGAATTAATAGATTTTCTTCCTGATACCTTTTGAATATTTAAGAGTTTTTATTCTGAAAAATGGTGAACGTATTTTTTTAAACAAATCCTGATTTGTTGAAAATTATTAAATATTGCCTGATAGCTTTCATTTTTTGCGCAAACACCAACTGCCTTGCTCAAAACATTGATAATTTTGAAGATTCAGCCCGAATTCTTCCCGGGAGATTTTATTCAAAAATTGATAAAAAATTAAATGCAGTCAATGACCAGATCACAAAGAAGTCGTTGAAATACCTCTCCAAATTTGAACGGCAGGAAGGAAAACTCCAGCAAAGGTTACAAAAGCTGCACCCAGAATTGGCGTTGCAGGATGCTTCCGGAAAATACTCAGAACTTTTGCAGAAAATTAAAGGTAAAGCACCGGGAATCGCAAAAATCACCACTGGCGAATACCTTCCTTACATAGATAGTCTGGGTACATCGCTCTCTTTTTTACAACAAGTCAAGGGTGTAAGTGAAAAAGTAAATGGCCCATTGAAAAGCTTTGACCAGCTCCAGGGGAATTTACAGCAATCTGAAAAGATAAAAGCGTTTATTGCTGAGCGAAAGAACCAAATTAAGCTGCTGCTTTCAAAATATACTCATCTTCCTTCAGGGCTTAAAAATGAATTTAACCAGTTAAACAAAATTGCCTACTACTATTCAGCACAAATAAAAGAATACAAAGATTTATTAAATGATCCGGATAAGATGGAATTAAAAGCCCTGGCAATGCTCAATCAATTACCGGCTTTCCAAAAATTTGTGAAAGAAAATTCCCAATTAGGAAATCTTTTTGGTATTCCTGCAAACTATAGAAATAGCCTGGCTTTGCAAGGATTACAAACCGTTGAACAGGTGCAGCAATTAGTAAGAAGCAGAATTGGTTCCGGCCCTAATGCAACAGCGATGCTTCAACAATATTTTCAAGCTGCACAAGGAGAGTTGAATAAATTTAAAGACAAGCTGAATCAACTTGGTGGAGGAAGCGGAGACATTACAATGCCCGATTTTAAACCGAATAATCAAAAAACAAAACCTTTTCTTCAAAGGCTGGAATATGGATCAAATATCCAGACCACCCGAAGTAACTATAATTTTCCCACTACCTCAGATATAGGCTTATCGGTAGGGTATAAATTAAATAATCTGAGCAAAGTAGGGATAGGTGCAAGCTATAAAGCAGGCTGGGGCAGAGATATACAACACATTCATATTTCATCAGAAGGGATCGGGCTAAGGTCTTTCTTTGAATATAAACTTAAGAAAAACTTTTTAGCAACCGGAGGCTTTGAATACAATTATCAACAACCTTTTAATTTTTCGGAATTATTAAAAAGAAAAGTAGAATGGCAGCAAAGCGGGCTGATAGGAATCAGTAAAGTGATAGATGTAAAAAGCAAAGTTTTTAAAAAAAACAAATTGCAGTTGTTGTGGGATTTTCTGAGTTACCGGCAGGCGATGGCCCCGGATGGCGGATTGATGGACATGGCTGCAGAAATTATCCATCGTACTCTTTGTGATTTTTTGATTCCGGGCAGTATTCTTTTTGCTATCGGTATTCCGAATGCTGTAGCCTTTTTCGCGCTCCTTTGTCCTACCAGCTTCGACATGAAATTACAATGTTCCATAAAATTGAGAACTCATAGTCCACCATTATATTTGTTGCATCCTTCTTCTGCAACGTTTGTTTTGTATTAATTGTCTTTTGTGTGTAACTCAATTTATTCAAGATGAAAAATTTCAAGGAAATGGGTATATTAATTGCGTTTACAATTCTTTTGGCCTCCTGTCACAAAACCACAACACGGCCAGATACACTGCCTCCGAATGTTTCAGCATCGGAATATTTTCCAAATAAAAGAGGTGATAAGTGGATATACAATGTGTACGATAGTGCAATTTCAAAGATGGAAGAAGTTTCCGTTGAAATAACAGGAACTGCAACGTTACCAAAAGGCGAAATTGCAAACATTTGGGTTTATAAGTATCCGGACAAGATTGATACAAATTTTGTTTTCCAGTCAGGCGATACGATAAGATTTGTCCCGGCATCAGACCTTAATCCGAATGATTATGTTGTTAAGGAAACATATGTTATTCCTTTATCAGTTGGAAATTATTGGACAAATCTTTTTCTATATGATAGTGTTCACGTAATAAAAGAGACACAACTATCAGTAAATAATTTAAAATTTGACAATACATATTTCTTAATAGAAAAAGGTAGAACATTCAATTATCTTATTTATGCAGAAGAATATTTTAAACCGACGATTGGTATGGTGCAATTGTCTAAATATGAAAATAACTTCTTTATTCCCGAAAATAAAGTCTGGTATTTAAAAGGATATTATTTAAAATGATTTTACTCTTAAAATTCTTTTTATGAAAAAATATTTGTTTTTCGTCAGCTTTTTTATTTTGCATAGCAATCTGTTAAAAGCGCAAAATTTTGATACAGTAAAAACTTTGTTTATAAACAAAACCTACACTCCTCAATTTCAACAAACAAAACAAGATTCATTGACATATACCACAATGGCTCCCGCCGTAATTTGTGGCGGCACAGATAGGCGCGTACTATCATCTTCAAATCCTCAATCTGAGGTTCATATATCAATTGATAAAACAAATCCAAATAATATTTTAGCAAGCGCCAATACATTTACGACTAACTATAATCAAGGATACTATTATTCAACTAATGGAGGTACGTCATGGGCAGGCGCTGACCAACTTTCCGGAAGTACAGTTTTATATGGAGATCCTTCAACAGCATACGATATAGCCGGAAATGTATTTATTTCATCTATGATAGCTGCTGGATCTGATGTAGATGGGTATTACATCCAAAAGTCTATTAATAAGGGTTTAACATGGAGCGCTCTGCTTCGAGCTTCAGATACAAGATTAAATTTTGATAAAGAGATGATAGCAGCAGATAATTATTCAACAAGCCCTTACAAAAATTATGTTTATGCCGCTTGGACAGATTTCACTGGTACTTCAAGCGTAAGATTTAATCGCAGTACTAACGGTGGTAGCACTTTTTCAACACCAATAACGCTAAAAAATTCTAATGGATTTGGGCAAGGTACTAATGTACAAACTGGTCCAAATGGCGAAGTATATGTTTGTTGGGCGGATTATACAAATAATAACTTTCCTGCACAAGGAATTGGCTTTGTAAAATCAACAAATGGCGGTGTCAGTTTTACAACTCCAACAGTTCCGATACATTACGTTGGAATAAGAACTCATGCTTATGGAGACCCTGCTTTTAATTATACTGGAGTAAATGATTTTCCATGCATGGCAGTAGATAAAAGTAATGCTCACAAAGGCAGAATTTATATAGTTTTTGCAGCTCAAGAAAATGGTAATGGCAAGGCAGTTGTTGAAATTACTTGGTCAGATGATGGTGGCACTACATGGACAACACCAAAAACTATAAGTATTAGTAACGGAAGACAAAACTGGTTTCCTTGGATTGCTGTCGATGATGCTAACGGGAAAGTATATGTAGATTATTATTCTCTTGACCAAGCAACAGGTTTTTCTACTAACACTTATGTTGCTTATTCTTATGATGGAGGCGTCACGTTCCAAAATCAAATAGTTAGCGATGTTCCTCATATAACGCAACCGATTGACAACACAATATTTAGAAGTGGTTATGCGGGTGATTATATTGGAATGACTGCATATAATAATAAAGTCTATGCAGCTTGGATGGATAATCGCTCTGGTACATGGCAGATATATGTTTCACAAATAAGTGATGTCGCAATTTCCGGAAACGATTTCTTTTGTACAAGCAGTAATTATTCAATATCAAATTTGCAATCTGGCTCAACCGTTACATGGTCAGTTTCGCCGAGCGGAATAGGTAACCTAAGTTGTACTACCTGTACTCAAACGACATTATCAAAAGTTACCATAGGTGCTGCGACGCTTACTGCAACTATTAACCCTGGTTGCGGAGTGCCTGTTGTAATAAGCAAAAACCTATCTGTTGGTTTTGCGCCAGTAAAAGATTCAAGTGTACAAACAATTTCATGTAATGGCACTTATCAAACTTGGGCTGAATATGCAGTTCCGGTTGCAAATGCCACTCAGTGGCTCTGGACTAAAGATTATGTACCTCCCGGCAGTGATATTTATATTTACAATCCTAATTCATCTAATACTTTCGTAGATGTCTCCGGAGGCGGCACTATTAAACTAACTTATACAGATATTTGTGGTAATGTTAAAACTGATGGTGCTACTATTCACAGCAATTGTTATGGTGCCAACGTTGCTTCTTTCGACATTACTCCAAATCCTGCGATGAACACTGTTAACATTAAAAGCACTGCTCAAACATTTTCAAAAGGCAATAATAAAAATTCAATTTACGCTATAAAAATATTCGATGGTGTTGGTAATGAAAGAAAATTATTTCAATATAAATCAGGAATTACCTCAACAACAATTTCTCTTTCAGGTTTGATATCCGGTATGTATTTAGTATCAGTTTTTGATGGTAATACATGGAGCAGTAAATCTCTCCTTATTCAAAAATAATTTTTCTGCGGTAAGGCGATTATTATAAATCGCCTTACTTTTTTAAATGCTTTGTGTTGAGAATTCGTCGAAGACCCGCTTACAACGAATTTGTGTACCAGGATGATGCGCTTCAATATATCAACTTTGAAGAAGGAAGGATTCGGGTAATGACTCCGGTATCTACGAACAATGGTTATGATGGATTGGCGATAGATGGCAATATGGATTTACCCAATGCCAAACGCGGGACGTATGATTATTTTGTAAGGGATTACCAGCAGAACGTAAGGATGATCCTTACGGAAGAAACACATTATGGCATCAACGAATGCACCATGGAAACGAACAGGGCTTCCAATGAAGAACCAGTATTCGGAGCCTCCACTGACAACGAAGTAGCTCAAACCCGCGTAGCCATTTCAACAATTCCTGGCCAGGGCAGCGGAGGTGGTTGGGCCAGTAATACAAGTAGCAGTGTAAGTCAACTGGGATCTCTTACCCATAAAGTAGGCCCAAATGTGCTATTAAAAGTAATGGCTGGCGACCAGATAAGTGCCAGCACGAGTTATTATTATCAAGACCCTGTAACAAATGGAACCGGCAATAATTTGACAGCAAGCATTCTTACTACCCTTGTCCAATCAATATTGGGTAGCCCTGCCACAGGCTTGGCCAAAGGAAATACTTCTGACATCTCCACGCAACTTAATGCAGACTATAATTTTGTAGACAAGACGGCACCCGATGCTAATAATAGTGGCGGCAATCTGCCTAAAGCCTACCTTACCGTCCTTTTCTTCAACGAACGGTTTGAATACGTAGGTGAAGGTAGTACGGCGTTGCGAGTAGCCGGTTCAGGGGATGGTCAGGAGGCACTTAGTAATACCGGCTATCAAAGCGCCTAAAAATGGATACGCTTATGTATATTTGAGCAATGAAAGCGACGAACCGGTTTATTTTGATGATTTTAAAGTAAGAGATACCAGTAGCAGGCTTATTGAAGAAAATCATTACTATCCTTTCAGGTTGACAATGGCGGGTATTAGTGATAAAGCTGCAGGGGGAATAGAAAATAAATACAAGTACAACGGGAAGGAATTACAGCATAATGAATTTAATGATGGTAGTGGTTTAGAGGAGTATGACTATGGAGCAAGGATGCTGGATCCGCAATTGGGAAGGTGGTGGACGGTTGACCCCAAAGCAGACCAAATGCGAAGGTTCTCACCTTACAATTATGCATTTGATAATCCGATAAGATTTATTGACCCAGATGGAATGTGGACTCGCGATGCAAAAGGAAATGCTGTAGCGGAGAAAGGAGATAATACAAAAACGTTGGCAACTTATTTGCATGTA